>CAZOWM010000081.1:0-1928 GCA_964583615.1 uncultured Spirochaetota bacterium | reverse complement strand
AAAACTCGAGCACCACGGTGCCGACAAAAGAGCGGCCCGGAAGCGGGTATCCCCGTACATCCGCGACCTGCTCGTTACCGAGATTTTTTATCTCGAAGGTGAGCGTTGTGTTCTTGTTCGGAAAAACCGTCAGCCCGATGTTGTGCACCGAACGGTTTTCAACCTTGAAAAAGTTTGCCTGATCCAGGTAGTTTTGCGCACAATAACTGTATTCCCAGAAAAGCTTCGCCCACGTGTTGTAAACCTCAATCTTGTTGAAAACCTCGTGCGCAGGGCGGAGCTGGAGCCTGTTTCCATTGTAAAAAGGGATCTCACTCGTGTTTTCCGTGTACTGATATGTGTAGTTGCCGCTTACCCCGAGGTGCCGCAGGAGGTCGCACGCCCAGCTCATCTCCGCACCGTAGATGACCGCGCTCGATATGTTCTGCGCCTTGAATGTATACTGGGACGTCTGTTCAAGCAGGATCAGGTCATCGTATACGCTCGAAAAAAACGCCCCCTCGAGATAGATTTTCTCGATTCCGCCTCTTCTTTCAGAAAGGTCTTTTATCTCATAGGCGGCACCCACGTCCCAGTTCACGCCCGTTTCCGGCAGAAGCTCCGGGTTTCCGATGATTCCCCCGCGGTCTCCGAACAGCTCCGAAAAGTTCGGATACCGCGAAAACCGCCCGATGTTCGCCTTCACGAGCAGGGCATCGGTCAAGGAGTATTTCACCCCCGTTTTCAGGCTCAAAAACCCTTTGTCCTCTGCTTCCGGAATGCTGATCACACCGCTGTTGAAAAAGGGGAGCGTTCCTCCGAAATCGTTGTCCACAAAGGTGTAGAGCGCCTGAGGCGTAAGCACCATCTTTCCACCGAGAAGATAGATCTCGTCTTCAAATCCCGCCTTGTATGTGTACCGCCGCTGCGTGTCGCCCCGCTCCACATCTGCGAGAGAATCGAATGAGTCGAACCGCTCGGTTTGATATGAAAGTATAGCGGAAAGTATCTGGTTCAGCCCCACATAGACGCTCAGATAACTGTCGATGCCCCACGCGCGGGTCGTATTTTTGTTGTCCTGATTGCCGATGCCGATTTCACCGTAAATATCTCGGAAGTTTGTCTTTTCATATTTCAGGTATGCACTCGTTTCCGCATCGATGCTCTCGAATATAAAGCCCTCATTTTTAAGCTTCAGGTTGAAGATGTTTCTGAGCGTATCAAGCGAGGCGTTTTCCGATTGAAACGAACCCTTTCCCGGCACTCCTTCGAACTTGTCGAAGTAACTGTCAAAGATCTCGATGTTGAAGGATGGTGTCAGGTCGAATGAGAGCTTTGCATCAACTGATTGTGAATCGAAACTGTTGTTGCTTCGCCTGGTGAACTCGTCGTCGTCGGGGTTGAGGGGTGTCGCATTGTCGTCGAGGAACTCGAAATCCCCTCTTGTTCCGGAAAGGGTTGCAGAGATCATGTACCCTGCTTTCTTGAGAGTCCCCGCACTCGTAGCATTTGCCTGATAGCTGCCGAACGAACCATAGGAACCGCTGAACTGATGAAATAACTCTTTTGGAACATCTTTCATCACGATGTTGATTGCCCCTCCTATGGCAGACGTGCGAAACCTGAGAGGAACGCTTCCCCGGTAGACCTCTATGCGTTCAACGCCCTTTATGGGAATGTTGGACATGTTCACCACACCCGATTTCCCGCTGTTCAGCGGCACGCCGTCGATGAATACCGCAACCTGTTCTGTCGACGAGCCGCGAATCGATGCAGTGGAAAAAGAGCCCAGCCCTCCAAGCCTGTGTACAGTGATGCCCACTGTTTTTTCGAGCGCATCGGAGATAGTGGTAAAGGCTTCTTCGAGGTCATCGGACTCGATGATCGTGACGAATGCAGATTCATCCTTGATCTCAGCAGTGATTTTTTCTTCCTGTTCCGCTTCTATG
>CAZOWM010000080.1:0-2135 GCA_964583615.1 uncultured Spirochaetota bacterium | reverse complement strand
CGTTCCTGCGGGGGAGACGCGACCCGGAAATGATCTCCTGTTTTCCGCGAGGGTCTTTGTAAAGCCTGAACTCCCGATTGGAAAAATTTGTCCGCCACCTGAATTTGAGAAGAGACTTCGTCACCATCGTGTCCCTGGGGAAGATGGGGTCGAGATAGGGGTGGTTGATGGTCACAGTCATACTGTCAGAGAATGTTAAGGGCCCGATGAGATCGATTTTAATAGTAAAAATTCCCTCAGGAAATGCACCGGTGGCCAGGACCTTTTTCTCAAGGTCTTTCGCATCATCGCTTACCTGGAAATCGCCCCCGAGTGAGTCGTCGATCTCGTAATTCCAGTATGGATTCCCTGAAAATTTCGCATTGTAGGGCCAGGGATCAGTGTCTCCGCTCGCAAGCAGTTTCCCGTCACTCTGTCGAATCACTTCGATGTGTAGTCTGTATGAATCTGTTACCCCCCCAGCAGTTGCAAAATCAACACGGAATATCCTGTTCCGCTTCCCACCGCCTTCCAACCCAAGATCGGCAACAAGAAAACGTTGATACATTACCGTCTTGGATGGCGGATTAATAATTGTTATATTCTGAGCGGATCCTGTAAAAAAGGAAAGAAAGAAAATCACAAGCATCGCGCAAAAGACCGAAAAGAGTGTTTTCCGTTTCATTTTATTGCCCCCAGTTGCTTCTTCGTGATCATAGAGACTACTATCCCTATTAACTCCTTACTGATTCAATATAGCACACGAGAATACGTGTACCAGTATGCGTATTTAGGAACTGCCCACAGACAAGAACTATCGATTTACCCGGTTTCCCGATAGATAAAAAAACTACGAAAGAAAGAATATGTCCTCCCGGCAGACTGTATAATCTGCCGGTGGTCACGTTTTACAAACTGCGGAAAGAGATACTACTGAAGTAAAACCCCATCATTCCCCGCGTAAATACGCTCTGATCTCCTCTTCCGAGGGATCCGCCGGGTCGGGTTCGAGGCCCGGTATGAACCGTGTTGCCTCATACAGCGCGTACGCTGCACTGTCGTGCACCCCAACGACATGGTGAATGTACGGGCCGTAGATGAATTTTTCCTCCCACTTCGGCCAGTTCGGCACCTCGACCCACAGGAATGTTCCGAGATTGAACGGCCCGCTTGTGCCTTTTGCGTGCCCCATGAAAAGAGAGTATTTCCCTCCAAATCCGTCGAAACGCGCAACAGTAACATCTCCACCCTTGATTTCCCAGTTTCCCGTACCAGGTGAATGCGCGGGGAGAATGAAGTGCTTTCCTACAAACGCCTTGTCTCTGTCCTTCGCGAGCTCGTAGGGGAAGGGTCCGCAGTGCCAAAGAAGCTCGCTGTTTTCGTTTTCCGGGTGCCTGATCGTGAGGTCGCAGAAGAAAGTCGGGTCTTCGGTCTGGCTCGCGTTCTGGAGAAGAATCGAAGTCAGCGCGCCGTTTATATCCGTTTCACAGGCAACAGGGATGCCCATTGCGGTGAGCTCGGAATCGACGAAGCAGGGGACGATTCCCAAAGCGATCTGCAGCGCATCCCAGCACTGAAACGCAATCGCTGAGATGTTTTCCCTGCTCACCCAGTCAAGGAGGTAGAGCTTCAGCGCCGCGATCCGTGCGACTGTATCAGCATCCATGTCCTTGAATGCAATCCCTCGTGCCTCGAAGTCGGCAACAGTATCCTTCAACCGTTTGTCCGACTTCACCATCTCGAGCACCCCTTTCTCAACATCGACCAGCGTGATGGGAACCGTCTCTATGCCCCACCGCTCGAGGAGCTCTCCTTCGTTGACGATCACCGTGTAGAAATCCCCGGGCCGCGTGCTTATCTGTCCGATTCTCGCCCCGATGAATGCGTTTGCGGCGCGCGCAGCGGCAGTAAATGTTCTGAACCCCCGCTCGAACACCGGTGAATCGACACGGGAGTTGATGATGTAGGAGAACGGAACACCATATCTGAGAAGAATTTTACTCGTTGCGAAAAGCCCACACTGTGTGTCACGAAGACGCGACCCGTCTTCCAGGGGCGCCTCGTCCCTCGGCCCCCAGAGAAGCAGAGGCTTTTTCACCGCTTTGGCCAGTTTCGCGACCGCATCTTCAGTGCCGAAATTTACATGGGGGGTAAAA
>CAZOWM010000079.1:0-2653 GCA_964583615.1 uncultured Spirochaetota bacterium | reverse complement strand
TCATTGATTCGCGCAAGAGCGGATTTGTTCATGATGAGGCGCTGAGTTATGAGTGTGCGGCGGAGTGCTGTCTTGATCTGGGGCTGGGTGAAACATTTTCATACTATATAATAAATGCGTATTCGCTGTACAAAACCTGGGGAGCTGGACTCAAGGTTGCAGAGCTCGAGGTGAGATACCCGCCAATTTTCTCAGAGCACTCGAAAGAGAGGGAAACTCGCAAGTGGAAGGAGTCCTCTTTTATCACCGCATCCAATCTGGATCTCTCAAGTGTCGTGAAAGCAGCGCAGACACTCTCTTTGGAAACAGACCTCAAATCGCTTCTGAACAAAATGATGGACATCGTGATGGAAAATGGGAGTGCTGACAGAGCTATTTTATTTCTTAAACAGGAAAACAAATGGTACATACAGGCAGTTGGTGATTTCAGGAAGAAACAATGCAATGTTCTGCTGAACCGTCAGTATACCCATGGGCTGGACTGCGCGGACGGGATCGCGTGTCCGGAAAGTGTAATCAACCTGTGCATAAGGACGGGGGAGGTTGTAACGTGGGACGACGATTCTTCAGAAAATGGAGTTTCTCGGGATCCGTATGTTATCGAAAGGAGCATCAAATCGTTTTTGTGCGTTCCGCTGAAACACAAGGCAGAGCTCAACGGTGTTCTATATCTGGAAAACAGCCTCACACCGAAGGTGTTTCACGACAGGCAGATTGAAACACTCAAATTGCTCTCATCACAGTTGAGCATATCCCTGGAAAATGTGCTCCTGTACCGGTCTGTTGCGGAACGTCTCGAGTTTGAAAGGCTTCTCTCCGAGCTTTCGGCTGCTTTCGTGAATCTCGCGGCTGACAGTGTAGATGAGAAAATCGCCTATTGGTTGAAGCAGCTCGTATCGTTTCTCGGCGCAGACCGCGGGGCAATTTTCGAGTTCAAGGAGAAAGATGGTCTGTTTTGTATTTCACATTTTTACACTGCACCGCGTGTTCCGAAACCGCCTGTTATACTGAAGCATTATTCCTGGCTTACTGAGAAAATGCTCGATGGACAGATGGTCGTTGTGAAAAACATCGACGATCTGCCTGAGGAGGCGCAGCAGGAACGGTGGCACCTCCTCAAAGAAGGCATCAAGTCGTGTATTGTCCTTCCAATGATGGTGGGCAACTCCTTTCTTGGCATGCTTGATTTTGCTTTTTTATATAGAGAGAAAAACTGGACACAAGACTTTTTACAGAGGCTTCGTCTCCTGGAACAGATTTTCGCAAACACACTCGCGCGGAAGAAGAGTGAGGAAAAATTACAAAAGAGAACCGGCGAACTGCAGGAAACCGCAGAAAAATTGAAGCATCTCTCAGAACACCTTCAGGAAGTAAGGGAGCATGAACGGGCGAGCATTGCACGAGAAATACACGACGAGCTGGGGCAGGCGCTCACGGTTTTGAGGATGAACACCTCATGGATTGATAAACATTTTCAGGACGATACGAAATCTCTACAAATGAAGATTCAGGAAATGACCGTCTTTATCGACGAAACGATTAAAACGGTGCAGAGAATTTCCAGTGAGCTGCGGCCTCAGATTCTGGACATCCTCGGCCTCTTTGCCGCAGTTGAATGGCAGATGGACGAGTTTCAAAAGAGGGAAGGGATCCCGTGTCGCCTCACCTGTGAGGGTGAAGAGGTGAAGAACGGAAAATGCGCTGTCGTTCTTTTCCGGGTGCTACAGGAGGCGCTTACCAACATCACACGGCACGCCCGCGCAACAGAAGTCGATGTCCTGTTGAGAATTTCCGGGGGAATTGCGCGATTAGAAATTCGTGACAACGGAAGAGGCATTTCGCAGGAAAAAATCCACAGTAAAAGCTCTCTCGGTCTGATGGGTATCCGGGAGCGCGTATCCTTCTTGAAGGGTGCGTTTGAAATAATCGGAAGAAAAAACCAGGGCACTAAATTAACAGTGAGCATACCGCTTTCTGAAGAGCGTACGGGATAATGCAATATATTGTATATCAATATATTAACGGTGTAGGACTATCACTTACAGATGAAAGAGAAATCATCTGACACTTTTTTCGGACAAAGGCTGATTGCCGATTTATCTGTGACTGGTAAACTCCCAATAAGTATAGATCGAAAGGATATGGAAGATGATTCACGTACTTATCGCGGACGACCATCCAATTGTGCGGCAGGGTTTGAAGCAGATCCTCTCTGAGACAGAGGATATACACGTCAAGCATGAAGCGGGAAACTGTGCCGAAGTTTTGGGCACGGCTCTTAAAGAAAAGTATGACGTGATCCTGCTGGACATATCAATGCCTGGAAGGGGAGGAGTCGATGTTTTGAAGGAGCTCAGGAGCCTCGAGATTCACACACCTGTTCTGATTTTAAGTATATTTCCCGAAGAACAGTATGCGATACGGGCATTGCGTGCAGGCGCGTCCGGATACTTGACAAAGAGCTGCGCGCCTGAATTATTGATAGAGGCGATTCGAAAAGTCGCATCAGGAAAAAAATACGTGAGCGACAGTATCGCAGAAAGACTTGTAGCAGATATCGGCGGGAAAACAGAAACAAGCAGTCACGAGCGGCTGTCCGACCGTGAATACGAGGTAATGAAAGGCATCGCACTCGGAAAGAGTGTAAAGGAAT
>CAZOWM010000078.1:0-4004 GCA_964583615.1 uncultured Spirochaetota bacterium | reverse complement strand
ATACCGGCGCTTATCTTTTTCGGCTCTGCGGAGCCAATCTTTTTGATAGCTTCCGCAACGAGCATGGTTGCGTCGTATCCGAGCGCGGCAAATGCGTTTTCAGGGTTCCTGCCGTGCATCTCTCTGTAGCCCTCGATATACCTCACCACCTGGGGCTCCTTGCTTTCGAGCGTCATATGACTCGTGATGATAACACCTTCCGCATGCCTTCCTGCCACCTCTGCGAGAAGTGGGGTGTCGGCTCCGTCCTCGCTGTAGATCGGCATGGTGATTCCGCCTTCCCGTATCTGCTTCACAATAATTCCGATGTTCCCGGGAATAGCGCCCACATACACGAAATCCACTTCGTCTGCCCTGCTTTTGAGCCTGGTAACGAGCGCAGAGTAGTCGGTCCAGTCCGTTTCGAAGTAGTCCTCATACACGACCTCCCCACCGTAGTGCTTGAATGCGTCCTCGAAAAAGGCGCAGCATGCAACTGAAAAGTCACAGGCGTTGTCGATCCACACAGAAACCGTGCGAAGATCTTTTTCCTTATACGCGTACTCCGCAACGATGGAAGCCTGCGCCGCATCACTGAAACATGCGAGCCACGCACCGCTTCTTTCGGGGATACGGGGGTGAGTCGCCCCAGCGGTGATGAAGGGGATCCCGTACTCCCTCACGATCGGTGCGGCAGTCAACACCCAGTGGGTATCGCAGTATCCGATGACCGCATTTACTTCCTCAGTCTCGCACAGCCTCACAGCCGCGCTCACCGTTTCCGCCTCGTCGGCCTTGGTGTCGATGCACATCGCCTCGACCTTCTTTCCGAGAACACCTCCTGCGTCATTGAGGTCCTTGACCGCAAGCTGTATCGAGTTCCAGGCAGGACCATCGATCGAAGCCCATGGACCAGTCAGATTCATGAGAACGCCGATCTTGATCACTTCTTCCTCAGCCTTTTTTTCAGGCTTCGGCCCGCTGCTTCCCGTAAAGACCAATCCTGCAGCGCAAAGAAAGACAACCATGATGAGCAACACTTTTACCTTTTTCATACAACCCTCCTTATTTTATGATAATTATCACATATGTGACAATAAAGATTACATACACGTAGGAGTAAAAACCTTGTCCATCCGGTTTTTCCCCTTCGGGTTCTTCCGGTTTACCGTTTTAAGGTGCGTGAGCTTATCCCTCCGGATTATGAGTCCTTTTTTGTATCTCCTCTTTCATCAGGTCGAGAAACGATCCCTTCCTGTATGCATTGATGTGATCGATGAGAGTACGTTTTGCTTCGCCGTAGTCGGCGGCCTTTATCATGTCAGCAATCTGCCGGTGCTCCTCCCGCCATGTTTTAACCATGTCCGGTGCGGACGTGTAAATATACGTGTACCTGCAGACATTTGAGTTGATCGTTTCGTAAAAAGATGAAAGACGGGAGTTGTTTGCCGCCTGAACAAGCCTGACATGAAAATCCTGTATCTTGATCACAAGTTTCAGCTCCTGCCCAGGAGTCGCATCGAGCAGAAGAGAGAACTCCTCTACGTCAGTCAGTGCTGATTCGAGCTCAGGAATCACTCGTATGTGCTTCTCTTCAAGAATGTCCAGTGCGCAGCATTCCGCCATTCCCCTTACCTGGTACAGCTCGATGAAGTCTTCAATCGAAATGCCTGAGACAAAGGTACCCTTCCATGGGATGGTATACACGAGATGTTCCGATTCGAGCCTTCTGAAAGCCTCTCGAATTGGCGGTCGCGAAATATCAAGCCGTTCTGAGAGCTTGCTCTCATCGAGCTTCTTTCCCGCTTCGAGCTCACCTGTGATGATCTTCGCCTTGAGAAAATGAAACGCACTCTGTGATACTGTGGCTATTATCATGGTTCAAAACAGGGGATATTTACTGTTTATTGTAGACAACTGAAAATATTTGTCAAGATAATTTTCTCGTTTTCCGATTTTCTCACTTTCCAGCGCACGTCATCGAGGATTTGGGTGAAAAAAACGTCACACTTCACTGTTCATCGGGTAAAAGGGCTTGTAATCGATTTTCTCCCACCCTTCGTACCACTTCTGGCAGTACGATTTGATCATTTGTAATTTTTCAGCAAACGCTCTGTGCTCCGCGCTTATACCCTTTGAAGCTTCCTTTCTCACTTCATCATGGAGGCTCTCCACATCCACGGTGAGAATGCTTCGCTCCTTCATCACTACCCTTCCATCCACGATCACGGTGTTCACGTGCATCCCCTTTGCCCGGTGCATGAAAATGTTTCCGATACTCGCATCTGGTGATGCCCACGGGGCGCGTAACATCTCATCAAGATCAACAAGCACAGCATCTGCATTCATGCCTGGCTTGAGTTCACCAACCTCTCCTTCATACCCGCACACCCTTGCCCCGTTGACAGTTCCCACGACCAGTATCTCCCACGGGCTCAGCGCAGGCGTGTGCGTGAGGTCAAAGCCGGACACCCTGTGGAGATTATACGCGAGTTTCAACTCCATGATGATGTCCTCATCATCGTTTATTCCCTTATCATCTATGCCGATCGCCACGTTTACCCCTGCCTTGAGAAGAGAATACACCGGTGAAATCCCGTTTCTTACTGCAAAGTTACAGCTCGGATGATGGGTTGTCGAGGCTCCCTTTTCCGCCAGAAGATCGACGTCCTCATTCGCAAGAAAAACAGCATGCCCGAGTGTGAGGTTTTTATCGACGAGCCCGAGATCATCAAGATGGGCGAGGAGTGACTTTCCATATTTTTTAAGGCCGTAGGCTTTCTGCACCGGCGACTGAAGCGTGTGTATATGGATTTGTACCTTTCCCAGTTCGTCAGCTTTTTTCTTTACACGGGTGAGAAAATCATCTGTGGATCCCTGAACCCAGCTTGGACCGAAAATAATTCGCACGTTTTTGCCGTTGTACTTGTCATACAAATAGTCGAAAAGCTCGAGATATTTTTCAACGATAAGAAGCTTATCGTTGAATACCATCGGCGCGGCAAACTCCTGCAGGTTGCGCGGCAGAGTATTGTAAAAATTTTCATCATCAAGTGCAAGCGTGTTCACGTTTCTCCCGCCTGGTGAATAAGCGATCCGTATACCGGTTTTCATATATCCCTGAATTATCTTTTCTGCGTTCTCCGCACGATTCGGCTCTTCACCCCAGTTGTTGTGGTGCATGGTCGTACAGCCGTTTTTCAGATGCCTGACCGCACTAAGCGTTGCGTTGAGCCCCGGGTCGATCCCCGGCATATACGCCCAATCGAAAAGGACATTTTCCAGGTAATCGTAGGGCATTCCGCACTGGATGAAGGTCAGTCCTCCTCCATGGCTGTGGCTGTCGATCATACCAGGCATGAGAAGCTGCTTCCCGTTTCCCACAACCTCGGCGTCGGGATATTTTTTCTTCAATGTTTTGTACTCACCGACCTCTCCCACCTTGTTCCCTGAGAAATAGGCCGCACCGTCTCTGATTACACCCCTCTCACCATCCGCCGCTGATGCAATTACATATGAGCCTCGTGCAATGATCTCCATAAACCCTCCATTCAGTCAGATTTCAATTTTCTGACGTAAAATGTGTTTTCTTCATAATCGAATTTCAACAGTTTCTTTTCCTCAATGAGCTTTTCTATTACAACACAGCGGGCGTTATCTCTGTAAAGGTAATCACAAACAGCGTCCTCCCTCATGGGATGGACCGAAGTAATGCTGAGGATATCTTTCTCTAAATTCCCTGTGCGCGTGAATTGATTCCCTTCATATTCACTGATGAGTTCGGTATTCAATGACCGTTCCCTAAAGATGTGATAAGCCAGGTACAGTCTGTGCTCGTTTGGTGGGCGCACCCACTTTTCTGCAGGCGATCGGATGGGAATAGAAATATAGCTCATATCAGGGTTGAGTCTGTGTATGAACTCCGCCACTTCCAGCACCTGTTCGGGCATGTCGTTTACCTCGTGCACGAGCATTGTTTCTGTGATCAGTGTCCCTTTTAAAAGAGCACGAAAATCCATTAACCC
>CAZOWM010000077.1:0-5934 GCA_964583615.1 uncultured Spirochaetota bacterium | reverse complement strand
GTGTAATATGGAAAAGGGAAAGCAAACCGAATCACTTCAATGTGAGAGGTTACAGGGGGACAAACGGACAAACAGATACAACTAGTAACAACGGAAAAGAGAATAAATCTAAATTGAAAAATTGATGGTTTGAAATCAAACAATAGTGCTTGAAATGGTGAATTATTCACCAGGAACTTATTAGTAATCTGAACTTCAAAAAACCGGGGTTTTTCAAGAGATCCAATTTTCTCTGCTAAAAATCAAGGCCCTTCATTTCCCCGCTTCAGACGGCTCATGAGGTCCGTATCATCCATCTCTGACTTACCATCAGGAAGACCACTATGATGCCCTGCTATGCAGTAAGCGAGGAGCTTCCCTGCTTCAGGAGGATCTTTAATATGATTTAGAGCATAAACTGCGCCTGCTGTTGAGTGTATTACACGCTTTGCCGGTTTACCCCTTGCTAAGTTTTGGATTCTTTCCTGAAAATCAGCCAGGTATTTTCCATCATCGTGGAGCAGTCCAGCTGCTTTTCCCCACTGGAAAGCACCAAAAACAGAAGCGAACTCAGATGCCAGATAAGCTGTGCTCCAAAGATGGTTTTCAAGTAGTTGAGATTTCCCATTGTCATTGATATGTGCGATAGCCGACATAATATTCTGGTTATGTAGCAAACTATATTTCTGAAGGGCAGTTATTCAGAAAAAGTAAAAAAATTGCTTTTAACCTTATTATTATATGCATTTGTTATTAGCGCAATAGTTATAGCCTGCTTTTTAAAAAAACGCATTAACTTCCCGCAATGTTTTGCTTCATTAAAAAGCATGAAGAGATATTGTGAAATCCAAGTTGCTATCGCAAGTCTTAAGCAACCGTAAAAAAATCAACAAGTAATTCGCTTAGCTCATAATACGGAAATACATTCTGATACCGCTACGGCAAATTATCATGCCAGCTGGATGATTACGATAAGAGTCCCGAGAGACAGAATTGATAGTGAGAGTGCAATAAGATTGCTGTTTATGTACACGATGTTAGAGAAAGCGGTAAGGCATTTTTTGAAATGCAAACGAGATTTTGTATCAGTTTCGTAAACTTCGCCGCTGCAGTGTTACATTACAAAACCTAGTTCACCTAGGGAATAAAGAGCATTTTTCTTATTGGATCGTAAAGTGCATTGAATAGAGAGCGCAGTCAGGAATGCTCATCACACGGCCTTCTGTACGAAAACTACGTATGCATTAAAAGGGCACGCTTGAAACCAGTATGACATTCGCATAGGGGGTGAACTCGCCTGTTTTGACGAAGCACGCCACGGGCTCTCCTCGCTCGGCCCCGTGAAGCACGAGATCCTTGAACTTGTCATGCGGAATGTATGTGATTTTTATGTCATTGCCCTTGTTCTTCTTCTTACTCAGTACATCGAGAAGTTGTTTTTGGACATGAGGGCTTATCTTTTCTGTTTCTTCAGCGATAATCGCCTCTTCGATCTCAAAATCAGAAACAACGGCTTTGACGACATCCATGAATGCTGGAATATTCTTCGTTACTGAGAGATCGATTGTTTCCGTAAGGTCGTGAAGAGGAAATGGGAACCCGCGATCCGTAATAACGAGAAGGTCCCCGTGACCCATTCTGCCCATTACTCTGATGAGATTACTATTCAAGATCCCTTCCGTTTTCATTGTTCGCTCCTGTAATCTTATTTTTACATGAATTTAGAATTTATGGTTCTTTTTCGCCTACTGTGAATCCAGATAAAATTGTAGAATGCAAAATATTTTGTCAATTGTGTCTCAAGTATCTCGACCTTCTTGCAAAATAAATAACTGTTCCGAATAATATGAAAAACTCATTTTGGGAATTCATTTTCCAATCATCTCAGATGGCTCAGAATTGTGATCTATACCGTGCGTTACCCCGTCTCCAGTGTGGAGCGACCGTATGTCCGTAAAGGGCATTCCTCCGTATGGATGATCAGCGAAGTGGACCGGAGCGGCTGGAATCCGGGGCGTGCTGCGGGAATGCTACTCTCCTGCCGTATCCTCGAGCTGTTTCAGCGCGGTTTCATAGATCTGTTTTTCCTCAATCCTTCCCATGGAGCCGAGAAGATCGATGATGTTCTTCAGGTCCTGTTTCTCACGGTCTACGAGCAGGAGCTCCCTGTTTACTTCCAGCGCCCGCTTGTAGTAGAAAAGCGCGGTATCGAAATCCCCTGATTTCTTGTAATACTCACCGATTCTGTTGAGATCGCTCGAAATGCCCGCGCTGTTTTCTATATACTTGTCCTCCTCGAGTGCGAGGAGGTAGTAGTTCAGCGCAAGATCGGGTTTTCCGCCCAGCTCGTGGAGGTATCCGATGTTGTTATAGGCTGCGGCAAGCCCTGAATGATTCTTTATTTTCTTGTATACCGGAACAGATGATTCGATGATATCCAGCGCCTCCTCGTATCTTCCTGTCTTGATGTAGATCGTTCCGATGTTGTTCCTGGTAGTCGCAACCCCCCGGTCGTTTCTGTCCTCTCTGTAGAGCTCGAGGCTCTTTTTCAAAAGCTCGAGCGCCTCAGGGTATTGTTTCTGCTGTTTCCTGATCGAGGCAAGCAGGGAGTAGTCATCGGCCACCCCGCTCATGCTTTCAATGTGAGCGTTTATCGCCACGGCTTCATTCAGCACTTTCTCGGCATTTTCGTAGTGCCCGAAGTTGATGTAACAGCGGGCGATGTTATAGAGGTCGGAGGCGATACCTGCCATGTTATTGATTTTCCGGTCTTCAGAGAGGGCTTTCTCGTAAAAAGTGAGTGCAGCCTCATAGTTTGCGCTGTTGTAGTGTTCGAGCGCAAGTTCTTCGTAATCCCTTGCAGATTCCCTTACCAGAGTTAGGGGTCTGTCTGTCGCGCAGGAAAAGGTAAAAAGCAGTGCAGCACAGAAAGCAAGGGTCAAAATCGGTTTCATCAGTACCCTCCTTCCCGTTCCGCGTTTTCAATGGGAACCGCTTCAGGCACTTTTCTCGACGAAAATCCCCTCACGAAGAAGTTCTGATTCAATGTTTTCATCAGCCCGATTGCTTCATCCATGGTCCGGTTGCTGCGTTCAATTGCAGCCTTGAGCTCCGGAGAAGCATCTGCCATTGTCCGTGAGAGGGTACGAAAATCGTCGAGGACGAGATTGAGCTTCTGCATCATGGAGACAGTGCTGTTGTAGATCTCGTAGTTGTCATCCATGAACTTGCCGATACTCCCCTCTTTCTGTTCTATCCGCCTCGTAATTTCGTCCAGCTGGGCGAGCATCAGCTTGAAGCTTTCCTCTTCGGAGTTGAGATACGAAAAAAAGGCAGAAATCCTGTGAAGGGTATGCTCGAGGCTTCCCTCTGCTGCGGAAAGATTGTAGGTGAGTTGTTCCACATTTTGGAGGATTCGGGTAATCTCATCTGGTTTTTCCGTTTTTGCCTTTTCCGCCATAATTCGCGCGCCTTCTTCACTGTCAACAGACCAGATGTATGACCCGTTGGCGAGTACGGGCATGTCCTTTTCTCCGGGGATAATCTCCAGGGCTTTGCTCCCCAATAGAGGAGATCTCATTTTCGCAACGCTGTCTTTGCGGATACGCTCGGAGTATTCATCATACACGGTAAATGTGACTTCTATCCAGTTGTCTTCGCTGAGAAACACCGACTTCACCTCACCGATCTGAATTCCCTTCACCTGTACCTGCAGACCGGGAGAAATTCCCTCCCCCCGAAGGAACTTCGTACTGAACTCGTACTGTTTTTCGAACCAGCGCTGCTCCCTTCCGATGAAGATGATTACCACGACAATAATGAGAATGACCAGAGTGAGAAAAACACCGACAATTTTTTCCAAATGTTTGATTTTGAATGACATTTTTTTTTCCTGATTACCGCGATTTCCCTGAACACGCAAAAACCGGCACCCCACGGGAGCGATGCACTCGAGGCCGGTTCAGCGATCCGTCAGAATGCCAAGGACCTCTTCTGCTACTGCAGCCTCCTCATCTATGATAATAGAGAGAATTTTCTGTATGATAGGATCCCTCGATTTCAGAATCTCATCTCTTTTTCCGTACGCAAAGAGACGGGTATTGTGCATGAGCGCGATGTAATCCGCAGTGTTTTTTATGATATCGAGGTTATGGCTTACGAGTATTCCGGTTATTTCGGGATTGTCCCGCAGAGGGATGACCGTGTTTACGATTTTTTCACGGGCGATGGCGTCGATGCCGGTTGCAGGTTCGTCCATGAAAACGAGCGTCGGCTCGAGGATGAGCCCGCGTGCGAATCCTACGAGTTTTCTCTGGCCCATGGAGAGCTGTGCGGGAAAATGTTGCTTTTCATTTTCGAGGTCGAACTTCTGCAGCATGTACATCACTTTCTCGTGTATTTCGTTCTCTGAGAAATTGGAATGATAGCGCAGGGGAAGGGCGATGTTGTCGTACACGGTGAGGTTGGATAAAAGCGCAGCATCCTGAAATATGAATGCAAAGTCCTTGCGCATTCTGAAAAGAGATGTTCTCGGAATACTGAAGATATCCGTATCGCCGATGAACACTTTGCCCACATCCGGATACACGAGCCCTGCCGCGATTTTTAAAAGAGTGCTTTTCCCGCATCCTGAAGGACCTGTGATGGCGATGAGCTTGCCCTTGGGAAAATCCATCGAGATGTCGTTGATGATGATTTCATCACTATCACTTATCGAAATGTGCTCGAGCTTGAGAATAACCTCTGCCATCAGATGCAGTCCTTAAAAATAATAGATGAAGGTCACGATGCCGTCGGCAATGAAAGTAGCGGCAATTGAATAAACCACCGCTTTCGTCGTCATCTGCGGAACCTCGGTAGAAGAAAACTTAACAGAAAATCCCTGAAAAGTACAGATGAGTGATATGAGGATTCCGAAGATAAATCCCTTTGATATGCTGATGATAATATCAGATAGTCGGGTCGAGCTGAGTAGCTTCTGAAGAAACGCTGTCAGGCTCGTAACGATCAGCAGCTTCGAAACGAAAAACCCGCCGAGTATTGCAAAAATATTGAAATAGATGTTCAGGCTCACGAGAGATGCGGTAACTCCAAAGATTCTGGGAATTGAGATGTAACGCATAGGATCGACACCCATGGCTTCGAGCGCCTCGATCTCGTGGGAAACGACCATGTTGCCGATTTCAGCGGTGATCGCCGTACCGGACCGGGCAATCACGATGAATCCAGTGAGCAGCGGACCGAGCTCACGGATGATGACGATGACGAGGAGCTTTCCGATGAACGGCTCTCCTCCGAAGCGGGGCAAAAATGTCTGTGATTGGAAAATGGAAATCGCGCCGATAGAGAGCGCAACGATGGTGATAAGCGGAAGCGCATCAACGCCCGTAAAGAGCACCTGCTTGAACAGCACTCGAAGACCCGTGCGTATGGATTGTTTTCGCTGAACAGTAATGAGAAGAAGGCGGATGCTGTACGCGCAGAAACTCGTAAAATGATCGACATGGTCCAGAAACCACTTCCCGAATTCGTAAAAAAACCCGTGCATGGAGCTTATTGTAATTTGTTCCGGGCGGGCTGTCAATGATTCAGTGCGGGATTATCCATGGGTAAAAAGAACCAAAACTTTTTAAAAAACATACAGTATATCTCCTGCCGAAAAAACAATTGTGTGCTTCTCGTGCCTTAAATTGCCTTAAATTGAAAATTCGTTGACTTTCTTTCATAGAATAGGTAACATAACGCAACAATGATCTTTCTCAGTATGGCTGCATTTTGGGAATGCGGTAAAAGCCGCAGCGGTCCCGCCACTGTAACCGGGGATGAAAGCAGCAGTATACATTACAGAGAATCATCCTGATGATTTTTTTGGACACGCGCAAAGGGTGCGTCGACTGATCGGATGAGATACTGTGAGAAGTAGCTGTGAGTAAGAAAATCCGGGAGCCAGGAGAC
>CAZOWM010000076.1:0-7089 GCA_964583615.1 uncultured Spirochaetota bacterium | reverse complement strand
CTTAGGCGGTATATGCATTGTAAGTTCTGTGTTAAATCCGCTTGCCTTAAATAATTTGATATTTTCTTGCCAGTATTCATTGTATTTCGTCTTGTATATTACTGTTCCGTTTGAACGAGCGTAAAGTATCTTTTGTAGCGACACGGGAAGCCTGACGATATACTGGCTCGGGTTTACCCGAGCCTTTTTGCTCGATGCGGGAATCGGGACGGAATTGTCCACCGAAAACCCGGAGTGCTTCCATGAAAGAACCTTCAACGCAAAACCGCGATCGAGCAGACCTTTTTTTACAAACAGCTGTATCACCCGTCTCCGAAACACCTCGGTGAGGTTTGAGGTATCTTGTAATGGGATATGGTGGAAAGAGCCTGTTTCATCGATCCCTCCTTCCAAAACGATACAGTGGTAGTGTGGATTGAATCGCAAAAGATCTCCAAAGGGCTGATACGACACAATAATCCCTGTTTTTATTGTTGTTTTCCCTATTCCATTATAGAAATCACGTATGATCGAAAATATGATCTTTGAAACTTCTTCGAAGAGGTTTTTGTCATATTTGAAATAGGGTCGAAGCAGTTTGGGGACGGTAAATACAAACTGGCGGTGAGGGAGCCTCAGGAGCACGTTTTCCCCAGAGGTGCTCCGAGAAAAGCAGAAGCCTTTTCTGGTTAGCAGGCTCTTGGACATCCTGTCCTCGCCCGCACTTCCCACATCCTGTGGGTCGCAGCTTGGGCAAAGATACCAGCTCTTGCATGCCCCTTTGAGCGAAGCGATGAAAGGCCGAAAATATTCATGTTTGCAATGAGTATTGGTGCATTTAATCCGTGCGATACCTTTAGAGTAGTCTCCACATTCAATGAAACGTTCGACTGTCTCCTTGATGTGGATAATCCTGTATTTGCCGTACTTTTTTGAGTATTGTGTGTCATAGTTTTCTTCAAAGGATTTGAAATGGTCCTGAAGGATCTCCTGAATGACATTTTTTCCCCTTGGTTTATAACCAGGCAAACGGCTCTCCAAAAACCCTTTGCCTTATATAAACCGGGGGCTTACGGGATTTGATTTATATTCGGTGGGAAAATGTCCAAAGAAGGAGAAGTATCTGAGACGTGAAGCAGGAAAGAGGCGCAACCCATTCCTGAAATAGTGGTCATCCGTGACCACTATTTCAGGGGTAACAACATACGGTTAGTAACCAGCAGATTTGACAGGGATGTCAGGTCGTATGCCTCAAGAAATAGCCTGCATTTATCTCGTCTCGAAACAGGGTGCAGCCAAGCACAATAGCAGTACTTTGTAAAATATTCGCAAGAAACCATGATGGTTATCGATAATGTTGCCCAAGGGGCCGCGTGTGACCGATTCCATGGAAATCTGATTCGCTGAATTGGATTGCCATTTTTCTTCTGTTGGTTATAATTAGTTCTTGGTGAATAATTCAGCTATTCGAACTATTTTCGTAACCTTTATATTCTCAGCTGTGAGAATATAAACAGTTGAAAGAACTAATTATTGAGTTTACGACTAATTAGTTCTTGGTGAATAATTCAGCTATTCGAACTATTTTCGTAACCTTTATATTCTCAGCTGTGAGAATATAAACAGTTGAAAGAACTAATTATTGAGTTTACGACTAATTAGTTCTTGGTGAATTCATCACCGAACAGAGAACAAAGGAGAACGGTCATGGCAAATCATGCATACGTAATCGGAATAGATTTTGGAACTGACTCCGTGCGTTCGATTGTTGTTGATGTAAAAGATGGAAAGGACCTCGCTTCAAAGGTGGTGAACTTCAGACGGTGGAAAGAGGGAAAATACTGCGATCCGTCGAAGAACCAGTTCAGGCAGCACCCGCTCGATTACATCGAAGCTCTCGAGCAGTCCGTGAACGCGACACTTGCAAGCCTTCCTGAAGGGTCGGGTGAGCATGTGATAGGAATCGGAGTCGACACCACGGGTTCGACACCCGCGCCTGTTGACAGAGAAGGCACCGTGCTCGCGCTCAGGGACGAGTTCAAGGATAATCCGAATGCGATGTTCATTCTCTGGAAGGACCATACCGCAGTGAACGAGGCCGAGGAGATAAACGAAGTCGCACGGTCATGTGGCGGGACTGATTTCACCAAATACGAGGGAGGAGTGTACTCTTCGGAGTGGTTCTGGGCGAAGATACTTCATGTGCTCCGCACTGACCGGGAAGTCGGTAAAGCTGCATATTCGTGGGTCGAGCACGCAGACTGGGTGCCGGCGATTCTCACAGGAAACACAGACCCGCTTTTGCTTCAACGAAACAGGTGCGCTGCTGGACACAAGGCGATGTGGCATCGGGAGTGGGGAGGGCTCCCGCCTGAAGAGTTTCTCGTAAAAGTCGATCCATTGCTCAAAGGGCTGAGGGCACAGCTGTATACAGATACGGTGACCTCGGACAAGAAAGCAGGCGTGCTGACTTCAGAATGGGCCGAAAGACTCGGGCTGAAGGAGGGGACTGCCGTTTCAGTCGGCGCCTTTGACGCTCATATGGGAGCCGTGGGAACCGAGGTGAAGGAGAAGTCCTTTGTGATGATTCTCGGCACATCGGCATGTGACATGGCAGTTGCTCCCTATGAAATTGTGGCAGACAAGCTTGTGGGTGGAATCTGCGGGCAGGTCGACGGATCGATCATCCCGGGAATGATCGGTCTCGAGGCCGGACAATCCGGGTTCGGAGATGTGTATGCGTGGTTCAAGAACATACTCTCATGGCCCCTTGAATCCCTTCCGGCGGAGAACACACTCATTGATTCTGAACAGGCGGATGCTCTCCGGGCTGAGATCGAAGGCCGGATCATCGACCGGCTCTCTGAAGAGGCTTCAAAACTGGATATCGACAAAAGCCTCATCGCCCTCGACTGGCTGAACGGGAGAAGAACCCCCTATGCGGACCAGAAGCTCAAGGGAGCTGTTGCCGGAATCACACTCGGCACGACCGCAGCGAAACTCTTCAGGGCGCTCGTAGAGTCCACGGCGTACGGCGCACGGGCGATCGTGGAACGGTTCACGGAAGAAGGAATAGACATAGAGGAGGTTGTGGCCTCGGGGGGGATACCGAAGAAGTCTCCCTTTGTTATGCAGGTTTTGAGTGATGTATTGAATATGCCGGTGAAGGTCGCCGAGTCCGAGCAGGCACCATCCCTTGGAGCGGCGATGTTTGCTGCAGTTGCAGCAGGTGCGTACGACTCGGTTTACGAAGCGCAAAAGAGAATGGGAAGCGGATTCACCACCACCTTTACTCCCGACCCTCTTAAAGCAAAGAAGTATGATGAGCTGTACAGGCGGTACAAGGAAATCGGGAAACTTCTCGAAGAGCAACTCAGACAATAAGGAGAGCGTAATGCGGGATAAAAGAATACGAAAACTGAGAGAAGACGTGTACAGGGCGAACTTTGAACTGGTTGAGAAAAACCTCATCATCTACTCCTTTGGGAATGCGTCCGGAATAGATCGTGAGAGCGGTATTGTCGCCATAAAGCCGAGCGGGGTGGATTACCGCGAGCTTGACCCGGACAACATGGTTCTTGTGACTCTTGACGGTGAAGTTATGGAAAGTGAGCTGAACCCTTCATCCGACACAAAGACACATTTAGAGCTCTATAAAGCATTTTCCGATATAGGCGGAGTCGTGCACACGCACTCTCGGCACGCCACCGCGTGGGCTCAGGCAAAACTGCCGCTTCCCTGTCTCGGTACGACCCATGCAGACTACTTCTACGGAGCAGTCCCCTGCACCGACGTGATATCAGACGAACAGATCACACGCGGTTATGAAAAAGAGACAGGTACACTCATCGTGAATACCTTTAAAAACATCGACTACCACACGATGAAGGCTGTTTTAGTTGCTTGTCACGGACCCTTCACCTGGGGGGATGATCCGCAAGATGCGGTGTTCATGAGTGACATGCTCGAAGAGATCGCGCGCATGAACTTCATGTCGGTTCTTCTCAATCCTGAGGTGGAAAACATAAAACGCACGCTTCTGGATAAACATTATCTACGAAAGCACGGGGAAAACGCATACTACGGGCAGAGGGAGAATGTGTAGCCGCTTCATCCGATATCGATTTTTGCTTCAACGGGGATTCTCGATTTTATGGAGAGTTTCCCCCTTTCTGTTCTGACCCCTTCGGGGGATTACCTGGGCTCCTGTTCATCCGCGAATCCGATGAAGAGGAGGAAGGTTTTTTTGTTACGCTTTTTTCAGAAACCG
Source organism: uncultured Spirochaetota bacterium (assembly GCA_964583615.1). Classification (GTDB taxonomy): domain Bacteria; phylum Spirochaetota; class B62-G9; order B62-G9; family DRHN01; genus CAZOWM01. The sequence continues at coordinate 2,840 of CAZOWM010000076.1, read as the reverse complement.
GTTTTTCCCCATTTTCTATTTGTGTGATGAGCTCTTCGACTATGAGCTCCTTTTTCTTTAATGTATCATTCAGGTTTGCGACAATGCGCGGGTATACCTTCATATCAGCGATAGAAAAGTCATTGCTGATGCAGGCGTGGATCAGCTTAACAGTGTCCTGATTCCGGAATCCCATGCTTTTAATCTCCATCATTGCGTTAATCGAGACAAAGAAATAGTGTGCATTCCTTTTCTGTGTTTGCACTTCACTGCTGAGAAGCAGGAGATCACCTTCCTGGAAGCCGCTGTTCAGTGCATTGAACAGGCTGGCTGCAAGCAGGTCTTTTTTTTCTTTTTCACGATGTTTGGGGGCGTGCGATGCGGCTATCTCCGCACAGAACAGAAGGCGTTTCTCTGTTGAGGCGAGTGAAGCTCGAATTTTTTCATTTCTGACTCCTTTTACAATCCCCTCAAGGATAGTATTCATCACGAGCTCTGAGGGCATACCAGATTTATGAAATTCCCCGACAATGTCCATGTAGTAACGTACTTCTTCATGAGGACACGCATTCATGGCTGCAGTCTGCACGAATCGGTATACATTCTCCTGGGGGATTCCGTTTTTAATGAGAGACAGTGCGGTCTGGATGAGGCTGGATGAGGCGTCGGGGTCAGGATAGAATTCAGTTATTGCCTGTTCAACCGTAACAGATCTCTTCACTGATGCGTCAAGAATTCCCTTTGTGTTCACAAAGAGTATGCATAATGTGATGAATGTGAGAGTGAACATTTTCATAGGTCTCTGTATTCCTCCTGATCATCGGAGAGAACGATGAGGGAGCTCTCGTTTCCAAAATTGTCCGTAACACAGATAGAAGAGGACGGATCAACCCGCCACGCCGAATCATCGATGAGAAAAATATATTTATAGATGCCGCCTTTGAGACGGAGTTCTCCCATCCATAGACCGCTGTCTCCGACCTTCCGCATTTCAATGCCTTCTTTGCTCCAGTAATTAAAATCTCCTATTATCTGGACCTTCTTTGCTTCGCTGTTTTCGTACATGAATCTCACAATATAGGTCGTCTGTTCACGATTTTTCCTTTCAATAAGGCTCGCGGTGAACAGGGTGAGGGGTACAGATATCACAAGTGTGAGCACCATGGTTATAAATACACTCTTTCGAAAACGGATGAGGTCCCACGCGCAGAAGGAGGGAGCATCTTTTCCTAATTCACCTTCTTTGAGTAGTGTATACAATCTCTTTATCACGGAATCCGGGGCATGAATACGCGGTAAATTTTTAAGCTTTTCAATCAGAATGGTATCATGAGTACTGTTTTTCCTCATTTTCAGAATTCCCCCACTTGCTTTTTAAAATATTTCGTGCCCTGTACAGAGAAATCTTTATGGATCCCGGAGTTCTGCCGGTGATTTCTGCAATTTTTTTTATGGGAAGGCCCTCAATATAGTGAAGTACGAGAGGGATTTTCATCGATTCTTTTAAACTGTTGATGTGCCCTTGAATTCGATTTTTTTCTTCTTCTACCAGAACCTGTGTTTCAGGGTTAGGAGCATGAGTGCCGGCAGGAAGCTTTTCTGATATATCGGCAATTGAGCTCTCCAGAAGATTCCGCGAGTTTTTTCTTTTATGGTCTCTAAATACATTGACCGCAATGGAGTAGATCCAGGTTGATATTTGCGACTCTCCTTTAAAGCTCTTCAATCCTCTGTACACCTTTATAAAGGTTTCCTGAAAAAGATCTTCACTGGTATTATGATTCCCGGTCAGCCTGAAGAGGAGGTTGTAGATCATGTCTTTGTGATGGTTCAGAAGCGAGTCGAAATCAATATGCGAGCTTTCCAAAAAAAATCCTCATTATGGAGAAAAAATTTACAAGGAAGGCACGGAAAATATGCCGTGCCTTCTCTGCAAGTTACGCCGAAACTCGTCTCTCGTACAGTCAAATATTTTTCCATGGTCGGTACTTCAGGGCCCAATCGAGAAACCCCTGAGCATCCTCATCATCTGAAAATCTATGACGTTTTGCAATTCTGTGTAGAAGTCTGTTGATGGCCTCCTGGTTTTCTTCGTTTTCGTACATGTTCAGTCTCTTTGTAAATCGATGGTTCCACTCATATCTTTTCCCGTCCTGCGCCAAATAGGAGATATTTTCTTCGAGTGGTTCTTCCTGAAATCTGGACTGTGTGCGCTCCCTCTCTCTGAGAGCCTCGTTTTCTTCCAAATTTTCCATCGATCTCTTTTGATCGCGGGTTTGTACGGGGTCTATTTCTGACGCAGTACTGTACCCTCCTGTTTTGTTCCCTTCAGCCCTGTTCCCTGCCAGCACAAGAGTCGAAGCCAAGCAGAAGAGGACGATGAGTACCCATACGAGCATATTTTTCTTCATCCGTTTCCTCCGAAATGGTGTTTATTGATTTAGACGAATAGTTGCTCATAAAGGTTACTTTTTTGTCTCATTGCATTATGATGAGAAGGAAACATTAGTGAACATACCAAAAATATCAGGAGGGTTACGATGGATGATTACCGGTGAGTGAGCTCAAAAAACGAATAGAAAGGATTCGTGAATTGATGAAAAGAGATGTCTCTATGGTCGGACATCGGTGAAAAGGCAGCTCGAGACACAGGTGCGGAACATATAGTATTTTCGATATTCTGTTCAGGTGAAAGAACGAACACGGGAATAGGACGGCCGACAGAGAAACAGATAGAAGAAAATGACATGAGTGGGAATCAATTTTGACGTAAGCTTGTGTGGGATCCCTGTAGTAGGATCAAATCGCTATTCCCGCCTTCTAAATTAGGAGTAGATGGAAAGCGACACAACAATGATGAG
>CAZOWM010000075.1:0-7240 GCA_964583615.1 uncultured Spirochaetota bacterium | reverse complement strand
GTGAGTGTTTTCGTCATGCATTTATATTACACGCGCGCAGATGCAAAAGCAAATTGAAAAGATTATTAGGCCGCCGAGAGAAACACCGTCAAACAGGAACACGATCATTCTAAAAAATTGTTTCCGTCTGTTTCGTAATCGGGGGAAACATCGTTATTTCTCTATTAATCTCTTTAAATTATTTTCATTGTGCGCTATATTACTATATAATATCAATGACTTAATAAGTATAAAGAGTATATTTCGTGAAAAGAAGTATCCCCTTATATTTATCTATACCCTGTAAAGCGATTGAGAACCACTCCTGTATAGAAGCCCTCCAGGCTGCTGCAGAACTGGGCGTATCCCGTATGTGGCTCGACGTACAGAATCAAGAAGACATCACTCGTATAGAGGAGATTTCACATACTCTCCCTCTCGGCGTTGTTGCTGTAATCGACGATTCCTCCCTTATCGATGATGTGCTCCGGATGGGAGTATCGGGTATTGCGGTACAGCCTTTCTGTGTAGAAAAGCTCTTGCGTCACAGAGATGAGCTTATCGAGCAGGGGAGCAGCGTGTACCTCTGCATGAGAGGAGTGGGTGGAAGGTCTTTCGAAACGTTTTTTTCTCTCTTAAACGAGGTTGCCCTACGGTACGAGAAGCTGAAAAGAGCGGGTATACAAAATCTTTTCGTCCATATCTCTCACCCTGATCCTGTAATTCTTTTCAATGCCTCAAAGATGATGAAAGAGCGCTTCGGCACACACCACCTCATTTCCCAAAAGCAGAGCAGAGGCCGGGAAAAGAACCTGCTCCGAAACTCCCTCATTCTTGGAAGCCTGTTTTACGAAGGCATCGGGGAAGCGCTCCTCTTGCAGCCATCTTCAGGGGAAAGCGACAGTGAAAAAGAGGTGGGAGATGCGATTACGCTTGCAAAGAAGGTACTTGGTTCCTGCAAGCTTTTTCCCAGGGGATACACCATTATCTCCTGTCCGACCTGCGGTCGTTGCAGGATGGATCTTTTGAAGATGACGGTGGCGATTGACAGAAAACTGAAAGCCCTCGAGGAGCGGTACAACCGGCAAGGGAAACAGCTTGAGGATATAGGAGGCATCGCTGTTGCGGTGATGGGGTGCAATGTCAACGGCCCCGGTGAAGCACGCAATGCTGACATCGGCATTGCTGGAAAGAAAAACAAGACCGGGATCCTGTTCAAGAATGGCAAGCCCTTTAAAACACTGCCCGAGGGCAAGCTCGTTGATGAGCTCATAGCGCACACAGAGGCGATCATTGACTGCAAGTTTGAATCTTCACGCTGCTGATTTTACCTTCTCAAAATCCCACAACTAAAATACCACAGGGTTTTTGAGCCTGATAAAGACATCCTCCCCTTCTTTAAAGAATTGATCTTCATGAACTTCTGCCCTGATGGTTTCAGTTCCAACCTCGATCTCGTAGACAAATCGGTCACCCAGGTATGTAGAGAGCTTCACTTTTGCCGGGACAGTATCCTGAAGCTTTTTTTTCATGATTTCAACGTTGTGATGCCGTACCATGACAATAAACTGTTTTTTCTGTGGCTTTTCTCTACTTTCAACGCCAACAACTTCTCTCTCACCAATCCTTAACAGAAGGGTATTGTTTCTCACATCAAAAAGCTCTCCAGCGATAAAGTTTGATTTCCCGATAAAGTTAGCAACAAACTGATTTTGAGGGTTTTTATATATCTCATAGGGAGTCCCGATCTGATGCACCTTTCCGTTCTCCATTACAACGATCCTTCTGGACATGACCATTGCTTCGCTTTGATCGTGTGTCACATACACAATCGTAACCCCGATCCTTCTTTGCAGCTCCTTGAGCTCAAACCGCATCTCCTCCCTGAGCTTTGCGTCGAGATTTGAAAGAGGTTCATCAAGGAGAAGCACCTCGGGGTTCATGATGAGCGCTCTGCCGAGAGCAACTCTCTGCTGTTGTCCCCCGGAAAGCTCATTGGGATATCTGTGTTGAAAGTCCACAAGCTTTAAAAGCTCTAAAATGCGCAAAACATTCCTCTGTATCTCTTTTTCAGGGAGCTTTTTAATCTTCAGTGGATAAGCGATATTTTTAAAGACATTCATATGCGGCCAGACTGCATAGGACTGGAAAACCATACCCAGGTTCCTGTTTTCAGGTGGGACAAAACTCCTCTTATCTTCAGAAGAAACAAGTCTGTCACCTATGTATATTTTTCCCATTGTCACGTGAATAAACCCTGCAATACACCTGAGAAGAGTCGTTTTCCCGCACCCCGAAGGTCCGAGCAATGTAAAAAACTCACCATCCTCTATCTCGATGGAGAAATCAGATACTGCTACGGTATTTCCAAACTTTTTCGTAAGGTCCTGAATCACAACTCGTGCCATTTTCTACTCCGTAAATACAACTTCATCACCTGTGACAGGGGCTATCACATTTCAGTACGACTGGAAATTTTTCTTCCCTATACAGCACTGATCTTCTGACCCGAGGCTTTCCTTACAATAAGGTTTAAAGAGAGCACAAAGACAATAATCAGCAGGGCGAGAGCACTGGTTTCAAGCACAAGTCCCTCCTGAGTCATGTTGTACACCGTCACCCCGATTGTCTCTCTGCCTGCTGAGTAGAGAAGGATCGAGAGTGTCAGCTCTGTCAGGGCAGGCATAAATACTAAAAACCACCCTGAAAATATCCCCGGTTTAATCAATGGGATGAGGATGTCCATTACGGCTTTCTTTTTCGATGCCCCTGATATCTGGGCGGCTTCTGCAAGCGAGTTGTCTATCTGCTTCAGAGAAGCCGTCACCGTCCTCATGGGGAAGATCATAAATCGTGCAAAATACGCAATCATAATGATCCATATTGTATTGTATATGGAGACTCCCAGCACAGGCTTAATCCATGCGAGAATCATGGACAATCCGATAACAGTGCCTGGGATTGCGTAGGGGGCACTTACAATGTAATCGATGAACTTTCTGCCCCTGATTTCTGTATACCTTTCAACATAAGAAAAGAGTATGGAAAGAACCACGGTAATCGTTGGTACAACGAGGGCAAGCATAAAGCTGTTCCTGAGTGCACGCCAGACAACAGGAACGCTGAAGAGGACATATTGATAATTCCCAAACGTGAGATTGCTCAATTTCGGCGATAAGCCCAGTGCCTTTGTAAGGGACGTTATAACCACCGCAATGATGGGCGCAACAACAATAAAGAGGATAAAGAGAATCACGAAAATCGTTGCAGGCACCCTCAATGCCCCGAGGTCGATCACTGAAAAGCCTGAAGCCTTCCCGGTAATCACCGTATATTTCTCTTTTCGTGTTACGAAGTTCTGGAGAAATAGACCCACAACCCCGATGAGGATAAGGAGCATGGACATTGCTGCAGCCAGATTGAAGTTGTACTTCGTGCCGTAGCTCCCGACGAAGATGAAGATCTTTGTAGTGAGCACCAGATACCCCTTGGGAATACCGAGTATTGCCGGAATCCCAAACATAGAGGTAGACGTCACGAATACGATGACAGCAGCGCCACCTACTGCAGGCATCATCACCGGGAGGGTAATATCCCTGACAACTCTTAACTTTCCCGCACCTGAGATCCGTGCAGCTTCCTCAAATGTCGGGTCTATCCTCTCAAATGCCTTTGTAATAGAAATGTATACCAGCGGATAGGTATAGATTGCAGAAACCAAAATGATCCCGTACTGCCCATATATCTCAATGGGTGGTTCGGCAAGATGAAAGAGAAACATCAGGATTTTGTTAAAATACCCCACAGGGCTTAAAAGTTGCATCCACGCAAAAGCGCTGATAAAAGGGGGTATGAGATAGGGAATGATGAGAATAATTCGGAAAAAATTCCTGAGATAGAGATTTGTCCTCGTGACAAGCCATGAAAAAATTACTCCTGCCCCAACGGCCAGCACAGTAACAAATACTGCAACAAATATGGTGTGCCACAAAGCAACGAGGTTTGTTGTTTTTCCCAGGATCTCCACAGCGTTGAGAAGTGTAGGGCCCCCCTCCCTGGAAAAACCGATGATAAAAAGCTTTGAAAAGGGATAGATAAATAGTACGGCAAGAATTGCAAACAGCAAAAAGGAAAAAAGTGTTCTCTTGACGTTCATATTCCCGCCACATGGAATAATTTCTCCCGCTTACCCAGAAGGGTGACTTCTGTCTCACGTAAAGGGGAAAATAAAAACGGGGAAGTCACAGAGAGTACTCACTGCGAACAAAAAACTTCCCCGATTTTTGCTGCGATTGTATTACATTGCCCCCATTATTTCTCCCCAGGTATTTCTGATCTCATCACGGTTATTTTTCAGGTACTGAAAATCAGTTTTAAGAACTTTTATATCAGCAGGAGAAGGGACACCTTCAGGCATTGGCGCATTTTTATTCAGCGGAACATACCCGTTGCTGAGGAGTATTTTTTGTCCTTCTATACCCAGAACAAAATTGATAAAAGCTTCTGCGATCTCCCGGTTTTGGGTTGCTGACATAATGCCGATCGGTGTGGGAATATACACGGCGCCCTCTTCCTGATACACATAAGCAACAGGTGACCCTTTTTCGATAAGGTCTCGTGCCATGAAGTCAATGGTGATTCCCAGGTGGTACTCGCCGGTTGCAACATTACGTGCAACTCCCCCGTTTCCTTTTACAATCTTACAGTCATTGGCCTTTAATTTTCTGTAATAATCCCAGCCGAAGTCTGGATCTTTTGCAAGAGTTGTCACCTGGGTGAGGGTTGCTCCGGAGTACAGCGCACTGGCCGAACCGATCTTGCCTCTGTATGCAGGATCGAGAAGGTCCTTCCATCCTTTTACCGGCTTTTTCACCTTGTCTGTATTATAGGCAATAATCTGAAAGATCAACCGAGCCTCGTAGGCCATTCCATCCATGTAGATGTAGTGCTGAGGAATATTTCGTGCCTCGGGAATATTCGTCTTAACAAGAAGCCCTTTCTGCCCGAGGTCTTCAAACATCGCCATATCCGCAAACCATAACACGTCAGCACGGATCGAATCTGCTTCCATCTCGGCCTGAAGTTTTGCTGTCACTTCAACCGTGCCGGAACGGTAAATGTTGACCTTTGCTTTTTTGTTTTCTTCCATAAATGCATTTGCCAGGTCCTGCACATCTGTGAGTGTTTCCGATGTATACAGGGTGATGCTGCCCCGAAGCTCAGCTTTCGCCTCATTAACCCCACCGAAAGGGATTGCAAAAAGACACAATGAAAAGCTTACACATACCAGCACAAGAAATAATTTTTTCACGCTTTGCCTCCTTTGATATATTTTCCTATTTATCTTATCATTATTTATTTAAGAGCAAAAGGGTATTTTTTAAATACTGAATGCTCTGCCTGGTCTTTTCTCCGTTTTTGTCCATGTCATAAAATTCGAGACTGTATACACCGTTATATGAACCACTCAAATAGGAAATTATCCTCTCCGTCTCGAGGAATCCTTCTCCCATCGGCAAGTGAATTTCACCGGAATCCAGATCACTTATGTGAATGTGCTTCACCTTCCCCCCCAGTGCCCTATAAAAGGAGGTTATTTTCTCATAGCTCCCCAGGTGAGCCAGGTCCATGGTGACGAAGAGTGTGTCATCAATCCCTGAAAAAAAATTCTGAAAGTCATCCTCTGTTACCATTACTTCCTTTACAGTGGGCTCGATGTTTTCAATACAGATCAAAAGGTCGTTCCCCCTGCAATAATTGGAAAATTCATGAAAAACATCTCTCTGCATCCGGGAAATATCCTCTACATCTGCCCTGAAAAAGCTCTTTCTCCCCGGATGTATGGTAATAATCGGAGCACCGATATTTACTGCAAGATCGATGGATTTTTTTCCCTGTCTGATGCTGAAATCCCTCACCTTCTTTGAAGTGGAGGTGATGTTCAGGTCCCAGCTTGCCGCATGTACAGTTGGCAGGAGGTCAGTCTCTTTGTAGGCCTGCCGGATAGTCTTCACATCATCGGTGTGCAGAAAATAGTGGTCCGCCCAGAGCTCAAAGGCGTAAATTTCAAGCTTTTCGGCAAAATGGATCGCTTCCTTCGGGCTTAAATTCCAAACACAGGTAGAAGATATCCCCAGTTTCATCTCAACCCCTGATTGTTTTATATATGAAGAATGCCGAGTTCATCAAGCAGTGCGTTACACAGCTGGATGTTTTTCAGACGGTCTGATGCCATAAGAGAAATCCGGACTGTATCCCCGATTCCATTCAAAAGGAGGATGCTGAGCCCCACAATGGAACGGATTTTCCCCTCTTCCCCATAACCGGATTCAGTTATTCCGATATGGAGGGGATAATCAACCTTAGAAGAGAGGATTTTATTGCTTTCAACGGTGAGATCAATATCTGAGGATTTCAGTGAGATGACCGTATCGTAAAAGTTGTGCTTTTCCAGGAGGGATACCTCATGGAGGGCGCTCTCCACCATCCCCTGGGCTGTTGTGCCGTTATACTTTTTTATTATGCTTTTTTCCAAAGATCCACTATTTACTCCGATTCGAATCGGAATTCCCCTCTCCTTTGCAGCGGATACGACAATTGCGATATTTCTCGGTCCACCGATGTTGCCTGGATTTATCCGGAGCTTGTCGACTCCATTTTCAATGGCAATCAGCGCCAGGCGGTAATTAAAATGGATGTCTGCAACGATCGGAATGCTGACCTGTTCCTTGATATGTTTTATCGCACGAGCAGAGGCCGTGTCAAGAACCGCAACACGGATCAGCTTGCAACCGTGCTTTTCGAGATTGTGAATCTGTTCCACCGTTTCATCGATATTAGCCGTGTTTGTCGATGTCATCTCCTGCACGACCACAGGATGGTTCCCGCCGATTATGAGGTTTCCGATGTTCACCTCTTTTTTCCGTTTTCTTCTGATTTGCTTCATTTCGATGAAATCAGATACCTCAAAAAGCTCCATATTTAAACACCCTTAGAAACGGTATTCTCGATATTCCCTGCCGTAACTTATTTCATTCAGTATTTTCCAATTGCACACTACATTATACTGCGTACTACGCGTCAGGATAAAGGAAAATATAAAACCACTCTGCATATCCAGAATCAGCTCGTGGCAATTCTTAATTCTTATTGATAGTGGAGAGTATCTTTGCTACCATGAACTTTATAAAGAGCTCACACAACACATGAGGAGCGCCCAAAAAAGATGTACGACGTTTCACGAAATGGCGTTGTCTTTTCC
>CAZOWM010000074.1:0-8130 GCA_964583615.1 uncultured Spirochaetota bacterium | reverse complement strand
TATATATTGAGTAACTTTCACACATGGATACCTTTATTGTAAAAAATCTTACCATTTCAACGTGCATAATGAATATTCATTGTTAAGGCAATGGCACGTGTCATGTTCTCTTGACTGTCCCTGAAAGAAGTTTATTTTTAAGGGAAAACACATATGGGGTGTAATATGAGATTGAAAAAATTTCTTTACATTCTTGGATTGGTTTTTTTTCTTGCAGGATGCGCAACGGTAGAGTATTCCGAACGAAGTGCCCTGATGCTTGTAAGTGAAGAAGACGAAATTATTCTTGGTAAAGACGCGTTCACCCAGATACGGGAAGAGGTAGTAATAAGCGCAGACAAGGAATGGACCGAAGTGCTTAACAGAGTCGGGGAAAAAATTGCAGCTGCAGCGGATAAGCCCGAGTACGATTGGGAATTTCTCCTTATCGAAGGTGACACAATGGTCAATGCATTTGCACTTCCGGGCGGAAAGGTCGCGTTTTACACAGGGATTCTCCCCGTTTGTGAGAATGAAACAGGAGTTGCTGTGGTAATGGGGCACGAAGTGGCGCACGCTCTCGCACGGCACGGAGCAGAGCGAATGTCACAAGGAATGGTTGCAGGGCTGATCGGCAGTTTGCTTCAGGCTGCGGTTTCAAACAAAACACCTGAGGCTCAGAGAAGCATACTGAACGGGTACGGGTATGCGGCAACAGTGGGTGTCATACTTCCCTTCAGCAGGAAACACGAAAGCGAGGCTGATTACATCGGCCTCATCCTCATGGCCAAAGCGGGGTATAATCCAAAAGAAGCGATCAGATTCTGGGAGAGGATGAGCGGTCTCTCCTCCGGGGAAAAGCCTCCCGAGTTTCTTTCCACTCACCCACACGATGAAAAACGCATTCAGGCATTAAAGGAAGCTTTGCCGGAAGCAATGGAGTACTACACAGCACAGGAATAACCCGACTGTTTCGACCTTTTTTTTCGGGCTTAGGCCGCAAAATGGAAACATGAACTTAAAAATGAACTGATCATACACCCGAGAAAACCCACGCACCTGTTCCCTATTGATGTGCATAAGGCTGAGACTGTTTTACTTTTCCATAAGAGAGCGTGAGGCGAGTTCTCTTCGAAACTTGTCAGCAACAGCCGGTGCCTTAAGACCTTTATCGCTGAAAATCCTGTCTACGGTGATTCCGGATTCCCCGTAAAAACTTTCATTGTACTCATTATCGATCTGCAAGGCGGATCCTTCGAGTGAAACACCTGCAAATATTCCACGGCTTCTCGAATAAGAAAGAATCTCCGCCTTGAACTGAAGATCGGTGCCAGCGCCGGCCTGACGGCCAACCGGACCCGCAGCTATGGACGCATCCGCTCCGAGCGTGAATTTCCCCTTGACGATGCCGTCGATACTTTTTCTGCTCTTGAAAACCAGAATAACATCCGTAGACTGTGCTCCCACCTGGAATCCGACACTTGCGCCTGCAATCGTCACGAATGTCGGGTTTGTCCAGGTTTTGTCCGACATGCGGACGACCAGTATCCCCCGCCCGGCTCTTCCCCCGACGATGAATCCCGCCTTCACGACACCTGGAATGACTGCAACACCGTACGCATTTTTGAGAAGTGAAACGGGGACGCTCGTTTCTGGCACTTCCATGATCTCCTGAAGCACTTCCGTTGCCGCTTCTACTTTACTGTTCTCGTTGTACCCCGCATACGCATACACACCTCCAAAGAGCACAGACACAATCACCATGAACTGCAGACCCGCATTCAAACACTTTTTCATGGTCTTCATTTCCCTTCAATTCCGAATTTTTATGTAAAAATTGTCCTTTCTTCTCTCAAAAGTCAAGAATACTTGCACCTCAGAAAAATGAACGCTATATTATGATCTCACGCATCAAGAAACCTATGCGGGCCGCATCACCATGCATCTGAAAGAAGTTCGATTTCTTCATAAGAGCTTTCCACTCACAACCGTTTACCCGTTCAATATCGAGACGTTCAACAAGACCAGTTCGCTCTCTCTCCAAAATCCGATCACGTTCTTTGTCGGTGAAAACGGCACAGGAAAATCAACGCTGCTTCGCGCGATTGCAAAAAAAAGCGGTATTCATATCTGGGAGCGTACAGAAGGAAGCCGCATGCTGGTTAACAAATACGAGCAACTCCTTCACAGATTCATTGAGGTGACCTGGAGTGATGGGCCGGTGCCCGGATCCTTTTTCGCTTCGGAGATTTTCAACACTTTTGCGGAAGTCGTCGAGGAATGGGGAGTGGTGTCAACAGAAAACCTCAGACATTTCGGGGGAAAATCACTCATTACCCAGTCGCACGGTCAGGGACACATGTCGTACTTCAAAAGCAGGTACAGAATCAGTGGGCTGTACTTTCTCGATGAGCCGGAAAACGCACTCTCCCCAAAAAGACAGATCGAGCTCCTCACGGTGCTGAAAAAGATGAGTGTTCAAGGTCACGCACAGTTCATCATTGCCACACACTCACCCATACTCCTCGCCTGCCCCAACGCCGCTCTGTACAGCTTTGACAGCGCTCCCATATCGCCCATCGAGTATGAGGACACGGGACACTACAGGCTCTACAGGGACTTTTTCAGGAACAGGCGACGATTTACTGACTCTGACTAGCTTATCGTCCGCACCCACGCGCACGCCGATCACGCAAAAAGCGGCTCTCATCATTACATCTCAACTGCGAACAGGTGTATATTCTCAACAAGATTATCCCAAAAGATATCGGCAAAATGCCTCCCAGCACATCCCATCCCTAGGATGCACAGAATGTCGATCGGAACGATCATATCGTACAGTTGTGTGAAAGTATTGTTCAAAAACGGAAAGGAAATGTGTCCGCATACAGCGGGGGTCGGACATTCTCCTGCTTCCTAGTGAAAAAAAGCCTGATCGTTTTGCCCTCTTTCGTTACGTTTACGATCAATTCAGGAAAACATCGTTTCACCGGGGCACCGACACGGAAGAAGAGAAGGATCCGTGTCAAGCCTTCTTTTTCCACTCCATGTACACGATAACTGTAGGATCAATCACCCTGAAGGTAAAGGACTCTGTTATATAGAGCCGAACGTCCTTACTGTCGTGTGTAAGGTACCCGATCGAAAGATCCTGCCCTAATATGAGCTGTGTATCTCCTCCCCGCATGGAGACCAAAAATGCCTCTTTCACGAAGGGGCTCAGTATCACCGGTCCGTTCAGCAGATGTTCGAGATGGTTTCTCAATGGGTATCCCTTCGAATACCCGGAAAGATAACGCCAAATCTCCGGGCTTACCGCCATCCCGAAGGGACCCTCCACAGATGACTCGAGCAGTGTGGAAATCGCAAGAGACACTGAGTCGAGAAATTGCTCCCTCTCGCTGCTCAGAGGTATGGGAGCATGGGGTGAGGATTCCATTATTCCTTTGATGTCGGCCTGTGAAAACCCGTAAAAAACTGCATTTTCCTCAAATATTGCAATCTTTTTTGCCGCTTCCTCCAGTGAGCTGAAGTCTATGTCAAGCGCACCCCGCACGATGTTATCGATCTCCCATATATCAAGTGAAAAATGAGAGCGTATCTCTACAAGAGGCTGTACTGAATGCACGCCGAATTCTATACCCTTTTCCGGCTGTGATTTCGGCACTTCGAGCCTTCCGAAGGGAATCGAAGCATAACTCCACCCTTTCGGACCTTCCACATCGACAAGCTTCCTAGCAGAGAGCAGCGGGAGAAGAAACCGCCGCGCCTGCTCGTCGATTTCGTTCCACCCGGGTTCAGTAATTGGTGCAAGTGATCTTTTCAGAATATCCATAGTATCCTCCTGTCATTGCATTTATTCCCTTTTTTTCAGGCTCCCGATTCCCAAATCGGTAACCTCTCCGCCGCCTTCCGGGCTTTTTCCTTCGCCCTCTCCCGACTCTTCTATTTCAGTAATCTCTTCGGTTGTGAACAGATAGGTCTTCAGCTGCTCGTCCCAGCCTGCCATGTTCCTTCTCAGCCACTCAAGAGCCATACAGGCGTGTTCGATTTCCTCAAGCATGTTGTGCTCCACAACTTTCCGTAACTGTTGGTCTGCACACGCCGCCGCCCGCTGTTGATACCAGATTACCGCCTCCACTTCTTCCTTCACCGTGGTGAGCGCCCTGACATTGTCCCGGACCGACCCTTCGAGTTCTTCCACCGGTTCGATATAACTTGACATTATTGTACTCCTTTCTCCCAGAATTTATAATAGTGCACGAATGGTGTGTAATTGTGAGACACAAGAAACAATATTTTTTTTGCGGCCTCTATTCTACAATATCGTGGAGAGCTCACAGGAGCAATGGAAATTTTGATAAAAATAGACTGGTGATGAGAATGGAATTCGATATCCCGACTTCGAGAAAATGGGTGTGCTTTTTTTCTCTATATGATGTTACAAAAACGATAGAAGCCGACCTTCCGCATATCCCTGAGACCGTACACGGACTCGTGTATCTTCTCGGCACGATACGGCTCGCCCTCTGACATCGCACATGCTGTTGAGTTTTTGATCTCCGATGAATCTTCGTGGAACACGGGCCATGTCTTCTCTGTCGACGGTGGCATGTCTTCTGTAAAACTATTTTAATGAAACCGACTCCATTCAGCCTGTTCTACTGCAATGAAGTGTGTTTTTCGGCCAAGAGACGATGAACCGTCAAAACAGTGTGTACACGATTCCCGCGACTGCGCTGAGCTTCCAGAACGTGTCCTTTGAGGACGGCACAGGAGACAAGGGCACATCCTTTGACGTATCCGTGAATCCGAAATCGAGTTTCACCCCCGGTGTGAAAAACAGGTTTTTCCCGAGGTCCATTACGAGGCTCGCAGCCGCCCTTATCCCGTACTCCGTCTGCTCCGTGTTGTCCTTGTTGAGGTCGCTTTCCCCGTTCACGATGAAAGGTGGTGACTCCGGATTGTAAATGTTTTTTGATTTTCCGTCGAGAAAAAATCCTATATATGGACCTACTTCAAAAGATATATCATATTTCTTCTTCGTCTGAAAAATACCCTTTATCGTCAAGGGCACCGTCAAATATGAATAATTTGTTTCTGCAGTCAAAATGGTTTCTGGTGGAAGAGTAAATGTGGTTTCCGACTTGTATGTAAAATATGCATACTCCACTCCCGTAGACAAACCGAGCTGCATCTTCCGTATCTTAACAAAATAGTACTCAAGAGACACGCCGCCGCCTGCGGAAAACCCGAGCTTTCCTGTTTTTGCGTCGCTGTCTGTGGTCCCTCCGGCAAATCCCCCAACTCCGCGTATACCAACTCCGAAATTCCCCGCGAATGCGCCCCCAGAAAAAACCATGACCCCAATACACACGAAAATCAGAACAGCACACCACTTTTTCATCATTATCCCGTTCCTCCATCGTAAAATAAAGATATATTTATTCGACATATCCGGAAAAATGTCAAGAAGATTCTCAGTGCCATAGGACAGATGGATACACACATAGCTACCACCCCAGGTATCATTCTATGTGCCCACAAAATGATCGAGATGCACTCAGGGCATGGTGTTGAGTATCTTTCGTGCCACTCTCTTTCTTTTTTCCCACCATCTTTTCTCGACCGCTTTCGCGCAGTCCCCTTCAGGCAGGTTTTTTGTCTTGAGGCCCTGAATAATGATGCTTTCTTTTTTGGTGAAGTGCTGGATGCTTAAATTGAGGAAGATATCATCCCCGATTGTCTTGTCTCTTTTATAGCGATATTCTTTTTCAAAAAGGAGCGGATAGATGAGATATTCTCTATTGACGATGTGCATCCTTCCGAGTATTACGACGGAGGCCTGTTTCTTGTGGTACTTTTTTCCAAAAGGGCCCATGACCGCTGCAGTATCGCCGTATTTGCGGATGTTTTTCATGATGACAGAAGAATTGTCCCCATCGAGTATCAGGTCATCATCCTGAAAAAACACATAGTCGCTGTCGAGGGCAAGAGCAAAAATGTGACGTATGTAAGTATCAAAATTTTTTTCGCTGAAGATGTTGACTGCTCCTTCGATTTTTTCCTGACTCGGGGAGTTGTGCCATATATAGACATTCTCGAAAATCCTCTGCTCTTTCAAGCTTCCCACGATTTGCTCCAGATTGTAGCACCGCTTCCAGCTCAGTATCACCGCATCGATTTTAATACTCACCTTCAACCCCTCGGCTGGATTTTTTCCCGAACATACAATACAGTAAAAATGCTGTTCCGTCCATATACATCATTGAAAATTTCCAGACATTGTCTTTTATGTGAAAAAGATTCGCATCCTCAATCCTTCTGAGCGTATATTAAAATAAAAACATATATGTAACGGAGTCCGGTACCATGAACCTCGCCCAATCGATAATAGAGAGCGCAGCTGAAGCTGCAGAGTCATACATCTTGACAAATGTGCAGGTGGGGTTCATCTACTCCTCTGTGATACTTGACGAGAAATATATGGGTGTTGCCTACACGTTTCCGAGAAGCGGCCGGTGTGGTGTACGGGATCTCGGTTCAGAAAAGCCTCTATGCGGACGAAAAGCTTCAGAAATGCTTTCCTATCTTGGACAAGAAGACCTTCTTCTCTCGTCACTCTCTCTTGCGACGGTGAACGCGCTGAGCGCAGCGCGTGCGCTTCCGGAGAATGTTCAACTCGGGGATGTTCTGGACATTATGAACATACGGGAATGCGATCAGGTGTGCATGGTCGGGTACTTTCTTCCGCTGATGAAGGCGCTCGAATCGATGAATGTACAGTTAACAGCAGTGGACGATATCCCGAAGCCAGGCGCGAAACCACCCGGGGAAGTGGAATCTGCACTCCCGGAAAGCGATGTTGCACTCATTACTGGAACAGCAATAATAAACAACACCATAGACCATTTGCTTGATCTCGCATCTTCCTGCAGAGAGCTCGCAATTCTCGGGCCTTCCACTCCGATGCTCCCGGAGGCGTTTCAGCACACGCCTGTAAGCTGTCTATCCGGCATCAGAGTTATCGAACCGGAAAACGCATTTCGTACGATCGCAGAGGGTGGCGGATTTCGCGAGTTCAAAAAATACGCACAAAAACTCAATATCCCTGTGAGATAAACGAAGACTACGCGGGAATGCCTGACAGTGCCTTTCAGTGCGTACTGTTCTTCATGTAAAGCTCGATGAGCCTTTCAACTTCTCCACGCACACGCTCGCAGGCATGCACAATCAGATCCCCGGACTTCCGTGAACCGATCACATTCTGCGGGTGAGCGCTCTGCGGCGTTGAACGAACCGCTTCACTGATACCTGACCAGAACGCCTTTTTCAGGACAGTGCCCACATTGAACTTCGCTACCCCGAGCTCAATCACTCGTGGTACTGCATCATCTGGAAAACCGGTTGCTCCGTGAATGACGAGAGGTACCTTTACCTTCTCATGAATGCGCGCAAGAAGCTTTAGATCCGGCTGTGCCTTCCCCTCGAGAAGCACATGCACATTTCCGATGGAAACAGAGAGCGCGTCAGCCCCGGTGCGCTCGATGAACTCAGCAGCTTCATCCGGGTCGGTGAGCTCAGCTCTGCCTTCATCAGAATCACTGGCTCCAAATAGCAGATGCCCGAGCTCAGCCTCCACGTCCACTCCTCTGCTGTGCGCAAGCTCCACGACCTGCCTGGTGACCCGGGCGTTCTCCTCGAAAGGGAGGTCTGAAGTGTCGAGCATCACTGCATTGAACCCGTATTCGATTCCCCAAGATATCTGTTTGATGCTGAGCACTTCATTTAAAATTACTGCTGTGGGCACCTTCGCCCTTCTGGCGAGCACGAGTGCTGTCTTTGCGAGCGCCTCCATTCCTCCGGAGTTGAACCAGTCCTGATTCATCATGACACCACCGCATCCGATTATGACCGGCGAGCCTTTTTCTTCAGCTGAACGTATCACTGCTTCCATTGAATACTGGTCCCACGGCTCGAAGTACCCGACAGCATACCCGCCGTTCAGTGCGTCATCGAGCATATTCTTCATCGATTGCATCGGCATGATTCTTTACTCCATGTTAAGATGTAGATACGTTTACTAAGAATACTATTTAAGCCCGTTCAATATTAAATGTTAAGAACGTCGCTCCATTTACCCGTTTTCGA
>CAZOWM010000073.1:6617-8221 GCA_964583615.1 uncultured Spirochaetota bacterium | reverse complement strand
TGCCCGAAGGGGGACTTGAACCCCCATGAGCCTGAGCTCACTAGATCCTGAATCTAGCGCGTCTGCCAATTCCGCCATCCGGGCTCCTCATTAAAATAACACTATTTACATTTTTATTCAACATGATATCTTTTTTGGAAACACAGAACGGCTGCTCGGGCCTCACAAAGGGGATAGTGAAATATGAACTCTGAAGACAACAGGTGGTTTCAAAAGCATGCACAGCTGATTCGGCATGTTTTTCGAAGCTCGATTGTGAAAGGATAGTTTTTGTTGCGGAATGCTCTGATTTTGAATATCATGACATTTTGTCCCGGGCAATTTCGTGAAATTGTAAATGAGAAACAAATTGAGTGGAGGAGATATGGAAAAAAAGAAATACGGAGTGGGCATTATCGGTGCGGGGTTCATGGGCAAGACGCACACCTACAACTACGTGAACATCCCCCTCTTCTACGATGATCTTCCCTTCAGGACGAAGCTCGTCGGGATATGCAACCGCACGTTGAGCAAGGCCGAACGGTTGAAGGAGGAGTTCGGGTACGAGTTTGCGACGAGCAACTACATGGACATCCTCGAACGAGACGACATCGATATTGTCGACGTCTGCACACCCAACATCGTGCACCATGAACAGATAGTCAATTCACTGAAAGCAAAAAAGCACGTGTATGCGGACAAACCGGTCTGCATCTCAGATAAGGAAGCGGACGACATCATGAAGGAGGCAAAAACTGCGGGTGTGGTGCACCAAACTGCATTTCACAACCGCTTTTTTCCGTCCATACAGAAGCTGAAGATGCTCATGGATGAAAATTTTTTCGGAAAGACAATATCATTCCGTGTCGCCTACTACCATTCGAGCAACACAAACCCCGGCACGTACAGGGGGTGGCGCCAGAGTGTGGGGGAGTCGGGCGGTGGGGTGCTCTACGACATGGGGTCGCATGTGCTTGACCTCATCTACTTTCTTCTCGGTGAATACGCCCGTGGCGCAATGCAGAGCGTGATCCTCTATCCAGAGCGGCCGGACAGGGAGGGAAACATTGTAAAAGTCGAAACCGAAGATCATGTGCTCGTGAACGTAATACTGAAAAACGGGGCATTCGGGACCATCGAGGCGTCCAAGATCATCGTGGGAAGCAACGACGACTTGGATCTCGAGGTTTACGGCACTCGCGGGGCTGCGCAGTTCAAACTGATGGAGCCGAGCTTTCTTCGGATCTACGACACACGGGATGAGGATGGCGTGCTTGGCGGCAGAAGGGGATACAAGCTCGTGGAAACACTCAACAAGGACCCGGAGTCCAAATCCAATTTTCCCGGACCGCGATTCAACGTGGCGTGGCTTCGCGGGCATATCGGAAGCCAGTATCATTTTCTCAAATGTGTGCACGAGGGCAGACAGGCGAGCCCTTCGCTGAAAGACGGCGCATACATACAGAAGGTCATGAACGCACTGTACAGGGTAAGCAACAAAGAAAAGTGGGTTTCCCTGTAAAATAGTGGAGCGGTACCATGCCCGAACGATGACTGCTGTGCGCCTGGTTCTGATGGGCATCGCCCGATGCTGCACTGTTTTTGACGCAGTGCGTGGAGTCTCG
>CAZOWM010000073.1:0-6517 GCA_964583615.1 uncultured Spirochaetota bacterium | reverse complement strand
GGAGTCTCGAAAACGAGTCGACCTCCTTTTCCCCAAAGCGCTCAGAGTTTCAGAAGCGTGTCGACTTCCTTTTCAAGCTCATACAGGACCTCTGATGCCTTCCCCTGCAGAAATATGTCGGTGATCTCTTCGGTGTATCGCGAGGGTTTTACATTTATTTCGATGATCCTTGCGTCTCTTTTTTTCACTTCAAAGGGAATAAAAGAGGCGGGAAACACCTCCCCTGTTGTGCCGACCACGAGGAGGACATCCGTAAAATTCGCGGCTTTCTGCACCTTGAGCAGGGCGCTGAGGGAGATTTCTTCACCGAAAAACACGATATTCGGCTTCAATACCCCGCCGCACTCACAGAGCGGAGGGAGTTCTTCGATTTTTTGAGGGGTGGCCTCTGTTCTTTTTTTACATGTCGTGCAGATGAGCTCTCGCGTGTTTCCGTGGTATTCAACAACATTTCTGCTTCCGGCAATGTGGTGAAGGCTGTCGATGTTCTGCGTGATGAGCGATTTGAGAAGCCCTTCTTCTTCGAGGCGTGCGAGCACGTAATGCGCTTCGTTGGGTTTGGCGCTTTGAAAAGTTTCGTAAAAAAGTTTTTTCAGGAGACGCCACGACTCAACGGGAGATGATTTGAAATAAGAAATGTCGAAAAGACCGGGATCGTATTTCGACCAGAGCCCGTTTTCACCTCTGAACGGCGGAATCCCGCTCTCAACAGATATACCAGCACCTGTCATTGCGCCGAGAAATCGCGCGTTGACGACGAACCGGGCTGCGTCGAGAAGCGTATTTCTCATGTATTGTCTCTTCGGACTGTGATCTTATGTTATGGTACATGAAAAAGGGTGATCGCGCAACAGCAAATTCGAACAGGTGTGAAAGCGACTTCATTTCCCGGGTTTGATATACCTATTGAAAAAAGATTGTGTGGAGATTTGAAACATAATACAATGGAAAGAAAATTCTCTGGAGGTGTGGAGTTGGAAAGAAGAGGTATTACAGCAGCTGGGAATTTTATCATCGATCACATAAAGGTTGTGGATCTCTGGCCCGATGAGGGAATGCTTTCGCTGATCATACAGGAGAAACGTTCGACGGGCGGGTGCGCGTGCAATGTGCTCATCGATCTCGCCCGTTTGCAGACAGGCATTCCGCTCTACGGGATCGGCCTTGTGAGCAACGACGAGGACGGTGAGTTTATGATCGAGAACCTGAAATCCAGCGGAGTTGACGTGTCGATGATGCAGTTTATGGACGATGTTTCCACCTCCTATACTGATGTGATGACGGTGGAGAGCACGGGAAACAGGACGTTTTTCCACAACAAGGGCGTGAACAAATATCTCGATGTACAACATTTCGACTTCAGCCGCGTCACCACAAAGATATTTCACATCGGCTACATTCTGCTCCTCGATACCCTTGACAGCCCCGACCCTGAGCTCGGGACACGTATGGCGCGATTGCTTAAAAACGCAAAGGAAAGCGGGCTGAAGACTTCGGTTGACCTGGTAAGCGAGAGCAGCTACCGGTTTAATAAAATCGTTTCCCCGGCCCTGAAATACACCGATTATCTCATCCTGAACGAGATCGAAGCGGGCAGAACATCCGGACACGAGATCAGGGGAAAAAACGGCAGCCTCAACACGGAGAATTTGAAACGAACCCTTGATGTGCTCATGGAAGGCGGGAAAAGCGAGCTCGTCTGCATACACTTTCCTGAAGGGGCCTATGCAGGGAAAAAGGATTCAGAGCGGCTTTTTGTTCCCTCACACCGGTGCCCCGAAGGGTATATCGCAAGCGTTGTGGGTGCGGGTGATGCGTTTTGTGCGGGAATGCTCTACGGGATACATGAAGGATGGGAGCTGGAAAGGTCGATGAGGTTTGCAAACGCGATGGCGGCAGTCTGCCTGACGGATATGACCACTTCAGGCGGAATGAAGCCTATTGAGGAAACACTTCAGGTCATGAAAGAGCTTCCGCTTCGGACACTGAGGATTTGACGGGAATCGCGCTGAAAAAAATTGACACACTGACCAAACACGTGTAAATTTGATTGTGTTCTTCGGGGCAGGGTGAAATTCCCGACCGGCGGTAGAGCCCGCGACTACTTTCCGTCACTTCAGACGGTGAGTACGGATCTGGTGGAATTCCAGGGCCGACAGTAACAGTCTGGATGGGAGAAGGATTGACATTTGAAATTCCCGCGAAGCGGTTTGTCACATTCCCCCCTATCAGTTTTTATGCAAAAGCCCTGTTGGAGAACCGGGGACCGTGCGGACTAGACTCGGTCTCTTTGTGCGGAACGAGGACGGGCGAAAAAAATGAAGCTCACTGATCGGAAGGTCAGGCCGTACATTGAGTTCAACAACGTATATAAGAGTTACCCGCTCAACAACAGCAGGAGGAAGATGCTGAACGCCCTCTCCAAAGTCAACCTCTCCATCGAGAAGGGTGAGTTCGTGAGCATCGTGGGAGCTTCAGGGAGCGGGAAGACAACCATCCTCAAGCTGATTTCCGGAATAATTCAGCCGACCTCAGGCACGGTTCTCATCGCAGGAGAGGCAGTGCACAACCTGCGGAGGGACACGGGAAACGTGTTCCAGAAGCCCATCCTCCTCCCCTGGAGAAATGTATTGAAAAACGTTCTACTCCCGGTTGAAGTTGTGAGAGAGGAGATATCCCGGGCAGACATTCAGCGGGCACACGAGCTCATCGAGATCATGGGAATCGGGGGGACGCAGCACATGTACCCGCGCGAGCTCTCGGGCGGGATGCAGCAGAGGGTCGCAATTGCGCGTTCCCTTATTCTCGATCCTGAAATACTTTTACTCGACGAGCCGTTTGGCGCACTCGATGCGATCACGAGGGAACGGCTTAATATCCTTCTCCTCCACCTGTGGGAGAAAACAAAAAAAACGGTTATATTTGTGACCCACAGCGTCTCAGAGGCTGTACTTCTTTCCACGAGGATCGTCGTTCTTTCCAAATTACCGGGAACGGTCAGAGAAGTTATCAATATTCGCCCTGAGAAAAAAGAAAAGGTCACCGATATTTTTTCTTCGGAGTACATTTCCAAAACTGTTGTGGACGTCAGAAGAAAGATTAAATCCGTGTGGGGAAATGAGATCTCGGGAGAGATAAGAGACGTGCTCCTCCCTGTGGAACCGCAGAGCATCATGAAGCGGTTCAAAAAGAACTATGAATATTTTCTGATCCCGGTCGGTATCGTCCTGTTTGTGCTTCTCTGGAGCCTTGCTGCACGGGTGAGCGGACTTCCGGATTACATACTTCCGAAGCCCCAGAGTGTGTTCAGAAGGTTCATTGATGCTGCAAAGGAAGGGCTTCTTCTTCCAAATGTTTTGGTCACTGCTTTCGAAAGTATCACGGGCTTTGTGTTCGGGTCGACCATTGCGTTTGGGTTAGGGTATCTGCTTGCAAAGTTCAGAACTGCGGAGCGCCTCTTTTCTCCATACATCGTTGCGTTGCAGGCGATTCCGATCGTTGCGCTTGCGCCGCTTTTGATCATATGGTTCGGGTTCGGTGTTGAAACGAAAGCGCTCATCGCAGCACTCGTGATTTTTTTCCCTGTCCTGATCAACAGCATCGTGGGAATCCGATCCGCGGACAGCGAAATCATGGAACTGCTCACCTCCCTCGACGCCGGGCCGTTCATGACATTTTTCAAGTTCGAGCTTCCCTCGGCACTTCCGGTAATCTTCGGCGGACTGAAGGTTGGAATCACATTTTCGGTGATAGGAGCGGTGGTGGGGGAGTTCCTCGGGGCCTCGGTCGGGCTCGGGGCGATGGTGAACATGGCGCGCGCGAGTTTCGATACAGCCCTCGTGTTCGTGAGCATATTTCTTCTCGGTGCAATGGGCATATTCTTCTACCTTGTGATGTGCCTGCTCGAGTATGAACTCGTCAAAAAGAGAAGAAAAAACGTATAACAAGCACAGATAAAAACTTTTAGAAGAGGTGATATTTATGAAAAGAGGATTCTTGTTTTCCTGGTTGATGTGTTTTCATGTTTTTTTCGTGCCCGCGTTTTGTTTTCCGGCAGATAGCATAAAGATCGCCATGGGCTATATTCCGAACGTACAGTTTGCGCCATTCTACATTGCGGCCGAAAACGGCTACTTCCAGGCCGAAGGGCTCGATGTGTCGTTTGACTACGGTTTCGCCACTGATATCATGTCACTTGTTGGAAGCGGACAGGTAGAGTTCGGCATATCCGACGGGGACCAGGTGATCATTGCCCGGGACAGGGGAATTCCCGTAAAGGTCATCTACACAATGTACGTGAAGTACCCTGTTGCGGTGGTTTCATTCAGGGAGAAAAACCTCAACGACGTTCACAGTCTTGCGGGGAAAAGGGTGGGAACTCCGGCTCCCTACGGGTCGAACTACTTCGGGCTTCAGGTTCTCTTGCACAGCGAAGGAATGACCCTCGATGACATCGATCTCAAGTTTATCGGTTACACGCAGGTGGAAAGCCTCATTTCGGACCGTGTGGATGCAGCAGTCGTGTTCATCAATAACGAGCCGGTTGTTCTACAGAGCATAGGCAAAAACCTCAATGTTATCAACACGTACTCGATTACCCCTATGGCATCTGCCGCGATCATCACCGCAGACAGCCTGATACAAGAAGACCCTGATCTTGTCAGGCGGTTCGTCAAGGCGGTGACCAGAGCGGGATATTATATTCTTGAAAACAGGGATGAAGTGCTGGGGAAGCTGCAGAAGTACATCCCCACGCTGAGTAAGGAAAATATTCCAATCAACAGGAAGGTGCTTCTGGCCTCGATCGAGCTCTGGGTTGACGAGGACATACGATGTCACGGCCTTGGGTATACGACCAGAAGCGACTGGGAGAGCTCCATAGAAACGATGCACGCCCTCGGGCTCATACAGCGCAGTATATCTGCTGATGATTGTTTCACCAACCGGTTTATTGCGGAAAAAAAATGATAAGTGCGCACTACGGGGAAAAAGTGTGAAAGAGGAGTATCGTGGATGAATAAACGGGCAAAAATAGGGCTTTTTTTCATGGCAGGAGAGTCCTGGTGGGATGCGGGGCTCGGCGACGCACAGGAGGGCCCCTTTAAAGGTTTTATCCGTACAGTGGAGGGCGACGTTTCGTCGATCAAAGAGGAACTGGCGAAGGATTTTGATGTCGTGTCTTCAGGGCTTTTACATACGACAGGGGACGCTGTTCGGGAGGCAAAGCAATTCAACGAGGCTGACATCGACGCCATCGTGTTTTGTCCGATCATCTGGACAAATGACGCCCCGGTGGTGGCGTTCATTCAGGAGGCAAAAAAGGTTCCCATCGTCATGTGGGCGTATGATCCCTATCGGGGATTTCCAGACTATTACAGGATAGAGCAGTGGCTGAGGGCAAGCGCCCCGGTCAGCGTGCAGCAGTCTTCGAATATCTTCAAGCGCTACAATTGGGATTACGGGGTGGTATTCGGGAACGAAAAAGAGGAAGAGGTCATAACCGGTATAAAGGCCTTCGTACGTGCAGCAGCGGTAAAAAAAAGCCTGAAGGGTGTTCGCATCGGTGTTCTGCCCAGTACGTGCCGTGTGGTGATTTCGTCCTGGATCGATGAATTCTTCCTGCTCGAAAAATTCGGCGTGGAACTGGATTATATCTCCGTTGCAACTTTTGACAAAATAATCAGAGGGGTGGGGAAAAAGGATGCCCGAGACTATGTTCAGTTTTTGAAGGACAGCTATCCGATCGAGGGAGTCGACGACGACACGCTTTTCGCATCGGCACATCAGGCTCTGGGGTTTGTGAGGCTCATCGAAGAGTACGGGTTTTCCGGAATTGCTTTGGAGGATTTCAATTCGGAAATATATACCACTCTGGGTTTCAGGCCTCATCTTTACCACCCCCGCATCGGAGAGCTGGGATGTACAATCGGTTTCGAGGCGGACGTTCCCGGAGTGCTCGCCACCATCATCGCGGGAAGGCTTGCAGGACACATCGGGATGTTCAATGAGTTTTTCTCAATTGACCGCCGTGAGAATACGATTTTGATGGGGCATCCGGGTCACGGTGAGATACGTGTCGGCGACCCTTCCACCTTTGTCGTGACGTACGACCTGGAGTTCGATGCTTCTCAGAAGCGTGGTGCATGGCTCTCATACCGGGCCAAAGCGGGAAATATGACATTTCTGAATTTCACCCCTGAATACGGTAAACTGAAGGCAGCGGTGTTTACCGGCGAATCTCTTGCCGGGCCACGCATCATGGAAGGGTATTCCCACATGCTGATAAAATATTCTTCGGATGTGGTTGCCCTTTTCGAAAGGATTGTCGAGCTCGGTCTGATGCAGCACTGGGGAACAGTGCACGGAGATATCGTTTCCAAGCTGAGAATCTTTTTTAAACTGCTCGATCTGGAATTGAAGATGCTGTAGCGAATCTCTGGAAATCGCATGAGCGCAAAGCAACTGTTACTGCGCCTCTGCCAGCAGGTCCATGTGATCCTGAATTATGCCTTTTTTT
>CAZOWM010000072.1:0-8339 GCA_964583615.1 uncultured Spirochaetota bacterium | reverse complement strand
CCATCCTCACGGCATTCCCATCTTTTTTCCCCATGCAGCCCCCTGTACTTTTTTCTATTGCTTTATTTAAACTAACTAATGGTATTTTATTTAGAATATGTATATCACATTCACGAAAAAATTGAAAGGTATTTATTGTAAAGACCGGCGGCATTAAATGGGCTCACCCTCAGAAGAAAAACAATACATCCTGAGAGGGAAAAATTTCTTCAATGTGCTCACCATCCTGCAACAGAAAAGCAGCATATCACGGGCTGAGCTCGCCCGCATCACACACCTCACTCCCGCAACCATATCGAATGTCGTCGCAGAGCTCCAACGCTCGGAATCGTCCGAGAGCACGGACACGGTGTTTCACAGGGAGGGAGAAGGCCGATCCTGATCGAGCTCAATCCTGAGTCCTTCTATCTTTCAGGAATTGATCTTGGCATCACAAAGATTATTGCGGTGATTACGGATCTCCACGGAAACATCATTGCAAAAAAAAGTGCAGCGTGGACGTCTACTCGGGCAGAGATCACATCATCGAATCAATTCTCGAAGCCGCGGAAGGCTGTTTTCAGGAGGCCGGGGGCGTGATTTGCCGAAAGATCGCAGGCATCGGCCTGAGCGTATCCGGTCCGCTCTGCCAGTGCGGAAACAGGGGGTGCCTCGAGGTCATCGCAGGAGGGCATGCAATTGCGGCAGCAGCAATCAGGGTCTTGAATTCAGGCGGGCAAACCCTCATCAGGGAAATCGTGAAAGGCAAAATCAACAGAGTCACAACGGAAATCGTGGCAAAAGCAGCGGCACTGAGAGACTCCATCGCCAGAGACCTCATCGTCGAGGCTGCGCTCGTGTTTGAAAAGATACTCGAGAAAAAACAACTCATGCTCACCGACCTTCCGGTGTTCTCGAACAGGTAAAAGCGTTTAGTTCACCTTCCCCGATAGTCCCGGATAAAAGCATCGATGGACCGATCATACGTCTTCTCTGTCCTCTCTGAAAAATAACAGGCTGGAAGCTCGTTCATTGCTCTGTGGTACGCAATGCACTCACAGCATATCCCTTTTCTGGAACAGGGCTCATAGGTACAGTTACACTTATGCATATTTTTATCCTGCCTGCATTCCATACTCCGCGCTCCTTGAACCGGACGATTTGATTCCAATGTACATCAAAACTTCTGTAAAACAAGCGAAAAAGCCCTCACGATATTCTCGACCCCAGGGGAACTTCGTGATTCACCGTGAGGAGAGATACCTCTTCGTTTTCGCGAACGACTCCCAAAACGAGCACTTCCGACATGAAATCGGCCACCTGTTTCGGATGAAAATTCGTCACCGCAACGACCAAAACGTTGAGAAGCTGTTCCTTTTTGTACAGCTTGGTGATCTGCGCACTCGACTTTTTTATCCCGTATTTCCCGAAATCGATCCAGAGCTTGTATGCAGGTTTTTTCGCGTTCGGAAAATCCTCAACCCTGATGACTTTCCCTACACGCATCTCAATATCAGTGAACTGTGAAAAAAATATTTTCTTCATACCGTCTCTCCTCATCTTGCAAAACAGATCCGTGATTCATTCGGAGCTTTTCGTGATTATGACGAAGTTTCAAAATCAAATGCCGCTCTGAGAAGGGATCTCGTGTACTGGTGTTCGGGTGAGGCGAAAATCTTTTCTGTGGGACCGTATTCGATTATATCACCCTGCCTGATTACCAGTATATAGTGGCTTATCGAACGCACAACCTTGAGGTCATGACTGATAAACAGATAGGCAAGATGATATTTTCTTTGCAGCTTTTTCAGCAGCTGAATGATCTGAGTCTGAACAGACATATCGAGAGATGAGGTGGGTTCGTCGAGCACGAGGAACTTCGGTTTGAGCACAAGTGTGCGAGAAATACAGATACGCTGCCGCTGTCCCCCGCTGAACTCATGCGGATATCTGCTCTGAATATCAGGTTCGAGCCCGACCTCTTGCAACACATCGGCAATGATATCAGCGCGGCTTCTTTTTGAATCCTCAATGTGGTGAACTTTCAAGCCCTCCTCTATAATCTGACCCACCGTCAGCCTCGGGTTCAGGCTCTCGAAAGGATCCTGAAATATGATCTGCATCTCCTTTCTGAGTGGTCGGACGTAACCGCCTTTCATGTTCTGGAGCTCTCTTTCCATGAAACGGATCGAGCCCGAAGACGATATGAGCCTGAGTACTGCGAGCCCGAAAGTCGTTTTCCCAGACCCGCTCTCTCCTACAAGACCGACCGTTTGACCGGCTTTTATCTTGAGTGAAACATCGTTCACTGCGTGCACGTACCCTTTCACTCTTCTGAATATACCCCTGTAAATCGGAAAGGCCACGCTGAGGCTGTTTGTTTGTAGAACCGTTTTTCCCTCGGTTTTCACCTGGACGGCTCCCTCGCGGAGCTCGGATTCGAGCAGGTATTTCGTGTACTCATGGCGCGGGCGCTCAAATACTTCCGCAGCGGCTCCCTGCTCGACAATTTTCCCTGCTCTCATGACACCTACCCTGTCCGCCATCTTTCGTACAATTTCAAGATCGTGTGTAATGAGAAGCAGCGCCATGTTGAACCGCAGTTTGAGCCGTTTGAGAAGAGCAAGAATTTCCGCTTGAATGGTAACGTCGAGTGCTGTTGTCGGCTCATCTGCAATGAGGAGGTCCGGTTCGTTCGAGAGAGCCATTGCGATCATCACCCGCTGACGCTGCCCGCCGGAAAGCTGATGGGGATACGCCCCCAGCCTTTCTTCAGCCTCCGGAAGCTGAACAAGTTTCAGGAGCTCGATGGTGCGTTCCCGTACCTCTGCTGCCGAAAATCTCTGATGAAGCGTAAGGCCTTCGTTTATCTGCTTTTCGATCGTGTGAAGCGGATTCAGTGAGGTCATTGGTTCCTGAAAAATCATCGCAATACTCTTTCCCCTGATGTGTTGCATGACCTCTTCCGGAGCTTTCATCAGATCCTTACCGGAGTACACGATCGAACCCGAGGGATAGAACACGTGCTTTTCAGGGAGAAGACGCATGATGGAGAGCGCGGTTACCGATTTTCCCGCCCCGCTTTCTCCCACGAGCGCAAAAGTCTCTCCCTCTTCGATGTGGAACGACACACTTTTCACCGCTTCGATAACTCTTCCGGCCGTACGAAAAGAGACGGCCAGGTTTTCAACCTTTAGAAGACTCATGCGAATTCCTTCCTCGGATCAAATGCATCCCGGAACCCCTCGCCGATAAAAATGAGAAGAGAAAGCATTATTGACAGGATTGCAAAGGAGGTAATCCCGAGCCACGGAGCCTGAAGATTTGCCTTTCCCTGAGCGAGCAGCCTGCCGAGTGAGGGAGAACCTGGTGGAAGACCGAGACCAAGAAAATCAAGTGAGGTGAGTGCAACAATCGAACCATTGAGAATAAAGGGTAAAAATGTGAATGTCGCAACCATAGCATTGGGAAGAATGTGACGGTAGATGATCGTGACATTGTTTACTCCCAGCGCCCGCGCTGCTTTGACAAACTCAAAATTCCTTACCCGAAGAAATTCCGCCCGAACGACCCCTACGAGTGAAAGCCAGTTGAAAAGCAGGAGAATAACGAGCAAGAGCCCGAATGTCGGGCTCAGAACGCTCGTAAGGATGATAATGAGATAGAGAGTAGGGACCGAAGCCCACATCTCTATGAAACGCTGGAACACGATATCCACCCGACCTCCGAAGTATCCCTGAACCGCCCCAGCAGATACACCGATGATGGAACTAACAATGGTGAGAACGATTCCAAAAACCACTGATATTCTGAATCCATAGAGAGCAACGGCAAGTACATCATGTCCCTGGTCATCGGTCCCGAGCCAGTGTCTACCCGACGGAGGCGAGGGTGCAGGCGCGTCCATATAGTAGTCAATCGTGTCATATTTGAAAGGAATGATCGGCCACAGAATCCATCCCTCTGATTCAATGAGCTCGAGCATATAAGGATCGTGGTATTCCACCTCAAACTCAAATTCTCCGCCGAAATCGGTCTCAAAATACGTCTTGAATATCGGAAAATAGAACCTTTCCTGGAAACGCACAAGGAGGGGCTTGTCATTTGCAACGATTTCCGCGAAAATGCTTATGATGAAAACGCATAAAAAAATATACAGAGAGACATAGGCGCGTTTGTTCGACCTGAAATTATGCAGTCTCCTCCTGGTCCGCTGATTCAGCTCAATGTGAAAAAGCCCTTTTTCCCCCATTTACACTTCCCTGCTTTCAAAATCGATACGCGGGTCGATGAACATGTACATCAGGTCTCCTACGAGGTTAAGTATCAGCCCGAGCAGGCTGAAAAAAAACAGTGTTGCGAAGACCACGGGGTAATCGCGGTTGATTGCAGACTCGAATCCCAAGAGCCCGAGCCCATCAAGAGAAAAAATAACCTCGATCAGAAGCGTTCCCGTGAAGAGCGCGCTGATGAAGGTCGAAGGGAAACCTGCAATTACGATAAGCATTGCATTTCGAAACACATGCCCCGAAAGAACCCTTCTTTCACCCAGCCCCTTTGCACGTGCAGTAATTACGTACTGCTTGTTGATCTCCTCGAGAAAGGAATTCTTCGTGAACATGGTAAGACCTGCAAATCCGCCGATCACACTGGCCGTTATCGGCAGCACGAGGTGCCAGAGATAATCCAGAATTTTTCTATACCATGGAAACATCGCCCAGTCCTCTGAAACAAGCCCCCTGAGGGGGAAAACCTTGAGATAGCTTCCACCCGCGAAAAGGATGATGAGAAGGATTGCGAACAAAAACCCTGGGATTGCGTATGCGATGGTCACAACAAAGCTCGTCCCGATATCAAACCGCGAGCCGTCTCTGACCGCCTTGCGTATGCCGAGGGGTATGGAAACGAGGTACACGATCATCGTCGTCCACAAGCCGAGAGATATGCTGACGGGCATTTTTTCGATCACCAGGTCCATCACCTTTCGGTCACGAAAAAAGCTTTCGCCGAAGTCAAACCTGAAGTAATTCCACATCATTGTGAAGAAACGCACGTAAAGCGGTTTGTCGAACCCGTACATACGTTCGATTTCCTTGATCAATTCTGGGTCAAGGCCCTGTGCGCCCCGGTATTTACTCGTCACTCCTCCAGTGTCTGCGGGAGCCTGTATTCCCTGCTCATCACCGCCACCGCTTCCGCTGATGCGCTCTGTTGCACGAACATCAGCACCCTTCAGCTGCGCGATCAGCCGTTCCACCGGCCCCCCCGGAGCGG
Source organism: uncultured Spirochaetota bacterium (assembly GCA_964583615.1). GTDB lineage: Bacteria > Spirochaetota > B62-G9 > B62-G9 > DRHN01 > CAZOWM01. Next base: position 3,086 of record CAZOWM010000072.1, on the reverse strand, counting down.
TCTGGATAATAAAGAAGTTGATGACCATGATGCCAACGAGTGTGGGAATAATGAGGAGCAAGCGTCTTATAATGTAACTGATCATTGATCCGTACTCCGATGCCGCAGGGCTTGCGAGCTCAAAACCCCTCTGTCGAAAGGCCTGTACGCCTAGCGGTTTTGCTCAACAAGCCTTTCTTTCTCAGGGTCCACCCACCATGTGTCCATGAAGCCGAGTGCGTATTTTGGTTTTATCTTCGGTTTTGCAAACTTGTCCCAGTATACGATTCTGTATACGCTCGAGTGCCATTGCGGTATGATGTAGTGTCCCCAGAGAAGCACCCGGTCGAGCGCCCTGCATGCGTCTAATAGACTTTTTCTGTCAGGTGCGGAGATGATTTTTTCTATAAGTGCATCAACAACAGGATCCTTTATTCCAGCAAGGTTTCTCGTTCCGGGTGTGTCCGCTGCGTCCGATGACCAGTAATCTCTCTGCTCGTTTCCAGGTGAAAGACTCTGTGCCCATACCACTGTGGTCATATCGAAATCGTAATTGTCAAGCCTGTTGATGTACTGGGAGCTGTCCACCGTTCTCAGCGTGACGTCTATTCCAAGCCGTTCGAGATTTTTTCTGAACGGAATCGCGACCCGCTCGGAGCTGGGCTGGAAAAAGAGTATCTCGAAAGAAAGCTGCTCTCCTCTGCTGTTCACCAGCTTGCCTTCCTTGAGGTTCCAACCAGCATCCCTGAGGAGCATCAGTGCCTTTCTGAGGTTCTGTCGTATGTTACCCGAGCCGTCCGTTTTTGGTGGAATATACTCTTTGGTGAACACTTCACCGGGCAGCTGATCGCGGTACGGCTCGAGGAGCTTTAGCTCGGCAGTGCTCGGGAGTCCACTTGAGGCCATCTCAGAGTTTGAAAAATAGCTTTTCGTTCTCTCGTATTGATTGTAGAAAAGCGTTTTGTTCGTCCACTCGAAGTCGAACGCATAGGCGAGCGCCTCGCGGACTCGCCTGTCCTGAAAAATCTGTCTGCGGGTATTGTACACATAGGCCTGCATCCTGATGGAACTCTCATCAGGAACCTCTTCTTTTACTATCAGCCCTTTATCGAACGCGGGTCCTGTGTAGGCGGTGGCCCACACCTTCGCCACGTTTTCGATTCTGAAATCGTAATTTCCCGCCTTGAATGCTTCCACGAGCACGGTCTCGTCTCTGTAGTATTCGATGCGGATAGTGCCAAAATTGTATCGACCGCGGTTGACAGCAAGGTCCCGCCCCCAATATTCGGGGTCAAGCCGGTAGGTAATCGATCTTCCTGGCTTCACTTCAATTATCCTGTACGGCCCACTTCCCACAGGGGGATCGAGCGTGGTCTCCTCGAACTCGTTTTTTTCATAATACCTTTTCTGAATCAACGGAAGTTGTCCGATTATGAGAGGAAGCTCGGGATTGACCCCTTTTCGAAAGAGAAACTTTACCTTGTGTTTTGAAAGCTTTTCTGTTTCTATCACGTCCTTGTAGTAGACCCGGTAAAAGGGGGCCCCCTTTTCGACAAGAGTCTCGAATGAGAATAACACATCATCACTCGTTACGGGAGTCCCGTCATGCCACTGTGCGTTTTTTCTGAGACTGAAGGCAACCCAAGACCTGTCGTCCGGAATCTCGATGGTTTCTGCAATGAGGCCGTATTCGGTAAAGGGTTCGTCGTCAGACTGCACTGTGAGCGAGTCAAAAAGCAGTCCCACGCCTGAGGCAGGCACACCTTTGAGGATAAATGGATTGAGGCTGTCAAATGTCCCGACGGCTCCAAGCCGTACGGTTCCTCCTTTTTGTGCATCGGGGTTGACATAATCGAAATTGCGAAAATCGGGACCATATTTCACATCTCCGTGCAACGCGAAGGCGTGACTTGTGGTAAGCGTCTGTGCAGCGATCTCTTCACGCGTCACCGTTGCGGTCATCGTGAAGATGATCAGAAGAAAAAGCACGTTCTTTTTCAGAAATCCCGATATTTTCATTTTTCGTTCCTTTATCACATTGTAATAGTTACAATAACGGTATGTTCTATTATGTCAAGAGCAAAGGCCTTCTTCATTTTCACCGTGTGAGAAACAGACCATACTCGCGCTGACGGGAACTCCATCTGTCTTTTCCCCAGTAGCGGTAATGCCAGGGCTCGTACATATACCCTGTCAGCCGTACTTTATGCCGCGGGTATGTGAGAGAAATTCCATAATCCGGCACATGATCCATGAGCCATTTGAAAGCGGCAGTTGATTCGAACTCCCAAGAGAGTCCGCACTGTATCTCTTCTGTGGTAAGATCGCAGGCGGTTCCGAGCTGGTGCTCTGAATGACCTGGTTTCGCAACGCCGTTTTGAAAGATACCCTTCCGCCGTATGGAGTTAAAATAAAGAAAGGACTGATACTCTGCACTTCTGAATGCCGAAAGAACCCGAATGTGTACCCCGTCTGCTTCTGCGTTTTCGATGAGCATGCAAAAACACTCAACAGCTTCCCTTCTCAGCCGGAGATCTCTGTCCTCGTACCCCCGCGCCCTGTATTTCCGCGGGAGCACTGCCAGATCGCCTGGCGTGTACGTGAGGGGCAGATTGTTCCATTTATCAACTCGCTCGCTGCCGATGGGAATGTTCCCTTCCACATCGAAGTGTATTCTTTTCGGGTCCTTCAAGAGATGGCTTTCAGGAAGATAAAAGCTCTTGGCACCAAATGAACAGAAATACCAGGTCACGCTCCCGTGTACTGATTCTTCCTCTATTTTCACTCTGTCTCCGAAATGCAGAAGCACATTTTTCTGACGGGCGGAAAACCCGACTTTAGTATAAGGATACCCTTTCGGGAGAATGTAGTATGCCGCCTCGCATGCGGCTTCATGACAGAAAACAAACGCCATAATCATGAGGAAAACAGTACAAACGTTTTTTTTCATCGACCCGGAAACTAATGTAAAAAAAGAAAATTTCCCTTTACACGTTCGTTGATTATATTATAATGCACATGAGGGCGATTAACTCAGCGGTAGAGTGCTACCCTCACATGGTAGAAGTCACTGGTTCAAATCCAGTATCGCCCAAAAGCCCCGGCGT
>CAZOWM010000071.1:0-9148 GCA_964583615.1 uncultured Spirochaetota bacterium | reverse complement strand
AGTATAAACACACATCTTAAAGGTCAGTCGACCTTCCCAATTAACGATGCGTAGAGCAATCGATCGGAAGACTCCGGGACATTCATTTTCAGTATCCTCGTCGGGCTGTCCCAGGTTGTGACGAACAGCGTTCCGTTCACCGTATCGAAGGCGATCTCATTTGCATGGTTGAATCCCTGAGGCAGAGTGTAGGTCTGGCACCCCTGTAAGCCCGCGTCGAGTCGGACCAACTTCCCCGGTGTGCCACTGAGCGCCCCCCACAAGGTGTCTTCCAACACTGAACATCCCAGGTATCCCGCCTCGCCAGTAGACAGACAAGTGTAGGTGAGATCAACGGCGATCCTATAGAGCGCTGTCCGGGATGATTCGCCTCCCGCGTAGAGATGACCACTAGTGAAGACCATGTCATCACTTACCGTTGTTTCCTGCAGGAACACCGCCGCGTATTCTCGTGGATCGTGAGGATTGATGCGGAGCACGATGCTCTCATCATCACTGGAGCTCGATGTGCTGAAGATCGGAGAAGATGCCCAGAGGTATCCATTTCCGCTCGTCAAAGCGTGCACTTGCAGCCTGCCGAGTGCTGTTGAGAAGTCGAAGATCTCACAGGCCAGTGATTCCGGATCGATTCGAGCGATCTTCCCTTCACCACCGCCTGCCCACAGTGAGCCGAATGCGTATGTCAGCGAACCGCCTCTTGAGAACTCCTCCGGCTTGAAGGTTACCGCCGCCTGCCAGGTCATGGTGTCGGGGTCTACCTGGACGATTCTCGACGGAGTACTGTAGAGTATTACCCATACCCATCCCCCGCTCGCGATCAGATCCTCCCCATCATTATAACCTTCATCGAGAATGATTTTCTCATACCCCAGGGTATCGGGATCGATGCGAAGTATTCTGCAGGGAACGGTGCGCGTAGAGGCCCACAAGTATCCTCCATGATAGACGAATCCATGAATGTACTCGTCATCCTGTTCGAGGACAGTGCTTTGCAAAACAGAAGGAGTGAGTGTTTCTCCCAGCAGAAACCCGTGACTGAAAGTTAGGAACACAAAGATAAACATAATGATACTTAAGGCGTACATGACGCACGAAGAGATGGGCCTCTCTTCAATTGAGATTGTTTTTGATGTTTTCATTGACTTATACTCCATAGAGTGAATGCACAATGATCTTCACATTTTTTTATTGATAGTGGGAAGCACTTACTTCATCTGAAACATCTCGGATCCATCCCATAAATACCATTTCCGGCAGCATATGAGCGCGAACGGCATCCAAAACAAATATCGGAGAGTTCACACACCCGGCATTTTTCAGGCACGTTATTTATATCCCTGAACCTACCGAAAATCAGATGGTCATTGTTCTCGTGAGCTATTTCATAAAGAGACTTCCCGGTATGTAGATTCGGCGCATTTTCCTCTCTTATCGTCGCACACGGAGTAACGCTCCCGTCACACAACACTGCAAGCGTAGATGAACAGTATTGCTTGTTGACACAATTCATCGGGGAATCCTTTCCCCCCCACTGAATCGCATATCGTGAATATACTTTTTTCACTTCATCTGTTGTTGGAATAAATCGGTCCAACTCTTTTCTGGGAACTTCCGGGCGAAGATAGGTGTGATACACATTCAAAGAAGTTTTTATTCCAAACTTTTCCTCAAAATAATCAATCGTCTCAATCATGTCTTCTGAAGTTTGCAATCCGGTAAATGTTACCGAATTGAGCAGTTGAGACGACGGATAACCGAGATCCATAAGTTCTCGAATTTTGTTGAGAATCATTTCAAGATCATACGCTGAGTGCCCGGGATGCAGTATCCTGTATAGTTCCGGGTTTACTGTTGAGATGTGCACAGAAATAAGCCCGTTTTTTGCATACTGAGCGGTTTTTACCAGAATGTCACGGTTCTCCAGAGGGAGCCCACCGGTCCATACATTGTTTCTCATACCCAAATCCGCACACAATGCCATATGCTCAAAAATTGAAGTGCGCAAGAGCGGTTCCCCACCGAGCCATTCTACTGCAGTAATACCCAGTTTATACGAATCTCTTAAAATATTTTTTATCCGTTGATCTGATAACGTATTGATCGAAGTGTCCAGAGCGTTCATGTAACAGTAGATGCATCCCTGGTGGCAAAGATCGCCTACTTCAAGCTGAAGTGAGTAGAATGACTTGTGATTGTATGCATTATGTAATCTCTCAAAATCGATCATTTATTGTAATCTATTCAGAGCATGTGAAATATATTGTTTCTGATTTAATATTTGCCATTCTATCCTTTGCAATAAACCTTACATACTGGTATTCGTACGGTAGATTCTCCACTGTCACACTCCACTCTCCATTTTCTATGGGTATATCTCCACTGTGTCCGTATTCGTCGAGGTATCGAAAAGATTGCACCTGGTCATTGTCACTTATTGAACCGACAAAGGTGACGGAATGAGAATAAATGATTGCATTATTTTCAGGACTGGTAATAACAATAGTTGGTGGAAGACGATCACAAAAAATTGAAACAGAATCAGAAGCGATCTCATCAACAGGCAAATTGGAATACCCCCGCACTTCTATTTCGATATTGCCGGAGTGAATAGGCACAGAGAAAAAATCAAATGAAAAATACTCATCTTCACCAATTCTTACAATGTCCTTTAAGTCAACAAACACATTGTTTACCAATAACTCCAATTCATTTATTTCACTATTAGAGCCACAGCCGCTCACAGTAATTTCATTCGCAGCTGTTACAAGTCCATCTTCAGGTTCGGTAATGATTAAATCATAAAACAGGCATTTAAAGAATTGACAGTTGGAAAGCATCAAACACAGCAAAATGAAGAACATATAGATAAAATATTTCCTAATGCGCATAACCGTTCCCTCTTTATATAATATACCTTCATAATATTTTTGGGGAAAAATATGTAGCGACCTCCTGGAAACCGTTATGCATTTCACTGGTCGGAGAACAAAGCTGAATCTTCCACCGTTAATCTGCCCGCTACAGTGACCCCCCTCCTCAGGAGCAGTGAACCATCGAGCCGGTAGAGATTTATGAGGGCTTTGAGGCGGTCGATGAGGGCCTCTTGTTCTGCGATCCTGCTGTCAAGCAGGTCACGCTGCGACTGGGCGACGAGGAGCGCTGTTGATCTCCCCACCCTGAACTTCTCCATTTCCGCTCTGAGCTTTTCTTCCTGCAACGTTCTGCTTACGGCGGTTGCGTCGATCTGCTCACTGGTTCTCTGCACTTCGATAAAAGCGGAGCGAACATCGAGCTCGATGAGTCTCTTGAGATTGTCAAGCGCAATCTCCGCCTGCCTCGATGTGAGAAACGCCCGTTCGTTCTTCGCACGCGCCTGTCTGTTTCCGACTGGATAGGAAAACGTCAGCGACGCATCGAGATCAAAACCATCTTCACCGAGATTCGATGCAACGCCTGAAAAGGATTCAGAATAGCCGGTTTTCCCAAGGCTGATGAAGAGCTCAAGACGCGGAAGAAGCCCGTTTTTCGTCTGCACCACATCGATTTCGCCGCGTTTTCTGGTGAGCAGGGCTTGATTGAGATCGGGTCTCATTCGGAGAGCCGAAGCAAGATGCTCGTCGAGATCATCCAGCCCTCCGGATGGGATTGCGGGCCGTTCTTTTGTTACAATCTCCGTTTCCCAGAGGTTTTCGCCTGGAAAATTGAGAAGATGGAGAAGTTTGAGGCGTTCGCCCTCGAGCCGGCTCTTCGCATTGAGAAGAGTCTCCCGGCGAAGCGCACGCTCTGCCTGTGCCGCAATAAGCTCAATGGCTGGTATTGATCCAACGGAGATACGCTCGCGAATTTCTGTGAGTTGCTGCTCTGCAATGCGCACGCCTTCGGTGTAAATCTCAACCTTGAGCTCCGCAGAGAAGAAATCCCAGTACATGCTCTCCACTGAGGAGACGAGCGTTTCGGTGAATCCTCTGAGCTCGAATTCGGAAAAAATGCTGTCTAGTTCCGCCTTTTTAACATTTGCGAGGTTTGCGGCCTTTCGCCTGTCTTTTAAAAGTTCCTGAGAGAGATCGACGGAAACCCCCAGAGATGCCTCATCACTTTTCGCGATGCTCAACGTTCCACCGAACTCGGTCCCGGTCGGAAAAGGAAATGAGACACCCGCTTCAACTGAACCCTTTTCTGAAGAGGGTGCTCCGGTAGTCCCATCCCCTGAGGAGTATGCGAGGTCTCCTGAAAGAATTGGATCGAATGCACCCCGCTCTTCGTTTTCATAGGTTTTTTCGATTGAAGTTTTGAGGCGCTCCACCGAAAGAGAGCCGTTATTTTCGAGTGAGAGGAGCACGGCATCTTTCACGGTCAGGGTCAGTACTCCATTCTGAAAAATCTCTGGAAATTCACCGCCTTCCGACCCGGAATCATCAGTGGGGAGCGCAGTATTTTTCACACTATCACTGTTTTCATTCCCGTCTTTACGAGGTTTTGCTCCGAAAAGGAGTAACGCAAAAAGGAGGATAAGGAATATATTTATCAAACGGTATTTTTCTGTGCCCATCTTCATCTCCCGCGAACCCTCTCATCTCTTTTTTTTTCGAAGAGATAGTAGATTGTTGGAATGAGCACGAGGGTTATGAGGGAGGAGCTTAAGAGACCTCCGATCACTGCCCGTGCAAGAGGGGCCTGGGCCTCCCCGCCTTCCCCGAAACCGAAAGCAAGGGGAGTGAGCGCGGATACTGTTGTAATGGTGGTCATCAATATGGGCCTGAGTCTTCTTCTTCCCGCTTCTGCGATTGCTTCCTTGAGCCCCATACCATCTCTCTTTCTCAGGAGGTTTATATGATCCACGAGAATAATGGCGTTGTTGACCACGATCCCGCCGAGCATGAGCGCCCCGATGCCCGATTGTATATTAAAGGTCGTACCGGTGAGGAAAAGCATGAGTATGATGCCGATCGTTGCAAAGGGAACGGAAAACATTACCACCAGGGGGTAACGGAGCGATTCATAAAGGCTCGCCATGACCATGTAAACGAGGATAAGTGCGAGCACAACACTCAAGGCGAGCTCTCTGAATGCCCGTTGCTGTTCAGCGTAATCTCCTCCGAAGAGGATGCTGAATCCTTCGGGGAGAGGGAGCACGGCAATTCGCTCTCTGATATCACTCATGACCGATCCCATGTCTCTGTCCCTGATCTGAGCATAGATGTACAGTACCCTCTCCTGGTTCTTCCGTTCAATGGACACTGGGCCCGTTCGTGGCGAGAGCTCTACAACGTTGCGTATCGTCACAGGAATCCCATCCACGTTTCTAATCGGCAGATCGAGAATCTCTTCCATCTTCATCTGCTCTGCCTCATGGACCTTCACGCGAATGGTGTATTCGTTTCCCCCTTCGCGGATACTTCCGGCAAGGGTCCCTGAGAGGGCGGTCTGTAGTGTGTTCGAGACCTGGGAAACAGTAAGATTGAGGTCTGAAGCCCGCATGCGGTCAACGAGAACATGGATTTCCGGTGCCCCGGTTTCTCTTGAAAGCCTTGCGTCCGCTACTCCTTCGACTTTCTCCGCAATTTTCTGTATCTGTTCTGCCAAGGAGTACGCTTGCTCGAGATCATATCCTCTGATCTCAATCTGGATCTGTTCGGTGTTGCTGCTTCCCAAACGAAGGAGAAAAAACCCACCTCCTGTCCGTACACGAACCCTCAGCCCAGGAATTCCGTTGACCTTCCGCTGGATATCGGATGCGATCTCAACATCCGATCGGTTTCTCCGTCCGCGCGGGCTCAGCCTGATCCAAATCTGTCCGGAGTTGGTGCTGCGTCCCCGCCATCCGCCCCCACCGATGCTGGTAATCACGTTTTGCACCTCAGGAATTGCATCCTTTACGATAGGCTCCAGTACTTTAAAGGCGCTGTCAGTTACTGCGAGTTTAGTTCCGGTATCCATCTCACCGCTGATGCGAATCTCTCCTTCATCGGTGGTGGGCATGAGCTCCACACCCATAAAGGGTACAAGCAAGAAACTTACTGCGAGAATGAGAAAGACCGTGAAAATAACCACCCTGGGGTGCTCGAGGGCTGTTTGAAGGAACATACCGTAACGTTCCTGGAGACGGGTATGAAAAGTATTGCCTGAGTTGTGCTTTCGAGAAAAACCGGTATCCTCATATTGATCCGAATGCTGGATGACCCTGCTCTGACGGGGGGACTGTTTCCTTTGGCCTAAAAGCCTTGAAGCAAGCATCGGGACGAGAGTGAGTGAGACAAGCAGGGAACATGCGAGTGAGAAGCTCACCACTACAGCGAGCTGCTTGAACATCACGCCGGCGATACCGCGGACAAAGATGAAGGGGATAAAGACCGCGAGGGTGGAGAATGTGCTTGCAATGATTGCGGAGGAGACCTCTCCTGTGCCCTCAACCGCAGCCTCAACACGCCCCATTCCTGATTCGCGCAACCTGTGGATATTCTCGATTACCACGATGGAACTGTCTACGAGCATTCCGATCCCGAGAGCAAGCCCTCCAAGTGACATGATATTCAGGGTATAGCCGGTGAAATACATGAGAGCGAAAGTAGAGATGATGGAGATGGGAATGGCCGTGGCGATAACAGCAGAAGAGGAAACGCTCCTCAGAAAAATAAGGAGTACGAATATGGTGAAGAGACCGCCGAGCGCTGCAGCTGTACCGACGTTGAGAATGGAACGCTGTATATACTCCGATGAGTCCCTGAGCATCGTGATGCTCAACTGGGGGATGTCAGTTTCTATCCGCTCGAGCTCCTGCGCCACCTCCTTCGCCACCTCGACAGTGTTCTTTCCTGACTGCTTACTCACCGAGATGCGGATTCCCTGCTCGCCATTGATCCGTGCAATTGTCCGAACCTTTTCCCAGGTATCTTCTACTGTGGCAATCTGGTTAAGCCTGATTGAAGTGCCCTCTCGTACTGAAACAACGGTGTTCTCAAGCTCATCGAGGCTTCGGTACTCACCCGGTACTCTCACCCCCACTTGGTAGTTGCCGCTTTCAAATTGACCAGCTGGAAGATCCACATTCTCAGCCTTAATGCTCGACACGACCTGATCCAGTGAAATATCGAGTGCCCTGATACGGTCGGGGAGGATGTCCACGTGGATCTCCCGCTCCCTGCCACCCCACACATCGACTGCTGCCACACCGGGAATACGTTCGAGGCGGTATACAACCTGCTCGTCCACGATCCTCCTGAGGGAGACGAGGTCCAGTGGACCGGAGATACCGATAATCATTATGGGAAAGTTGGACGGATCGAATTTCCACAGCCTTGGCCGATCGGCATCATCCGGGAGAGCGGGGAGAACGCGGTCGAGACGCTCTCGCACCTCATCTAAGGCTTCATCCAAGTTCGATCCCCATGCAAAGGAAAGCATTACCCTACTCGTGCCCTCCGTTGATACGGAGGAAATCTCTTCGATTCCAGGCACCACGCTCATCGCTTCTTCGAGCGGGCGAGTGATGAGCTGCTCAATCACCTCCGGACTCGAGCTCTGGTAAGAAGTAGTGATGCTCAGGGTGGGATAACTTATGTCCGGCATGAGGTCCACCGGAAGGCGTAAAAAGGCAGTCAAACCAAGGAGTATCACGATGAGCGTTATCATGAGGGTGAAGACAGGCCTCTTCACTGTGAAGCGTGCCGGGTTCATCGAGGTGTGCCTCCTGAAGCATTCGCATCGCCTTTGGGGCCTGCTGTTTGCAGAGTGTCTACCCCTTCGCCTGTTCCCTCCAGCATTACAGAGGACCCGTCCTCGAGGAGGTGGTGGCCAAGTGTAACCACCATCCCGTCAAGAGGAGGATCAACAACTTCGGCACGTCCCTCATACACGAGGCCAGTCCGCACTGATACGAAACTGACACGCTGCCCATCGTCTTCGACAAGAAACACTCCCTGTTCTCCATCTCTGCTAACAATCGCCTCAAGAGGTACGGACAGTACATCCTCCTTCCTAGAAAATTCGATCTTCACGCGTACGAACATCCCCGGTTTAAGGAGCATATCGGAGTTTGGGACTTCAACATTCACTTCTGCCTGCCGCACCGCTTCCTTGAGGATTGGAGCGACTGTGGACACACTTGCCTCGAACTCTCTGTCTGGGAACAGGTCTGTGATAACCACTGCACGCTGTCCTGTTCTTATACGGGGATAATCCCTCTCGATCACTTTGATTACAGCCATAAGGGTTTCAATATCGAGTACTGAAACGATGGGATCATTCGCCCTTAGGAGCACGCCTTCGTCCACATAGCGCTCCCCTATGACACGGGTTTCACCTCCCTTGTTCCAGGTTGCGTGAATCCTCGTATACGAGAGACGTACTTGCGCTGCTTTGAGTGCCGCTTCTTTCTGTCTGATCTGTGCGAGAGAAACCCTGTTTCGTGCCTCGGCCGCATTAAGCTCTGCCTCTATCTGATCGAGTTCTGCTACCGAGGCAATCTGTTTCTCCTGAAGGGACTTTACTCGTTCATACTCCCTTTCCATGAGGAGGAGAGTATTTTGAGAGTCTTGGAGGCTCGCCTTTGCAACATCGAGCTCTGCCTTTGCCTGTTCGACTTGCTGCAAGGCTTCTTCATCTTCCAGCTCTGCTATGAGTTGTCCTCTTTTGCAAAAGTCACCTACGTCCACATAGAGCTTTTCAAGTTTCCCCCCAATTTTGGGGGACACAACAAACTGGGCCCTCGGTGATAGTGAACCGGAAAATTCTCCGATGTCCTTCAGCGTGACGCGTTCCACAGGTACTGCCTCGACTGCTACAGAAGCCCCGACTCCCTGCCGCACAAACACTTCTTTTTTGCCGAGTTTCCTGAAGAGCTGAAAACCCACCCCCCCAAGAATTACCACGGCGATTGCAATAAGGATAAATTTTTTCATTCAGCATTCCATCATTTAAAAATATTACTATAGGAACTGTTCATCGGGTCGTATAATAAACCATTAATGCCCTTTCTGGTATAGATTTTACAAGGCTGGTGTGCCGCAGGCAAGAATATTTTAGGCGCAGCTTCTGTGAACCTATTTTATATAATTTTTCACTACTGTCCCAAATACAGTTTAGGAAATTAGTGTAACATACCCTCCTCGATGTAAAAAGTATTATTCCAACCTTCATTAAAATCACCGAT
>CAZOWM010000070.1:0-9919 GCA_964583615.1 uncultured Spirochaetota bacterium | reverse complement strand
ACTAATAAATAATCTCGTGATGAACAGTTATATATCCTACAACCCACTTTATCTCCAGGTAAAGGATGTTCTCCTGAAAAGAATTGTCGATGAGGTCTACAAACCGGGGAATACTATTCCAAGTGAGTTGAAGCTTGCATCCGACTTCGGCACCAGTATATCTACAATCCGGCAGGCGGTTTCTATACTCGTGTCTGACGGGTATCTTGTGAGGAAGCAGGGGAAGGGTACGTATGTTTCGGTAAGGAAGACAAAACTTTCATTTCTCTGCTGGGTGGTTGAGTCAAAGCTTGGCTTGAAAATCATCAATGATGTGATTGCGCTCTTCGAGGAGAAGCACCCGAGCGTTGAGGTGGAGCTCATCCCCACAACCTACCCTGAAACACGGAAGACACTCTTAAAAATGATCACTTCAGGGAATGCACCGGATGTCGCCCAGATCGTATCCCACTGGACGAGCTTTTTTGCCTCCATGGGGGCCCTTGAACCGCTCAGTGGATATTTGAGTAGGCAAAACCTCGACAACCGGTTCAGAGACAAAGACCTGCTTGCAGGAACCTATATGGATAAACTGTACTCGGTTTCATGGGGGCTATGCCCTGTTGCACTGATTGCGAACCTGAATGTTTTGCGGGATGCCGGCATAAACAGAATGGATTTTCAGATAACCCTTGACAAATTTTTTTCTTTATGCAGTACAGTGAGTACTGCCTTCTCAGGGGGGGACAAATACTGCTATGGCTTCTGTAAGTCGGACGATGAGGTTGATTTCTTACGGATCTACACATTTCTTCAGGCCTTTCACGGCGGAATCGTGAATGATAGAGAAGAGGTGATATTCAATTCCAGGGAGAATCTGGAAGGGTTTCGGTGGCTGAAGGAGTTTATCAGGCATACAAAGATATTCATATCGGATATGTATACGATCAGGCAGCGGTTCGCCCGCGGTGATATCGCCTTTCTATCCGACGGCCCATGGGTCAAATACCTCCTCCAAGAGATTACTGGAGAGCGATTCGACCGAAATTTCAAGGTCTTATTGAATCCTGTGAGAAACGCTAACAGCTCCTATTCCTGGGGCTACAACCATGCGCTTGCCATATGCTCGCAGAGCAAGAACAAATTGTACGCCGCACAATTCATCGATGAGCTCACGATTGATGAAAAGATCAGTAATTTCTACTATGAATCGGTCGGGCACCTCCCTGTTCAGGAACGGTTCTTGAATGACGCCCGTTACGACACGGATTTTTTTCATGCCTACAGGGAACAGCTGGACAATACCCAGGTCATCAATGCTCAGAACGCCATGTTTGAAAAAGCAATGGTGCTTTGCCAGGATGCGGTACGAAAGATCCTCTTTGAGGATGCTGACATTGAGCGGGAGCTCGATGAGAAGCAGTACTACCTCAAGATGCTTTACTATGATTGACGGTTCTCCATGATTGTCCAAAGAAACGAAAGGGGGTGATAGAGAGCACGTTTATTGCGGGAGAGATGTTTATTGATTCTATTCAAAAGGAGGTTGCAAACAAACATGGGAAAAAAGATCTTAATCATTTTTGCTGTACTGGTATTCGCATCTTGTGTTGCTTTTGCAAGTACAAAAGACAAAGGCGCTGCCGAAAAGCCTGAGAAGATCACGATCGTGGTGTACGAGCCTGTCGAGGCAAAGGGGATGGCGGAGTTCGGCAAGATTTTCAAGGAGAAGTACGATATCGAGGTCGAGGTATTTACCGTTCCATGGGCAAATCTGCACGAGAAGATCATCGCTGACCTGACTGCACAAACAGGTACCTATGATCTTATCGCTATCCCGGGGCTCTGGTCGCTCGAGTTCATCTATGCGGGGTATATCGAGCCTCTTGACACCTATTGGGAGAACCCGGATTACCCGTCTTTCGATATTGAGGATTACCCGCAGGATATCGTGAACCTAGTGGCTGATGAGGACCATGTGTACTGGATCCCGCATCATGCTACAACCCAGATCCTCTTTTATCGAAAGGACATCTTTGAAAAAGAGAATCTGAAACCGCCACAAACCTATGACGAGTTGTTTAGAATCGCTGAGTTGCTCACGAATAATCCTAAATATCCCGATGTATACGGTTTCGGCACGACAGCGAAACAGGGGGAGTACGCTTCAAGCACGTGGAGCACCTGGATCTGGTCGTGGGGAGGAGACTACTTCGATAAGAACTGGCACCCCATCTTCAACGATGCCAAGGGGGTCGCTTCTCTCGAAGCCTATGCAGAAGCTGTGAACCGGTTTGCGCCTCCCGACTGCCCCAGCTGGGGAAACGAAGAAGGAGGAGCCGCGATGCAGCAAGGGAGACTTGCCATGCTCCAGATGTGGCCCTACCTTGCCACTGCCATGGAGGATCCTTCCCAGTCGAAGGTAGTTGGAAAGGTGGGATACGCACCAATGCCCAAGAAGGAGCTGAGGTTCCCGCGCCTAGGGTCCTGGGGGCTCACCATCTCCAAGTACTCCAAGAATAAGGAGTGGGCATGGCGATACATGGCCGAGTTCAACAGCAAAGAGAACGTTGAAACGATTCATAGAGAAGCCGGCATGCCGATCTGTCGTACAAGTGTGGCCAGCGTGCTTGCAAAGGAGGACCCGCTCTTCAAAGCAGTATTCGAGAGCTTCGAGCACACTAAGGAGCGACCCGGTATCCCTGAGATCACGCAGATTATCGATGTATGGGGACTCGCGGTATCAAGGGTTGTGGTCGGCGATGCGGGCGCCCAAACTGCGCTCGACGAAGCTGCCGAAGAGATCGAAGTAATACTTCGTGACGGCGGTTACATAAAAGACTGAAAATCTCAGGCGTTCTATACAGGATTTTCTCATTTTCAGTGGGCTCCGCTCTAAGAGAAGCCCCGCTTCAAGGGGGGCTGACTCATAGAGCGAGCCCACTTGGGAAAAGAATGTGGAGAGATGAGGGCTTGGTGTGAAGGGGATAACATATTGGGCATATCTCACCGGGAAAAAATCGGAGGGGAAGCGATGGAACGAGAGATGGAGAGAGGTGTAAGATCGGAGAGGAGGAAGAGACGCATCACGCCATACCTGATGCTCGCGCCGCTTCTCATCGGGTTGTTTATCCTGGTGTACTACCCCCTTTTCATGACAATACGCTTGAGTTTTTTCCGCTATGCGTGGAACAAACCGCAGGCAGGCATGAAATTCGTCGGATTTACGAACTACAAGAGGATTTTCACCGACGGGAAGGAGTTTTGGCCTTCCATGAAGAATACGGGAAAATTTACTGCAATCTCGACTTCGCTCTGCATTCTTTTCGGACTCGGTCTAGCGCTTTTCGTGGATAGAGAGTTCAGGGGAAAAACGGTGTACGTTTCTCTGCTCCTGTTGCCTACAATGATTGCGCCCGTTGTCTCGGGCCTGACCTGGAAGTTCATGTTCGACGGGCTTTTTGGTGCCGTCAATTATTTTATCGGCTTGTTGGGAATTGAGCCGATCGCTTGGCTCAGTAGCAAGAAAACAGCGCTCGGGTGCGTGCTCGTTGCAGATATATGGCAGTACACCCCTTTTGTGTTTCTCGTTATGCTCGCCTCTCTGCAGGCAATTCCGGTCGATCTCTTTGAGGCCGCGAAGATCGACGGAGCTTCGGGATTCAAGCTCTTTACGCGGCTCAAGCTCCCCATGATTCTGCCGCAGCTTCTGCTCGTAGGTGTCATCCGGCTCATGGACACGTTCAGAATTTTTGACCTCATCTATCTCATGACAAACGGAGGACCCGCCGGGTCGACACAGACCATTGGTTTTCTCACCTATCAGCGGACATTCAGGCACTTCAAGATGGGGGAGGGGGCGGTTCTTGCACTCTTCATACTGATTGCGGTGCTCGTCATGTCGTGGTATTTCATTCGGGCGCTGCTCGAAAACGCGAAGGGGCTTGCACGGTGAAAAAGACCGGATCAAAAGACGCAGCGATTCGCTGGACACGCGGGGTGTGGGTCACAAAAAGAGCGCTCTTTTATATCGTACTGACGGTAATTACCGCGCTGTTTTTGCTTCCTTTCTGGATAATTTTGACGACCTCGCTTCGGAGCCGGCTTGAAACCTTCAACGATGTGGTAGTGCTCTTTTTCAAACCGACTATTGAGCACTATGTGCGGGTCCTTGCGGAAGAAAATTTCCCCCGCTACTTTTTCAACTCCTTCGTCATAGCGAGCGCCGTGACTGTGCTCGTATCCTACCTAGGTGCCCTCACCGCTTTTGCTCTGACCCGGTTTCTTTTTAAGGGTTACCGTATGGTGACGATCGGTATCATAACTGCGAGGATGTTTCCTCCCATCGCGCTGCTCCCGGCATTTTTTCTGCTCGCATCACGCCTTCATCTCGTGGATACACGGGCGGTTGTCATTTTTGCACACACGGCATACGGGCTCCCCTTCATCGTGTTCATGATGCTCGGATTTTTTTATGCAGTGCCCCGTGACCTGGATGAGGCGGCAAGGATCGATGGATGCTCCTGGTTTGGGGTATTCAACCGGGTGGTCCTTCCAAACGTGGCTCCGGGGCTCGCTGCCGCAGCGATTCTCTCATTTGTGTGGTCATGGAACGAGTTTTTGTTCGCACTCGTTCTCACGCGGGCAACATCGAAGACTTTGCCCGTTACGGTATCGGAGTTTTTAACCTTCACGCAGGTGGACTGGCAGGGGCTTACATCGATGGGGACAATTCTGATTATTCCGGCGGTGGTCATCACAATATTCGCTCAGAAACATCTCGTCAGGGGCCTTACCGCGGGAGCAGTCAAGGCGTAGTATATGAAAAGTCTTGCCATACCATGCAGGAGCACGAATAGAAACCTATCCCATAGATGTGGACCGCATCAGGAAACGAAGGGAAGAAATGAGAAAAAACTCACCACGAGAAAAAGTGTGGTGGAAGAGCAATAGAAATAATAGGATTTTGATGCCATGAACAAGATCAGTACAGGAAGTTATAAGACGGAGGACGCAATTATTATTGAAAACGAAACACTAAAAACGACCATTCTGCCCGGGTGGGGCTCAAAGCTTGTTTCACTTATCTATAAGCCCCTCGAATACGAGCTTTTCTGGCAAAATCCTGGTGCACGCTACCGGAAAACGACGTACGGTGATCCTTACGAGCGGGGTGAGGCCTCAGGATTCGATGAGATGTTTCCCACCATATCGCGGTGTTTCTATGAGACCGAACCCTGGGCAGGGATACAGATGCCGGACCACGGCGAAGTCTGGAGTGTTCCCTGGGCGTACGAAATCGATGGTGATACACTTTTGTTCCGGGTGCGTGGAGTTCGTTTTCCCTTCCTGCTGGAAAAACGTGTTCATCTGGAGCAGGAGAGCATTGTGCTGGAATATCGTGCTGAAAATAAATTTTCAATGGACATGGACTGTATCTGGGCCGCACATCCTCTGTTCAATACGGTTCCCGGTATGGAACTGGCTGTGCCGGAAGGTATGACAAAAATCGTGAATACGGTTCAGAGCAGAAGAATCGGACCGTACGGGTGGATGTATGATTTCCCCAAGGCAGAGCTTTTAAACGGAACCATATTCGACCTGTCGAAGGTACCAAAAAAAAACAGCAGCGATTACCAGAAGTACTGGTTTGTCGGCAGGGTTCCGGAGGGCTGGTGCACTCTCTACAATCCAGAGCAAGAACTGAACATTGGTCTGATCTGGCCTGAAGACACTGTTCCGTATCTCGGTATGTGGGTCAATGAGGGAGGATGGGAGGAGCAGTACAATATTGCCCCTGAGCCTGCGACAGGCGCTATGGACCGTGTCGACTCTGCACGGATGTGGGGGATGAACAATGTGTTGCCTGCCGGCCGGACGCAGGAATGGTGGCTTCTTCTCACCCTTCGGAGAGGAAAGCGGGGAGTGAAGGGCCCGCTCAGGGGCTAAACTTCTTCTTTATTCTCGCCTGAAAATAATTATTTTCTATGGGTATGGAATCGAGAGGGAACGCACACACGCAGAGCACAAAAAACCTGAGAGTCGTGTTTTTTCTCAATCTTCTTTTTACAGTAATCGAGATCGCGGGTGGGCTCCTTACAAACAGTGTCGCGATTCTTTCGGATGCGGTGCACGATTTCGGAGATTCAGTGAGCCTTGCCGCCGCCTGGATTCTGGAAAAGACGTCGGAAAAGGGCAGGACCGAACAGCAGACCTTCGGGTATAGAAGGTATTCCCTTCTGGGTGCCCTGATCAGCGCACTCGTGCTCATTTTGGGGTCTGCGATTATTCTCACGCGGGCCGTTCCGCGGTTGTTTTCGCCGGAAACGGTTGAGCCCCGAGGAATGCTCGTAATCGCTGTATTGGGAATCGTGATCAATACGGTTGCAGTGTTGCGGCTTCGTGGAGGAAAAAAGCTCAACGAACGGGTGGTGTTTCTGCATCTGATGGAGGATGTGCTCGGCTGGATCGCAGTGTTCGTTGTCAGTATGGTTCTTCTTTTCTACGAAATCAAGATTCTCGATCCGATTCTCTCCATTGTGATCACGATCTACATACTTTCAAAAATATTTCCTATCCTCAAGTCAGCATTCAGGATATTTTTACAGTACGCCCCCCAGGGGAGTGATGTGAAAAAAATACGGGACGAGCTTTGCAGGCTTGAGGGCGTACACGATGTGCACGACATTCATCTGTGGTCGCTCGACGGGCATTACACGGTTTTCTCAGCGCATTTTGTTGTGGATGACAACCAGGATGTGGAAACACTCGAGGGAGTGAAGCAGAATATACGAAAGAGACTGCTAAACCTGGGGATCAACCATTCGACCATCGAATTCGAACCTCACGCTGTGCAGTGTGAAGAGTGTGACCTCTAGCGGGATTTTTCCGCTCTGGAAGTTGTTATTTATCAACCCGCTCAAGGAGTGATGAATATGCTCATGAAATGGTTTGCACAACACAATCCCATTGTTCAAGCGCTTTTGGCCACATGCTTTACGTGGTTTTTAACCGCACTTGGTGCGTCACTGGTGTTTGTTTTTAGAAAGATCAATCGAAAGGTCCTGAACGGGATGCTTGGATTTGCAGCAGGCGTCATGATTGCGGCAAGTTTCTGGTCGCTTCTTTTACCTGCAATTGCGATGTCAGTAGAGTTCGGCAACATCGCATGGGTTCCGGCTGTCGTGGGATTTTTGCTGGGTGGTGCGTTTCTCATGGGGATAGACAAACTGCTTCCCCACCTGCATCTCGGCCTGGAAATGAAAGACGCAGAAGGGCTTCCAACCCAGCTTCAGCGGAGCATTCTGCTGGTTCTCGCCATTACCCTGCACAACATTCCGGAGGGGCTTGCAGTTGGGGTCGCATTCGGGGCATTGAAAGCGGGTCTGCCTTCAGCAACACTGGGGGGCGCCGTGGCACTGGCGTTCGGTATAGGAATACAGAACTTTCCTGAAGGCACGGCTGTTTCCGTTCCACTGAGAAGAGAGGGACTTTCACGGCTGAAGTGCTTCTGGTACGGGCAGCTTTCCGGTATTGTTGAGCCGATCGCAGGTGTCATCGGCGCAGTTGCGGTGATACTGATGAGGCCGATTCTCCCCTATTCACTCGCATTCGCAGCCGGGGCAATGATCTTTGTGGTCGTGGAAGAGCTGATTCCGGAGTCTCAGCAGGGGAAGGACACGGATGTATCCACGATTGGGGCCATGCTGGGTTTTGCCGTGATGATGCTTCTGGATGTTGCCCTTGGATAGAAGCTCTTCGGTGCATACGTAGAGCCGAAAGACTGTATCGAAATTACATAATATGGGTAATCCGCCATCTCGATCTCATGAGCGCTGTGTGAAATCAAAATCTCGAGATTTCGGGGTGAAACGCTTTTCTCTTTTGATCACTTGCAAATAATCAAAACAAATCATATATTACCATGTGTTTGGCAGGAAGAATATGAAATCCCCCGTACCCAAAATTGCCGCAATACACGACCTTTCCGGATTTGGACGGGCGTCATTGACCGTCATAATCCCCATACTCTCAGCCATGGGTATACAGGTGTGCCCGCTGCCCACCGCTGTTTTATCCACTCATACAGGCGGATTTGAAAAGTACCGGTTTGTGGATTTTACCCCTTATATGAGGGATTTCATGGAGCACTGGCTTGAGCTGAATCTCGAGTTCGAAGCAGTGTACAGCGGATTTTTAGGTTCTGCACGTCAAATACAGATTGTTTCCGATTTCATCGACGCATTCGCAAAAGCGAACCAGATCGTGATGGTGGATCCGGTCATGGGGGATGACGGCAAGGCGTACCGCACCGTTACCCCCGAAATGGTGGAGGGAATGCGTGAACTTATTAAAAAAGCTCATATCGTCACACCGAATTTTACGGAAGCCTCTTTTCTGTTAAACAGTACGTACAACGAACACATCGAGCAGCAGGAGCTGAAGGAGTGGATGTACCGGCTCTCTGGGTTTGGACCTAAGGTCGTGATCATTACGAGCGTTCCGGTAAAAAAGGACATCAACCTTTCCACGGTTGTAGCATACAACACGGAAGATGATCGGTTCTGGAAAGTTGATTGTCGCTATATTCCCGCATACTATCCGGGCACCGGCGATTTGTTCGCGAGCGTCATGCTCGGCAGTCTGCTTCGAGGTGACAGCCTTCCCATCGCTCTTGACAGGGCTGTGCAGTTCGCATCAACCGCGATCAAGGCGAGCTTTGGGTATGATCTTCCGAAGCGCGACGGTGTACTCCTGGAACATGTGCTCAACAATCTGAACGTACCTCTGACGTCGATCACGTATGAAATAGTGGACTGGTGAGTGCGTATTTACGTGTCACAAAATATTTGTTGACATTATCTCTTTTGCATATATAATAGTGCCTAATTTACACTATCGATATGCTCGTTCTTATCTTTTACGGTTATTGCAACTCAATAAAAAAGGAGGAATGCAATGGGTAAAAAAAGAGAGCTGCACAAGGAGCTGAACACGCTTGATGTGACCGCCATCACCGCGGGAATCGTCATCGGTGCGGGGTTATTTGTCGTAACAGGAATCGGCGCGAAATATGCGGGTTCCTATGTGTGGATATCATACTTGATAGCTGCCATACCGTGCTTCATGGTTGCATATAGTACATCAATGCTTGCACAGATGTATCCTGTGGAAAGTGGTGAAAGCTACGTGTATCCTACGAGAATAGTGTCCCATGTCTGGGGCTTTCTCTCAGGCTGGGGAATGTGGCTCGGCGTAATAGGACTCGTGTGCGTTACGGCAAAAGCGTTCATAATCTACTGGAATGCACTGCCGCAATTTACTGCACAGATTCCCATAATCGTCGGAGCGGTTATTGTGCTACTGGTTTTCGGGGTACTCAATTTTCTCGGCGTAAAAGCGGTATCAGTCGTTCAGAACATCCTTTTCATATTCATGGTGCTCGGTATCGTTATTTATATCGTCTGGGGAATACGTTTCGTAAAATCCGATCTGCTTTTCATGGAAGCTCCCATGGGATTCAACGGGATAATGAAAGGAGCGTCAATACTCATTTTTGCGTATACCGGGCTCACCCTGGCAGCCGATCTCGGCGAGGAAGCGAAGAACCCGAAAAAGACCATACCACGCGGGATGTTTTTGGGCGTGTCTGTTCCGACCGTCCTGTACACCCTCCTTGCGCTGGTGAGTGTCGGAGTCCTCTCGTGGGATAAGTTCTCCTCTGCCGACGCGCCGGTCGCTGCAGCTGCTACTGCGTTCATGGGCCAGTTCGGCGTTATTTTTGTCATCATTGTTGCTTTTGCGGCAATTCTCTCCTCACACAATGGTGAGCAGGGGATCGCAACCCGTATCGCTTTCGGTCTCTCGAGAGACAAAATAATTACCGGATGGTTTACAAATCTTAATAAGTTCGGTATTCCCCATTTCGCGCTGTTTCTTT
>CAZOWM010000069.1:0-11163 GCA_964583615.1 uncultured Spirochaetota bacterium | reverse complement strand
CTGTTACTGCGCCTCTGCCAGCAGGTCCATGTGATCCTGAATTATGCCTTTTTTTCCGCTCTTCACCATTGAGTAATTTCTTTCGATTTCAGGCATTTCACGTTCGAAGTAGAGGTCGCACGTCTTACGCTTTTCGTCGGAAAAGGCCGCGTATTTGACAAAGAGATAGGCGGTGTAGATCTTTGTGGCTATGTCAACCAACCTGCCGGAATGATACGACAGGTAATCGTGGTCGTTTTTCTCTTTTACGTACTCGATTGCTGCGTCGAGGAGCACCCGGCTTTCCCTGAGACTTTTGAGATAGGTTCTTTGAAAATCCTCTGTGAAACCTGACTCGAACTTTTCGAGCTCAGGGTTCATGATGTGCCGTGTCACCCCACCGATGGCACCCACATACTGCAGCTGGGTCGTGCCCTCGTAGATATTCGTGATTCGCGCATCTCTGTAGTGCCGTTCTATGTTGAAATCTCTCATATACCCGGTTCCCCCGTGCACCTGGAGCATGTCATACGCGATTTTATTCGCATACTCAGTAGCGATATACTTCGACATCGGGGTGAGAAGCGCGGCAAGTGAGGTGTAGTACTTCGAGGTCTGTCGAAGCTCCTGTGAGGGCGAATCCGCGTGCTCAACAAGAAGATCGTACCCCTTTTTCATGTCCACTATTATTGAAGTGTCGTAGAGCAGAAGCCGCGCAGCTTCAATACTCACCCGCGCATTGAGAAGCATCTCGTAGACGAGCGGCATTTTTACGATTGGAGTTCCGAACTGCTCCCGCGCCCTGGCATAATCGAGTCCCTCGAGATAGGAAGCTTGCGCAATTCCCAATCCCTGGGCCGCCACGCCGATGCGTGCACCGTTCATGAGGGACAATACGTAGCGGATGAGCCCCATTTTTCTTTTTCCCACAAGGTGTGCCTTGGTGTTGTTGAACTGGAGCTCGCAGGTCGGCGAGCCGTGAATTCCGAGCTTGTCCTCGATTCTTCTCACGACAAGAGATTCGTCTTTTTCACACAGGAACATAGAAAGCCCCCGGCCGTCCCTTGTTCCCGGCTCACTGCGTGCGAGAACGAGAAGCACGTCGCCGCATCCGTTTGTAATGAAACGCTTCATCCCGTTCAGATGCCACATGCCTTCCGTTTCGTCGTAGATTGCCTTAAGCTGCACTGCCTGAAGATCTGAACCCGCGTCCGGTTCGGTGAGCGCCATGGCTCCCGTGACCTCACCGCTTGTGAACCTGGGGAGGTATTTTCCCTTGAGATCCTCGCCAGCAAAGTCATTTATCGTGTCCGCGATATCCTGGAGACCGAAGATGTTCATCAGGCTCGCATCCGCCTGAGAAACCATCTCGATCGCGATCGAGTAGACAAAGATCGGCAGGTTCAGGCCTCCGTACTTTCTCGGCAGGGTGAATCCCATGAGATTGGAACGTCTGAGAACTTCCATGTCGTGCTGTATTCCCTTGGGGTATGTGACCACTCCGTCCTTGAGAACACACCCCTCCTTGTCGACATCCGGTGCGAGGGGAGCGATTACCTGTGCGGCAATTTCTCCGATGAGGTTCAGCACTTCTCTGTACCCTTCCTTTGCATCCTGGTGATCGGAAAACGCGTACTCATACTCTTCCGATTCGGAGTAGTCTCCTTCCTTGAGGTCGATAATCTTTTTGAGATCGGTGTTGTCAAAGATAAGCTGGATGTCAGTGTTGTCCGTGAAAAAGTTGTCCATTTAGTCAACCCGCCTTTTTTTAATATCCTCAATCATCATGGGAATGATTTCGTTGAGATCCCCGATTATTCCGTAGTGTGCGATGCCGAGAATAGGGGCCGCCGGATCGGAGTTTATGGCAATAATCTTTGCAGACTGGTCCATCCCCGCCCTGTGCTGTACGGATCCGGAGATTCCGCAGGCGATGTAGAGTTTCGGCCGGACCGTTGTACCGGTCTGCCCCACCTGGTGGTCCTTTTCGATGAAACCGGCATCGACCGCCGCCCTGCTTGCGCCGACCTCAGCACCGAGAACGCCTGCCAGATCGTATATCAGTTTGAAATTTTCCCGCGACCCCACGCCGTATCCGCCTGATACGATGACCTGGGCGCCTTTAAGATTGACCTTTTTCTCGGTTTTTTCTCTTCTTAGAACGCGCGTGATGTTCTTCACTCCAGTGAGATCGGGATGCTCTTCGATGATTTCTCCTTTTCTTCCGCTCTGCTCCGGAGGAGTGGGCATCACCCCTTCACGGACGGTTGCCATCTGGGGCCGCGTTTTCGGAGTAACGATCGTTGCGATGATGTTTCCGCCGAACGCGGGGCGAATTTGATAGAGGCAGTTTTTGTAGTCTGTTCCGTCCTTTGAGAAGTCTCCGATCTGAAGATCCGTACAGTCCGCAGTGAGTCCGACCCGAAGCGCGGATGCGATACGGGGCGCAAGGTCTCTTCCGCGTGTGGATGCGCCGTACAAAACGACCTCGGGATGGTGTTTCTTAATCAGATCACACATCACTTTTGAATATTTTGCGGTGTCATAATACTCGGCAGAACTGCTTTCGCAGACATAGACCTTGTCGGCGCCGTGTGCGAAGAGTGTGTCGGAAAACTTTTTCACTCCGGAACCGATGAGAACGGCGGCAAGCTTTACCCCCAGGACGTCTGCGAGCTCACGCCCCTTTGATAGAAGCTCGACCCCGATATCGTGGAGTGTGTCCCATTCCTGCTCCGCATAGACCCATACTTCCCCGTGCTTCCCCATATTGACCCCTCATATAGTATTTGTGAGTATCGTGTATGTGAGCCCTTCGGCTACCATGTATGGTCTTCGATCAACTCCGCCACGAATTCCTTTATTTCTTCCTCATTGGGCTCAACCTTTTTGAACCCTTTTCCCGTGAGAGTGATACTCTCGATCTTTTTTACCATGGTCGGCGAACCGGCGAATCCGACCTGTGATGGATCGGCATCGATGTCGTCGAGTCCCCACATTTCTATATACAGGCCCTTGCTCTTCAGATGATCCCTGAGAGAGTCCACATCCTTGAAATTAGGATACTTTACACGAAGAGAGGGGAGATCAAACTCACAGGCTGCTTTTCTGTACTTTAAAAGCTTTTTCACAATGAAGGGTCTCGGCTCGTTTGCGGTGTCGGTGACTGTTAGGAGTGCAGGGAGGTCAGTTTCAACGATTTCCGATCCGTTTTCCGTGAGCTTTCTGACCTTTATCTTGTTTTCTTCCAGCAATTCGATTGATTCCACATAGGTGAGCTGTGAGATCCCGAGTTTCTCAGCCGCCTGCGGGCCGACCTGAGCGGTATCACCGTCGATTGCCTGCCGTCCGCAGAACACGATGTCAAAGTCGGGAATTTTGGTCTTCACCGCCTGTTTTAGCGCAAAAGAAGTCGCAAGGGTATCGGACCCCGCGAATTTTCTGTCGCTCAGCAGGTGCGCGTAATCCACTCCCCTGTAAAGAGCCTCTTTCAGAACCGTAACAGCGGACGGAGGTCCCATGGAAATCACGTGAACCTCTCCACCGTACTGTTCCTTTACCTGGAGCGCCATCTCCAGAGCATTGAGGTCCTCGGGGTTGAAAATCGCAGGAAGCACGGCTCTGTTCACCGTGCCATCTTCCTTCATGGCTTCGCCCGTGATGTTCTTTGTATCCGGAACCTGCTTCACCAGAACAACCATGGTATAACGTGCCATATAATACTCCCTGTTTTCATTAAATCTCGAATATAAAAAAAACGCCACATGTTGTCAAACAGTTTATGACCGGTATTAGCCGGCGTTATGACCGGGCCCCGGTACGCCATTTTCTCCCTGAGCGCATGTTCAGAACGAGTCCTTTATTTTCTGCTGAAGCTCTTTATACCGCAGGAACACTCCCTCGTAGTGGCGGTGGATCGATTCTCCGGGCTCGAACGTCTTTGCCACCCGTACGGTGTTCGGCACAGCCTCGTGGATGTTCCTGTAGAGTCCGGATGAAACTGCGCAGATGAGCGCGATTCCCAAAAGCTCTGCATCAGAGGTTTGTATTTTTGCAAAGGGAAGACCTGTGACATCGGCTTTGAGCTGGGTAAACCAGTCGATTTTCGCACCCCAGCCTGTGGTGACAACGGGGTAATCGAAGGAACAGCGGTTTTCGATGATTATCCGGATGCAGTCCATGAGGCTCAGTACGACCCCGAGGTACACCGAAAAAATGATGTCGCTTTTCGTGTGTTCCGAGGTGAGGCCGAAGAACATCCCTTTTGCGTAGGGGTTCCAGAGTGGTGTTCTTTCACCCTTCAAATAGGGGAAAAAAAGCAGTTCACTCCCGGACCGCTCCCGCCCGGGAGGCGAAAAATGCTTTGTGTCCACAATGGAGGAGAGCCAATCGACAGCCTTTCCGGAGGTGGTCGTGATGCCTGCAATGTTCCACATTCCCTCGATGAAGTGTGTATAACTGAGAAGGCGTGGGTCCGCCACAGAGCTGTCCCAGCAGAGATTGATACCGCCTGAAGACCCGGAACGTTCACAGGATTTCCCTTTTTCTATCATCCCCGTGCCGGCGATTGCAGCGGCGAAATCGACCCCGATTGCAAATACCGGTACACCGGACGGAATGAAGAAACGAGGTGACGCTTTCTCCGTCACCCTTCCGATTATTTCGCCCATATAACGAATTGCCGGGAATTTATCCGTATCAAGCCCCGCTCTTTCAATTTGGCTTTTATCCCACGGTTTTATCCCTACCGAAGATGATGATGCCGAAAATACACCAGTAAGAAGGTACGCGAGATAGTCGAAGACCTGTAAAAAGTGGTGGGTACGTGTGTAGATATCTGCCATCTCGTGCCGAAAGAAGAGCACAATCGGAATATACATCGTTGATGCAATTCTGTCCGTTTTTTTCTTCGTCATCGATTCGACATATTTTTTTACCCTGTTGTCCAGGTAGCCGACTGCCCTGTGGAGTGGGTTCCCGTCCCGGTCCACTGGTATGAGTGTCGGCCCGTGCCCTGTTATCCCTACACCAGAGATTTTGCCCCGCACAGCTGTGTTGGAAAGCTCTTTGACACTGTGCGCGAGGGCACGGTGTAAGTCTCTGGCTCTGTATTCATGGAGCGCATTGCTGTCAGAAGTGTAATAGTGTTCGCTCTTTGACAGAATCCTTCCTGATCCGGAGACGATCGCTGCCTTAAACCGGGTGGTACCGGCGTCTATGCAGAGAAATGTTTTTTTTTGATTTTTCATTCAACCCTCAGGACAGGTGTTTTTTCATCCTCTGTGCGACGATGAACAGTTCACTGCTCTCCTTTCTCGAGCTCTTCGGTTTGCACAGGTCGATTCTATCGAAGCGGCCCCTCATGAACTCAACAAATTCCTTGAGATCTTCTCCCTGAAACACCTTTGCGACCACCGTACCGCCGTCCTTCAGCACGGAGCGTGAAATCTCGAATACCCGGCGCACAATGGAGAGGGAATTCTGGTGGTCGGTGAACTTCTGCCCCGTCGTTTTCGGAGCAGCGTCACTCGTGATCACATCAAAGGACTCGGCATTTTTCTGAAAAAACTCCTGGCCAAGATCGAACAGGTTTTTTTCAAGATAGGTAAATCTTGAATCAGAGACAGAGACGCGTTTTTTGATGTCTATTCCCATGACCCTTCCCGGGCCGATCTTCTTCAGAATATACTGGCTCCACGAACCGGGCGCACACCCGACATCGAGCACAGACGTTCCCTTTCTGAGTATGCGGTATCTTCTGTTGATTTCATCGAGCTTGTACACGGACCGTGCGAGGTAGCGCTCCTCCTTGGCACGCTTGAAATAGTAATCGTGGAGTTTTTTCATTTGAATATGCCTGTAATGTAATAAAGTATATGAGGATGTAAAAGATATCAATTTCAATCCTTCAGAACTTCGTGTTGTTTTTTAAAGTGATTCGTGATATGTTGTAATCTGAAATTTCTATTGTCAGTATGGAGCAGGAAAATGAAGACCCTTCCAAACTGGAAGAAAGAAAAAAACCGCAGGCGCTTCTTTCGATCCGTGATAATGCGGTTTTGCCGGAATGAAGCTTCGGCGTTTACGCTTTTGGAGCTCATGGTGGTTATTGTCATACTCGGCATCCTCGCGGTGTTTGTGGTGCCGAGAATAACGAAGAGGCCGGAAGATGCGCGGGTCACAAAGGCAAAAGTCGAGATCTCGCAAATAGAGAACGCGCTCGAGCTGTACTACCTCGACAACGGGATGTATCCCACAACCGAACAGGGGCTGGCCGCACTTATTGAAGAGCCGACCTCCGGCGAGATTCCTCAGAATTGGACAGCAGGCGGATACCTCGCGAAGAAACGGATGCCCGTGGACCCCTGGGGAAACCCGTACGTCTACATCTCTCCAGGCGTCCGTAATGAGGATTTCGATCTTTATTCTCTGGGCAAGGATGGAGAAGAGGGGGGAGAGGGATACGACGCCGATATCACAAACTGATGCGTGGGGAAAAACCTTTTGTTCCTTTCCCGATGATATCCAGACAAAGAGAAAACGCTCGTTCAATAATACGCGGCAGGTTCAGGGGTTTTACTCTTGTTGAGCTCCTCATTGTTCTTGCCGTCTTGTCGATTCTCTTTTTTATTGTCACTCCGCGGTTTGTAGGATCACTGAATCCGCAGAAGACGAAAAACTTCGCGCTCAGGCTGCGGAATGCTCTCGTTTATCTCAATGAGAAGGCCGTGCTTGACGGAAAACTCTACCTGTTTACCATAGATCTGGATAACCGGATGTACACGTTTACTGTCTCCGAAGAGGGGAACCCCGGAGGGGAAGTGCGCGACAGGTATCTGAAAACGGTTCAATTTCCCGAAAACCTCAGGATCAAAAGCGTTAAAACCGTACCTGGAGATGAGGTGGATTTTGGAAAAGTGGCGGTTCCTTTTACCCCTGTCGGCATGATGTTCAGCTTTGAGATCGTGATTGAAGAAGGGGAGGACAGCTTCCTTGTGATCAGGGGGAACCATCTGAGCAATTCGATTCGTACGGTGCGAAAAGAAGCTGATGAAGAAAGTGAGCTGTAGGGGCTGGAAAAATGAGTTTCCTTTGCTCGTGCGCACTGATTCAGGACCGATGTATGAAATTCGACATTCACCCTATTTAATCCAATCCTCTAAATCAAGGAGCACATCTGATGAGAGAATCTCTGAATGAAGAAAACATCGGTTCACTGGTAAAAGCGTCGATCAGAATGTGGGGCAGGTCGAGCCCGCGGCGGTTTTTTTTCTTCATAAGAGTATTCACTCGCTTTTGGCGTGCCGAGCTTTGCCGGATTCGCGGAAGCAGGAGACTGGGAGCACACATCTGCAGGGTGATTGCACTGAGCCCGACGATGCTGTGCAATTACGACTGTATTGGATGCTATTCAAGGGACAGGCCTGTACATGATGAGCTCTCTACTGAAGAGCTCGACTCACTTCTTGGTGAGGCAGAGCGCTACGGGATTTTTGCAATAGTTCTCACAGGAGGTGAACCTCTTCTGAGAGAAGACCTTCTCCCTCTCATCTACAGTCACCGCAGGCTCTTTTTCGTGCTCATTACAAACGGGTCTCTCATGACCGATGAAAAGGCCCGCACCTTGGCAAAGAGCGGAAACACCGTTACGCTCGTCAGTATTGAAGGGCATTTGCAGTACACGGAAAACAGGCGCGGGTCAGGGAGCCATCGTTCCGCACTGGAAGCCTTGCGGATGCTCAGGGTTGCAGGCGCCTGTTACGGATTTGCCGCAACAGTGACGTCAGCCAATATGTACGATGTCTCCGATGAGACGTTTATCGATAAGATGGCTGACCTTGGCTGTGCTGTGGGATATCTTGTCGAATATGTTCCGTGCGGCACAGCTCCTCGTGAGGAGCTTCTCATGGACAGTGCCGCGTCGGCGATTTTTAGGAAAAAAGTCTGTGCATTGCGTCGGAGCAAACCCATCGTGCTTATCCATTTCCCGGACGACGAATATGGAAGGGAATACCTCTGCTCCGCTGCAGGAAGGGCATCCGTTCATATCAATTCTCAGGGGGACATCGAGCCCTGCCCCTTTGTCTCCGTATCCAGAGAAAATATCAGGGACGGTGGTCTTGAGGCTGTATTTACTTCGCCCTTTTTGCGGGAGATCAGAAAACGGCCTGTTCTCCTCAGACGAAAAAATTATGCGTGCTCACTTTTCGAACATCGATCAGAGCTTGCCTCACTCCTGTCCGAAATCGATGATGCTGGTGAATAATTCCCCGATGTGGATACCTCGAGTACGCTGATAATCCCATTCAAACATGAAGGGTGAGAAGTGACCGGTTCAGTAGCCGGTGATACTGTTTCGGTATGTACCGCTTTCCTGTGTGGGTGGCGTATCCGTCGCAGGAGCTGATCACCGCTATTTCCTGTGTTCTATCTGTGAGGGACTGGCAGGAATTCAGAATGAGATTAATGAGTACCTGTTCCAGTCTCTGTGCGTTTCCCTTAACTTTTGGAATATCCTGCATCAGCTGGAGTGTGAATTGTTCGGTCGCTTTTTTGATGAAACTGACCAGAAGCTCGTGGGCGGAACGAATCACCGCATTGATGTCCACGCTGGTCATGGATTCGGTGGGCTCATCCCGTGAGAAGGCACTAAGACCCTTTACAATCCCATCGATTCTTCTCGAGCATCCCTCAATACCCTGTATCAGTTCGACAAAACTCCTTCGAAACTCCTCGTAACGAAGCCCGGCTATGAGAAAGTGACCGCTGTCACGCTCGTATTCACTCAATATGGAGAGTACTTCGGGGCAGGCGCGAACGAGAAAAGAGGCATTGGACAGTATGGTCTGATTTGGATTGTTGATTTCGTGGGCTACTCCGGCCACAAGTATGCCGAGAGAGGTGAGCTTGTCCATTTTCATGAGATGCTGCTGCTGTTGCCTGGCCTGTTCCTCACTTCTCTTTCGCTCGGAGATATCGCGAAGTACCACAACTTCCGCTGGCTGTCCTTGCCAGAAAGTCCTGGAGCCGGTCAGCTCAAGGTGTAGTTCTTTCCTACGCTTCGTTCGCATCGATATTTCAAAGTGTGACGGGAAAAGTACCCCATCGTTATTTCCGGATGCCTCGAAATACTCTGATCCAATGAGTTCGTCCAATTTTGTTTGCATGAGATGGTTGGTATCGAAACCGATAATCTCACAGGCTCTGTTGTTCGCGTACAAGGGCGTACCGCTCTTTGCTACTATGAGTATACCGTCTTGGGCATTCTCCGCGAGGGTTTTGAAGTTGCTTTCAGCCCTCTGTACCGACTGCAGCATGCTGTTGAAGGATCTGGCCAAAAAACCGACCTCATCATTGAACTGAGTAGAAATGGTGACGTTGAGGTCGCCATTGTCTACACGCTTCATTCCTTCATAGAGGATATGAAGCGGTTTTATGAGGCTCGATCGGAAGAGCAAAGGGAAGAAGAAGAAAATGAAGATGCTGGAACCGATGAGTATGAGGGCCAGCGGCGCCATCCGGGTATGCAGGTAACGGTAATAGTCGATTTCATAGTCTTCGAAGAGGACTTGAGGAGCGGTGCTCGTATAGGGAAGGCCATGAAGAAAACGTATCCTCTGTAGCGGTGCATGCCTCCCTCCTGGGTGGACCCCGATAAGTCGCGGCGCGAACGGTATGCCTTTCTTGACTGTGGTGCCCATTACGCCCCCGTAATATTCGCAGTTGCCAGCACGTCGAGCTTGTAGTATCGATTACTCAAATCCGGTTTCAGTCCCCTGTAGGATATTTCGAAGGAGCCATCACTGAAGAGCAGGAGCTGAATCGTGTTCAGTGCGGTACACCCGAATTCAGGAATTTCAAACCAGGTGATGACTGCTTTTTCAGCATCACTTTTCAGGTATATATTTCCTCCCGATGAAGGGTCGAGATTCATAATGATCGGGGCTATAGCCGGCTGAGGATTGTACCCGCCCCAGCCCACGTTTCTGATGTCTTCACCGAGAAAGATCATGGGTCCACTCAGTACGTGAATCCTGTCATAAGCCCTGCCGTAAAAGGGAAATGAAAAGGCCAGATCGAAGCCTTTCATCCCTCCGTACCCTATGCTAGTGGCCCCACCGATGTCCTCTTCGAAAAGAAAGGGCACACCGTATATGCGATAACCTTGGGCTGGATTCGGTGCGAATCGAATGGTCCTGCCTTCGATCATGAGATTCCTGTTCTCGTACTCCTTTTCGAATGTTCTTCCCACAACGATCGACGCGAGGCTGACGATTCCGAGCATGACGACGAGTACGGCAAAGACAAGCTTCAACTGAAAGGTCGTTCTCTCCTCGGTGTTGTTCAGGTAGGCGACAATTACGATGAAATAGAACAGCAGAAAGAAGTAGGAAACGATGTCCACCATGGCGATGGGTGGTACGATGCCCTGAAAGCGCAGGAGAAAAGCAAGAGTTGCCACCATGGGCAGGAAAAATACAAGAGCAAGAGCGCGGGCCGCCCGCGCATCCCTTCCAACCGGCCTCAGGAGGCTGCTCCACCAGACCGTTTTATTAGCAGACATGCGATAGGTCTTTCTCAGCAAAAAAAAGATGACCAGAATGAAGTGCACACTCACCGAACCCGACATGATACTGAAATAGAGGGGATTCAGGCGAAAGTTGCTTCTCAGCCTCCACTGAATGACGCAGTTGAATACGGTCAATCCAACAATGAACATGTTGACAAGAGCGGAGAGAACGAGTGCGGTTTTGTATTCCCGCTTGTCGGTATCCTGAAAATGGGGGAAGTGATAGGCAAAGAGGAGAAAAAAGAAGGCGGCGGTGGAGGACCCCACTGCCATGACGAAAGGATTGATCAGATTCTTCAGGTTGTAAGGGTACCAGTAGTAGGCCTCGGCGTGCAGAAAAAACATGGAGGCGTTGAACATGGTGGCACCGAGAAGGGCAAATCCGAGCAACAGGGTGGGTGTTGATTTGCCTCGTATGCTGAAGAGATAGGCGGTACTGCTCAGAGACATGATAAGGGTGGCGAGGCGTATAATAGAGGTGGCGTCGAGATTCAGTGAGGGAGGCATTTTCCTCTTTATTATACCTTTTCTCGGTCCGGTAGTGCAATGGTTTCCTTGGCTCATCTTCTACAGTTGGTGGCAATATTAGTAGACTCTTGTATTAATATATAAGG
>CAZOWM010000068.1:0-12103 GCA_964583615.1 uncultured Spirochaetota bacterium | reverse complement strand
ATGACAAAACCCATATTTCTCATGCTCACATACAACCGGCTCGCATACACGAAGGAAGCGCTGGAATCGCTTTTGAGTAACCGCGAGGATTTTCATCTCGTAATTCACGACAACGGAAGCTCTGAACCGGGCATGATCGAGTATTTGAAAAATATTCGATCAAAGGACAAAAGGATCGTCGGCCTGAGGCTCTCAGAGAAGAATCTCGGTTTGTCCATTACCACCAATGAGTTCTGGAAAGACTACAAGGACCTCTATCCCTATCTGGGAAAGATCGACAACGACACTGTTGTACCTGAAGATGCAGTCGAACGGCTGGTCGATATAATGGACCACTGCCCCGATGTTGCGATCTGTCACGGGTATCATTGGTATGGTGAAAACTACTCTCTGAAACGGCTTATCAATGTAAACGGGAGGGTCCTTCTTCGCACGAAATGGGGGGGAGGGTGTTTCTATCTCATAAGAAATGCCATTGTGGCAGAATATGGCTATATCTCCAACAAACACGGAATGATGGGAGGCTGGACGAGGTACCAGATAAAAGTCCGGAGGCGCGGAAACAGAATCGTCTACGCCTATCCACTTGTGAAAGTGAGGCACCTGGGGGAGGCGCAATCAGGCCGGAATGAGGGAAAACGTGAGTATGAAGCGTACAACAGAGAGATTATAAATATAAGAAAAATTAAGCATTGAAGGACCCAACGAGATGTCATTGACACATCGGAGCTCTTTATTGAGGAGCGGTGAAAAGGCGGATAATGGGTTTATTTTCCCCTGTGTTTCTCAAGCTCGTTCAGAAAAGAGTAGTAGTACAGGATGAACCTGAGCCTGCTTTTCGTCACTCCATCAGGAACGATTTTTTTCTCTATGAAGTCGCGGTAGATACGGTCGTTTTTTCTGTTTTTATAGAGTGCCCTGTTGAAGATGTTCATCCCGAGCTGAGTTCTAAACTCCGGGTGCTTCTTTGTAAGAAGCGCCGCCATCTTTCCTGATGCAACGGTCCTTTCCAGCGTCTCGAGGGTATTTTTTGCAATTTTCACGTTGTACGTGAGGGCTTTTGGCAAATATCCGATTTTGTAGCCAGCCTTTCTTATTCGAATCCCGAACTCCTGGTCTTCTGCACCGTAGAGGGTGAACTCCTCGTCCAGCCCGCCGATCCTGTCTATGACCTCGCGCTTGACGCTGAGGTTGTGGGTTCCGAAATTCACAATAGGGTTGTTTCCGAACATCAGGCCGTGAAGGTTTCTCAACGGATGTGGAGAGCTGTATACAACAGGGTCCTGATACCTTGGCACAAACTCGATTCTTCCTCTGTATGCACCGTACCTCAGGTGATTCCAGTGATTTTTCACATGCTCCGCGAGCAGATTCCTGCAGGGCTGAGAGTGATCGTCGAAGAAAAGAATAAGGTCTCCATCTGTTTTCTCTATTCCGTAGTTTCGGGCACCGGCACGGCCACGATTTCGAATGTAATGGTAGGCCAGCGGATAGCTGAGGTTCATCCGCTCAATCTCGTCTTTCTGATTGTACGAAGACCCGTCCTCGACAACGATGAGATCGAAATTTCTGTACGTTTGATCGTCGAACCCCGAAAGGGTCTTTTGCAGATGGTCTTTTCGGTTAAAAGTGGGGATGATAATGCTTACTTTGGTATTCATCGTGATAGAATTTGACGTGAAATCCTGCTGAAGATACATTAGTATGTCTATGTAAATATTTCAACAGTTTTCCCTTTTGCCATGGCCCAGAAGGATGTCGATATCATTTTCGTCTGTTACAACAACAAAAATGATATCGAGAGATGTTTCCGGTCTCTGGAACGGCATACTGAGTCCTACCGCAGGGTATTGGTGGTCGACAATCATTCAGAAGAACAGACGATTCGAGCGCTCTCGACGTACGGAAACCTTCTGAAAAAAGGCGGTTTCAGCGTAAAGAGAAACGCCGAAAACCTGGGGTACGCGAAAGCATTGAATCAGGGAATACGGTTGACAGAGAACCGTTATCTCGTGTTCGCGAACCTCGACATCGAGTTTACCGCATGCTGGCTTCCGCCGATCTTGGAACAGCTCGTCAGAAAAGACGTTGCCTTTGTGGGTGGTAAGGTGTATGACGGGAGGGGAAGAATACACAGTTTCGGAATCTGCGGAAGCGAGCGGAAGCGTTATCACCGGGGATGCGGAAAGAGAGACAGGGGACAGTATGACAGAGTAGAGGAGGTGGTTTCCCTATCCGGCGCGCTCTTCGCCTCGAAAAGAGAAATATTCGAAGAGATCGGATTGTTTGATGAGAACTTTTTTCTCTACTTTGAAGAGACCGAGATGCACATACGCGCGAGAAGGGCGGGATACAAAATCATCTACACTCCGCACAGCAAAATTATTCATTATCTGGGGAAAAGCCCGAAAAAACGGGATGAGGCGCGGCGCTGGTTCAGAGAGAGTGAAAGTTATTTCAACCATAAGCTCGGGTTCGGTGAGGAGAAGTAGGTGGATTTTTGTGTTATCATGACTGTATGGAATTTCAATAATAAAATCAGATATGTAATCAATAGTGCGCTTTCCCTCTTCGACCATGCGATCGTGCTCGACACAGGCTCATCAGACGGGAGCGTGGAAACGCTGCGGAGCCTCGAACGTGAAGGGCTGATAGAGTTTTACCACTATGTCAAGGAGAGGGGAGCCGGCAGAGACAGCAACTTTCTTATGGAAAAGGCGGACGTGTACAGACCGGAATGGATTGTCAAACTCGACCATGACGAATACTACGAGGATGTGCTCTCCGATGAGCTCGACAAGATCAGAAATCTTCCCAGGAGTGTCGGGTACGTGACGAGCCGCCGGGTCACCCTCTGGAAGGATACGGACAAATACCGTGTAGACGGAAGGTACCGGTTCTTCAGGGAGAATACCATGTTCAGGTGGCGTGAAGGGCTTCGATATCCACAGTCTGCTGTGCATCACATGGAACGAATCCCGGAGTCGCTCCAGAACACAAAACACTTCAGGACAAAAGCCCGTCTCGTGCATCTCTCTCAGAGCGACGAGAATCGGATGAAGCTTCAGATAGAGCGGTTAAGGGAATTCGACAGGGACTGGTCACATCATTTCAATCCAGAAAAAGTGAAATTACGGCGGTTTGTCGAACGAAAAAGAAAGGGAATAACCGGGTGAAATCAATGGACCGAAATGCGCAGAAAGGGGAGGACGGGATACTTTTAACCGTTGTGTTTGTGACCCACGGCGACAGAATAGCGGTCGTAAAGCGGCTGGTGAAATCGATCCTTCCCTACAGAAATGCCCCGTGGGTGGAGTATATCTGTGTGGACAATGGGAGCGAACCTTCCTCAGCAGAATATGTACGGGCGAACCATCCATTTGTGCAGGTGGTAGAAAATGCAGAAAACAAGGGTACCTCGAGAGCGTTCAATGCAGGTATCCGTAAAGCCGGTGGGGAGTATGTTCTCATCATCAACGATGATTCGGTAATCCCGGAGGGCATGCTGGAAAGGCTCAAAGCCTACCTGATTGGACATCCGGACTGTCGCGGGATCGCGCTCGGTCTGAAAAAAGACAAATACACCTATCAGGCGCTCAGATTGAAAATTCTCAACATCGGAAAGCGCCACCCAAGGAGGCGGAGAAGAGCCACATTCATCGGTACGGGGAATCTTTTGATAAAAACCGCTCTGATAAGGGAAGTGGGGCTGTATGACGAAAATTATTTTGCAGGAAACGAGGACATGGATCTTTCTCAGAGGTTGAAGCGCGAAGGGGTGAGAATTCACTACTTTCCCGAATTTTTCATCTATCATCTCCATGTCTACAGGAACAGGAAAACAAGCTGGGCTGAGTTTGTTCTTGCCAGAAGGCTTTCTGATATCTACTATGCGCAGAAATTTTTTCCTTTGCTCTCCTCTATCGCACGTATGTATGCGTTCAGGAATTTCAAAAAACGGGTGGAAAAAAACGTTGACAAGGAAACCTTGAGAAAGGCGAAAAAGATCATGTACACGAAAAAGGAGTCGTATTACGAGGTGCAGAAATCGATAATTAAAAACGGGATAGATGCTGTGTACGCACAGATCGCCGGTGTGGAATAGACTATGCGCATAACCGTTGTTGTTCCTCTTTTCAATGAGGAAAAGGTAATCCAGCATTTCTACAGACGGGTGAAAGCCACAATAGAAAAGATCCGCTCTCACAGTTTTACCCTGCTCTTTGTGAACGACGGCAGCACGGACAGCACGCTTCGGCAGCTGAAGAATCTCGCCCTCGGTGACCCTTCTGTGAGGATAGTCGATTTCTCAAGGAATTTCGGCCACCAGGCGGCCATTCTCGCGGGTATACAGCACGCCGAAGGGGATGCCGCGGTTATCATTGACGGTGACCTGCAGGACCCACCGGAAGTCATTTCTCAAATGATACAAAAGTGGGAGCAGGGTTTTGAGGTCGTTTACGGAAAGCGGATCAGGCGTGAGGGAGAGTCTGCATTCAAGCGGTTGAGCGCATTCGTATTTTACCGGCTGATGCGTGTACTGAGCGACACCGATGTCCCGAAGGATGTTGGTGATTTCAGGTTGATCGATAAAAAAGTAATCGATGTGCTGAAAGACCACAGCGAGCGAAATATCTTCATCAGGGGGCTTATCGCATGGGTCGGGTTCAGACAGACCTTTGTCGAATATGAACGCGACAGACGATATGCGGGCGACACGAAGTACCCGCTCATTCGAATGCTCAATTTTGCGCTGGACGGTATCACCTCCTTTTCGATAAAACCGCTGAGGCTTTCGCTCATGACCGGCCTTGTGTGCATCTTTCTCGGTGTCGCGCTGATTATCTACACTCTTGTCATGAAATATGTGTATCCTGAAACCGTGATCAGCGGGTGGACGTCTCTGTTTATTGCCGTGATCTTTTTCGGGGGTGTCCAGCTCTTTACGATGGGGATTGTTGGTGAGTACCTCGGAAAGGTCTACAGAGAAACAAAACACAGGCCGTTGTACATTGTGAGAGACGCGTACGGCTTCGGCGGAGATGAAGAGAAAAAGACTTCTGAATAATTCCACCCTCGTGCAGGGTTCCCGTTTTGCCCTGGTGGGTGTTCTCAACGGCATCATCGGTCTCGGTACAACCTATGCTGCATACAACCTGCTTCATATAAACTACCGCCTCTCAAATGTTCTGGGATACACTCTGGGGCTGATAAACAGCTTTATCCTGAACAGGAAGTGGACGTTTCAATCAAGAAAGGATCCGAAAAAGGAAATCATCCTTTTTCTTCTCATGTTCGGGGTATCCTACTCCCTCAACCTTGCGAGCGTGATTGCGAGCGTCGAAATACTGCACCTCGACCCGAATCTCGCCCAGCTCGTGGGAATATTCTTCTACACGTCGAGCAATTTCTTCGGAAACAAGCTTCTCACCTTCCGCTGAAAGTGAATCATTTCAGTTCACCAACCCGATACTCCATATCTTTCCTCTTTGCAGTACTTCGAAAGCGGGGTACAGGTTTTTCAGGCTGCTCTCATAATTTTTGTAATACAGGAGGTATGTTCCGGCCTGCACTGTATCCGCATCTTTTAGAAACCTCTCGAGCGTTCTGTACTCTTTTGCATCCATGCGCATATACCAGTATACCGGACGAGCTTTACCGCTTCCCTCATTTACCTCTTTCGTGTTGATGATGACCATAGGAGACTGTTTCTCGTACACAACCTGTGCGAAACTCTTGATGTCGGCGTTGAAATCCAGTGGAACGCTCACCGCGGTCAGGATGGTGAAAAGGAAAAAATAGAGACCTGACTGAAAGACGGTTCCGAACACTGGCCGTGCGTTTTTTCTGTAAAGAAGCAATCCGGCCGCAGCGAATATCGCACAGACCGTGCTCAAACCGATGATAAAGTCTTTATAGGTCGGGTATCTAGCTTTTTCCATGAAAAAGAGGACCATGAGGAAAATGACCACGAGCATTCCGGTTGCGGTGAATCCCAGGAATAATTTTTTGTTTTGCACCCTGCTCAGCGATGCGCCTGCAAAAAGCGACGCTGCGGGCATCATGGGGAGGGTGTAATGCGGCCAGACCCCGTTTGCGCTGGAAACCGCAAACCCTGCGAGCACGACGAGAAAATAGAGAGAAAACAGTTTTGACTGCTCTCCCCAGAGAAGACGTGTATTTTTCCCCTCTTTCCACCTGTGGGAAAAAAGCGGTATCACCCCAGCAGAGAAAGGCAAAAGAAACACAAGCACCAAAACGACGTACTGGGCGCCTGCAAAGAGTATAACAACGGCATGTTTCAGAATCGCCCCATCGGTCCTGCGGATGCGTCCGAGCAGGTTCGCATGCACAAATGTTTGCATGAACAGTTCAGGTGCTTTGGTGTACACAAGGATAAAATAGGGCAATGCCACTGCGAGGCTTATCAGCACATGGAATATGAGAAATAGGAAGAGGTCCCATCTCCTTTGTACGATTATGTAGAGAAAAAGCGTTGCAGGAATTATCAGACCCATGACCGACTTGGTGAGAAATGCCATCGCATTGAAACCCGCAGCAACGAGTATCCAAAGCCTGCGCTCATCGATCCCCTTCAGTATGAAGTAGAGGCCCGCAATCAGGGTCATGACCATTAGAGAGTCCGTTGCCAGCTGATGTGAGGAACCGTATACCTGTATCGAGGTGAGGTATATGAAAACCGTGACTGCTCCTGCTATAAAGGACCGAAAAAGCTTTCTCGATATGAAAAGGAGCATCAGTGCTGTGATTACGTTTGCGACCGCACTCGGGAATTTTGCCGCAAAGTCATTTACTCCGAATACCCTGAAGGAAAGGACCGCGGTCCAAAACATGAGGGGCGACTTGTGCACGTAGTACTGCCCCTCTTTTATCGGAATAATGCTTCTGTTCTCCATTGTTTCCCGTGCGATGTTTGCGTAGAGACACTCGTCCAGGTTCTGAAGTGAACCGTTGAGCCCTGTAAGCGAAATAGTTGCAATGAGCACACACATCACCGAGAAAAAGAGCAGTGAGTGACTTTCAATTTTTTTTTCAATGTTTCCTGCGATCGCGTTGTTCATATTTGCCCCGCCGTCTTATAAGGGAGTGCAGAGAATCGTTGTGTGCGAATAGATCCAGGGAAAGCGTCTGAAGAAGTATACTTCCGAGATTTTCAGACCCGCGGCGGCTATGAGTTTTTTTTGTTGTTCGAGCGTCCTTATGAAGCTTCCCCGGTCTATTCTGTAAAAGAACCTGGAAACGATGTTTTTCAACGGTATGAGATCGTGAATCACCACGATGCGGTCTGTCGCTTCACGCATGTTTTTCAGGATGTTCACCGTTTCTTCGTCTGAGAAATGGTGTATCGAGTTGATTATGATTGATGTGTCGTAACATTTTTCAGGTCTGAACGTCGTCACATCACCTTTTTTAAACCGTGTGCACTCGGTGCCGAACCTTCTTCTGCTGTATGCGATGAAATGAGGATTGTAGTCTACACCCAAGTACCTTCCCTTCGTGATACCGCTGAAAAACCCGCAGCCGCATCCAAGATCGAGCACACTCCTGACTTCTTGGGATTCGAGGAGCTTTCTCAGGTAGGCAACCTGCCCCCCGTCGAGAATGCTTCTGAGAGTGTTGAACAGGACCGGATAATTGAGAAGATTGTAGAGGAGGCTGCGTTTATCACCCATATCAGAAATCTTCTGATTTTCGATAAGTATACTCAATACAGAGTGCATTTTCTATCATTTTTCTCAATTCACTTTCCGATTGACTTTTATCCCCCTGGATAATAATTTCCCTAACAAATCAACTGCGATGGTGTGTCTGTACTCCGCCATCGAAAATGGTAAAATACTAACCCCTCTTGTTTAATACAATGAAAGCACTTCTCATGCTAGAGGATGGATGGTCCTGTGAGTGCGAAAGCTTTACCGGTGAAGGTGAAACTTTCGGCGAGCTGGTCTTCAATACCGGACTGACCGGGTACCAGGAGATCATTACCGATCCTTCGTACCGGGGCCAGATCGTCATGATGACTGCCACGATGATCGGGAACTACGGGATACGGAGTGATGAAGACGAATCCCTCAGAATACACACTGAAGGGTTTGTGGTAAAGGAGTACGCCGGCGAGCCTCTCGATGAGCGTGCAGTTTCACGCGCAGTGAACGAACAGGATTTTCCCCGTTATGCTCAGAAAGGATCGAATGCGGATGTGCGGTTTTTTCACAGCTCTATCGTATCAAGCCTCTCTTATCATCTGTACAGCCGTGGAGTGCTCGGAGTCGAGGGAGTGGATACCCGCGAGCTCACGAAGCATATAAGAGACAAAGGAGCGATGAAAGCAGGGATCAGCACCCGTACCCTCGACAGAGACACATTCCTGAAGATGGTAAAGGGATCGCTTGACATTGTGGGAAGAGATCTCGTGAAAGAGGTCACAGCAGATAAACCATATCTGTACAGTGAAGGCAGCCGTTTCCGTATTTCTGTACTCGACTGCGGAGTGAAGATCAGTTCTCTCAGAGAACTGGCCAGAAGGGGCTGCAGGGTGGAAGTTTTTCCTTCCTCCATTTCGAAGAAGGAAATACTCGAATCAGATCCGGATGGAATACTCATTTCAAACGGTCCGGGAGACCCTGCTGCGCTCACATCGGTTGTTGAACTGGTTCAGAAGCTCCTCGGGGCAGTGCCGATTTTTGGAATCTGCCTCGGTCACCAGCTCATCGGCCAGGCCCTCGGGGCGAAGACCTTCAAACTGAAGTTCGGCCATCATGGAGGAAATCACCCGGTAAGGGAGGAGAAGTCAAAAAAGGTCTACATCACCACCCAGAACCACGGGTTTGCTGTTGATACGGATACCCTGGACGAAAGCGAGATCGAGCTCACACACATAAATCTCAATGATTATACCCTTGAAGGTATGAGACACACAACGCTTCCCCTATTTTCCGTGCAGTTTCATCCCGAAGCAGGTCCGGGACCGCACGATACACTCTCTCTCTTCGATGAGTTTCTCCGCATGGTGGAACTGCATCGAGGATGAAAGCGGGGTTCTCTCTGGAAGCAACATGCGCCGCATTTTCCGGGTATAAATAAAATGTAATACGTTGACGGGTCGTATAGGATGCCGCGAAGACAGGATATTAAAAAAATACTCGTAATCGGGTCCGGCCCCATAATCATCGGCCAGGCGTGCGAGTTCGATTATTCAGGAACACAGGCAGTAAAAGCGCTCAAGGAGGAGGGCTTCTCCGTGATCCTGGTGAACAGCAATCCGGCAACCGTCATGACAGACCCCAAGATGGCAGATAGAACCTACATAGAACCGCTTTCGGCCGATGCGGTGGGGCAGATAATTGCGCGGGAGAGGCCGGATGCATTGCTCCCGACGCTTGGCGGGCAGACAGCCCTCAATTTGACCCGAGAGCTCTTTGACATCGGCGTGCTCGAGCATTTCGGTGTCGAGTGCATCGGTGCCGATATCGAGGTGATAAAAAAGGCGGAGCAGAGAGAACTGTTCAAGAAGGCAATGGAGGAGATCGGGCTTGACACTCCGAAGAGCGACCTTGCCCATACAATGGATGAGGCGCGCTTGATACTCGAACGGATCGGACTGCCGGTGATCATCAGACCGAGCTTCACTCTGGGCGGTCAGGGGGGGAGCATCGCATGCACACAAGAGGAGTTCAAACTGTCCGTGACAAAGGGCCTCGAGAGCAGCCCCATTCACCAGGTGCTTATAGAGGAATCGGTGTTCGGATGGAAAGAGTTCGAATACGAGGTAATGAGGGATAAAAAGGACAATGCCGTCATCATCTGCTGTATTGAAAACATCGATCCCATGGGCATTCATACAGGAGACAGCGTCACGGTGACGCCCGCCATGACGCTGTCGGACAGAGAAAACCAGTATATGCGGGATGCGTCGATCGCGATCCTCAGGAAGATTGGAGTGGAGACCGGGGGCTCGAACGTGCAGTTTGCGATGAGCCCGGATACGGGGCGTATTGTTGCAATTGAGATGAATCCGAGAGTGTCAAGGAGCTCAGCACTCGCATCCAAGGCCACAGGATTTCCCATAGCGAAGATTGCGGCAAAGCTCGCCGTCGGGTACACACTCGACGAGATACCGAACGATATCACGAAAAAAACTCCCGCATCCTTCGAACCGGTTATCGACTATGTTGCGGTAAAGCTTCCGCGGTTTACGTTTGAAAAGTTCCCCGGCACACCGAAGGAGCTCTCCATCCAGATGAAGTCGGTTGGCGAGGTGATGGCTCTGGGCAGGACATTTCTCGAGGCCGTGTTCAAGGGACTTCGCGCGCTCGAGCACTCATGGAAATGGTACGAGGTCGCTTCCGTGATGGATACCGAAAAGATACTTGGTATTATATCGGTGAACTCGCCCGACCGCATTCCTTACATATTTGAGGTGTTGAAAAGAGGCGTGGGACAGCAGGAGGTTTCAGAACGAACGAAAATCGATCCCTGGTTTATACGGATGTTCAAAAAGGCATCCGATTTCATATGCGCCCTTGAGAAAACCACGCTCGATCGTGAAACACTCAAAAAAGCAAAAGTGATGGGGTTCTCCGATGAATTCGTGGCCCATCTCAAGGGAATGTCGGAGTATGAAGTGAGGGACGTGCGCTCGAAGCTTTCGCTTTTTCCGACATATAAAATGGTCGATACGTGTGCAGCCGAGTTCGAAGCGTTTACCCCTTATTTTTACTCGAGCTACGACTCGGAGGATGAGAAAATCGACACCGATAAGCAAAAAGTGCTCATTCTCGGAAGCGGACCGAACAGAATCGGGCAGGGGATCGAATTCGACTACTGCTGTGTGCAGGCTTCCTTTGAACTCCGTGATCTCGGGTATGAAACAATCATGGTCAACAGCAATCCCGAGACGGTGAGCACCGAC
The DNA here is from genome assembly GCA_964583615.1 of uncultured Spirochaetota bacterium. GTDB lineage: Bacteria > Spirochaetota > B62-G9 > B62-G9 > DRHN01 > CAZOWM01. The sequence continues at coordinate 1,170 of CAZOWM010000068.1, read as the reverse complement.
TATGACACATCCGACAGACTCTACTTCGAGCCCGTCTGTTTTGAAGATGTGATGAACATCATCGATAAGGAGCAGCCGATCGGAACGATTGTACAGTTTGGAGGCCAGACACCTCTGAACATCGCGCGGAGCCTGGAAAAGCGGGGTGCGAAAATTCTGGGTACATCCACCCAATCCATCGACAGGGCGGAGTCGAGAGAAGCGTTTTCCTCACTGATCGAAAGCCTCAAACTCCGGCAACCGAGAAACGGGACGGCAAAAAGTGTTCCTGAGGCACTGGCAATCGCCGAACAGATCGGGTACCCGATACTGGTCAGGCCTTCATATATCCTCGGCGGAAGGAAGATGGCGATTTTTTATGAAAGCGGCCGGCTTCAGGATTATCTTTCGAAACAAGCCTGTATTTCCGAAACGAGCCCGATGCTCATTGATGAATTTCTCGAGGATGCCTTTGAATACGATATCGATGCAGTGTCAGACGGCACGACAGTGATGATTGGCGGGGTAATGCAGCATATCGAAGGAGCGGGAATACATTCGGGGGATTCTGCATGCGCGATCCCCCCCGTAAAATCAAAGCCTGAGTGGATAGATGAGATGAAACATCAGACACGGCTCATTGCAAAGGCACTTCAGGTCGTTGGACTCATAAATATACAGTATGCAGTGAAGAATGAAAACGTGTACATACTCGAGGTGAATCCACGAGCTTCGAGAACAGTTCCCTTTGTATCGAAAGCCACCGGATCTCATCTTGCACGGATCGCAACCGCAGTTATCATGGGGAAAACGCTGAAGGAGCTCGGCATGGAGGAGGATCTCGAAACAAATTATGTTTCCGTAAAGGAGTCTGTGCTTCCCTTCAAACGGTTTCCCGGTGTGGATCCGCTCCTCGGTCCGGAAATGCGCTCCACAGGCGAGGTCATGGGTACAGGCGCATCATTTGGAGAGGCTTTCTACAAGGCGCAGCTCGGAGCGGATACACCCCTTCCGGAGAAAGGAACCGTGTTCATCAGTGTGAACGACTACGACAAGCCCACAATTCTCCCGGTCGCACGAAAGCTCGTAAAGCTGGGGTTGAACATCACCGCAACCAAGGGCACCGCCGCCTATCTGTGGGAGCACGGTATCTGGGCAGATGTCGTGCAGAAGATTTACGAAGGGCACCCC
>CAZOWM010000067.1:0-12996 GCA_964583615.1 uncultured Spirochaetota bacterium | reverse complement strand
CTCCTGAAGTCATTCAATGTGAGCTCAGTTTCAGTTAATTTGGACAGCCATGTAAAGCAATAGAAAAAAAGTACAGGGGGCTGCATGGGGAAAAAAGATGGGAATGCCGTGAGGATGGAAAACATCCACAAATATTTCGGAAAGGTTGTCGCCCTCAGAGGTGTTGACTTCCATGTGGGAGGAAACGAAGTCGTCGGGCTCATAGGGGACAACGGAGCAGGGAAGTCGACGCTCGTTAAAATCCTCACCGGCGTGTATCCTCCAACCATCGGTGATATGTACATCCGGGATGAGAAGATATCCTTCAGGAACTATGACGTAAAAACTGCGCACAAGATGGGAATAGAAACCGTGTATCAGGAGCGTTCACTCGGTGAAAAACAGCCGCTCTGGAGAAATATTTTCATCGGGCGGCAAATTACCAACAAATTTGGTTTTATAGACGTGAAAAAGGAGAAAGAAGTATCTCAGTACATAATGCTCGATCTCATAGGTTTTCGTGGGGCAGGTATTACCGTAGACTCAAAAGTGAAGGTCTTGTCGGGAGGGGAGCGGCAGGGTATATCGATCGGGCGTGCAATGTACTTCAACGCTGATCTCATTGTACTCGACGAGCCCACTGTAGCGCTTTCTGTGAAGGAGATACGAAAAGTACTCAACTTTATTCAGAAGATCAAAGATTCCGGTCGCGCGTGCGTGTATATATCGCACACCATCTCACACGTGTATGAGGTGTCAGACAGGTTCGTGATCATCGACAGGGGAGAAATCGTCGCAAATTTTTTGAAGAAAGAGGTATCTCTCCATGAACTGGACGAGTTCCTCCTGAAATACGCGACTGCGAAGGAGAAGATCTAATAATGGCGAAAACTACTCTGAAAACCGTGGAAACGAAATGGGGATCGATCGAAGGGCTTCCCATTATCATCGTATATGTAGTGCTGATCGGGGCCTTTATGATCACCGCTCCCGGCACTTTTTTGAAATACAGGATCTATCAGGCGTTCATGTCAACTGTACCACCGCCCCTCGTGCTCGCACTCGGTTTGACACTCATCGTCACCGCTGGTGAAATAGATCTTTCCTTTCCTGCAATCATTACTTTTTCCGGATTTCTTTTCGCATCTCTTTATACACTCACCGGAAACACATTTTTTCCGTTCATTGTCGCCATCATCGGCGGATTGGTCGTCGGCTTCGTCAACGGCATTCTCGTTGCAAAGATCGGCATGCCGTCGATTATTGCGACCCTCGGTTCTCAGTTTTTTTGGGGTGGTCTCACAGTGCTCCTCTCTGGAGGGCTCGCCTGGAATATACGAGACATTCGGGGAGAGTTCATTCATAAATTTTTTGCAGGGCGGCTCAGCGGTACGCTCCCGATTCAGATGTTGTGGGCGCTCGGTTTAGCAATTGTCCTGTGGTTTCTATTGAACAGGCACCGTTTCGGCGAGCAAATACTTTTTATTGGTGACAACATGAACGTGGCGCAGGTGCTGGGGGTAAATGTTGCTGCGACCAAGATCAAGATCTTCACCATCATGGGCGGGCTTGCCGCATTTGCAGCGGTCTTGCTCACTCTCGAAATGACGACGTACTGGACGACACAGGGGAGCGGGTATCTTCTCGTAGTAATGGCGTCCGTGTTTATCGGCGGTACGTCGATTTTTGGAGGGGAGGGCACGATAATCGGGACCCTGTTCGGATCGTTCATCGTCGGTTCCATAGAGGCGGGAATCGTCGCGTCGGGGCTCGGCGGATACTGGACGAGGCTTGTCGTGGGGCTCGTGCTGATTATTGCGGTGATCCTCAACATCGCAATCGGAAAGAGCAGAAATCAGAGCGGGGCATCGTTTTCAAAGTCTGTTTTTCTCAAAGGTCTGAAGAAACAAGGCGAAGAAGGCGAATCCGCCTGACATAAAAATCAATTTTAAGGAGGGTGGTGTATGAAGAAGAAGAAATACATCGTATTGATCTGTACGACAATCATCATTGTTGCGCTCGTTGTCGGTCTCACCATATCCCTATACGCACAAAAAAAGGAGGCTGTTACAACAGGGCTTCTCGGGTACGGAATGACTGTGTACATTCAGTGCGGGGGTCCAGAGGGAGGACCTGCAACGATCGCCCGCACAAACGGCGCCCGCGATGCAGCGCGGCACCTCGGGTGCAAGCTCATCGAGCAGTACTCCAAGTGGCAGCCTGAAATAATGATCCAGCAGTTTAAGGAAGCACTTGCTGCCTCGCCGGATGGTATTGCGATTATGGGGCACCCGGGCTCCGACGCTTTTGCACCTTTCGTAAGGGAGGCGGTTCAAAAGGGTATTATTGTGACGAGCGGCAACACTCCACTCACCGAGCTCTATAACAACTATGTGGGAAAGGGTTTTGGGTATGCGGGAGTCGACCTGTATGAAGGCGGCCATCTCACCGGACAGAACATGATAAAAGAAGGGCTCAGGAGAGGAGACAAGGCTCTCGTATACGGCCTCATGGGGCAGGCTGAAAGAGGCATGAGCACAAAAGGTATGTACGATGCGCTGAATGAGGGAGGGCTTGACGTTGACTATCTTGAGATATCTCCTGAAGTAGACGCCGACTTTTCACTCTGTGTGCCTGTTCTGACTGCGTATATCTCACGAAATCCCGACCTCAAGGCACTGGGATCACAGCACGGCGGAATTACCTCGATGTTTGAAAAGATCCTGAAAGAGGCGGGAACGAGCCCCGGTGATATCATTGCCGGTGGAATCGACCTGACGCCCCAGACCATCGACGGTCTCAAGAGCAGGTATGTGAGTGTGACTCTGGACCAGCAGTTGTACCTGCAGGGTTTTCTCCCTGTTTTGCAGATTGTATTGACGAAAAAATACGGGTTTGCAGGGCTCTACATCAATACTGGGGCGGGGGTCGTCACACCTGATACGATCGATACGCTCATTCCTCTCATCGATGCAGGTATACGCTAACTGCATGACTGGCAGAATGAACACTTGAATCCCGAAAGGGCATGTGAATTGAATTCCACAGGGGGGGTGATGGCGGCTCCTCCTGTGGTTTTTTTCTCCATAATGCGCCCAGCATTTTTTCACGTAATCGGCAGCTGTCTGGGAGAAAATGCTATTTTTTCCTTTCCTTGCATGATACATTTAAAAGAGCCGTATCAGTTCATCAACATGAGTTTTGTGTCCATTCTTCCGGAAAAGTACACGTATATCAACAGGGAGCAGGATCTCGGAGACCAAGGGCTGAGACAGGCAAAGATGAGTTACCGTCCGTGGGTTTTGTGAAAAAGTACAAAGCATATCTGTGAGAAGAGTGGCCCCGCTTACAAGATTTTTTAAATAAGAAAAGAGGTGCACATTTTTTGGGCTCAATCGTCATCCTCCCGGTCGAAGTTTCATCAAAGATTGCGGCAGGAGAAGTAATCGAAGGCCCGTATTCGGTTGTCCGCGAGCTTGTTGACAACTCCGTTGATGCTGGAGCCGATCACATCAATATAACGGTGAACAACGGAGGAAAGGATTTCATCCGGGTTACTGACAACGGGAGCGGCATGACGAAAGAGGATGCAGCCCTTTGTGTAAGGAAGCATACCACGAGCAAGATCTCAACGTTCGAAGACCTCGATACCCTCACCACCATGGGGTTCAGGGGGGAGGCACTTGCGAGTATCTGCACGGTCAGTGATTTTACCCTCACCACGCAAAGGGATGGTGATGCAATTGGAACGAAAGTGCATTACTCATTTGGTGAGGAGAGAGAAATCTCTCCTGCAGCAGCAAACAGAGGCACAGATGTGACGGTGAAAAACCTGTTTTCCAACGTACCCGCGCGCAGGAAATTTTTAAAAAGCAACAGATCTGAAAGTGCCCGGATAAAAGATGAGGTGATAAAAAAAGCGCTTGGGTTTCACAAGGTCGCATTTTCCCTTACATCCGATGATAGAAAAATTTTTCGTCTTATACCCCAGGACGCTCCTTCAATGAGGATTGCCGAAATTTTCGGAAAGGACCTCGAAAAAAGCCTTTCGGAGCGTTTCGAAACAGAGGAGTTTTTTTCCCTTCGTGTATTCATATCAGATCGGTCCCATACTCTGTCGAACAGAAGGGGACAGTATATTTTCGTGAACAGAAGGCCGGTGATCGACCGATCGCTTTTTTTTACGCTGAACAACCCCGGAAGGGGAATTGTTCAGGCCGGAAGATATGTGTATGCCTTTGTATATATCGATGTGAGGCCAGCCTTTATAGACGTGAATGTACACCCCGCAAAACGGGAGATAAAGTTGAAGATGGAAAAAAAGATCGTTTCGTCTCTTTACAGTGCCGTTGAAAATATCTTGCGCACGAATTTCTACCCTGCGGCCTATGCCCCCGAAGCGTATCCCGCGGAAAGAGTGAGAGAAAAAAACAGCACTGTCACGTCTGATTTTCTCCCGGGCCTGCCGGCAGGAAAAGATGCTCCTCCTGTTTACCATACCCGGGGTGAAATCCGCCGCCAGGTGCGCGACGGTGTTTATCAGAGCACAGAAACAGGTACGGAAAGAAAAAGGGATGCTGACTGCTCGGTAGATGACATGGTCTACCGCGGCACTCTTTTTCAGACATATGTAATTTTTGAGGGTACAGACTTCGTCCTTCTCATAGATCAGCATGCCGCTCATGAGAGGATACTGTACGAACGATTCAAAAGGTCAATGGAAGATCCCCCTCCGATCAAACGCCTTCTCATACCGATGAATATCTCGCCACCACGATCCAAGTACGATGAAGTTTTGAGTAATGTTGAAGCGTTCCGAAAAGCAAGTATAGAGATTGAGCCCTTTGGCGATGAGAGCTTCAATGTTGTTGCAATTCCCGCTGTGGTTCCTGATGGACATGAGGAGGAATCTATTGCGCATCTTTTCAACGACCTTTTTGAGGGGAAAATAAGCCCGGATGCAGGAGAGCTCAGGGAGCGGTTTCTCAAGCTCATTTCATGTAGAAGCGCAATAAAGGAGGGTCAGACGCTCAAAGAGGAAGAGGCACGTGCTCTTCTCAAAGACCTCCTCGCGTCCGACATCCCCTATGTCTGCCCCCACGGAAGACCCACCCACGTGCGCATCTCCCGGGACTATTTTGATAAAACCTTCAAGAGGAGATAATGAAGAGGTGAAGAGAAAGGAACTTGAAAACTGGCTCAATGATTATCTCAATGTAAATGCGGTATCAGACTATCTTCCCAACGGCCTGCAGGTAGAGGGAAAAGAGGAAATAGAGAAAATAATAACAGCGGTGAGTATCAATCTCGACGTAGTGCACGAAGCTGTGAGGGAAAACGCAGATGCGGTTATCGTGCATCACGGAATGTTCTGGAAAAGCGAGGACAGGACAGTAAGAGGGTACAGAAGGGCGCGTATGGATGAGCTTCTACGGAACAACATTAATCTCTTCGCATTTCACCTTCCCCTTGATACGCATCCGGAAATCAGTCACAACCGGATCATCCTTGAGCATATCGGCACTGATCACATCACCGGCATACAGGAAAACGGGAAAGAGTTCGAGTTCGGGTTGAAAGGAATGTTTCTCGCACCACTCGGTTTCAAAGAGCTCGTGAACAGGATAAACGAAAGTCTGCACACCGAGGCCAGGTATTTTCACTACGGGAAAGAACAGATCGGCTCGATTTTCGTCGTGAGCGGAGCAGGGAGGAACCTGATCGAAAAGATCCCGGCACTCGAAGTTGATGCCTTTCTCACCGGAGATGCGGCAGAGAGTACCCAATACATTGCAAAAGAGGAGCATATCAATTACATATACGCAGGACACTACAACACTGAAAAACCGGGCATCATCGAGCTCGGAAGGCTTATCACAGAAAAATTCAACCTGAATGTGCAGTTTTTCGACTGTGGGAATCTTCTTTGAGTGGCAGAGAGGCATTGGAGAAAAATGATTGTAAATACAGTATACCTGTATTACACTCATGAGTGAATCTACGATGGGGCAAATAAATGGATGAAAAACATACATTAAGGCATCCTGTGGTGAGTGGGTTGTTTTACCCTGACGAACCGGAGGAGTTGGAGAGAATTATCACAGGCTACCTTGATAAGATCGATAAAAAGGAACTGTATGAGCGCATCGAGGAACAAACCGGGATCAAGGATGTCTCAAAGCTCACGCCCCTTGTTGTTATCGCTCCTCATGCCGGGTACATATTCTCCGGGAAAATACAGGCATTTTCATACGCCCTTTTGATAAATTCCGCAGTTGAGACTGTTGTGATTATCGGGCCCTCCCATCAAAAGCAATTCAAGGGAATCTCGGTAAATCTTGATAGTGCATATAAGACTCCGCTCGGAAATGTGGCCGTGGATTTGGAATTCGCAAACGACCTTATTGCTCACAGCAACGACTTCGATCACATCGAAGAGGCACACCTGAGTGAACATACGATAGAGGTTCAGCTCCCTTTCCTTCAGATACTGATGCAGGATATTAAGATTGTCCCGGTACTCTTCGGACAACAGAATCGGGAAAGTTCCGTGTTGTTGAAAGAAGCACTAGTATCGGTGATGGACAGATTGCAGAAAAGCTGTGTGGTAATCGTGAGCACCGATCTTTCACACTACCATCCTCATGTGGAAGCTTCTTCGCTCGACAAGAGGCTTATTCAGGATATTCAGAATATGGACCCTGAATCCTTCTATTTCAACATCAAAGAAGGCAAGTCCGAGGCGTGCGGATTCGGAGGAATTCTCACCGGCCTGATGCTCGCAAAGGAGAGGGGTAGGGGAAAGTCGGCAATTCTCGCCTACATGGATTCCGGAGAGGTGTCCGGGGACCGGAAAAAGGTCGTGGGGTATCTGTCTGCTGCCATGTACTGAGCCTCTTTGTTTGAAATGAATAATACAACACTGTCTGTGCGATCTCTGTACCGGTGTGCTGTACCGAACAGGGAGGGTACGCTGAGATATTCGGATATACGGACAGAAAGGAGGCTGAAATGCTAAACAGGGAGGAACGAAAGTTTCTCTTACAGCTTGCACGAGACACGATCCATGCACGGCTGAAGGGAAAATCTCTGCCTGCATTTGAACCGGCGAGCAAAATACTCAAAGAACTGAGGGGAGCATTTGTGACCCTCCACACACACGGAGCGCTCAGAGGATGTATCGGGTATGTTGAACCCATAAAACCCCTCTGTCAGACGGTTCAGGAAATGGCTGTTGCCGCGGCATTTCAAGATCCCCGATTCCCCGCGCTCAGGGAAGCTGAATACAGCAATATTGAGATCGAAATATCAGTCATGTCGCCTTTAGAAAGGGTGAGAAACGTAGATGAGATCGAAGTGGGAAAACACGGGATAATTATCAGAAGGGGGTTTCACTCCGGATTGCTCCTGCCCCAGGTCGCGACGGAACAGGGTTGGGACAGGGGCACGTTTCTTGAGCACACGTGTTACAAGGCGGGGTTGCCGGCTGATGCCTGGAGCAAAGCGGATACCGAAATACACATCTTTTCTGCAGAAGTGTTTTCGGAAAAAGAGTTCTGAATTGAGCGGGTTACACTTTTTTCCGTTCCCCTGATTTCGGTGTGGTGATCATATCGATAGGTTGTGGAGAGTTCATTGAAAACCGTTTTCCACGTGCTTCCTTATATGGCCGAAGGCGGAACAGAAAAGCACGTGCTCACCATACTGAGAGGCCTTCAGGACAGATACAGATTCGTGCTTCTTGCTCCCAGGGGCAAAATACTGGACGAATTTTTAAAACTGAACATCGTCTACCAGGAGTTTCCTGAGTTCGCTTTTCCCTATGTGAAAGAAATACGCAGGTTTAAACATTGCCTGCGCACGGTGAACGCTCGGTATGGAGCTGATATCGTGCACGTGCACGCAGCGCACGAGTTTCTCATTTTTTCGAGGAGTGTATTGCCGCACACCCCGCTCATCTTTCATCTTTCAGCCCACCAGGGGTGTGTTCTATCAAGGAATTTCAATTATACGCTCTCTGCCCGCCTGTCGAGAAAAAAAGCCGATCTTCTGATTGCCGTTTCAGAAGAGGAAAAGCGGTTAATCGTACAGAAAGGGTTTCCGGCCGACAGCGTCGAGATCGTGAACAACGGATATGAACACAGAGAGGGTGATGATCATCAGGCAATAGAAGAAATGAAGCGGAGATACGGGCTCACCGGCAGCACAGTGATCGGAAACCTTGGTCGCCTGCACAGGACGAAAAGGCTCGATATTCTTGTTGAAGCCTTTTGTGCAGTAAGGGAGCGATACGCGCAAAAGGTGAAGCTTCTGTTCATCGGGGATGGTCCTGACAGAGAGAGGCTCCAGGGGCTCGTCCGTAAAAAGGGTCTCCAGAATGATGTCGTATTTGCAGGATTCGTGAAACGGGGAGACAGGATACTGAAGATCTTTGATGTCTTTGTTCTTCCCACCAGCTTCGAAGGCTGCTCCAATGTGCTTGTAGAGGCAATGGCAAAGGGCCTGCCGATCATCACCACAGACATTCCATCCGTGAGCTGGATGTTCACCCATAGAGAGGACAGCCTTCTTTTTGAGAAGAATTCCGCGGAAGATCTTACAGAAAAGCTCGGGCTCCTTGTCGGCGATGGGGAGTTTCGAAAAAGGATTGGCACTCGGGTCCTGGATACCTTTGAAAAACGGTTCGATGCCCGGATCATGAATGAGAAAATCGACTTCATCTATCAGAGAATGTGAGGAAGCACTGCACAGTGAGCGCGCATGCACATCCGCGGATACTGCTGGTATCTCACAACTCGAACCTCTCAGGTGCGCCTATCTCCCTCGCACAGCTTGCAAAAGGGCTTGTGTTTCGTGATTTTTCGCCCCTCTTAGTTCTCCCAAAACCCGGTCCAATCGAGAAATTCCTGAAGCAGTGGAAAGTTGAGTATGTTGTTCTCAAAAGGCCAAACGATGTCATTGATTTTTTGAGGATTGTGCGGCACTTCAAACCCGATGTGGTACATGTGAACTCTCTTGTGAAAACGTGGCCTGTTCTCGTTTCACGGTGTGTGAGAAAGCCCGTTGTATGGCATGTGCGGGAATACCTGGGGGAAAAAAGAGCCTACGCCTGGCTGATTCACATGCTCGCGAACAGGGTTATCCTCATATCAAAACAGCAGTTTCAGTTATTTCAGGGGATGAAAAGGGCTGTCGTTGTTCCGAATGCTGTGGATCTCACTTTGTATAAAAATGTTGTGCCCGCTGATGATATTCGAAAAGTGCCCGCACATACCATTGTTTGCTACATCGGGAGCATTGAACCTCGAAAAGGACTCATCGAGCTTGCCCGGGCTGCACAACATCTCAAGAATGTCCCCAACATCCATTTCGTCGTTGCGGGGGACGCCCCGAAAATACACATGATGTACAAACAGGAGATAGTCGACTATCTGAAAAAAAACAGTCTTCTTGACCGGTTTCACCTGCTTGGATTCAGGGAAGATGTTCCGCAAGTGCTCGCAGCGAGCGATATACTGTGCCATCCGGTATATATCGAGGCATTCGGGCGAGTGATCGTCGAAGCAATGGCATCAAAGCTTCCGGTGATCGCCTCAAGAGTCGGTGAAATCCCATCGATCGTGGAGAATGGAAAGACGGGCTTTCTTGTGAACCCGGGAGATCATAGAGGAATAGCGGATGCCCTGCTGCGCATTGCAGAAAACAAGGCTCTCAAAAACGAACTTGGCCGTAATGGATACGAAAGCGTGAAGAGGCGGTTTTGTCTTGACACCCATGTTGATAAGATAGAAGAAGTGTATGCAGATGTGCTGGATGGATGACACATACACGTACTCAGGTGCGAGGTGCTTTCCGGGCATTTGTATAAGAAACCAGTTTCGGTTCTTTGAGAAGGTTTTTGAACTTTTTTTCCTGCCCCTTAAGAAGAATGCTGTATCTTCTTTCTCTCTCCTCTTTTTCCATGAACGCGTAGTGTTTTATCACCGTGCGCGCCACAATTTTGCGGTTCCCGTAGTTCGTTACCCTGTTGAACCCCTGATATGGGAGGTAGGTGAGACCAGGCTGCCATTTGTATACCTTCACGTGAGGCCTGTAAAACGACCATCTGTCTTTTCTCACGGTTTCCATCGAATCCCAGAAATTGCACCGCTTGAATGCGAGCTGCCTTTTTTCGGATTTCATGAGTCTTCGTAAATCCCTTACGAGCAAATAGGGTTCGCCGAAAGCTTCGTCTTCGTCAGGGAAAAACACGAGGTCCGGTTCCACCGTGTCGAGAAGCCTGATCGACCCTTCTCGAAGCTGGCCGAGCAGTCCGATTTTTCTGTTTTCCATCCTGGTAAGTTCCCGGTCGTGTTCAACTATATTGAACCCTTTGACCTTCGGACATGATAGAGGCCACTCTTCCTTGAACTCCGGCGTAAAGTGCAGGTGGAGATAGATCTCATCCACATAGTCCGCGAGCTGCTCCAGGCACCACGGCCACTTGAAGTAGTGGAGCATCATCAGTCCCGCGATTTTTGTGATGTTGAACTCTTTTTTGAATTCCTGAATTAACCCGTTCATGATGTCTTTCTTGAGGTGAAATGTATTTATTTTTTCTTACTTATATTAATTTGAAATTAAAGGTTTTGTCATAAAAATATTTTTAAGATATTTTTCCGGTACAAAAAACTTTTAATAATCCCCGATTGTTAATCCGAATTTGTATTTATTGTTCTGGGCTACAGTACTGGTAGTGACCAAAATAAAATTCATTATCATTAATAATAGCTGGGTCAGACAGAGGACGTGATAACTTAAGCTTTATAAATTTTAACCGTTCACCGATAATTTTGAAATTTTTAATAATACGAACCTCTGTATAAAAGATCTGGGCAAAGTACAAGAAGGTTTTTTTGTGTATGGAATACGTCGAATGCATTTTTAAATATTCTCATAAAAGGCTTTGTGAACTTATAGTATTTGAATGACTTTTTACGATGTATTCTGTGAGAATCATTGTATCTGTATATTATATCGACCAGCATACTCGCCTTTCATCGATAGAAAGGGTTTTTATTGTCGATGAAGTCTGTGCTGAGGAATAAATTGCAGGAATTCCCTTTGATTTTAATAGAGGAGCAACAACATCGAATACCTGTATGTATCCATGGTCAAAAGTAAAAAGGAATGAGTTGAATTTCAAAGGTTTTCCATTGAATACATGATTATAGAATTTTTTAATTAAAACCAGCTCATAATGTTTCAGAATGAAATCCAGATCGTTTTAAAATATTCTACTGTTTTATTGTGTAGAGATATTTAATGTGAGCTGCCTTTATATCACTTACAATATGATAAGACGAGAGAAAGAGTAGCTTTTTTATTGCATATTTTTTGAAGAAAAATGGTGTTATCAGTGCCATAACTTTATATTTTGTGTTTATACGTTTAATTAATCTAGTGGTAAATATGATTTTCTTGTAGTGGATAGATGAATTCATTTCTCTCGTATGTTCCAAGTTTTGCAATAAATGAGTGTAAGAAGTAAGAAAGGGTTTTCATGATAAAAGATCCCCTTGACGGGAATCTCATTTCGGTGGTGCTTCCAACCTCAGGAAGAAGTGGACAGTTCGCGTGTGCCCTCGAAAGTGTTTTCAATCAGTTGAACGAAAACTGGGAGCTTGTCGTGGTGAATGATGGTGAAATTGCTGTAGAGAAGTATTTTCCTAAGAGGAAAAAGATACACTATTTAAAAAACAACTCGAAGATTGGAGCAGCAGCAAGCAGAAATAAAGGGATTCTCGCTTCAAAGGGAAGATATATAGCATATCTGGACGATGATGACGAGTGGCTACCTGACCATCTTTCTATCCCTTTCGAGACCTTAGATGAATACGATTTTATCTATTCTGGAACATGTATAAGAAATAATTCTACGACTGTTCCCTGGTACAATAGTGCGTTTTCCTATAAACGTCTTGCGAAAACGAATTTTATTACGACACCGAGTGTTATTCACAAAAAATCTCTTCTCGTTCGAAGCGGTATGTGGAATGAGCGATTGGAGTGCCTCCAGGACTGGGACCTGTGGTGCAGGATACTTCTGAGGACAGATAGGATACTCTTTCGGGAAAAACAGACAGTGATCATAAAAAGTAGCTCGAACTCCATAACCTCAAGGAGTATGAGTGGAAACATCAGGAAACGAACCGCTTTTCATATAAAGAGGAGATATTATTTTCCATTGATGATCAAACACTTGATTAAGGGGAGAAGGTAATGCGGGTTTCCATCATTACACGTGCATTCGACCGTCTGGAGTATACCATACAGTGCATCAATGGCGTGCTGTACAATGCAGGATACGAAGACTATGAACATATCATCGTAAACCAGGGATCTTCTGATGGAACGAAGCAATGGTTGAATTGGATAAAAAAAATGCCGAACAAATGGTATGAGAAAGTAAGACCAATACATCTCAAACAAAATGTTGGCGACTTTGGTGGTATGAAGGTCGGTTTTGATAATGCAGATGGCGAGCTCATCATGCAGCTGGACAACGATGTATTCATGGAAACAGAGAACTGGTTGGACAAAATGGTTTATAGTTTCAAGAAGATCGATGCAGATACCCTCATGGCTAACCGGAAGGGGTTCAGACAAAATATTCCCTATGACCCGCACACATTATGTTCATATGTATACAATTTTGCTGAATTGAGATGTGCGAAAATCCCAAATGCAGTTGCATGCTATCTCGTGAAAAGGGCGATATTCAGCGAGAAACACAAAAGTGCAAAGCGGTGCAGGCATCTCACTCAGGGGGATAACTGCTGGAAACTACTCGATGTATTCGGTATACAAATCGAAGGGTATAATCCAGAAGACGATTCCTATATTCAACATGACAAATTCGGGTTCCAGACAAGGAAACAGTTCTTAAGCAAGCGGTTTATTTTTAAACACGGAATCAGACGATGACAAAACCCATATTTCTCATGCTCACATACAACCGGCTCGCATACACGAAGG
>CAZOWM010000066.1:0-14375 GCA_964583615.1 uncultured Spirochaetota bacterium | reverse complement strand
GTGGAGGTTTTGTTTTCCAACAAGTTCACACTATCCTCGCAGATATTCCCGCTGAAAATATTGTAGCATTGTTTGAAGCGGTGCAAAGTTAGAAAAACACTCCCAACTGTCACGGTTGCTTCTCAAAAGAAGGATAGAACAATAAAGATTTTCTACTGGCGGTGATAGATATGATAGTGAAAATTGTTCTCATCGAGTTCAGCAGGAAACTCTCCTGACAATGAAATATATTCCCAAACTTTTTCAGAATTGTTGAACTTGTTAAGTGAGTAAAAGAGTGGCTTTCCTTCGACAAGAATTCCTGCCCATTCATGCATTTTATACCAGATGTTTCCTTCCGAGTCTGTCCACTTCTCAACGATAATATAATGGCCGACACCCTCTTTTCCTGTATCTGACGTTTTAAAATAAGAATCAAATGTGCCGTCACAGCGCAATACCCATTTTGCTATGTGGGGATGTGCATTATATTCCTCTAACATACCTATAGTCTTTCTTGGTAACTTTCTTATCAGTTGCATAGCCTTCGCAGATAATCAGTACTACTATAATAAGAATCAAGATTGATACGAACGTTTTGGTCTTCATTGTTCAGCCTCCTCGAAATTGATTTTGTCAAGGATGCCATACCAAATGTAATGTCACCGTACCATCAATACTCTCTTTTTCAACAATTATCTGCATTTTTATCTATCCTTTCCTCGTGTCATTTTCAGAAAACGGCACAGGGAATTAGAACCGACACAGCGATCAGGCACACCAGTGTGACGAACTTCAACAAGCTCTTGGCAGAAGAGAAAAAAAGGCATGACGTTAAGAAAATATTGGAAGTATGAAAAGTAAAACAAATGCGTGCCCGTTGCTACGCGAGCTGTTCTGCCAGACGCTCCTGCTCTCTTTTTACATCGAGAAGGCGATTGTACTGCTTTAAAATCTTTTTCTCAGGGTATGCGTCCAAAACCTCACGGATGAGAGAAATGGCAGCATCCACATTTCCAGTCACTTCGTAGAGGATCGCTGCATTGTGGCCTGCTGCGGGGTTTTTGTTTTCTTTCCACAGCTCGAGATAAATTTCCATTGCCTTGTCGTACACACCGCTCTTTGCATATTTATCTGCGAGCTTCATTGATGGATTTTTTTTGTCCTTCATCAACCTGCGTGACTCTTTTACTGTATACGGGGCAAGCTGTCGTGCGACAATGGGCATGAAAGAATCAACGATCGTTTTATACATCTCTATTTCAGAGGTGAGCAGGTTTTCGTTTTCTCTTCTCTCTTTTACAGAGGTCGAATCCTTGAGTGTTTTCGTGGCAATGAGAACGCCTGTCCGGGTATTGAACACGTAATATTTCAGCCCGAGCGTCGCAGCTCTGGTGATCCACTCAACTTCGACTTCCCTCATGGTCTGTGTTTCCACGTCCTGTACGTACTCCGAAGTGGTTGTTTTCTCCTCATATGCTTCCATAACGTAGATCTCACCGTTGAGAATTGCCTGCGCCCCCACTGCCTTTCCGATCTGTACCGCTCCAGTCGAGTCGGTGAGGGTGTTTCCCATCTCCCGTCTTATCTGCTCTGCGCTTATGACGTGAAAATAATTCGTGCGGACCAGGGTAAGGATGAACCGCTCTGTCGCATAATCAGAAATTATTTCATCTGGTGTCGGTTTTTTGAACTCATCGATGCCGACCAGCTTGTCTATTGCAAAGCGGATTAGATCCTCTGGTGTCAGGTCCAGGTACTTCTCCGGAAAGCTAAACCCCAAAACCGCAATGTTTTTTGTTTCCGCCATGTTCACTTCAGCCGGCTTCGTTACAGTCACGGGAACCGTAGTCGCACAGCTTATGCATGTTACTATAAGAACAGGTGCAAGGAAAAACAACGCACTTTTCATTGTTTCGCCCCTCTTTTACGATCTCTGTTAAATTGTACTTCAGATAGCGCCTAATTTCAAAAAAAGTGCTCTGAAAAAAGATACGCTCTTTTTATTGACGCTATTGTTACAATTTGTAATATTACTACGTTACTCCCTAAAAGAGGAAAAAACAGATGAATCGAACGGAAAGCAATGCGTTTGACAATTTCTGCATGCAAATCGAAAACGTGGCGCAATTTGTCGCTCCTGAAGAACGAAAATACCTGGAACTCCTGAAGCATCCGCAGCGCATCTATCAATTTTCACTGCCGGTGGTCATGGACGACGGCTCGCTCAAGATCTTCAGCGGATACCGAGTGCAGCACAACGACATACGCGGTCCGACGAAAGGCGGAATCAGATTCCATCCTCAGGTCGATCTCGACATCGTCAAAGCACTCGCAGCCTGGATGAGCATGAAAACCGCTGTCCTGAACCTGCCTTACGGCGGTGCAAAGGGTGGGATAAGGGTAAACCCGAAACAGCTGAGCGCACGAGAGCTCGAGATTCTCTCCCGCAGATATGCATCAGCAATTGCGAAGTTCATAGGCCCTGAAGTGGACATTCCCGCACCAGACGTCAACACGAACCCAAAGATCATGGCGTGGATGACCGACACGTACAGCATGCTGGCCGGAAAAACCGTGACTGCGGCCTTTACAGGGAAACCTCTCGAGTTTGGAGGGTCCCACGGAAGAACAGAGGCGACAGCAAGAGGACTGGTCCTCTGCACCGAGTACGCGTGTAAAAAGCTGGGCAAAACACTCAACAACTCCACGTGTGCGATCCAGGGTTATGGAAATGCAGGCGTGTACAGCGCAAAATATTTCTCAGAGGCTGGTGCAAAGATCATTGCCCTTTCAGACAGCAGAGGCGGAATCGTCAATAAATCAGGACTGGACTGGAAGGCTGTGTATGATCACAAACAGAAAAGCGATGAACGGTCTGTCGTCGGCTTTTCCGGGGCAAGGGAGATTACTAATGAGGAGCTGGTGGAACTGGATGTCGACATACTCGTTCCTGCAGCACTGGAGAACGTGATCACCAGTGAAAACGCCCGGAGGGTTCCCGCCGGTATCATCCCTGAAGCGGCAAACGGGCCCGTCACGCCGGAAGCTGATGAAATCCTGGATAAAAACGGAAAACTCGTGATTCCCGATATACTTGCAAACGCTGGCGGGGTTGCGGTTTCCTACTACGAATGGGTGCAGAACCGGAACGGGGATCACTGGTCCGTTGAATCCGTCGATAAAAAGCTGCAGCGATGGATGCAAGCAGCCTTCAATTCGGTGTGGTCCCTCAAAGAAGAGTATGAAGTGAATATGAGGTCAGCCGCGGACATTCTCGCTGTGCGCCGCATTGTCGATGCCTACAGGGTGAGGGGAATCTGGCCCTGAGAACTGCGGTGCGGTGAATAACAGGGTGAATGTCGAATTTCATAAACCGGTATGAAAATGAAACTTTCACACATACATTGCACGCTCATTTTGAGAACTTCGGATAGGAGACTTCGGTGGATTCAGTGTTTTTCACCAAAATAAATGCTTTTCCCAAATATATTGAAAAATACGAAGTTCGACCTAACATTTTTTGAAGCTTTCCCTCAATAGGTGTATAATAATAAGAGCAAATCCTCTCGGGTGTGATATCATGAGAAAATTGAAACACATCGCGGTAACCGGCGGTTCAGGCTTTATCGGTTCAAATTTTATCCATTACATTTACAGAGAAGTGGATTTCAACGGAATCATTGTAAATGTCGACAAGCTCACCTACGCGGGAAATCCTCTGAATCTCACGGACATCGCGAATGAGCATGGATCAAAAACCTATTTCTTTGAAAAAACGGATATCCGCGATTATGAACGGATGAGAAATGTGTTTCAGAAATACGACATCGACACCGTCGTGCACTTTGCAGCTGAATCACATGTCGACAGGTCTATTTTCGGTCCCCGGGAGTTTATCGAAACAAATATCCTCGGAACCTTTCATCTCCTGGAGATTGTACGTGAGTTTTGGAGCCAAAGAAAGGATACACTTTTCCACCACGTGAGCACCGACGAGGTGTACGGTTCCCTCGGTACGGACGGGTACTTTTACGAAAACACACCCTATTGCCCGAACAGCCCCTATTCGGCCTCGAAAGCATCATCGGATCACCTTGTACGGGCCTATGCACACACCTACGGGCTTCCTGTCACAGTATCCAACTGTTCGAACAATTACGGTCCTTACCAGTTTCCTGAAAAACTCATTCCCCTCATGATTGCGAACATGATCGATGAAAAACCGCTCCCAGTGTACGGAGACGGGATGAACGTTCGGGACTGGCTCTTTGTCGAAGATCACGTATCAGCCATATGGGCGATTCTGAACAGAGGAAAAACAGGAGAAACCTATAATATCGGCGGTGAAAACGAATGGGAAAACATCAAGCTCGTCAACGTGTTATGCGAGAAAATGGCGGAGCGCATGAACAAACCGAATGATCACTATACGCGTCTGATCTCATTCGTGAAGGACCGGCCCGGTCACGACAGGAGGTACGCGATTAACTGTGATAAGGTAAAACACGATCTCGGATGGAAACAGAGTGTGGATTTCGAAAAAGGGCTCGAGAAGACGATCGATTGGTATCTGCAAAACAAGGAGTGGTCTGAAAACGTGAAAAGCGGTGAATATCGCAAATGGATTGATATGAATTACGAAAACAGGGGGCAGGCTGGGCCGCCTGAACCCTAGGAATCAGAATCGGTGTCTTTTTCCATTATTACTTTTCCACTACATATATGTTTCTTTGTTCGATGTGTTTCATCGACCCGCCCCTCTCATGAATCAGGGAATGTATATTTTTTACGGGAAAACCGGAGCATGGGGCTCAGGAAGCACCGACTTCGGCATCTCGACCCTGGCGGTTTTCTGGGGGTCGACAATCTGGCAGACCTTGAGGTCACCCACAGCGCTGATCAGCATGCTGATTTCGTCCTCCTCCATACCTGTTTTGTACTGCAGGAGCTCGAGCATGTCGATGAGCGCAACGTGTGCGGCTTCATCGAGGCTTGTGCCGTGCCCGATAGTGATACATAAATCTCTGTATTCGACGACCGGCCTGTTTGGAACAAATGCAGGAGACCGGATGAGATCCAGTTTTATCCGCACCCGAGCGGTAATTTCCACACCGCAGATGACCGCCTCGCCGTCTCCCATACCGGCGTGGGCATCTCCCAGAGCAATCATACCACCTTCCCTGCGGACTTTGAAATACAACCGGGCCCCGGTTGTAATTACCTTGGCATCCATGTTCCCCCCGTGATCCCCGATCTCACCGCAGGGAACCGCTTCTTCTTCCGGTGAGACGCCGATCACTCCGATCATCGGATGCACGGGAAAGGCAAGGGATGCATTGAACCGGAACATCCCCTCCGAGACAGGAACCACTTTCGTCCTCGGGTGTGTGATACGATCACCGAACGCCCCTTCATCGGGTATCGTGACCATGAATCCGGTTTCCCCCAGTTCGATGTCCTGAATATCGACAACGAGGATGTCTCCAGGCTTCGCCCCTTCCACCTCCAGCGGGCCTGTCGCAGGGTTGACTTCAGAAAAATCGATCTCTGTCACGAGATCCTTCTCGCCCTTTATCTGGCTTTTGAAGCAGTCGTCTGTTTCGACAAGGATCGTTTCTCCCGGTTTCACACAAGCGACCGACCTGTTGGCAGGGCTGAACTGATAGATGATCTGATCTCTTTTTATAACACGCATCATTTTTCTCCATATTTTTGTCAGCGGGATTCTTCTCTGAAGAGCTCTATCGTTAAAAGTTTCTGGGTCAGGAGTCCCTGTGGTTTTGTGAGAATTGTCACTCCCAGTATGCTTCCTACAAAAAACATCCTGATAAATCCGATTTGGGTCGCAATGCTCGCAGGTACGAAATCAGTGAGAAAGTCGCTTCCCACCCATATTGCCCACACCAAAAAAGCACCGAGGATAACGCCTCTGTTGTTTCCCGTGCCCCCGACCATAACCATAAGCCACACGAGAAAGGTCGACATAAGGGGGGAAAATACCTGAGGGCTGACAAATCCGGTGTAATGCACGTAGAGCGCTCCGGCAATTCCCATGACCATGGAGCTGAACACGAAGCTCTGCATTCTATACAGAAAACAGTTTTTTCCAGACATGGAGGTGAGAGTTTCATCCTCGCGAATTCCCTTCAGCACCCTTCCCCAGGGAGAATTGACCGCTTTCTCGATTGCAAAAAAGGTGATCGCAAGTGCTCCTGCAGCGATAATCAGGTAAAAAAATACATAGTGACGGGGATTGAGAAGGTTGAAAAAGGGTCTCGTGATTCCCCTGATACCCCACACACCGTTTGTCAGCCACGACTCATTCTTTATCACGAGATAGAGTGTTTCCTGAATTGCAAGAAGCGCAATCGCAAACGGTCCACCCCGAAGCTTCAGTGCAGGAAAGGAGAGAAGGTAAGCGATGATACCGGAAACCAGCGCAGCGCCAATGATTCCGGCGATAACAGGGAGCCCGAATCCTCCGACATGTTCCGCACTCGGCGCTCCCGTGAGGATCGCCGAGGTGTACGCACCGACCATGTAGAACGCTCCGATGCCGAAATTCATGAGACCTGTGTAGCCCCATTGCAGGTTCAGCGCGAGCGCCATTATCGCGTAGATGCAGGACATCACAAGATATGACGAAAGATAATTTATCATGAGCTACCCTTTGCGTTTCCCCAGGAGTCCGTAGGGTTTTATAAGGAGAATGACAATAACAAAGACAAACGCCACCGCAGGCTTGTAGACCGAGATATTCGCCTGTATATCCACCGCATTGAACGTGTTTTGAATGAGGCCTGTAATGAGCTCTTCGGAGATTCCGATCGTCATCCCTCCGATGAGCGCCCCCCAGAAGCTTCCGACACCTCCCATGATGACTGCGACAAAAAGCGGAATCAAGAAGTTCCATCCCATTGTCGGACTCAGCTGGACCTGAATTCCGTAAAATACCCCTGCGACTGCTGCGAGGACTCCTGAAACAATCCAGGTCCACATAATCACACGGTCCGTTTCCACGCCTGTTGCCTGCGCGAGCACCTTGTTGTCTGATACAGCGCGCATCGCTTTTCCTGTTTTTGTTTTTTTCAAGAAATAAAACACCGCCACCACGAGAATAAGCGCGCAGATGAGGATCACGAGCTCATCCGGCTTCATCCGTATGCCGAGCGGAAGATCCCTGCTGATCTGAATCGCGGGCGTATAGTAGCGCACCTTGGGGCCCCATATGATATTGACTGCTGCCCGAATAATGAAGGAAACACCGAGTGAAGCGAGAGACATGAAAAGAGAGGTCACCCCTATGTTTCGCAATCGTTTGAAAAAAATAAAGTCAAAGAAGAGCATCACGGAGACCGTGACACATATGGAAGTGACGGCCGCAATTACCATCCCCCACCCGAAGCTGAGCCCCGCAAATGTCCCCATGTCAGGCAAAAATCCCAGCACCGCAAGAGCGCTGAAAGCTCCAAGGGTGAAAAAATCGCCGTACGCAAAATTGAAAAAGTTCAGAATATCGGACATCAGCGTCAGCCCGATAGCTCCAAGTGTTATGATGCTTCCGTAGATTATGCCGCTTATGAGAAGATCGGCCACCTATTCAAACTCCCTTCCCTGATGCACTTTTTTTCTGCATACTCGTCTGAACGCTTCCCGCTTTTTCCCGCACACGTGGCTTCTGTCTACCCGCCGAAATACAGATCCCTCACTTCGCTGTTCACGAGAAAGCTATCTGTTTTGTCCTCGTATTTGATACGTCCGGCTGAGATGAGATACCCCCGGTCTGAAAGACGAACTGCATCAAGGGTCTGTGTCACGAGAAACACCGAGTTGCCCATATTTACCGCGATCTGCTTGATCTTTTCAAGCATCATCTGTACGAGATTCGGTGCAAGACCCGCTGTCGGTTCATCGAGAAGGAGAAGATCAGGGTGGATCATGAGTCCCCGTGCAACTGCAAGCATCTGGCGCTGTCCTCCAGAAAGGCTCCCCGCAAGCTGTCCCATTCTGTCTCTGAGCTGGGGGAAGATGGCACAAACCTCGTCTATTCTCTCCTTTATGTCCCGGCCGAGAAGGTACGCGCCCATCTCAAGATTCTCCTGCACCGTCATTGAAGAAAATATGTTTTCCTCCTGCGGAACCCAGCTCATTCCCGTTCCCGTAATGCTCTGGGGTGAACTCCCGACCAGGGAAGTGCCCTTGAATACGATAGTGCCCGATCTCGGCCTGATGATCCCCGCAAGAACCTTGAGAAGCGTCGATTTCCCCGCTCCGTTCGGCCCGATGAGCGCCACGATCTCACCGTAATCAATATGAAAAGAAACCTCAAAAAGAACGTCCTGCGCTCCGTATCCGGCCGTTACACTGTCTATGGTGAGTATGCTCATTTTTCCCTTTCCGCGGTTTGCTGTTTTCCCAGATATGCCTCGATTACAACAGTGTCGGTCCTTATCTCCTCCGGGGTTCCCTGTGCAAGAGTCGTTCCATCACTCATGACAATAATCGTGTCGCAGATGTTCATGATGATATCCATGTCATGCTCAATGATGAAAAGGGTAATTCCGTGTTCTCTGGAGAGCGTTCGTATGTAGTCCATGATCTTGTTCTGAAGAAGCGGAGGTACTCCTGCACCTGGTTCGTCGAGCAGAACCATTTCGAGCTCCACCATCATCATTCTTCCGATTTCGAGAAGCTTTTTCTCTCCTCCGGAGAGGTACTTTGCGGGGATGTCCTTCTTTTCAGAAAGCTCGATAAAATCGAGAATATCCAGTGCCTTCTGCACAAAACCGTTCTGCTGCTTTTTCGACTCTTTCCCCCTGAACCACGCGTTCCACAGATTCTCGCCAATCTGATGTTCCGGGATAAGGAGGAGATTTTCCAGAACAGACATCTCCTTGTACTCCCGCGCGATCTGAAAGGTTCTGCAGAGCCTTTTCTGGAAAACGAGGTGCGGATCAAAACCGGTGATGTCCTCTGATTTGAAATACACCTTTCCTGCGTCGGGTTTATAAAACCCGGTAATGACGTTGAACAGAGTGGTTTTCCCAGCACCGTTCGGCCCGATCAAACCTGTGATGCTTCCCCTTTTCACCTCAAGAGAGCAGTCATTGACCGCATAAACACCGCCGAAATGTTTTGTGATGTGTTCGGCCCTCAGTATGATGTTTTGCATGTTTTCTTCACGGAAAAAATTCCGGACAGACGAAAGTTCCACACACACCTGCCCGGACAGTATATCTTTTATTCGGTAACAACCGATTCAACGGGAACTATGCTGTTGTTTTCAATTTTCCAGACAAGAATCGGCGTGACGGTATCACCGTAATCGTCGAAATCGATCGATCCCGCAGCGCCTTCATAGTCTATATCCTTTCCCTCGCTGATGAGCTGAAACGCCTTCCTGAACCCCTCAACGCTCGCGGTGACCTTTTCTCCCGGAGGATTGGCGATCTTTCGCAGATTGTCCCGAATGGCCTTACCCGGATCTGCATTGAACGCATCCATGCCAGCGGCCTGCATGGCAAGCGCGATGATGACCACACCGTCGTATGCATTTTCTGTATACGCGGTTGCCGGTTTCTCACCATATTCCTGTTCGTAGGCCGCAAGGTAGTTTTTATATGACTGAGTATCAGCAGCTCCCGGACCTGTCCCGTACATACCTTCGAGAAACCCTCCTCCAACGGATTCGATGATCTGTTCAGACTGCATTCCGTCCGGAAAGAGGAACTGGTCAAAAAGCCCGTCGGAAAGCGCCTGCCGTATGATGACGATCCCGCTTTCCGGATATCCGATGAGAACGAGCACATCGGGATCTCCCTTTGCGAGCTCCTTCAACTGCATCTTGTATGCGACACTTCCCGGATCATAGGCAGCCATTCCGAGCACCTTTCCGCCGCTCTTCTCAAACCACTGTTTCGTGCTTTCCGCAAGCCCGCCGCCATACGGGTCGTTGATGTAGAGGATCGAGGCTTTTTTATACCCTCTCTCCCAGGCGAGTTTTCCAAGGACCTTT
The DNA here is from genome assembly GCA_964583615.1 of uncultured Spirochaetota bacterium. GTDB lineage: Bacteria > Spirochaetota > B62-G9 > B62-G9 > DRHN01 > CAZOWM01. The sequence goes on along the minus strand of CAZOWM010000066.1, from coordinate 4,378 downwards.
CCCTGTATGGCGTCCGATGCGGTCGTCCTGAATGTATAGTCGTCATCGTCGAGTGTGGTGACCCATGTGGGAGTGTTGGACGGAGATATGATGACCACGTGGTTCGGCGATGTGACCGGTGTCGCAACATCGGACCTTATCATCGGCCCCACAATTGCGGGCACCTTGTCCACGTTGACGAGCTTTTCCGTCGAATCTCGCAATGCAGTGGGATCAGTCTGCGTATCCCTGAACACCACCTTGAGCTCCATGCCGAAGGGGCCACCCGCTTCATTCAGCTGTTTGACCGCGAGGCTTATCCCCTTTTGCACGGTCTGGCCGTATACGGCAAGATCCCCGCTCAGCGGAAGGAGCCCGCCGATGGTGACCTCACCCTCGAATGCCCCCTTCAGCTCTTCTTCCTTTTCATCCCCCTGCTTTTCTCCGCTTGCCCATGAAAGCGAAGCGAAAAAAAAGACAATGGCAAAAGCAATGAAAAATACTTTATTCCTCATATATACACCTCCCAAAAAAATTGACAAAGTGAGATCATTGTAATGGGAATTCGAAAAATTGTCAAATGAACATGGGAAATACAGTAGATGGTTATAAGTACTATCAGTGAAATTCAGATGCACGAAACGATGAGTTTTCCTTAATATCTTTTCCCCGTGTATCCTTTCGGTCTTTATGGTATATTTGTCCTGTATATTGTAAAAAAAGGTTGAAGACTCATGATGCGCTATTTATCTGCATTGAAGGCGATTATCCTCTATCAGTGGAAACCGCGTATGGGTGACCCCTCTCTTTCGGGCTGGGTGATTACCATCGCCTACTTCTGCGCTTTTCTTCTCTGCCTTACCGCGGGTCTCTTGGTACGCTCATCAGAAAGACGGCTTGCTTCAGGCCAAAGGGCCGGACTCTGGTACATATTCTCGGGGATCATGCTTGTTTTCGGAATAAACAAGCAGCTTGATCTTCAGACGCTCCTCATGCAGGTCGGAAGCCGGCTGGCAAAGGTTCAGGGGTGGTACGAGCTCAGGCGCGCGGTTCAGTTTCTGTTCATTGTCGTACTCTTTGTGGTCTTTGTTCTTTTCATCATTTTCGTGTGGAGAAAGTTGAGGGGCAACTGGAAGTATTTTACTGTCGCCCCTTTTGGGATTCTCATCGTTCTCGTATGGGTGATGGTTCGGGCAGCGCTTATGCAGCATATCGATTTTACTGTCTTTCACACCTATGTGCATGGGCACGGGAGGGTAAACCATCTCATCGAATTCGGAGGGGTGGTACTCACCGGCCTGGGCGCATTCATCGCGCTTGTCCGATCGCGGAAAAATCGCAGGCGTGATTTCAGGTTTGACTGTGAGTAGCCGTGTAGAGAAGCCGGGAGAGGAAAACACTCCGTTTCTCAGTTCGATCCTCTGCGAAAAACACTAAAAACGGTGAATCGCGGTTGCCTTGAATGCGAGATAAACTGCGGCGCCTTCGTGTACACGCAGCTTATAGAGAGATTTTTTCGTGACAAGAGACGTGAAAAAGACTTTTCCCACACGTACGCCCACCTCGTAAAAAAATCCCTTGTCAGAAACCGACCCCACTTTGCCTTGAAACGAGTTTCGCATACTCGAGGCGAACGGTGATCTGCTCAACACGATGTCCTCGGGCCGTATTGCGATATAGCCGTGGTTTTCCGGCCACTCCCTTCCCGTTTCTATCTCGATATCTCCGGTAATGGCGGCTGTCTTCTCATATTCCACGTAAAAGATATTTTTTATGCCCACAAAGTCCGCGACGAATGCCGAACAGGGCTTTTCGAATATCTCGCTGATACTTCCTGACTGTGCTATTTTTCCGTTGTGTATGACGGCAGCGGTCTCCGCAAGAGACAGCGCCTCCGCAAAATCGTGGGTCACCATGATGAATGTCACACCCGAAGAGCTGTGGAGCTGCTTAAGATGCATTCTGATTTCTTCTCTGAATCCCGGGTCAAGTGCGGAAAGGGGTTCATCGAGAAGAAGAACACTCGGCTCGATTATAAGCGCTCGTGCAAGCGAAACCCTTTGAAGCTCGCCACCGCTCAGCGTGGCCGGCCTCCGGTGCAGAAGACGGGTGAGGTTGAGCTGATCGACGAGCTTCTTCAGCCTCTGTTTTTGCTCCTGTTTTCCGATCCTGTGAAAATGCAGGCCGTAGGTAATGTTCTCCTGCACGGTGAAGTGGGGAAACAGCGCGTAATCCTGGTAAACGATTGACATGCCGCGCCGCTCAGGGGGAAGCTTTGTCACGTTCGTATTCCCGATTATGATCTTCCCGCTCTTTACCGGTATGAGGCCCGCAACTGCCTCGAGCAACACGGTCTTTCCAGCACCTGTGGGGCCCATGAGGATGAAGAACTCATTTTGCCGGACAGTGAGGTTTATATCAGTGAGCCTGAACTCATCGAGATGGACGTTGAGGTTTTCTATCCGTATCATGCGTGCCTTTTCCCGTACAGAATAAGCATCCTGAGAGCAAAAAAAAGAGCGAGGCAGAGAGCCACAAGCCAGAAGGCTACCGGCTGAGAGTAGGTAAGGCCATACGCCTCGAAGCGCTCGTAGATCATAACCGGTGCGATCATGGGATGGTAGGCAATGATCACCACTGCGCCGAACTCACTTACGGCACGTGCGAGGCACATGATGGCTCCCACGAGAATACTTCTTCCGGCGAGTGGAAAGGTGATGCGAAAAAACGTGCCGATCATCGACGCCCCGAGGCTCCTTGACACACGCTCGAGTCTGGGGGACACTGACTGAAATCCTTCCTTTGCGGCATTGATGTAGAAAGGAAGCCCGACAAAGGTAAGCACAGTAACGATACCGGTCACGCTTCCCATGATGCGGATCCCGAGCTCGGCCATGATCCGCCCTATCCAGTGATTTTTTCCAGCAACGCTGAGTATGGCTATTCCCACCACCGGATGGGGAATAACGATGGGAAGGTCGATGACGCTCTCTACGAGCCCCTTTCCCCTGAAGCGCGCACGCGAAAGAAGATACGCAAGCGGTGTACCGAGCACGAAAGAAATGAGCGTGGCAAGCCCTGATGTATAGATGCTCAGGGCTATGGATCTTACGACATCCCTGTCTCTGATCGTCTTTTTGAGCATGGGAATGGAGGGAGCAGTCATCAGCTGGATCATTGGAAGAAGGATAAACGCCATGATGATCACCGCACAGAATATCATGACCCAGAAAAAAAGCTCCCTCGTTTTCATCGTGCTCTTCTCTCTTTAATTCTTTACTTCCACAAGAGATTGAAGCTCATCAGGAAGCGTCGCTTTCATTTTGTGATCCGGTACCCGTGCGGGGAGGAATGGTGGTTGCCCCATCTCTCTGAGCACCTCAAGTCCCCCTTCAGCATCGAGAAGGTACTGTAAAAAAAGAACTCCAACGTCAGGATTCGGTGCCGTTTTCACCATTGTTATGCCGTAGGTAACCGACTGTCCGCTGATCTCCATCCACGTATCAGGTTCCTTTCCGGTAACCTTTACCTTTGCAGTGGAGTACAGCTCGTCGAACCTGTAGTTTCCAAGATTGATCTCATCCGGAAGTGTGATGTGCCGCAGTCCGTGCTGAACCGCAACAGAGCGGTATTCCCATGCGTAATCCATGTTTCCTGTCTGAAGAAGAGATATGAGGTCCACCGACTTTGGCCTGATATTCTCTTCAGGACGGTTTGCAACAAGGGCTTTGTAAAGACCGGGGATTTTGTAGTGTTTTTCCGCAAGCTGCATCACCATGAGAGAACGGTAGCCGCAGGGATCGAGGTTCGGATCCGAGTGGCCCCACACCACCCTGGGCTTCTGCAGAATCTCGTACCAGTTATCCGCATTCACACTGTCGGCGTACGTGCTCGTGTCTGTGTAGCAGAGCACGAGCTGGTTCGTTGCAAAACGGATGTTCCAGTCTGCATAATCCGGTATGAGAAGCTTGTCTATCACCTTGTAATCCGCGGATGCCATGATATCACAGGGCTTCCCGAGATCGGTGATCTTCCGCGCGCACTGTTGGCTCCCTGCAGCTTCGCGCTGAACATCGATATCAGGGTACATCTTCTCAAAACGCTTCTCAATCTCTTCAAATGGAATAGAGAGAGAACCTGCATGAAAAATCGTGAGCGTCCCTACTGAACCGATTTCTTCTTTTTCTGAGAACCCGATTTGTGTCACGGCAAAGCAAAAAAAGAGAATGCTGAGAATCAAAAAAGCTGTGCGTTTCATGAGTCCTCCCTGGTGTTGTTTTAAAATTGTATATCGCGCTTTAAAAAATAGCGTTATGCTCAATTTGCATAACGCTTGACAACCGGTTAGTAGTGTATGAAAAAACCGCTTTCCTGTCAAGAATATTTTTTGCGATTCAAA
>CAZOWM010000065.1:0-15679 GCA_964583615.1 uncultured Spirochaetota bacterium | reverse complement strand
AACGTCACTCCCGGAAAGAGAAAGTCCAATCTCGATGATCTGAAAGAACTGTAAAATGGAAAACAAACTGAACATACTTTCGAGCAGAGCAGGTTTCAACACTGCTCTGCGCCATTTTAAATCCGTCACATTCTATATCGAAGAGGTTGCCGAGGGTACCAATCTCGCTGATCTTATCAACCAGTCGATCGAAGAAGAGGAAATCAGCCGTTTTCAGGTAAAGAGTATCCTGAACGCCCTTCTCGTCGACAAGTTCCAATACTGCTACAGGTCCCACAACGTCGCGGAGACCGTCGAAAACGCAGACAACATAATTAGTGCAGTCTCCAAATGGGGCAACATCCAGCTCGTCGTCGCCTACTTCAATCCACAGACCGGCCTTTCGGTCATAAATCCAAAAAGCAAAATGTCCTGGGATACGATACTTCCCATAATCAGAGACGAGCTCGTCGTCATCTACGCGGGGCAAGCGGACGGTGACATTGATGAACCTGTGCTTCTTTCTGCAATCAACGATTTCTTGGGGCTTCTTTACGGGGAAAAAATCAAACCCAAGCAAAAATACCTCGGAAAACCCAGAGAGGAACCGGCCCCGGCACCGGAGGTCACGGCTCAGATACCAAAGCGCCGTATAACTCCGAGATATTCCGTGCAAGTAACAAACGAACTTTTTCACAACGGAAACGTGGAAGCGTGGAAAAAGATTGTTGAAAGCTTTAAGACCACCTATCAAACCCTCGATGTTCTCATCTGGTACGAGAACGAGCGTATCAACGACATAAACGCGCTCTTCAAGTGGGGAAAGGTGAAACACGGGGGGCTGATTTTCTTCAGTGTCGCAGGAGACAACATCAGGGATGTCTCCAAGCTGCAGCGGTATCTCTTCGAAGGTGCGAGTCCCAGATTCGAGGTATTCCTGCGTGGCGGAATCGGAAGAGTTCTGGATCTGTTTTAATCGAAAACAAAGGACAGGAACACAAACTCAGATATGTCATTTAATCGGGTGAGCGTATGAAGAAATATTATTCTTTCAGCAGTACAGAACACATCGAAGAACCCAAGGTCCAGGAGATCATTGGAATTCGGGGCGCCCGGGTTATGGAGCTCGCGACAATGGGGGCGCCGATCTTACCAGGTTTCATGATCCCCAATGAAACAGTCGGTGAACTTGTTTCGAATCCCTCGGATGCGAAGAAATTTCTTATAGAGCCCATTTCCAAAATTGAGCGCCTTCTTCGCAAGCGATACAACGATGCAAAAAACCCCATGCTCATCAAGGTGGTGGAAAGCCCGCAGCTCAACATGATCAAGGCATTTTCAATACACGACATCGGGCTCTGTGACAAAACAATCGGCGGATTTTCCACCTTCGTCGGCGAAGAATTCGCCTATCATGAATACAGAAACGTACTGCTGAAGCTTTTAGAGCTCGAGAAGAAAACAGACGTCACAAGTGAAAGAAAAGAGCAGCTGTCCGATTTTGCAGAAAAATTGAAGAAGGTAAAGAAGCAGGGCAAAACCAGGGAACTGATCGAGGAAAACAAGTCGTTGTTCCCTGAAGAGATGTTTTCCAATGCCTACGAGCAGCTTATATATGCCATCCGTCTTCTTCACTCGTACTATCAGATCAATTCAAGCAACCTCGACTCCGCGATTCTCATTCAAGCGATGACTTTCGGGAACTACGGTGAAGAAAGCTACTTTGGAAGCTACTACACGAGAGACATCGTGACGGGTAACAACGAAATAAGCGGCAAGTTTTTCGTTAATGCCTTCGACGCAACAGAAACACGTGGAAAGGACATAAAAAAAATTGACGATTCATTCCTCAAAGACCTGAAAAAACTCGCGGGTGAGCTCGAAAAGTATTTCAAGGAAGTACGCCAGGTTCGTTTCACCGTGGAAAACGGAAGACTGTGGGTGATCGACCAGGTTCCTGTACCGAACAAATCAACCCAGGCAGAGATAAAGACGCTTCTCGACCTTCGGGTGAAAGATATCGTTGATGATGAATACGTGATCAAAACGATCAAACCGGGAAGGCTTGCAGAAATTCTTCATCCGGTGATCGATGTCGAAAAGGCGGAAAATCTCCCTAAGCTGAGTGGAGGCATCGCGGGCGCGGTTGGAGCCGCAATCGGGCAGGTATATTTCTCTACCGAGAAACTCCTCAAGGCCTACAAGAGGGCAACGCAGACAAATCAGGACACGAATTTCATTCTCGCCATGCCTGCGACATTCGCCGAGGATGTAAAAGCAATCGAGGTTGCGAAAGGCGTACTCTCCTCAGAAGGCGGATACGCATCCCACGCACCTGTCGTCGCCCGGAGCCTCGGGAAAGTGGCCCTCGTTTATCCAAAAATTTATTTTTCGAGCGGTTCTATGCGCATCGGCAACAAAACGGTGAAAGAGGGCGACTATCTCACGCTCAATATACCCTATTACGACGACCCTATGATCTACTTCGGAAAGGCCTCGCTCATAGAGCCTTCACCCGAAGGAAGCGGTCTGCTCGAACTGCTCGAGCTTATCCAAAAAAAAATCGGTGATTTTGACGTACACGCGAATGCAGACCAGCCGAAAGATGCACAGCTCGCAAAGCTGTTCAAAGCAGCGGGAATCGGCCTGTGCCGAACGGAACACATGTTTTTCCACGAAAAACGGATCAACACGTTCAGAGCGATGATCATAGCAGGCGACAAAAAGGAGCGTATAAAAGCGCTCGAAGAGCTAAAAAAGATGCAGGTGGCTGACTTCTACAAGCTTTTCAAGATTATGGAAGGTCTGCCAGTCACGGTACGGCTTCTGGACGCACCCCTCCATGAGTTTCTCCCTCACACAAAAGAGAGTATGGCCACATTCATCAAGTTCATGAAGTCAAAATATCCCAAGCTCACAGAAAATGAAATCCGTTTGCGCAGTGACATGCTCGAGGAGTTCAATCCTATGCTCGGGCACAGGGGAATCAGGGTAGCGATCTCCTATCCGGAGATCTACAACATGCAGACACGTGCAATTTTCGAGGCAGCATACAGTCTGAAAAAGGAAGGAATCGATGTAAAACCCGAGATTATGATCCCCCTCGTCATGAGCGCGAATGAAATAAAAACTATCCGGAACGGGAAAAAGATCGAGGGCGCTGCCATCATCGGAATCAAGGACATCGAGGTTGAGGTGCGGAAATCCTTTCAGTGCGAGCCCATTGAGTACAAGGTGGGAACCATGATAGAACTCCCTGCGGCCGCTCTCTCTGCCGACAAGATCGCCCAGTATGCGGAGTTTTTCAGCTTCGGCACAAACGACCTCACGCAGACCACCAATGGGCTGTCCCGTGACGATTTCAATTCATTTTTCTCGGACTACAACGAGTTCGACCTCCTCGAACAAAACCCATTCAAATATCTCGGTGAACAGGTAAAAGAGCTCGTACGGCTCGCGGCTGAGAGAGGCAGGCTCACACGACCGGATATTGTGCTGGGGCTGTGCGGTGAGCACGGTGCCGAACCGGAAAATATCCCCTTTGCGATGCAGACCGGACTGAATTACGTATCATGCTCGCCATTCGGCATACCGATCGCAAAACTCGCGATTGCACAGCAAAATATCGGGAACAACGTGTGATCAGTACCGCATCTGTTTCAGAAGCTTTATCACTTTTGTGAAAACCTCCAGCAGGTATATCTTTATTATCGTCTCCGATATCCAGCTGCTTTCATAATACTTCACGATGACGCGCGTCAGTTCCTGATAGCCTTTGCTGATCTTGCTGTAATACGAGCCAGCCCTCACCTGAATGAGCCTGTCTCCGAAGAAGGCATCCTTGATGGCATAGTCGAGGAGATTGCTTCCTTCCTGGTAGTGTCTGTGCGCATATGCTTCCATTGCGTTTCCGGTCGGAACGAACGGGCGGTCTATGAACATGTTCTGCAGAAAACCTCTTGAAAAGTCGGTGATGGTTCGCAAGTTTTCGCTCTGCAGCCCTGCAGCGGCAAAGGGGATCAAAGCTTCAAGCGAGTCTATCGCAGACTTCATGCTTTTCACCGCATCCCTGTACCTGAACTTTCTGACACCCTCTTTTCTCAGGTGAACGTTCTCCAGGCCGTACTGGTAATACAGGTAAACTGCATCGAGGGCCAGATTGAATGCCCTGTTGAATTTCACAATAAAAGAAACATCGTGTGGAGGTTTCGTGAAGGACTCATCACCTGCGGTCAGACTGGTAAAATACTCCAGTGCCTTTTCATAGGCGAGATTCAGCTCTATCATGCGCTGGTGCGCCCATTTTTCTCTCCCGGGATTGAAATCAGGATGAAATTGTTTTGCCCTCTTTCTGAAGCTCGAGTTGAGATCTGCGGTGCTCGACGAACCCTTCAATCCGAGAAGTTTCAGCGCATCCTCAATTTTCATGTTCCAAGTATGAGTACATAATTCTTTTCTGTCAAATAAATTTGCTCATTGAAAGTACCCTCCTCCACTTTAGGGAGAAGGACACAATTTCTCCACCATTTTCTACGATACCGATGACGTGCTGGAGGCAATGCAAAGCTTTTTCCAAATCACCATCTGGAAGGACGCCAATGTCCCCAAGATCAATGCCGAGAATGCGGCAAAAGCAATCAGAAAAATATTCAATTCATTTATAGAATACGAGATCGCGTGAAGGTCTGAACCTTCAGCCACTTGAAGCTTCACAGACCCACTGTAAAACTCTTCAGCCTCTTCCCATTGTGAGGTTGCGTATGATCCCCTGAAGTTCGGATATCTTCCTTTTCTGCGCGCTCATAACGGCGATGAGATCTCCCGCGTCCACTTCCTCTTTGGATCGCTCTACCGCCTGCATTTCCTCCCAGTCGTTTTGCGCCTCTATCTGTGCCAGTTCGAAACTGTCTTTGTAATAGCTGAGATCGAGAGGCATCTGGGGAAACTTATCGGACTGAATGATTTTCAGCGAAATCCGCTCTACATCACGGTAGGCAATGGAGCTCCGTTCGAACTCGGCGAGCGGCCTGTTCGCTGCAAGAGCGCTGTCCACGGCACTGTCTGAATACACCACTCCCATGCATTCCACATCGAGGCTCAAACTTTCATGTATCAGATCTCTCAGTTTATCCACAATAAGAAGATCGTCTGGCGTTTTTGCCAGATTGACGACTATTTTCGGCTGAAGGATCTTCATATAGTTTTCCGCCTTTTCACCTGCCTTTCTGTCGATACGGCTGATTTTGCGCAGGATTTCAGAAACAGGTGCTGATGAACCCGGTTTTTTTTCCTTCATCACAGACTTGAGATATTTTATTATTTCATTCTGCTCAGCAAAAGCCCTCAGGAAAAAGCGAAAAAGGAGGGCCTTTAAAAAACTGTACGCATTGAGTATAGAGGTTGTCAGTGGAGACGTCACGATAAATCCAGAGTTCGATATGAGAAAGAAATCAAGAATGGTTGAGTTGGTTCCCGATCCGAGATCGATGATGATGTATTCCGCGTCTATGCTCAGTATGCCGTCAACGATCCGTTTCTTCTGCGCGAACAATATATTCGACAGACCGGAAACGAGTGCATCCCCAGGAACAAATCTGAGCTTATCGTATGAAGTGGGGACGAGGAGCTCCTGAAAAGACATTCTCTTTCGGCAGAGAAGGTTTCCCACACCGGAGGAGGTGTTTTTTATCCCAAGAAACGTGTGCAGGTTTGAGCTGCCGAGATCGAGATCAACGGCAACGGCATCCTTTCCGTTCTCCGCAAGCGCGATCGAGAGGTTTGAAACAAGAAAGGTCTTCCCTACGCCGCCTTTTCCGCCTGCTACAGGTATGATCTTTCGTTTTACGTTTTCATTGATAACCACAATATATCTAAGGTATTCATCCTGATGGAAAAATAAAAGAACTATTTTCCCAAAAAGCAATTGACATCTACGCTAAAAGCTTTACTATCCAGAATAACACGATATAGGGGTCAAAAGGATGAAATCTGCATGGGTTGTCGGAGAAAAGAAGATTGCTGTTAAAAACATCCAAATCCCAAAACCCGCACCCGGTGAGGTCGTGGTAAAGGTGATGGCATGCGGAATATGCGGGACCGACGCCCACTTCTACAACGATTTTCCTGAAAAAAAACCAACTCCCCTCGGTCACGAGGTTTCGGGTATCGTGCACGAACTGGGAGAGAGCGTACGAAACTTCACTGTTGGAGACAGGGTCATCGTGCAAAACCACATTCCCTGCGGTCAATGCAGCTCATGCCTGAACGGAGAATACGCACTGTGCACACGCATAAAAACCTACATGAACGATACACCAGCCATGGCTGAGTACATGAAGGTTCCTGCTGATATGCTCGTTCATTTCTCAGATCTCAGCTTTGTGGAAGCCTCATTTGCGGAACCGCTGACCGTCGCCCTTGATGTCAGCCGCGAAGCCCAGCTCGACGGAATGAGAACCGTGTGCGTATCCGGGCCGGGTGCCATCGGTCTGTGCTGCATAAAGATCGCCCGCCTCAGTGGCGCTGTCTCGATTGCGGTTCTTGCAAGAAGAGGCTCCACAGCCCGCGGGCGAAAGCGGGCGGAAGCCGCGAAAACGCTTGGGGCCGACATGGTTTTCTTTACTGACGAGCGTGACTGGAAACAGAAGGTAAAGGCCGCATACCCGCAGGGGATAGAGCGATTTATCGTTACCTCACCACCGGCAACGATTCCCGATACATTCGAAATTGCCTCATTCGGAGGCGTTATTGCATTCAACGGCATCAGTTACAGAGAAGAGGACATCACGTTCAATGCAAACCGGTTTCACTTCAATAAATTAAAGCTCAGAGCTTCTCATGCAATCCCGAACTGGGGATTTCCCAAGGCCTTTCAGCTTCTCAGGGAAAACCAGATTCCTTCGGACCTGCTTGTCACGCACACTTTCGGCCTCGACGAAGTGGAGCGCGCATTCGAGACCGCAACAAGCAAAGACGAGAGTGTGATAAAGGTGGCGATCATCTTCGATTAGGTACACCGATCAAAGGAGGAGAATCAATGGAGTATACACTGCAGGTGAGCCCCTCTTTGCTCGGTGCCGATTTTGGTGCTCTTGGAGAAGCATCTGTTGCTGCCGAATCCGGCGGCGCAGGCTCCCTTCATCTTGATTACATGGACGGGCATTATGTGCCGAACATCAGCTTCGGTCTCGATCTCATACCCGCCCTCAAGAAGCGGGTTCGTATTCCGCTGATTGCGCACCTCATGATCGCAAATGCAGAGGAGCGTCTCGACGATTTTATTGAGAAAAAACCCGATTACATCATCGTACAGGAAGACGCGGTCAGAGACCTCGATGGAGTTTTACAAAAAATACGAAAACAGGGCATAAAAAACGGGTTTGCCATAAACCCTGACAGGCCGCTGAAATCACTCGAGGATCTTCTGCTTCAGATCGATTTTCTCCTCATCCTTTCGGTGTTTCCCGGCTTCGGCGGGCAGACCTTTATGGAAGAAACACTCGAGAAAATGCAATACGCCCATAGGTTCAGGATCCGGAACTCGCTCCCTTTTGACATTGCGGTCGACGGAGGAGTAAATATGCAGACAGGGGGAAAAATCGTTCAGGCTGGGACAAACGTCCTCGTTGCTGGAACCGCTATATTCGGAAAACCGGACGTTACCGAAGCAATTCAGGACTTCCTCGCACTGGGCCGGAACAACAAGAGATGATCTCCTTAGAATACAGGCGCAGGTTCTATCGGGAATGGACGCAGGAAGGTGAACTCGACACATTCGGTATCATCCTTTATGAAACTGATCTTCAGGTCTATTTCTCCTCCTCTGTGGAAAAAGAAACCCTTGCAAAGCGTACCTATGGACTGGTAAGCAAATACCGGAAGCAGATTGAGCACACGATCAAAACGTTCCCCGAGTTTTCCACTTCTCTGTATCCTCTCCGGATCAAATCGAGCTACAAAATCACTGAAGAGATGATTTCGGAATCGAGGCGCGCGGGTGTCGGCCCGATGGCGGGAGTTGCAGGCGCGCTTGCAGAGTATGTCGGTAGTGAGCTCATCGGTCTTGCGCAGGAGCTCATCATCGAAAACGGTGGGGACATTTTCTTTAAAAGCAAAAAAAGCAGGAACGTGCTCGTGTACGCGGGTGAAGATTCCCCTTTCAGGGACAAGATCAGGATCAAGCTCCACGGAGGGGATACGCCCTGCGGCATCTGTACTTCATCGGGAAAAATCGGCCATTCGCTCAGTTTCGGCAACACCGATGCAACCATCGTCATCGCAGAATCCGCTATCACCGCAGATGTGTTCGCCACTGCAGTGGGAAACATGGTGAAAAGTGAGAGTGATCTCGAAAAAGCGTTCGGGCTCCTCGAAAAACAGGCCGGAATCAGCGGCGCCCTCATTCTCATTGGAGAAAAAATCGCAGTGTGGGGAGATGTTGAGCTCGGTTAAAGGGATTTCTTTTTTTGAAAATCTCGCGTTTCTTAGTATATTTCTTGTAATTTTTCGAAAGGACTGCTGTTTTGTTGTTCGATTCCATTCTCGACGCGGTTGGAACAACCCCGCTTATCCGGCTGAGCCGTATTTCCTCAGGCAATATCCTTGCGAAAGCCGAATTCTTAAATCCCGGCGGGAGCATAAAGGACCGTGTAGCGAAATATATCCTCGATTCCGCGGAAACGAATGGAACACTGCAACGTGGCATGACAATCATAGAGGCCACTTCCGGGAATACAGGAATCGGGCTCTGCCTGATCGGACGACAGAAGGGCTACGATGTCGTCTGCGTGATGCCGGAAAACATGAGTGAGGAGAGAAAAAAGATCATTTACGCATTCGGCGGAAAGATCATCTTTTCCCCAGCGGAGGGGAACCTGAAAAAAAGCATCGAGATCCTGCAGGAAATTGTAAAAAAGGAGCCCGAAAAGTACTTTGTTGCGAACCAGTTTGTCAACCCCCACAACCCGGAGGTCCACTATACACAGACCGCGCCTGAAATATGGCGAGACACGGCCGGCCGGATTGACATATTCGTCGCAGGGGTCGGCAGCGGAGGTACACTGCAGGGGATCGGTAAATTCCTCAAGGAAAAAGACCCGAACATCAAGATCGTCGCAGTCGAACCCAAGAACAGTGCAGCTCTGCTTGGAAGGGAGCCAGGCCTCCATCAGATTCAGGGAATCGGTGACGGATTCGTCCCCGATGTGCTCGACGTTAACCTCGTCGATATGGTGTTCACCGTTTCCGATGAGGAGGCAATACACACGACGAGAAGACTCTCACGTGAGGAAGGACTGCTCGTGGGCACGTCTTCAGGAGCGAATGTGTTCGCGGGGCTCCAAATGGACAACGGGAAAACCAGAATCGTCACAATCCTCCCGGACAGGGCCGAACGATACTTCAGCACCGCACTGCTGTAGCATCATCCCCTGCCCAACAAAATTCCCCGCTCTCCGTATATTTGTGTATAATACATGAGAGAAAAATCATTGAAAAAGGTGCATCGCGTGAGAAGGACCGGTTTTGACAATGAGAAATACCTGCGAGAGCAGACGAAAGCAATACTTGAAAGGGCCGAGCGGTTCCCAAAAAAGCTATACCTTGAGTTCGGAGGCAAGCTTCTATTCGACTATCATGCCGCGAGAGTCCTGCCGGGATTCGACCCCAATGTAAAGATGAGGCTTCTTCAGAAAATCAGAGATCGGATCGACATCGTGCTCTGCATTTACTCAGGTGATATCGAGCGAAAGAAGCTTCGCGCTGACTTCGGAATCACGTACGATGCTGATGCGCTGAAATTGATCGACAATCTGAAGGAATGGGACTTACGCGTCAGTTCGGTAGTGATCACCCGCTTTGAAAACCAGCCTGCCGCCACAATATTTAAAAACAAACTGGAGAGACAGGGAATCAGGGTATACACCCATAGATATACAAAGGGGTACCCAACGGATGTCGACCTCGTGGTAAGCGATGAGGGGTATGGAGCGAATGAATACATCGAGACCGGTAAGCCGATCGTGGTGGTAACCGGACCTGGCCCTGGAAGCGGGAAACTTGCGACCTGCCTTTCACAGTACTACCATGATCATAAAAGAGGAATAAAAAGCGGATATGCGAAGTTCGAGACCTTTCCCATCTGGAATCTTCCAACCAACCACCCTGTCAACTGCGCCTATGAAGCGGCAACCGCAGATATCGGTGATTTCAACCTGATTGATCCCTATCATCTGGACGCGTATGATCAGAAAGCGGTAAGCTATAACCGCGACGTGGATACATTCCCCGTGTTGAGGCGGATCATGGAAAAAATCGAGGGAAGCGAATCCATCTACAGGTCACCAACCGATATGGGGGTAAACAGGGCGGGTTTCGGCATTATCGATGACGCTGCGGTGCGGGAAGCGGCAGAGCAGGAGATTATCCGTCGCTACTTTCGTTACTCATGCGAGTACATCATGGGATTCATTGACCGTGAGACCGTGCAAAAAGTCGAGCTGCTCATGGAAAACCTGAAAGTAAAACCCGAAGACCGCGTCGTGGTGGAACCGGCAAGAAAAGCCGCGCAGGAAACACAGAAGAAAGGCAAGGGAAACGAAGGAATATTCGTCGGTGCTGCGCTCGAGCTGGCAGACGGTACGCTGATCACGGGGAAAAACTCCCAGCTCATCCACGCCTCCTCGAGCCTCATCCTGAATGCAATAAAGAAGCTTGCAGGAATACCTGATAATATCCACATCCTCTCACCACAGATCATCGCATCAATCAGACACTTGAAATCAGATATCCTGGGAACAAAATCCGTCAGTATGGACCTGGAGGAGACGATTATTGCGCTGAGCATAAGCGCGGCGACAAACCCCACAGCGGAGATTGCTATGGAAAAGCTCAAGGAGCTTCAAAACTGCGAGATGCATATGACCCATATGCCCACACCCGGCGACGAGGCGGGTTTGATAAAGCTGGGGATAAACCTTACCACTGAGCCGAACTTCTCCACGAGGAACCTGTTCATCGATAGATAAAATTGGGCTCTCGTGCGAGGAGGGTTTGCCTACCGGCAAACTGAAGAGCCACTTCTCGGAAGTGATGGATGACACCAAGAACGGTGAGCACATCGTAGTCTCAATTTATCGAAAACAACTCCGCGCGTATTTACTCCAAGATCATTATTTTACAAAAGGCGTGGAAATTCAGGGTCTCAGACGAAATTATTGGATGAGGGAGGTTACAAACAGAGGATGAGCAATATTACCCCCGTACACTATACGATCCACCTGGAGCCGGATCTTGAACGATTCAGGTTTGAAGGGGAGGTGGAAATCATATTGAAGGCTGATCAGCCTGTTCGAGAGGTACGGCTGAATGCTCTCCATTTGGCTTTCTGGAAGTGCGAACTCGTGATAGACAGTCAAAGGAAGATCTGCCCCTTTGCAGTGGATCCAATGAGAGAGGAATTGCGAATCATGCTCCCAGGTGACAGGGTAGGCATTATCTCTCTTGCGATCCAGTACACTGGAGAGATCAACAGCAGGATGGTCGGGTTTTACAGAACCAGGTGCAGGAATACAGAGCACTGAAAGACGGGAGGGTAAGCATTCGCTTTGAGCGGACCCCCAAGATGTCCACCTACCTGCTCTTTTTCGGGATTGGGGAGTTCGTGTTTACGGAAGACACGGGAAAAATTATGGTCCGCGTAGCCACCGTGCGGGGCATGGAAAAGCAGGCTCAGTTTACCCTTGCATTTGCGAGGAAATGTCTGGAATTCTCAGAGGACTATTACGGCATAGCCTATCCCCTTCCAAAAATTGACCTTATTACTGTTGCGGATTTTGCTGCTGGAGCGATGGAGAACTGGGGAGCGATCACCTTTCGAGAGAACCTCCTGCTTCACGATCCTGAGATCACGTCAAAGGCGGGTGAGGAAAGAATATGCGTTGTCATCGCCCACGAAATGGCACACCAGTGGTTCGGAAATCTGGTGACACCGAGTGATTGGAGGTATCTGTGGCTCAACGAGAGCTTTGCCACCTATTTCGATTATGGCGTGGTCGATCACATCTATCCAGAATGGAATGTATGGCACCAGTTTGTACACGGACAGACAGAAGTTGCCCTGGATAGGGATGCCTTTCGCGAGACGTTTCCCATTGAGATTCCCGGGGGGGGAGCACGTCGTCATCAACGTCAGCACCGCACCGATCATTTACAACAAAGGGGGGAGCCTTCTCAGGGAAATTGAAGCGTACGTGGGCAAAGAGAACTTCCGGAAAGGGCTCCATCGCTATCTCGAAAAGCATGCCTATGGGAACGCTTCGAGCCATCATCTGTGGGAATCCCTGGAAGAGGTTTCTGCAAAACCCATCGGTAAAATGATGAAGGACTGGATTGAACAGCCTGGTTTTCCCCTGGTGCATGTCAAAAAAGAAAACGATACGCTGGTGGTCACCCAGGAACGATTCACCTATCTGCCCAATGAATCTCCCCAGGAGTGGCTCATTCCCCTTGCCATCCGCGTTTTCACTGCCGAGGGAGGATCGAAGACAGTGACCACCCTTCTGGAGGGCAAAAGCAAAGCAATCGAGACCGGGGCCGACACAGCAGCGTATAAGGTAAATCCAGGTCAAAACGGGTTCTACCGGGTCAGATATCATGAGAAAAAAACTTAAAGGAACTCGGCAAGAGAGTGAAGGATAAGTCCCTATGTCCTGAAGATCGATGGGGCTTGCAAAACGATCTCTTTGCCCTGGTCAAGAAAGGTAACTTGAAACTTGAAGAATACCTGGACTTTTTATCCCACTATGCCGGAGAGGATGCTTTTTTGCCCCTCATCAGCATCGGGGCCAATCTGTACCATGCCTACCTGATCATGGACGACAGGAGAAGGGAGAGGATTTCACTGGCTGGGAGGTCTCTGTTTGAACGTGTCCTTTCATCCGTCGGTCATGAGCCGCGAGGTGGTGAGACGCACACCACATCCATACTCAGAGAGCAATCTATTTGGTACGCAACGGTATATGGATCGAAGGCGGTGTCTGAGTTTGCGGAGAACGTTTTCACTACCTTGTTGGAAGGCGAAAAGGTGCACCCCGATATGATGAAAAGCGTCTTCCAGGTGGGTGCCTTTTGCGGGGGAGAGAAAGCTTTTGATTGGCTTGCAAAGAGAGCAAACGCGTCTGAAAGCGAGCACGAGAGGATGAACATCCTGGTGGCCCTGGGTTGTTTCAAGCTCAGGGCACTCATCGAAAGGGCACAGCAGTATGTGCTTGATGAAGTCCCGAACAGGAATAAATTCGTACCTGTGGGGATTATTGCTGAAAATCCGTACGCCATGCCCTTCATGTGGCCATGGTATGTGTCGTCCCGGAAAAAACTTGAACAATTACACCCTGTTCATTATGAGCGGATCCTTGCCGCCGTCATCCCATGGGGAGGCCTGGGAAGGGAAGAGGAAGTCAATGCCTTCTTTAGAGGATATCCTCTTGAAGAACAAAAGGCAGAAGATGTGGTGAGGTTCTCTCTAGAAAAGCTGGAGATCAATGAAGAAATGAGGAGGTCCTAAGTTGAATCCTCGCCACGGATGCCGTTTCACAAAACCTCTTTCATGCAGGACAACCATTGACAATCTGAGCCGGCTTGTGCGCTAAGGGACCAGACGGTGCGTCAAGTTCTGTCACGAGAACCTTGCGTGATGCAAGCTGAGTGATGTATAGGAAAAAGCGTCAGTTTCCCACAGCGAGTTATTCGGATAATGGCGTAACCCAAATGTTAAAAATTCTAAAAGGTAGATAGGCATCTCTTTTGATTCGAAAAGAAGCAAGAAAAGAAAAATTATAAGTTGATAAAGAACAAATAATAGATAAAATTAATATATAAAAATAAATAATAATTAAAAAATTTTACACAACTATGATCAACACATCAAATGAGTGAATTAAAAAATAACTCAAGCGGAGCAAAAAATAATGTGAAGTCGAAGTTAAAAATATTTATCAAAAAGTTACACAATCTCGAAATATGACAAGAGCATTATTACTATGCATGCCGGACATTTATCAATCCTGGCATGAACTTCATATTAAAGGACCGTGGTTGGGAGGAGCTTCAATAGCTGGCAACTGTTTAAAACATGAAGTTTATGTTGCTGACTTGGTATTAAAAAGAAAGGATGTCAAAAAAGGAATAGATGAAGCTGTTAATTCAACAAACCCTGAGATAATAGGATTGTCCGCAATGACATTTCAATATCCAACTTCTTTTAGAATTGCTCAATATATAAAACAAAATTATCCGGGCATCCCGGTAGCGTTGGGAGGATATCATGCAACTTCAGAAAGAAAAGAGATTGCAAATTCAGAAGAAGGGAAAGCGTTTGACTACATTTTTACTGGAGAAACAGAACATACTTTCAATCAATTTTTGAACAGAGATTCTTTAGAAAACATTTCAGGGCTTTCATTTATTAAGAATGGGAAATGGGTGCATAATCAACGGCACTGTGCTATAGGGATAGAACGTGGATTAGATTCTATCAAACCTCCGAAAAGAGATTCGAGAATATGGACAGGATATCATTTTCATGACAGAACTGTCGATACAGCGGAATTTTCACGAGGATGTGATTATGCATGCAAGTTCTGCAGCATGCGAGCAATGATGCCAAAAGCAAGATTCATGACGTATAATTTAGATCGAGTTATGCACGATTTAAAGACTGCAAGAGCAAGAGGAACAGAATCAATATTTTTTTGCGATGACAACCCTGCAATGCACCCGGAATTATTTAAGCAATTTCTCGAGAGAATAAAAAAGGAAAAACTAGATAATATGTATTACTCTGGAATGGTGAGCACAAAAAGCATGACAGATCCACACATAACAAAACTTATGAGAGAAATAAATTGGGATTTTGTGTTTTTAGGTATAGAAAATATATATGAAGCAATTTTGAAAGGTATGAGAAAAAGAAGTAGTGAAGATATGGTATCGCGAGCACTGGATAGTTTATATAATGCTGGGATAACTGTTTTAGCAGGGATAATAGCAGGAAATCCAGATGACACAGAAGAAACAATAAGGGGCAATTATCAATGGTTCTACAATCACCCTGTTGATTCAATTATGCCCCAATTTCTTACTCCTTACCCAGGAACAGTTACAAGGAAAGAACTATTAGAAGAAGGATTAGTAATAAATAAAGGCGGTATGGACAATGAATATGGTGGATGGAGCACCTATAATGGTGAATTTGCTCACTGTAAAACTCGTTCCGGATTGATGCCGGCAGATATTGAAAAAATAGTGTATGAAGAACATATGAATTTTCATAAGCACAGACTTGGTAAATTGATTACAGGAAAATTAAATTTTGCAAAAAATAATCCAAAGCACCTTATACACTGGGTAGCTGCTGAAATCGGACCAATAATTATAAGAGCAATTAGAGAAAGAACACTCAATTCCTCAGAAAAAGCAGAAGCATACAGGCAAAGAAAAATTGCTATGAATCAGTTTAATATTTAACAGTCTTTTATCAACATTAAAATCCTCGCTATACTCCAACTGCCGGAATATAAAACACAGAGTTCACGGTGCAGGCTGCCCCTGAAGGGAGTACACAGGTGTGAGTCTTGCACATCGATAACCCAAGCTGATCTTCTACAGTTGCAAATTCTAAATATCTCTGCCACAATAAATTACA
>CAZOWM010000064.1:0-16231 GCA_964583615.1 uncultured Spirochaetota bacterium | reverse complement strand
TAATTCAGATAAATATACTATGAAAACATGGGGAAGGGGAGCACTCAGTCTTCAAATTCGAGCTTAAGAGACCAGCCGGCGAGCGTTCCGTCTGTGAGGAGTGTGTTGTCGTGTATGCGAAGCGTCCAGGTTCCGCTGACGCTTTCCCCGGAGAAATCATCGAAATCGCTTTCTGCCTGATAGGTTTCCGGGACAACGTCACCTGAGTATTCGATGATTCTCGGAAGCCCCGAGCTGTCGCCGTCGTCCACGAATGTGTAGTCTCCCGTGTATTTGCTTGATGATCCCTTCTGCGTCACCAATGCCCTCGACCTTCCTCCTGGCGAGATCAGGCTTATGGTGAGATCCTGCGCATCATCATAGACAAGCTCGTCGAGCGAAACGCTCTCCACGGTGACCACCTGCCCGGAGTCCGGGACGCTGATCTCAAAATCGTTGTTTCCGCTTGTGATATCCCACCCTGTGTCGTTGGTGTAGGTTTTCGTGGACGTCGTGGGAAGAATAAGAAACTCGCATGAGGAGAAGAGAAAAACAAACAAAGGGAAAATTAGAATGCTCCATATGATTTTCATACACACCTCCGGGATGCACCGCACAGGGTGAACAGATGAGTGCTCATTTTCTTCTATTGTACGAC
Organism: uncultured Spirochaetota bacterium; assembly: GCA_964583615.1. Lineage (GTDB taxonomy): Bacteria > Spirochaetota > B62-G9 > B62-G9 > DRHN01 > CAZOWM01. The sequence continues at coordinate 15,594 of CAZOWM010000064.1, read as the reverse complement.
GGAAAAAAGGAAATATCAACGAACTGCTTTCAATAGTGCTTTCAGTGCTAACCACAGAGTTCAAGAATTACTTGACAAAATTATAGATTCTGGATATTCTAATGACCTACAGCAGAGGGAAGGAGAGCATTGTGGGCCATTTTGTTCATATGAATGGCGAAACTGAATCATGCATGCCGCTTCGTGCCTTTTCACGTCTTACCGTTACCCATCTTTATTATTATTATTATTAATTTCATTTTCATGAAAGGAGAATGCCCATGAAAAAAGGGGGGATATTTGTATTATTTGCATTCCTGTTGGGATTTGCTTGCTTTCCTTCCGGCGGTTTTGCAAAATCGATCAACCTGAATTACAGTATTTTTTTCCCGGCCACCCATGGTCAGTGCAAGGCGGGGGTTGCCTGGGCCGAAGAGATCGAGCGAAGGACGGGAGGGGAGGTCCGCATCACCGTGTTTCCCGGTGGAACCCTCACAAGTGCCAACCAGTGCTATGACGGGGTGGTGAAAGGAATATCCGATATCGGGATGTCGGTGTTCGCGTATACACGCGGGAGGTTTCCCGTGATGGAGGCGCTCGATCTCCCTCTCGGATACCCGGACGGAATCGTTGCCACACGGGTTGCGAATGAATTCTACGCGCAGGTGCGCCCGGATGAGCTTTCAGACGTGAAGGTTCTCTATCTTCACGCTCACGGCCCGGGACTTTTGCACACGAAACAGCCTGTACGCCGGCTCGAGGACCTTAACAGGCTCAAGATCAGGTCAACCGGTCTGAGCGCTAAAGTAGTCAAGGCACTCGGAGCGGTGCCCGTGGCAATGCCCCAGGGCGGTACTTACGAAGCGCTGCAAAAAAACGTTGTTGAGGGAACATTCGGACCGATTGAGGTACTGAAAGGCTGGAGACAGGCGGAGGTGATCGGTTACACCACGGAATGCTATGATGTGGGGTACACGACGAGCATGTTTGTGGTCATGAACCTGAAAAAATGGAACGAGCTTCCGGCTGACATAAAGAAAATCTTTGAAGAGGTGAGCGAAGAGTGGATCGATGTGCACGGGCAGACATGGAACACCACTGATGTTGAAGGAAGAGAATACACACTGAGCCTGGGCAATGAAATCATTCCCCTGTCTGCTTCGGAGGGGAAGCGGTGGCGCACGGTAGTGAGACCCGTGATCGATGAATACATCGACGAGATGAAAAAAAAGGGAATCCCGTCAGAAGAATATGTTGAATTCTTGATTTCGCTCATCGAGAAATTTAGCCGGTAAACAGTCGAAAAAGACACAGGTGGAGAAAATGAAGGAAAATGAGACTGTGGGAGGAGAGGATTTTTTTACGCATGTGGAAAGGGGCGTTCGCACCACGAGCAGGACGTGTAACTGGCTCGCGATTGTGTCCGTAACCGTGATGATGATTCTCACCGTGTGTGATGTGGTGCTTCGGATGTTCCGCCGTCCCATAACCGGCACCTATGAGATCGTAGGGCTGCTCGGAGCGGTGTTCATTTCATTTTCTCTCGCCTACACGTCGATAGAGCACGGCCATATTGCAGTGGATTTTCTCGTCCGGCGATTCCGGCAGCCGGTGCAGAGAGGGTTCGAGGGCGTGACTTCCTTTGTCTGCGCAGCTCTGTTCGGTCTGGTAACCTGGCAGGGCTTTACCTATGCAGCACATATACGGCAGACAGGGGAGGTCTCCCTCACACTGCAGGTCCCCCTCTATCCATTCGTGTACGGAATGGCTTTCGGGTGCGGGTTGCTCTGTGTTGTTCTCCTCTTTCGTTTTTTACAGTGGGTTGTGAAAAGATAAACCGTCAGCAGGAAAGATAAAATGTCTTCAACGCTTATTGGAATTCTCGGTATCGCTGCGCTCGTGATACTGCTTTTTTCAAAGATGCCCGTCGGTTTCGTTATGGCACTCGTCGGGGCGTGCGGATTCGGGCTCATGGTGTCCTTTGATGCGTCGATAAACATGGTAGTCAAAGACCTCTTTGATGTGTTCGGCTCCTACAGCCTTACGGTCATTCCGCTTTTTATACTGATGGGGCAGATCGCCTTTCACGCTGGAATCAGCGGGAGGCTGTTCAACGTCGCATACCGCTTCATGGGGCACTGGCCAGGAGGACTCGCAATCGCTACCATCGGCGCGTGCTCGGGTTTTGCCGCAATCTGTGGGTCGACGAATGCAACTGCGGCAACCATGGCGTCGGTTACTCTCCCTGAGATGAAAAAGTATCATTACAAAGACAGCCTTGCGACCGGTGTTGTGGCCGCGGGCGGAAGCATGGGGATACTGATCCCCCCAAGCGTGATATTCATCGTGTACGGGGTCATGACAGAGCAGTCGATCGGAAAACTCTTTATGGCGGGAATTGTTCCCGGGATTATGCTCACGCTTCTCTTCATCATTGCAATCCTTCTATGGACCTCTCTCAAACCGGAGATTGCGCCCAGAGGTCCGAATGTGAATCTCCGCGACAAGCTATCCTCTCTCTCAGGACTCATCGAGACGATCATTCTGTTCTTCCTTGTCATGGGAGGGCTTTTTTTCGGAGTATTCACTCCCACAGAGGCGGGGGCGGTCGGGGCTTTCGGGACGCTGTTAATCGCAGTTGTACGCAGGAAGCTGACAGTCGGGAAATTTATTCAGTCCCTTTTTGAGACAACGAGGATTTCCTGTATGATTCTGCTCATCGTGGCGGGGGCAACCATTTTCGGGCACTTTCTCGCGGTCACGAGGATTCCTTTTGACATTGCGAACTGGGTGAGCGGGATGCAGCTTCATCCCTCACTTATCGTTTCGATGATCATCGGTGTGTATCTCATCGGCGGCTGCTTCATCGATGCGCTCGCACTCATCATGCTGACCGTGCCGATTTTTTATCCGGTGATAAACTCTCTCGGGCTGGATCCAATCTGGTTCGGGGTCATTATCGTGCTCGTCACTCAGATCGGTGTCATTACGCCTCCTGTTGGAATAAACGTTTATGTGGTGAGCGGTGTTGCAAAAGACATTCCTCCCCACGTGATATTCCGCGGCGTCATCCCGCTTCTCATCGCCCTCATCGTGGGAACGTTCTTGCTGATACCATTTCCACAGATCGCACTGTTTTTACCCGGCCTTATGCGCTGACAAGTGCGTGTGGCGCCCTTACCTGTAACTCGTACAGACCATGCGTGGTGGAAAAAGGTGCTCTTTTCTTTTCGCGAGCTGAGAATGACAGCGTCACCCATTTCCGTGGAAAATGCAGAGCCTGTTTTTCATGAACTGCAGTTTTTTATGTGCCGAGGAATTCCTCAAGCCGCTTGAGAAGAAAATTTGGGTCAACAGGTTTTGAAATGAAATCATCAGATTCAAGCTCCAGCCCCATGCTTTGTGCATACCGCGTGTGGGAGATCTCCTGTCCGATTGCAGTGAGCACGAGCACCGGAATACCGCTCATCTCGGGATCGTTTTTCAGCTCCTTGCAGGCTTCAAATCCGTCCTTCTTCGGCATCATCAGGTCGAGAATAATTGCGTCCGGTTTTTCTGCTTTCGCTTTTTCGATCGCTTCATTCCCGTCGTACGCTTCCACCACTTCATAGGATGCGTTCTCCAGCGACATTTTCAGCATATCTACAATATCGGGCTCGTCGTCCACTACGAGTATTTTTGCCTTTGTTTCTGCCATGCCTTTTCACCTCCTGTTGTGTGTGGTCTCATAGTGTATATTTATGCGTGAGAAAGGGTTCATCCATTCTCATCACCATTTTCCGTTTTCGGAAGGGTGAAGATGATATCCGTCCATTCACCCTGGGCGGATTCTGCCCAGATTTTTCCACCGTGCTTTGTAACGATCTCCTTTGTATTGTACAGGCCGAGGCCTGTTCCCCGCTGTTTTCTCCTCGATGGCTCTCCGAGTCGCGTGAATTTCTCAAAAATGACATCGAGTTTGTCCTCCGTTATTCCCTCTCCTTCGTTTTTCACATTGAATTGAAAGACACTCTCATTTCCCATGAAACCGATGAATATTTTTCCTCTCCTTTTCCCGTATTTTATCGCGTTTGAGATGAGATTGTTGTACACGATCCTGAGAAGTATGGGATCGGCCCACACGTCTACCCTATCAAGACTGTTCTCATTTTCGATCACCAGCTCCATTTCCTCCACCATGAGCTTCGGCCGTGCGCTTTCAATTGCTGGAATAATGATATCGTGATAGACATTTGTCCGTTCTTTTTGAGTGTCAAGCTGCCCGCTTTCGATCTTCGAAAGCTGCAGGTAGGTCTGGCTCATGTCAACGAGCATGTTGACATTGCGCAGCATTGTTCCGACCGCGTGCTCGTGCTGTTCGGGGCTGAGTCTTTTTCCTGAAAAGCTCTGCTGCATCATCGTAAGATACCCCTTCAGCACACCGAGGGGCTGCATCAACTCATGGGTGGCGAAACCGAGCAGTTCGAGATACCTGACATTGAGATCCTTGAGCTGCGCGTAGGCTTTGTCTTTTTCATCGAGTGTCTGTTTCAGCTTGTGGGACATGGAATTGAAAGATTCTGACAAAATCCCGATTTCGTCTTTTGATGTGATTTTCACCGTGCTCGGTAAAAATCCGTTGTAGATCTGCCTGGTTGCGTGCACGAGATGTGCGATCGGTTTCGTGATTTGTCTGCCGAGAAGAAAGGCAATAACCATTGCTGCAGCCACGGCGATTATCAGGTATTTCAGCATCGACCAGACGATTTCCTGCCGCATGATGATATAGGGTTCTTCGAGTATCCCAACGTAGAGGATACCGATGATCCTTCCCTCTATGTCACGGATCGGTTCATAGGCGGTTATGTACCAGTCACGGACAACGAACGCACGGTCGATCCATGATTTTCCATTGATCAAAACAGCATCATACACAGACTCTGATACCCGCGTTTCGATCGCCCTGTTCCCGTCGAGCTCTGTGACATTTGTTGAAATTCTCACATCCCACTGGAATATCGTTGCGGTTCCGATGTCTTTTCCCTTGTAGGCCTCTCCCTTGTACACGGTTTCCTTGATGCTGTCCACGATATCGTAGCTTCTGTTTATGAGAATCCCTCCGTAGAGTGTTCCGATAATCCTTCCCTCATGGTCGAAGGTTGGTGCCGCCACTTTGAGCACCATTCCGGAATCCTCGACTGATTTTGATGCAGGCTTTGCCTTGGGTGTCTTTTTTAGCACAAAGTACGCCCGCTCTGCGAGCTTGGGGCTCTCCAGTATGAGCTTTTCTCGCGGAACTATCTGTGTTGCTGATGCGATCTCTCCCCTCAGAGCTCGCCTGACAAGTTCATCTGATGATTGGTCGTCTCCAGCAACCAGGGGATTGCTTGCACGGAAGACGACGATCCCCTGTTCGTCGGTCACAGTGAGAAAGTCGAGATCGTACTTCACACGCGTATCTTCCAGCTCTTTTGCGGCTGCACCGGTTTCGTTGTTCGTGAGCGCAGTGTTCAGAAAAAATCGATTCGATGTCAGCTCAACAATGTCTTTTAGATCGTCCAGTTTCTCATTGTAGACCATCCATGCGGATGAGAGATCGTGCATTACCTGATTTTGTGCCTGTTTAATTATGCTGGTGTTAATGAGGCGTATTCCCACGAGCGTCGCGATTGCACCGCTGATGACTACAACTATTAAAAAATACAGAACAAGTCTGAATCTCAGCCTGATCTTGTTGAAAATTTCCATGTACCTTCACCAAATTTACTTAATACGCTGTCCGGCGATTTACGTACCAAAAGACAATCAAATCACAAAAAAATTCCATCTTGATTCTACATGATTGTCAATTAATTGTCAACATTTAAATTGATGAGGAGAAAAAATAGTGAAGGTACACCCTAAAATTAAAGTTCACGTGCGGTAGTACGCGGTATACCGTTCCATCGCATCCATGACAGCCGCGGCATTCTCAAGCGGCACGCCCGGGTAAAGTCCGTAAATCATCATCAATCCACCGTCTCTGCTGCCGAGCTTTTCGACTTCCTCACGCACGAGGGCATCGATCTGGTCAACTGATCCGTGGTGGGTGATACGCTGCCGGTCGATATCGAGATCTATGCACACCCTGCCTATCAGGTTTTTTTCAATCCAGTCGACATCGTTCACAAGGTCCTGAAGGTTGATCACATCAGGCCTGCAGTCGAGAAGGTCAGTCATGAGGTCCCGAAGGTCGCCGTCTGCATGAACGTGCACGATGAGGTCTGCATCATGGGCGCGCTTCATCAGTCTCCAATAACTGGGCTTGATATATTTTCGAAAGTGCGCCGGTGACAGCATCGGACCGACCTGCATGCCGAGGTCTTCCGCGAACCCGATCCATTCGATCCCGACCCTGCGCATGTAGTTGTTGAGAAGACCTGTGTTGAAACTCTCGAGCATGTCCAGTACTGTGAAGAGCCGGGGTTCGTCATCTGCCATGTCGATGATCGTGTTCTCGTACCCTCGAAGGTCAACGAGCTTCAACCAGGTGTGGTTGTGACCGATTTCTCCATTCGGAAGACATGTTTGGGAGATAGCCGGTCCGTTGTCTTTTGCCTGTTCGTCCCAGTTGACCGGTCCCCAGTGAGTCATGTGGTCCGGATCAGGTGGCGTGAAGTGATCGAGAGCGGACCAGTTCTCGAGAGGGTGGCTGACTACAGTGCCCATGATCCCGTCGTCGGATGTTTCCCACACGCATCCCCATGGGTCAGTGTATGGGATACCAGCACGCGCATACGGGGGATGCGAAACGACGCCAGGAGCACCGGTTTTTTCGAAATCGGGAAACAGAAAAGGATGAGAACCCATGAGATCCTGCAGCGCATTTTGAGGGTAGTGGTGCCAGCATGACCCGTTTATGTGAAAAGTCACGGGGATGTGGTCCGGTTTTTCAAACCGTATTGTTCGCAGGAGATTTTCACGTTCTGTCATGGAGTTTGGTCCATTCCCGGGGAAGCTGCATTCAACCATGCCCCATCCGGGGTGCACATATTTCCTCAATTATACCCGAATTTCGCCGCTTTCGTGGAGAAAATTTTCTCTTGGTTTACTCCAGCTGAGACGCTACATTAATTATAGGTGGTGCGGATGGGAAATAATAGGTGCCCGGGGCAGGACCGGCGTTACTGGAAACCGGAGGACATTTTTGAAGTAAGGTGCCCGCAGTGCGGGTCGACGGTAGAGCTCTGGAAAGATGAAGGGGTGAGCAGGTGCAGCAATTGCGGAACACCTGTGGTGAACCAAAGAGTTGCGCAGGGGTGCGCACAGTGGTGCCGGTTTGCGGAAGAGTGCTTAGGTTTTCGGGCCGGTGAAAATGGAGGCGCCTTCTCCATAGAGCAAAAATTGACAGGTCTCATAAAGTCGTTTTTTGGAGAAGATGCGCGTTCTTTCAAACACTCACTGAGCGTGCTGGGTTGGGCGGAAAGAATCATGGAAAAAGAGGGCGGTAAACCACCGGTCGTCAAGGCATCGGCAATTCTTCACGAACTGGCCGGTGAAGTGAATTCTTCTGGTCCGGATAAAAATTTTTCTGTCCCTGAGAAGCATGCTCTTTTGGACATGATGATGAACAGCGCAGGAATCACCGAGACGCTGAAAAAAGAGGTAAAAAACGTCATTTCACGTTTTTTTTACGGGAACGGGCAGGAAAGTACAGAATATTTTATTTTTTCGGATGCGCACGCGCTTTCGGAACTCCAGGAAGACCTGGCTTCGTGCGGGTGCATTCACCTCTCCGATTTTTACACGCGCAGCGGGAAAAAACTTGCCGAAAAACTTGTGAGCCAGCGCACCTGAGGCGGGGGAGTCAAAAGAACACAACCTTCAGGGGAGTGGCTCTGTACGCATTGCAGGTGCTTTCCTCCACACAGCAGGCCGAAATTGCCATAATCATGTCTATTTCAGCGCGGAGCTCTATGTAATCTCCTGGATTTGAAAGCGGCTCCTCAATGTGTATTCTACCGTTAGGGAGAATACGGGTATTCAAGAATATGTTTAACGTTGTGCTGATCACATATTCGTAGATCCCAAATTCGGAGAGGGCGTTCGAGAGGTTTTCAAGACAGCTTGGGTGCGAGTCCTTGATTCCGTACTGAAACATATACATCCACCTGCTGCAGGGGGGGTGGAGGATATCGTGTCTGCCGACCGAATCATCCTCAACAGTGAGCATGGGGCGGTATCTGTTTGAGTAGAGAATATCTCCCCTGCCCACCGCGAGTGAGCCGTTGCAGTCAATGGTCGCCCCTGTGGAGAGCTTTTCATCGTGATCAGTCCTGCTGAACGAAACCAGATCTGCAACCTGTTTTCCCTCGATGTCTACAACCCGAAACAGCGTGCCTTTTCTGACGGTAAATGCCACTCCGGACTTTTTTTGAATGATACGTTCATTTTTTCTTCTCATAATCGATTACACTAACAGAACCTCGGGAAAACACAACAAAAATGGTGAAATGAGATGAAAACCATCGGAAGTTTGTGCTTGCCCGGTCCCTCTCCTTCTGCTACAATGGGAGCAGGAAAACTGCGAATATGAAGCATATTATCCTCCTGACCTATACCCTGTCCATCTGTACAGCATCTGCGGGTATCTTTCTTTTTTCTTTTATCCATTTCCGTTACCGGATACAGAGCGCACGTCTCTTTGCCCTCTTTCTTGTTATCGCCTCACTCGACGTCGTTCATACTCTTCTCACGTTTTATGCATGCGAGATCATGAGGAGTGCATACAGGTTCATCAACATGATCGATAAATATTCGATAATCTTCTGTGCAGGAGTGATGCTGTATCTGATCTTTACGGGGATACAGTGTTTGTTCAGAAAAAATGTGACTCGGGTGAAAAAAATCATTTTCGCACTCTGTACATTTCTCACACCCCATCTCGTGTTTTCCTCTTCAGTGGTAAAGGCGAGATGGGATCACTGCACGCAGTTTCCTCCCGCGCACTTCATACTCGGTTGGGATTTCCAAACGTGAGCACGAAATCGTTCTCCTCATTTGTAAGGGTTTCAGCAACAAGCAGATCGGAGAGAGGCTGTTCATATCTTTGAGCACTGTAAAGACCCATGTGTATAATATCTATAAAAAATTGGATGTAAAAAACAGAACGCACCTTCTGAGCGTGCTGCAGGGTGGCGGATGCAGGCTGACCCAAGAAGATGAAAAACCGGGCTAACTGAGTGAAAAGAAAGAAACACGCTTAGATTCTCCACATCGGATTTTCCCCTCATATGGAATTTTCATACCAAAGTGCTATTGACACTCACGAACAACAACCTCTAATTTGAATGCGTCTCTCGGGAACGTGACGTCTTAGAAGCTGACGCTTTGTGTGGAGAATGCTCATGAACGGAAAATCTGGAAAACATTCGAAGAAAAAATCAAAGCTGCGGGAAAATATAGAGGCAATCGCGCTCGCTTTGCTCATCGCACTCTTTATCAAGACCTTTGTCGTTGATCACTACATGGTACCAACAGGCTCAATGGTGCCGACGATCACTGCGGGTGACCGACTCTTTGCGCTGAAATTTCCATACGGGGCGAAAATCCCCTTCACCGAACACCGGCTCCCTGCGGTCCGGGAGCCCCGGCGGGGTGATATTGTCGTATTTCGTGCGCCAAGCTACCGTGAACCAAGTTTGTTCATCCGGATGCTCGATCCAATCGTGTATACACTTTCGCTCGGATTTGTCATGATCGACTCCCAGCCGAAATATTACGTAAAACGCTGTATCGGGCTTCCCGGTGATCTGATAGAGATCGTCGGAAAGGAGGTGTATGTGAACGACGAGAGGGAGCAGGGGTGGTGGCCGGTGTTTCACGAAGATCCGCACGAGATCCCTAAAGATAAAACCCTGAAATGCAGGCGGGACTATTTTGGTCCGGTCACCGTGCCGGAGGAAAGCTATTTCATGATGGGCGACAACCGGGATAATTCCTACGACAGCAGGTACTGGGGTTTTGTGAAGAAAAGCGACATCTTCGGCAGACCGGTGCTCAGGATTTGGCCGCCGGGGAGGATTGGGCTGATTCGGTGACGCAGGTATCGGCAGTTTCCCTTGTCTTAATACTTCGGTGAAAGAATTAGATTGGAAGCACACAAAAATACCCGTATATTTTTTGTTTGCTTTCAATGTTTTAAGAAACTTCATGAATACCTATTGGGTTCATGTTCAAAGGAACCTTTTATGGGCAAGAGCCGGGCGGATAAAGCGCACCTTACAGGGGGGCCTGTTGTGAGAACACTCTTACGGCTCACCTGGCCTATGGTCGCAGGCATCATCGGAATGGTATTATTCAACCTCGTTGATACGTTCTACGTGGGCCGGCTCGGGACCCTGGAGCTTGCTGCGCTGAGTTATACGTTTCCCGTTGTTCTTGTGGTCGCAAGCCTGGCAATGGGTTTGGGAATAGGAACGGCAGCGGTGCTCTCGCGCGCCATCGGCGAGGGTGACCACCACAAAGTTCAGCGTTTCGCAACCGATGGCCTGCTGCTCTCAGCATTGATCGTGACGTCCGTTGCAGTTGCAGGGGTGGTGACAATCGAACCGCTTTTCAGGCAGCTCGGTGCGGATGAGGCGATCATTCCTCTAGTCAAACAGTATATGAGGATCTGGTATGTGGGGGTGCCGTTTGTAATCATCCCTATGATCGGGAACAATGCGATCCGTGCAACGGGAGATACAAAGACACCTGCGGCGGTAATGGGAGTCGCGGTGATGGTTAACATAATCCTTGATCCTCTGCTGATTTTTGGCATCGGCCCTTTTCCCCGGCTCGAGCTTGCCGGGGCTGCACTGGCGACAGTCACTGCACGAGCAATTACACTGATCGTTTCGCTTCTTGTCCTTTCACGAAGGGAACACATGCTGACATTCGAGACTCCCAGGCTGAGGGAAGTGTTTCATTCATGGAAGCGCATTCTCTACATAGGTATTCCTGCGGCGGGAACGAACATCATCGTTCCTATTTCCATCGGTGTGATTACCCGACTTGTATCGGAGTACGGGCCGGAAAGTGTTGCAGGTTTTGGAGTCGCCTCGAGAATCGAGATGTTTGCACTGACAGTTGTCAGGGCTCTAGGTACGGTGATCATCCCGTTCGTGGGCCAGAACCTTGGAGCGGGAAAATTGCAGCGAATTACCCATGGAGTGAAGTTCAGCCAAATATTCGCCATGCTGTGGGGTATTGTACTTTTCATCCTTTTTCTCGCCGCATCACGGCCAATTGCCGGCATATTTAATAAAAATCCTGTTGTCGTTGAGACGATAGCGCTGTATCTGCTCATTGTTTCCGTAAGTTATGGTGCACAGGGGGTGTATTTTATTACCACTTCTGCTCTTAATGGGTTCAACAAGCCGCTGCCCGCAGCAGGTATTTCGATCATTCGCATATTTGTGCTCTACATCCCTCTCGCATTACTCGTTTCCAGGATGTTCGCCCTCAGGGGGATATTCGGGGCTGCGGCTCTTTCGAATTTTGTCACTGCCGGGATCGCCATTCTTTGGATCCGAAGGGCACTCAAAAACACAAAAAAGAGTAAATAAGAAGGCCAAGATATTCCAATCCATAGATACGGTGTACACCGGAGGTTTGTACTATTTCTGAAAGCTCAGAGCCCAGCGTTAAAGTGAATTATGCATATTTTTTCAGAAGTGTTTCGAACACTTCCAGAACCCTTTCCGCCTGAGACTCTGAGATAACCAGAGGAGGTTTGATTTTGAGCACGTTGCCGAGGCCTTTGAACTTGCTCTCACCGAAGAGCACTCCGTGCGCCACTGCTCCCTTTACGATTTTGTGACAGACGTCGTTTGCGGGTTCCTTTGTTTTTCTGTTTTTTACGAGCTCTATGCCGATCATAAGCCCCGGACCACGGATGTCCCCGATAGTCTCATACTTGTTTTGAAGTGCTCGCAATCTGCTGGTAAAGTATTTTCCCATTTTCCGCGCCTTTTCGAGCAGGTTTTCCTCCTGAATCACCTCGAGTGTTGCAACTGCAGCTGCGAATGAAACGGGAAAATGGGCGAAGGTGAATGAATCAGAGGCAGGCTCCGGGGGTTTGAGGTCCGTCCTCTGCATTACGCCTGCAAGGGGAAAGCCGCCGCCGATTGCCTTGCCGAAGGTAAGAATATCCGGATATACGTCGTAAAGCTCGCTCGCAAACATTGCACCGAGCCTCCCGAAACCTGTCTGTATCTCATCGAATATGAGGAGGATGCCGAAGTCATCGCAGATTTTCCTTATTTTTTGTAAATAGCCGTCGGGCGGTGGAATCATTCCTCCGCTTGCCTGCATCGCCTCCATGATGATTGCGGTTACAGGCTCTACACCCCTTTCAATGAATGTTTTCACGTATTCTGCGCACATGATGCCGCATTTCGGGTACTCGGCGCCAAAGGGGCAGCGGTAGCAGTATGCATTGGGGATCCTCACGACATTCTGCATGTATGCGGCAAACAGTGTGCTGAGGGGATGAAAGGGCCAGCTTGCGGCAATTGTTGCCAGTGTTCTTCCGGAGTATCCATCAAATGGTGCGAGAAACTTCATCCCTTCCGGTCTGTTGCTCATCGCAAGTTTCATCGCGGATTCGTTTGCTACAGAGCCGTGAAGGCAGAAACTGATCTTTTTGAGGTTTTTCGGCGCGAGTTCGCCGAGCTTTTTCAACAGGAGGAGTTTCGGTACGGTTTCAAAACTGGTCCGCACGTGTGTGATTTTTTCAAGCTGTTCTTTCACCGCCTTGATCACCCGTGGATGGCTCACGCCGATGTTGTATGTCCACGCCTGAGATGTACAGTCGATGTACTCTTTTCCATGAATATCCTGTATTACCGCACCCTTCCCGCTTTCTATCAGCACGGGAAGCCCGCCTCCCACAGAACCGGACATGAGGTACTTTCTTCCTTCTTCGAGGTCTTTGGGGTCTATATTTTCGAACATGGTCCTCTCCTTTACTCTTCTGGTAAAAATTGGTTGATTTTATCACAAAATTCAACATGAAATGTGTAATAACAGCAAATGGTAAATATATTGTTTCCTTCTGTATTGCCTGATTGCCTTTTTTCCGCCGTGAAAAGCTAGTATAGTTTTTTAAAGGAAAACATCCGGACTGAAAAGAGATTCTCGGAGGAGAAGAATGTCAAAAATCGTTATTGTGGGAGGAGTTGCCGGGGGGGCGACGACAGCAGCCCGCCTTCGGAGGCTCGATGAAAAAGCGGAGATCGTGATCTTTGAGCGTGGAAAGTACATATCCTACGCAAACTGCGGACTGCCCTACTATATTGGAGGAAAGATCGCTGAAAGGGAAAAGCTCTTTATACAGACCCCGCAGGGCTTCTCAAGACGTTTTAGAATTGACGTTCGTGTGGAAAGCAATGTAACACGCATACTCAGGGAGCAGAAGAAAGTCGAGGTGCAGGACCTCAATTCGGGAAAAGCGTACAAAGAAAGCTACGACAAGCTTGTTTTGTCTCCCGGAGCAGAACCTGTAAAACCATCTTTGCCCGGCATAAACAGAGAAGGAATTTTCACTCTGCGAAACGTGCATGACACAGACAGGATAAAAGAGTTCATCGACACGAGGCACCCGAAACGGGCGGTTATCGTTGGTGCGGGATTCATTGGGCTCGAGATGGCGGAAAACCTTCACAGGCTGGGGATATTCGTCACCATTGTGGAAATGGCTGAACAGGTAATGACGCCTCTGGATTTTGAAATGGCCGCAGAGGTACACCAGCATCTGAAGACAAAGAAAGTAGAGTTCTATCTCAAGGAAGCGATCGCCTCGTTTTCAGAAGAAAACGGGAAAATCGTGTCTCACCTCGAAAGCGGCAAGGATCTTGCGAGTGACATGGTGATTCTCTCCATCGGTGTGAGGCCTGAAAGCAGCCTTGCGAAAGAGGCAGGGCTCGAGCTCGGAGAACGGGGCGGTATCGTGGTGAACGATTACCTGCAGACATCAGACCCCGATATCTATGCTGTAGGTGATGCGATTGTGTTCAACAACCCGATCATAGGAAGACCGATGATCACCTACCTGGCAGGACCCGCGAACAAACAGGGAAGGATCTGCGCGGGCAATATCGCGGGAAAAAACAAACGAACCTACCCAGGTACTGTGGGAACGGCGATTGCGAAGGTATTTGACATCACAGTCGCATCGACCGGAGTGTCGGAGAAAACGCTTACCCGGTATGAAATCCCATACATATCTTCCATAATCCACTCCACGTCCCATGCGGGGTATTACCCGGACGCCCTTCCCATGAGCGTGAAAATCGTCTTCGCCCCTGAGACTGGGAAGCTGTACGGGGCTCAGATCATCGGTTATCAGGGTGTTGACAAGCGAATCGACATATTTGCAACGATTCTGAAACAGGGAGGGAGCGTGTATGACCTCGAAGAGGTGGAGCACGCGTACGCGCCTCCCTTTGCTTCTGCAAAAGATCCGGTGAACACCGCCGGTTTCGTTGCTGAGAACATACTGCAGGGATTGATGAAAATCGTGCACTGGCCGGTAGTGCTTTCGAAAGGCAATGATGAGTTTTACATCGTTGACGTTCGCACTCCTGAGGAATACGCGCTTGGCACGATCGAAGGAGCGGTAAACATCCCGCTCGATGAAGTGAGAACCAGGCTGAAGGAATTTCCCCGGGAAAGAAAGATTCTCATGTTCTGTAGTATGGGGCTCAGGGCTTATCTTGCGATACGCATCCTCTCACAAAACGGGTTCGAGGAAGTATACAACCTCAGTGGGGGATACAAGACATACTCCTTCATCACTCAGAAACAGAGCAATGAGGACATCTTTGCCGGAGACGTGATCGGAAAAGATGACTACATCTATCAGGCGTCGGTGGAGGAGAGCGCGCAGAGTGCGCCCGCCCGCATCGTGGAGGTGGACGCATGCGGGCTTCAGTGCCCCGGTCCGATTATGAGGCTAAAAAAGGAGGTCGACAGCATATTGCCCGGTGAAAGAATACAGGAAACCGCAACCGACCCGGGATTCAAACACGACGTCGAGGCGTGGTGTCGCATGACGGGCAACAGGCTACTTTCCATAAGTGAGGATGGTGGGAAGATCACTGCGCTCCTGGAAAAGGGAGGCGGTGGTGGGGATCAGTTCCCACTTCAGGACGGTGAGGGGGCGACGCTCGTGGTGTTCAGCGATGATTTCGATAAAGCGATCGCGTCGCTTGTGATTGCAAACAGCGCAGCTTTTGCGGGGAAGAAGGTATCGATGTTTTTCACTTTCTGGGGACTGAACCTTCTCAAAAAGCACATCCAGGTCAGTGTGAAGAAGGATTTCATGGGAAAAATGTTTTCCAGGATGCTTCCGAAGAACAGCACGGATCTCAAGCTTTCAAAACTCAACATGCTCGGCCTCGGCCCCAGGCTTATGAGAAAAAGAATGAAAACGCTGAATATCGATTCTCTCGAGGAGATGTTCCAGGTAGCAATCGAAAACGGGGTGGCGCTCATTGCCTGCCAGATGTCAATGGATGTCATGGGCGTGAAAAAAGAAGAGCTCATCGACGGCGTGGTGGTAGGGGGAGTCGCCACCTATCTCGGTGAGGCGAACCAGTCACGGGTAAATCT
>CAZOWM010000063.1:0-16264 GCA_964583615.1 uncultured Spirochaetota bacterium | reverse complement strand
TTCCTGATCCTCGCCCCCCCGGAATATGATCTTTCCCTTCCTGCGAACCCAACCGGTGTACTGAATTTCCAGATCATACTGCCGTGTCCAGAAAAACGGGACTTCTTCGTACTTATGCCGTCTGTCGAGCATTGCCAGAGCTGCGTACTTGCCCTGCCGACAGGCTTCCACCCAGTGCTCGATACGGCGATGTTTCCCCATTACAGGATCCAAAACGAGCGCAACGTCCCCCGCAGCATAGACACAATCATCTTCGGACTGTAAAAGATGATCGACCGAAACCGCACCTTCCTTAAGCAGCCCGGTGCCTGAGAGAAAACCCACAGAAGGAATAATTCCCACGCCCGCAATAACGATGTCTCCTGAGACATGCTCTTCCGATGACAGCACGACTTTTTGTTCTTTGCCTTCTGAGACGATCTCTTCCGGAATTTCCCCGAGGGAAAAACGCACGCCGTGTTTTTCATGCAGTTTCTGCAGCCTGAAGCCGAGCTTCTCTCCGAGCAGGTCTATCATGGGTGTCCTTGAGGAGGAGATCACGTGCACCTCGCATCCTCGCTGTGCGCAGGCAGACGCGGCTTCGAGCCCGATAAACCCTGATCCAATAATGACGACTCGTTTTGCGTCTTCGAGAGCCGAAGCTATCATGCGTGCATCAGACCATGTGCGGAGTAAAAAAAATCGCGCTGAGTCCGTACCGGGAATAGGCGGAGTTCGAGGGATTCCTCCGGTTGCAATGAGGAGTTTATCATAGGGCAGCTCAGTCTCATGAGCGAGCGTGATTTTCTTTTCCCTGGTGTTGAGAGAGACAGCCTTGTAGTTTCGTAAAAGCTCGATCTCAAGGTCTTTATAGAACTGTTCTGTCTTCAGCGGAATCAACTCCGCATCCGCGGTTCCCGAGAGAAATTCTTTGGAGAGGATTGGACGGTCGTAAGGGAGATCCGCTTCCTCTGTGAGCATGAGAACCCTCCCGTCGAATCCGTTATCCCTCAGGGTGACCGCTGCTGAGAATCCTGCGGCACCGGAACCGACGATGACGAACACCTTTTTCTTCGCGGAGGATACGGCTTTTTCCTTTTCCTGCTTCACTTCCCTCACATAGACAAGACCCTGTTTTTCCTTTGTCTCGAACAGCGGAAGATCTGCGAATGCGGGAGGCGAAAGCGCTTTGCCCGAGGTAATATCGAACCGCGAGTGATGGCATGGACAGGTGAGTATGTTGTTTCGAAAATGCCCATTTTCCAGAGATGCTCCATAGTGCGGACATCGTGCTCCGACAGCGTAAATCCTTTCACCGGACCGTATCAGAAGGACATTTTTTTTTCCGACCTTT
This sequence comes from uncultured Spirochaetota bacterium, assembly GCA_964583615.1. Classification (GTDB taxonomy): domain Bacteria; phylum Spirochaetota; class B62-G9; order B62-G9; family DRHN01; genus CAZOWM01. Next base: position 14,931 of record CAZOWM010000063.1, on the reverse strand, counting down.
GCCTCAAGAGGCACTCCCTCTGAGAGCTGATCGGCTCTCAGTGCCTCTTTCCATTTTCCTTTACTCATTCAATCCTCCATCAAACTTCGACAATCACGGGGACTACCACGGGAGCGGCGCCGATTTCCTTTTTGAAATACGCTCGGAGCGCCTCTGCCAGGCCGATTTTCATGTTGATGGGCGTATTCCCGTATTTTCGCATCAGGTCCCGAACGGTTTTCATTACGAACAGTTTCACCTGAGAGATAAAAACCTCCGGCTTATGGGGAAAGACAAACCCCCGTGCCACGATCTCCGGTTCGAAAATTCCCCTGTCCGCACCGCTCACAGTCACCACTACGATGACGATTCCGTTGTTCGCAAGACGTTGTCTGTCTCGAAGCACGCTGTTTTTGATATCCCCGTCGTTTCTGCAGTCTATATAGATATTGCCTGCAGGCACATTTTCTGTGATATTCACTCCGCTTTCGTCAACCACAATCACGTCCCCGTCCTCAGCAATTATGATATTCCCCTCCTTGACTCCCATGAGCTTTGCGAGATTGGAATGATGAATCAGATGCCGGAGCTCTCCGTGAATCGGAATAAAATATTTCGGCCTGGTCATGGCCAGAAGAAGCTTCAGCTCCTCCCTCGAGGCGTGACCCGACACATGCATATCTTCGAATCCTTCATAAAAAACCGATGCGCCTCGTTTGAAAAACGAGTTCACGATTTTTGAAACCGTTTTCTCATTCCCCGGAATGATCGATGCGGAAAGGATAACTGTGTCTCCTCTCTCTATTTCAAAAGATCTGAACTGATTGTGAGCGATGCGTGACAGTGCCGACATAGGCTCTCCCTGGGAGCCTGTCGTAAGTACCACCACCCTGCTCCTCTTGTAAGAGTTTACCTTCTCGGGAGAAATAATACTACTCTCATCAAATGCAAGGTACCCGAGGGATTTGGCCATAGCGATGTTTTTTTCCATGCTCATTCCGAGGATCGCGATCTTTTTATTCTCACGCTGGCAGATGTCGAACACCTGCTGGATACGGTGTATGTTTGACGCGAATGTCGCAACGAGAACTCTCCCTTCCGCACCTGCGATTGTTTCAAGCAGTGCTCCGCTCAGCTTGCTCTCCGACGGTGTGTACCCCTCCTTTTCCGCATTCGTTGAGTCTGACAGCAATACGTGAATCCCCTTCTCACCGAGTTCCGTAAGCTTTTGGAAATCGAGATAATTGCCGTCTATCGGCGTAAAGTCCACCTTGAAGTCTCCTGAATGCACGATAATCCCCTGGGGAGTGTAAAATGCGATCCCGACACCGTCGGCAATACTGTGACACACGCGGAAGAACTCAGCGCTCACCTCACCAAACTGAACAACCTGCCTGGGATGAATTTCCTTCAATTCCGGCTGCTGCAGAAAAGAGTGCTCTTCGAGTCTGTTCTTAGCGAACCCGAGTGTCAGCTTGGTGCCGTACACCGGCACGTTTATCTCTTTCAGGAGGTAGGGAAGCGCGCCGATATGATCTTCGTGGCCGTGAGTGAGAATAACGGCGATCACCTTTTCACGGTTCTCCAATACATAGGATATGTCAGGGATGATAAAATCGATTCCGTGAAGCTGATCGTCGGGAAACATCATGCCTGCGTCGATAATGATAATCTTTCCGCAATATTCGAGAAGCATCATGTTCTTTCCGATCTCTCCAAGGCCCCCGATTGGTATTAGCCGGATGCTGTTGTCCTTTCCCATAGCTCAAACTCCTGTGTGCCCAAACCCGCCGCCGTTCCTCTCAGTCTGATCCAACGATTCCTGGTGCGAGGTTTCTATGATATCCGCTTTCTCGACTTTCGCAAAGACCATTTGTGCGATGCGCATGCCGCTTCGCACGATGAATTTCTCAGAGCCGTGATTAACCAGCACGACCTTCACCTCTCCTCTATAGTCGGAATCAACCGTTCCCGGTGAGTTCAATACCGTCACGCCGTTTCGTGCCGCAAGCCCGCTGCGCGGCCTCACTTGTGCTTCGTACCCCTGCGGAATGCACACAATGATCCCTGCTGGAATGCACGCTGTCCCTCCCTGCGGTATCTCCACAGCCTGCTGAAGAGAAGCGTAGAGGTCGACTCCGCTCGCACCCGACGACATGTAACCGGGAACCGGATTCTTTTTGTTCAAGCGATATACTTTTACCTTCATATCGGATGACCGTAGATACTCGTGAAATACCATTTGATTGTAACAGAAAACCCGATTCGATGTAATATGAAATTTTTGCTTAAAAGGAAAAATGATAGTTCTTGAGCCATCGCGCGTTTCTGCACGGTCCGACACATGCAGAACTGAATGAGCTGCTGTTCAACAGTGCACAGGCGACTCTGTTTACATCGGTCATCGTGACCCGTTCTATTCTGTCGAGAGTTTCCTCGCGGGGGACGATTCTGCCGAACACACACTCCTGGACCGCCATTCTGACCATTTTCCACTCGTTGTTTTCCTCTGCGAGAATGTAATTCCCCCTGAACCTTCCTTTTGCGTCTTGCAGCTCCTCTTTTTTTACATCTCCCGTTTTTATACGCCTCAGTTCATGATCAACAGCATCGAGAACCTGGTGCAGGTTTTTTCTGCTCGTCGAGAAACTGATGGTGAACTCTCCCGTATCACCGTAACTCGTTGTGCTTGATCCTATGGCATAGCAGAGGCCGCGCTTCTCTCGAATGTTCTGGAAAAGACGGGAACTGAAGCTGCTTCCGATTATCATGTTGAGAAGCTCCATGCTGAAACGGTCTTCGCTGTTATATCCGAATCCTTCCCTTCCGCACACGAAATAAACCTGCTTGATCCTTCTGTTCCTGTAAAAGGACCGTGCCGCGGGCGTTGGTCTGCGTCTCGGCAATCGGAAACAACCTGCACCCTTTTCATTCGGCAGTATGTTTTCCATACTCCTCAGAAGCCTCTTTTCTGAAATGTTTCCCGCTACCGAAATGATCAAGGAAGAAGATGTGTACAGACTGTGATAGAAGCCGGTCAGATCCTCGAGCCGAGTACTTCTGATGTTCTCCTTTTCTCCGATAACCGGCAGCCCAAGAGGATGGGCCCTCCAGAGCGCCTTTTCAAAAAGCTCGAAAACCCAGTCTTCCGGGTCGTCACGGATCATATCTCCTTCCTCGAGGATAATGCGCCGCTCTTTTTCAAACTCCGGTGCAGGAAACGCGGAATAAAAAAACATGTCGCTCAGAACATCAAACGCACGCTCGAAATGCTCCGCGGCGACATTCACATAATAGTATGTGCTTTCCTTGCCGGTAACACCATTGATTTCGCCACCTATGTTGTCTATCTCCTGTGCAATGGTACGGTAGTCTCTGCTTTCTGTTCCCTTGAAAAGCATGTGTTCAGTGAAGTGAGAGAATCCTCTTTGGTTTTCCTCTTCGTCCCTCGACCCGTTGTTCAACCAGAATCCGAGCGAAACGGAACGAGAAGACGGTATGTGGTCGTAAAGCACTGCAGTGCCGTTTCCCATGATAAATTTTTTCGCCATCTCCCGCTCCTGTGTTCGTTTACACTGTAAATGGATGATAGGCGGAATCTCGAGCCGGTGTAACTCGGCAGAGCTTTGGTGTGGGGCGTTATAGCGATAAGGAATCAAGAGATCTGATGCCGGCCTTTACCGCCTCGGCTGACCTGTCCAGAGCATTCTTCTCCTGTTCCGAGAGTTCGATCTCGACGATTTTTTCCACACCATTTTTCCCGAGTAGAACGGGAACACCCAGGAATATATCTGAGTACCCGTACTCTCCCTGGAGGTATGCAGCTGCGGGAATCAACCGTTTCTCGTCCTTCACGATCGATTCGACCATCTTTGCCACTGAAGCTGCAGGTGCGTAATATGCACTTCCCGTCTTCAGATACCCTACAATTTCCGCGCCCCCCGCTCTCGTTCTCTCAATGAGCTGTTCAATCGAGTGTTCGTCGAGCAGTTCCGTAATCGGAATCCCTCCAACAGACGTGTATCGTTTCAGAGGAACCATACTGTCTCCGTGGCCGCCCAGTACCATGGCTCTTACATCACCCGGCCAGACGTTCAGTTTCTCAGCGATAAAATAGCGAAATCGTGTCGAATCGAGAACGCCGGCCATACCGAGCACCCTGTTCGGATCGAACCCCGTTCCCCGCAGCAGAACCATCGCGATGACGTCAAGCGGGTTGGTCACGGCAACGACAACCGCATCAGGAGCGTACCTGGCAATCTCCAGGGCTGCGGAATGTGCGATGCGCGCGTTCGTCTTGAGAAGATCCATTCTATCCATCCCCGGTTTCCGGGCGATTCCCGCTGTGAACACGACCACGTCAGATCCCGCGATCTCTTTGTAGCTGTTTGTTCCGAAAATCCTCACGTTGTACTGTCTGAGCGGTGAGGAGTGGAGAAAGTCGAGGCCCTTACTCTGCGGCATTCCCTCCACAATGTCGATCATGACAATGTCCGCAATATTTCTCTCCGCGATGTAATATACCGTCGTGGCACCGACATTGCCTGCTCCGATTACAGAGACCGTGCTCATGAAAATTCCTTCCCGATTTTTTCCAGCATTTTTTCCGCAGACCGTGAAAACTGGATCTTCTGCGCTGCGCTGAGACGAGGCAGAAAAATTCTCGATACTCCCCGCTCGCCGACCACTGCCGGAACACTCATGGCGATACCTTCGATGCCGTACTCACCCTTTAAGACCAGTGAGACGGAAAGGATCCTGCGTGTATTTCTGCACACTGCGTCCGCGACTTCTGCGGCAGCTGCCGAGGGAGCATAGTATGCGGTTGATCGTTTGGCCATCTCCACGATGAAGTCTCCCGCATTTCTCACTTCGTTTACCAAAGACTCGAACTGTTCGGGAAGCATCAGGTTCAGAACCGGGATTCCAGAAACGCAGGAACACTGGGCGAGGCCGATCATTTCACTCCCGTGCTGGCCGATCACGAGCGCCGAAACATTTTCGGGCGAGACCCCCATGTCACGCGATAGTGCGAAAACGAGCCGCGTGGAGTCAAGGATTCCTCCGACACCCAACACCTGCTCACGCTTCATCCCGGATTCTCTTACGAATACGGTGGTGAGGAGGTCTACGGGTTCGGTCAGGACAACGACCGTGCTCTCCGGCGCTAAATTTCCAACCGGTTTTGCCCACTGTTTGATTACCTGAAGGTTTTCCTCGAAGAGGTCCTCCCTCTGCATACCTGGTTTTCTTACACTCCCTGCTGCGAGCACCACAACGTCCGACCCTCTGATCTCGTCAAAGGTTTCCGCACCGCTTACCGAGGTGCGGTAAGTTCTGATGGGAGCCGCCTCCATAATATCCAAAGCGTTCCCTTTCGGAATTCCCTGTTTCGTGTCAAAGAGAGTCACTTCGGCAATTCCCTTCTCCACCAAGAAGAACGCTGTATTTGCTCCCACATTTCCACTGCCAATGATGCTGACACGTTTCATTGGTACTCCCTTACACGTGCTTTTGACATAATAGATAATGATATTGTGACCGGATTGCCGGGTCAAGGCGAATTGACCGCCGTCGATGCATCGGTTTTCGACTGCCCCGGCACATGAGGAAGAAATTGTGGTTAATTTCTCCCGCAAGCCTATTATATTAAATTTTGGAGAGAATGATGCATACAAGGGAGGAAAAAATGGAAGGTATCGACTCATTTGGTACCAAAAAGACTCTTCACACGGATATCGGCTCGCTGTCGTATTACAGCCTTGAAGAACTCGAGAAAAAGGGTGCAGGGGGTGTCTCGCGCCTGCCCTTCACGGTGAAGATCATCCTGGAGGCTGTGCTTCGCCAGGTAGACGAAAAGACCATTACCGGGGAAGACGTCCGGCGAGTCGCAGGATGGAACCCGAGATCGAACAAAGGTGAAGAAATACCTTTCAAACCCTCGCGTATCGTGATGCAGGATTTCACCGGTGTCCCGGCAGTTGTGGATCTCGCAGCCATGAGAGACGCACTTATCGGTTTCGGCTGCGATCCCGCAAAGATCAATCCTCGCATTCCTGTCGACCTCGTTATAGACCATTCCGTGCAGGTCGACCATTACGGAACCGTGAGAGCGCTCGAAAACAACTCCAGGATCGAGTTCAGGAGAAACCGTGAGCGCTATGAGTTCCTCCGGTGGGGGGCGGAGACTTTCGAGGGCTTTCGTGTTGTACCGCCTGCCACCGGTATCGTGCACCAGGTCAACCTCGAATACCTGGCCAGCGTCGTGACGGTTCGCGGTTCTGAGAAGGGGCGGATCGCGTTTCCGGACACACTTGTGGGAACAGATTCACACACGACGATGATCAACGGACTCGGTGTTCTCGGATGGGGTGTAGGTGGAATAGAGGCGGAAGCGGGGCTTCTTGGAGAGCCAGTATCGCTCGTCATGCCTGATGTGATCGGTTTTAAATTGAAGGGAAAGCTCGAAACGGGCGTCACTGCCACGGATCTAGTGCTGGCAATTACCAAAATTTTAAGAAATTACGGGGTTGTCGGAAAATTCGTGGAATTCTTCGGTCCCGGCGTTTCAAGCCTCAGCCTTCCGGACAGGGCGACCATTTCAAACATGACTCCGGAGTACGGAGCGACCGTGACGTTCTTTCCCGTTGACTCAGAAACGCTCTCCTATCTCCGCTTCACCGGGAGAAAACAAAAGCAGACGGCACTTGTCGAGCAGTACACGAAGATTCAGGGGATCTTCCGCACAGATAACACTCCTGATCCTCTATTCAACGATGTAATCGAGCTTGACATGGAAAGCATAGAACCTGCAATTGCGGGTCCAAAACGCCCTCAGGACCACATACCTTTAAGAGAGGTTAAGGATTCCGTACAGGCGACGGTAGCGGGAAACAAGGGAAAGAAATCAGAAAATGCGGTGACGGTGGAGATCAATGGAACACGGGTTGAACTGAAAAACGGATCTGTGGTGATTTCAGCCATTACGAGCTGTACCAATACTTCCAATCCTTCTGTTTTGATTGGAGCCGGCCTTCTCGCGAAAAAGGCCGTGGAACTTGGCCTCCACGTTTCACCCCACGTCAAGACGAGCTTCGCGCCGGGTTCCCGCGTGGTTACGCGCTACCTCGAAGAGTCGGGTCTTCTTCCATATCTCGAAGCCCTCGGATTTCACCTCGTCGGATACGGATGCACAACATGCATAGGAAACAGCGGACCACTGAATCCCGCCGTCAGCAGGGCAATACACGAGCACGACTTGGCTGTCGCTTCGGTATTATCAGGAAACCGCAATTTCGAGGGAAGAATTCATCCCGATGTGCGAGCGAATTTCCTCGCTTCGCCGCCCCTTGTCGTTGCCTTTGCCCTTGCAGGCAGGATCGATATCGATCTGACGTCGGAACCCGTAGGGTATGACCCGAACGGGAGAGCGGTCTTCCTGAAAGAGATATGGCCTTCAAATGAGGAAATCGAAACGTTCGTCAAGCAATTCATCTCACCCGCTATGTTCAGTGAAGAATACCGCAACGTGTTTACCGGAAACGAAACATGGAACGAGGTCAAAGTCAACAGTGAAAAGGTATTCCAGTGGAACGCCGCCTCAACGTACATAAGGAAGCCTCCGTTTTTCGAAGGCATGTCCAGAGATGTGCCTGAGATTGATTCGATCAGCGGGGCCCGGGTGCTCGTTTTGCTGGGAGACACGATCACCACAGATCACATTTCTCCTGCAGGAGCGATTCCTGAGGAAAGTCCCGCAGGGAAATGGCTCATGGATCAGGGTGTAAATTCCAAAAATTTCAATACCTACGGGTCACGAAGGGGAAACCACGAAGTGATGATGCGCGGAACATTCGGGAACATCAGGATCAGAAACAGGCTCCTCACTGACACGGAAGGCGGATATACGATTTTTTTCCCGAGTGGAGAACAACTCTCCATATTTGATGCCGCGGTAAAATACCGAAATGAGGGAATCCCGCTCATTGTTCTGGCTGGAAAGGAGTACGGTGCGGGAAGCTCGCGTGACTGGGCGGCAAAGGGAACCGCGCTTCTGGGAGTCAGAGCCGTAATCGCTCAAAGTTTTGAGCGCATACACAGAAGCAACCTCATCGGGATGGGGGTTTTACCCCTCCAATTCAGAGACGGAGACAGCACAGAAAGCCTCACGCTCACAGGAACGGAATCCTTCGACATCGGAAATGTAACCGGCCCCGCGCAGGACGTCGAAATCAGCGTGCACGCAGAATCCGGGCATAATAGATCCTTCTCTGTCAGGGCGCGAATCGACACCCCGGCCGAGTACGAGTATTATCGAAACAGTGGAATCCTGCACAGACTGATACGAGATTTTGCATCTGAATAACCTATGAAATTCTTATTCCGTGGTATATTGTACAACATGGAGGTGCACACAGCCAATGGATACTGATAAATGTGAATCCACCGACGTCATTGAGGAGATGGACCTCGAGATCGAAAAGCTGACGGGCGACATCCCGAAAGAGTACAACGTGAACGAAATGTTCACTGAAAGTCAGGAGATCCAGAGAAGTCTCTACGGCGGAGGCGAGGACAACACAATAGAAAAACACTACCTCGACGGAATACGTGAGAGGGAAGAAGAAATACATAAGAGAAAGGAAAAGATACTCCAGGAAGTGGACGAGGTCGAGGAGGTGAGCGAGCTCGAGGAAGACGGCATCATCATCAGAAAGTAGCAGCAAGCGCGTTCATGAAGTCCTTCGCGCTCGTGTATTCGAGATTTTCAACTGATTCGGCAATATCCTCGAGCTTTTTGTCTGAAAGCACGCCGAGAGCGCACCCGATGGAGTCGAGTATCCGTATTTTCGTCTGCTGTCTGGCACCCTCTGACAGGTCCTCATAGGAGGATCGAACCACAAATCGGGCGAGCCTGCGTGCAACAGTCATCCCATAACCTCCTGCTAAGTCGGCGTTCAAATATGTCTTTTACATTAATATGTCGTGTGCACCCCCGGCTGACAACCCGGAACTGCGCGAAAACTGCAGCTTGACCACTCAGTGTACCGCTATTATTTTTTTTGTAGAGTTTATCATTGAGAGGAGAAAGTCATGACATTCCGTCAACGGATGGAGGAAGCCATCAACAAGGGATTGAAAACCTCGCTCGACGTACTCGAAAAAGCGAAGGACAAGACGATGGAATTCGGTGAAAGAGGAGCAAAAAAATTCGAGATCATGAAACTCGAACACAGGGTGGAAAAACAGTTTGCCGTGCTCGGTGCGTGCGTCTATGAAATGTTTACCGAAAAGAAACAGGACACAGTCGCGAAGGACAACGAGGAAATCGACAAGATCATCAGCGAAATCAGCACTCTGGAACACCAGATCGATGAGGCCGAAGAAGCGATAAAGAAGCTCAAACCCGACGCCTGATAGAAAAACAGCTTTATGGAAAGGGATCGTATATTCCTGCATATAAAACCGGAATCAATCCACTCCTCCCCATTGAATAAAAATATGTATTGATTTATCAGAAACGCACATGTAGATTAAAAATTAGGTAGAAACCGGAAGGTGCTTCAAGGTGGAAAGAATATATCTCGACAACAACGCAACGACAATCGTGGATCCTGCTGTGAAAGAGGCCATGGATCCTTTTTTCAGCCAGATGTACGGCAACCCCAACTCCCTGCACAGTTTTGGCAGTGAAGTAAACCCGTACATACGAATAGCCCTTGACAGACTCTACAGAGGAATCAATGCGAGAGATGAAGACGATATCGTCATCAATAGCTGCGCAACGGAAGGCAACAACACCGTTTTAAAGGGTGTGTACTACGACGTCATCAGGAATTCCGAAAAAAAAGTGATCGTCACCACACAAGTCGAGCATCCCTGCATCACACAAACATGTAAATTCCTCGAGGGGCTGGGAGCCAGGGTAAAATATCTTCCGGTCGACGAGGACGGGATCGTAACACCCGAGACGCTGGAAAAACAAATCGATCCGGACGCCACGGCGCTGGTATCGATCATGTGGACGAACAACGAAACAGGCCTTGTTTTCCCGATCAAAGAGCTCGCTTCACTGTGCAGAGAAAGGGGAATTCTTTTTCACACGGATGCCGCACAGGCAATCGGCAAGGTGCCTGTGGACGTGCAGGAAGCTCCTGTGGACTTTCTCACTTTCAGTGCACACAAGTTTCAGGGCCCGAAAGGAGTCGGAGGGCTCTTCATTCGAAACGGAGTCAGGATACCCCCTCTTCTTCACGGCGGGGAACAGATGGGGGGGAAGCGCGCCGGAACCCTGAATACCCCGGGAATTGTGGGAACAGGGGTTGCAATGGAACTCGCAGTCAAATATCTCGACTACGAGGACACAGAAGTGAGACGCCTACGGGACAAGCTTGAAGACGCGATCCTCTCCATCGGCGGCACGCAGGTGATCGGAAGCCGCCGTTTGCGCAATCCGAACACAATACTCGTCAGCATCAAGAATGTCGAAGGAGAAGCAATGATATGGGACTTGAACAAGAACGGAGTTTCCGCTTCAACGGGAAGCGCGTGTGCATCAGAGTCCCTGGAACCGAATCCCACGTTTGTGGCGATGAATATCGATGAGGACCTTGCGCACACGGGAATCAGACTAAGTCTTTCCCGCTTTACCACAGAGGAGGAAATCGATCAGGCTGCAATGATCATAAAAAAATCGGTGGAAAGGCTTCGACGAATTTCCGTGAGCAATAATTGACGCGAAGGATGTGAAAATGGCAAAGACAGATCTCATTGGGGGCTCGCTCTGGGAGCAGTATTCCAGCGTGGTTAACGACCGCATCGAGAACCCGCGGCATATGGGAGAAATCACTGAGGAAGAAGCAGAAAGGATGAATGCCCGGCTCATTATTGCGGATTTCGGTGCAGAGGTATGCGGAGACGCAATCCGTCTGTACTGGGCCGTTGACCCGAAGAACGATATGATTCTTGACGCACGATACAAGACTTTTGGATGCGGTACTGCAATCGCATCGAGTGACATAATGGCGGAAATGTGCATTGGCCGCACCGTTGATGATGCGCTGAACATTACCAACCTCGATGTTGAACGCGCGCTTCGTGACGACGAAGAACGGGCCGCAATCCCGCCGCAGAAGATGCACTGCAGCGTCTTGGCATATGACGTGATCAAAAAAGCAGCCTCTCTCTACAAGGGAGTCGATATGGCGTCCCTGGAAGACGAGGAAATCGTGTGCGAATGTGCGAGAGTCTCACTGGGGACGATCAAGGATGTCATCCGGATCAATGACCTTCATACCGTTGATGAAATTATTCATTACACAAAGGCGGGGGCCTTCTGCAAGTCCTGCATTCGTCCAGGAGGGCATGAAAAACGCCGCCATTACCTTGTGGATATTCTCAATGAAGTCAGGCAGGAAATGGAAAATGAAAAGGTACGACAGGAGATTGGTGACAGGAGTTTTGCTTCTATGAACCTCATTCAGAAACACAGGGCGGTCGAAAAGATACTGAATGAAAAGGTTCGACCCTCACTCCTCAAGGAGGGAGGAGACATCGAAGTTGTGGACATGAAGGATGGTGAGGAAAAAACCCAGGTGTTTATTCATTACCTCGGTTCATGTGCAGGGTGCCCGAGCTCGAAAACCGGGACGCTTGCCTTCATCGAAAGCTTTTTGAAATCGGAGCTTTCCGATATCATTGAAGTGATCATCGTATAAAAGAACAGCAGATTACAATTCCTGTACTGTTTCACAATTAAATTATGATGGGAGGAAGTATGGTTCGAGGTACACAGAACATTTCACAGCAGACAAGAAAGGCGATAATTCTGTGGGTCGTCATATTCATCGCCTTTATCATATTTCTCGCAATTGCACAGCCATTTATCATTGTAGGATCCGGGGAACGGGCGGTTGTCTTCAACCGCCTCACAGGGATCGAAAAACGGCAGCTTACTCCGGGTTTTCATATCCTGGTTCCATTTATACAGAAACCGATCAACTACGACGTCAGAAATCAAACCTATACCATGTCGGGAATTTCAGCCGAAGGCAGATACATCGGAGACGACTCCATCAAGGCGCTCACATCAGACGGACAGCCTGTGGGCCTTGAGCTCTCGGTAATCTACAGGATAGATGACCAGAACGTATGGCGTCTCCATGAGGAAATCGGGCCGAATTACGAGGAAAAGATTCTGCGGCCTTCGATCAGGGAAACGATCAGAACCGTTGTTTCCCGCTACTCGGTCATCGAGCTCTTTTCCAGCAACTGGATCGACATCGCGCGCACGCGGGGATTTTCTCTCGATGAACGGCCCTCGGAAGACGAACCTGTGGGGAGAGAGCTCGCGCAGCTCGACATGGAGAACACGCTCAGAGAAAAACTGATAGACAAGTACATCGTTGTCGACACAGTGCTTCTGCGGAACGTGACATTCTCGGATGAATACCGTCAGGCCATAGAACGAAAACAGGTCGCACAGCAGGAAGCCGAGCGGATGAAATACGTGCTCGAGAAGGCCGAAAAAGAGAAGGAGGAGAAGGTAATCATTGCGGACGGCGACAAGCAGGCCTCGATTATCCGTGCGGAGGGCGAGGCGCAGGCGATCAAGTTGAAGGGCGCTAGCCTGAAGGAGAACCCCTCTGTCATAAACTACGAGTACGTGCAGAAAATATCACCGAATATCAAAACCATCATCACTGACGGAAAATCGATCATGAGTATTGGAGATATCTTCAAAGAATAGAACTAGGTCGGACCTATATGATAGTGAGCTCTGTTTTCCCGAGACGGATAATATCGTTCTTTTGAAGTTTGACATAATTGTCTGCAGGAACCCGCAGGCTGTTAACATATGTGCCGTTGGAGCTGTTCAAGTCCTTGATGAAAAAATTATCCTTGATCTTCTGGATGAGGCAGTGCCGACGCGAGACCATTTTGTCATCGATCATCACATCGTTGATTCTGCTTCTCCCAAGCGTTATCGTGCTGACAAGAGGGATTCTCGCGCCTTTGAACACAAGCGCACGGGAGTCCGTCTTTTTCACTTTTGCAAGCCGCTGACCGACCGTGCTATCCAGATGGATTGTTTCGTCCATGGTTTTTCTCCCGGACGAACACAGCCGCTGCCGTGTACGTCCACACTTTCTAACATAGCGCACATTGTACAAGAAAACCTAAAAATATTCAACAACTCTGTCAAAAAGCCGCGGGAATATACTCTCTGAACTCGCGCACGGTTTCAAAGTATGCGAGGGTGTGCGAACGCATATACTGTTCTATCTGCATCCTCGTTATCTGCAGAACATGGTCCGATCACAACAAAAAATTTGGGATGGCAAACGCTTCTACTTAATCTGAAAACCGCCAGATTCCGAGTGAAGGGTCGCCGATAAGATTATATATCTTCAGATAATAGCTTTCAAAATCATACGTTGAGGTATCGAGTCTGGGACCGGTATAGGTCTTTGCATAGTTGAGCATGTCTCCGAGGGCAATCTTAGGCCTGCCTTCATGTACGGAGGGATAGAGGTAGTCCGGATACATGCATGCGATTAATCCATCCGCAAATGTATCGTTCATTCCTGAAAAGCTGGTTCGCGTAGGTGCGATAACCCCAATAGCACCACTTTGATGGCGTATAAGTACCTCGGCAAAGTTTTCCGGTGTTTCTTCATATCTATATGTATCGTGCCCGGTATCATAATATTTTTCAATACCCACGATCGAAAAACATGAGCCTTCTTGTGAATATGCTACCCGCAATAGAACATTCTGTCAAGAATAAGAATAATGTGAAATTTTAAGGGTATTTCTGAGAATATACAAGAGTATACCTCACCTCGGGATATTTCTCCTCTTGTTGATGTGTAAGAAAATGAGGATCAGGAGGCTTTTTTTTGCTACAGTATTAAACGGCGGGGCATGATTTCTTTTCAGATACCCGAGTACTTTGCTCCCTTCAGAAAGTTAAGTGATTACTGTAACTACGTTCAGCTCATTGTATGGCAACATTTTGAACACTCTGCTCAGGAGGGGGATTCTTTCTCAGCCTCGGCTTTTCTGGTGGTCAGTTTATGTTTTATCTCGGCTCTTCTCCGTCTTATACGCTCGACATCGATCGGATAGTGCCCGTACTCATGAACCGTTTCATACATCGTGACGGCATTCTCAGGAGGAACGAGATCGTGGACCTCGCTGGAGGAGCCTATCAGGATACCACCCTGCGGCCCTATTCTCTCTATCAGCTCGAGGGTCTCATCCTCGACATCGTATACAGTTCCATGAGGCAGGGTAACCTCACAGCAGACATTCCCGAATAGCAGCTTATCGGGATATCGCTTCCTTATCTCGAATATATCGTTACACCCGTTTCGCTCGATGGGGTTGAGCCCGTCGGCACCAAGCTCATCGAATATGAGACCAAGAAGCTCGCCGTACCTTCCGTCAGAATGGAACAGGAACTTATAGCCCTTTTCTTTGATAGGGTCCATGATCCACCGCCAGCGTGGAAGTCCGTGCTCTTTGATAAATTGAGGCTTGAGCATAGCTCCTGTGCTCATGGCAATATCTTCACCCATAAACTGCAGGGGAGCAGATGCATTTTCTGCAAAGACTTGCGCTATATATGCAGAAAACTTACCCGTACAATCTAAAATGTGTGCCACGAGCTCTGGAGCCTCGTAGATTGCGATAAAGAAAAGTTCCATATCCACATACGTGTAAGCATCTGTTATCGGTCCTTCAACAGCTCCTATGTAAACGAGATCGTGGTAATCAAACACCTCTTTCATGTGCTTAATAAATGGCGCATACCACTCTTTAATTTCTTCATACTTTGGAAGCTGGGGCATGTGCTTCTCGAGTTCTTTGAGATTGGAAAAAGGCCTCTTTGAAATCCATGCCGTCCCTCCCTTCTGTGAGACCTTCCAGTTATCAGGATTTACACCA
>CAZOWM010000062.1:2198-16857 GCA_964583615.1 uncultured Spirochaetota bacterium | reverse complement strand
TTGGGCCCTGTAGGACTCGAACCTACGACCCGTTGATTATGAGTCAACTGCTCTAACCAACTGAGCTAAGGGCCCATAATGGAAAAATAATAAACAGGAGATAAATATTCAATCGTTATTTCAATGACGCAGACGTGCATATATCAGCGTATACAGATATCTCCTATTCTTCCTTCATTACGGACGCGAGCGTTTCAGACAGTTCAGAGATCACCTTTACCGCATCCTTGTCAATCATGTTTTCGGAAGTCTTTTGGAGCTCATCCGCAAAATCAAGTGCAGCGAAGAGTGCGGCTTTGATATTACTGAGATTGGGAAACTTTTGTTTTATCTCGTTTATTTTTTCTAGCACTTTTTGTACGAGTTCTAAAAAATAATCTTCGGGAACATCTGACTTAATAGTGAAGTTTTCACCCATAATTTCAAATCGAATGTATTCATCCTCTTTTTTCACGAGCGTTCCCTTTTTCAGAGGATATCATTACCGGGAAACCATTCACCGTCACGTTTGAATGAACGGGTTATCGTCCACCCACCTTGACCTGGAGCCTATTCCCATACGTTCAGGCTCGATCCCGGCTTTTTCCGCCACGTCTGAACGAGTATCGAATAAAGAGTTTCCGGACTCTTCGCGTGAGATCTCTTGGAGGTTCTTTATTTCCTGATACTTGTCATCGTGTGCGGGCTTCTGTTCTTTGTCCTGTTCTATTTCCTGCTCTTCTTCCTGTTTTTTCAAGTCCACGATATCCTCTTCGATAATCACATTCACATCGGATATCTTCTGGTCTGCTTCCTGTTCGACTTCGCGAGTCTCTTCATCTCCTGTAATGAGCGGCTCCTCGATTTCAATGCTCGCAAAACTTTCCAGTTTTCCGAGAATCGATTCGATCTTCTCCTTGAGGAACTCCTGTGATCCTTTTAATTCCTTTATCTTGTCGTCCCGGTCTTTGACATCACTCTCGAGGGCTATGATCCTTTTAAGAAACTCTTCTTTTTCCTGAATGAGGTTTTTCTCCCTCGTCTTCAGGGTTTCTATAAAGGCAATCGCCTTGTTAATTCTCTCCTCGAATAATTTTAACTGTTCCTCTTTCATATACCCCTCCCGTCAGACAGATTATGGAAAAGACAAACAAAATACTGAAATTCTGATTTATTCGGGATGGTCAAATATTTACCCACTCCAGCGAATGGTTCAGCGCGGTCCACCCACCGCGCGTCTTCAGGCATGCGCCTTGATGGTCTCAACGATTTTTTGGAATGCTTTTTCGTCAGTGGTTGCAATATCACTGAGATATTTCCTGTTGATCGCAATTCCAGCCTCGTTTGCACCGTGCATGAATGTGCTGTAGGACATACCGAATGTTCTCGCGCGGGCATTGATTCGCGAAATCCAGAGTTTTCTAAAATCCCGTTTTTTCGCCTTCCGGTCCCTGTACGCGTAGAGCCCTGACTTCATTACAGACTCTCTCGCGGTTCGGTATAGTGTGCCCCGCGCCCCTCTATACCCTTTTGCGAGCTTCAGGATTTTTTTTGACCGTTTATGTTTAACAGTTCCGGACACTGCTCGTGGCATCTTCTCTCTCCATTTTTCCTATAATCATGAGTAGGGAAGCATTCTTTTTACCGTCTTTGCCTCCCCACTATACACATAGTCATGCTTTGCAAGTTTTCTTTTTCTACCGGCGTCTTTTTTTGTCAGAATATGACGATGAAATGCCTTGTTTCTTTTTATCTTTCCATTCTTCGTAATCTTGAATCGTTTTGCCGCACCTTTATTTGTTTTCAGCTTTGGCATACAAGCTCCTTCTCACAAAATACTCTATCCCTTTAAAGGGTTCAGAAAATACAGGCTCTCTCGATCACCCGCAGTCACTACTTGTTCTTCTTTGGGGAAATGACGGTAACGATGACCCTCCCCTCAAACTTTGGTCGAAAATCAGCACTGCCATATTCGCTTACTTCCTCAACAAGCTTGTCAATAAGGTTTCTTCCCAGATCAGTATGGGCAAGCTCCCTCCCTCTGAACCGGACTGAGAGCTTTACCTTATACCCCTTTTGTAAAAAGCTTACTGCCTGTTTCAGTTTTGTATTGAAATCGTGCTCCTCGATCTTCGGTCTGAGCCTCAGCTCCTTTGTAAGAACAACTTTCTGTTTTTTCTTCGATTCCTTGATCCTCTTCGACTGCTCAAATCTGTACTTCCCGAAATCGAGTATTTTACACACCGGCGGTTTTGCATCAGGTGAAACCTCAACGAGATCGAGACCCTTTGAATCGGCAATCTCACGTGCCTTGTTGACCTCCATAATACCGAGCTGGCTGCCGTCTATATCAATGAGCCGTATTTCGTTCACCCGTATTTCATCATTGACGCGAATATGTTTGTTAATATCTTCACCCCTTTCCACGATTTTTTCTCATATGATAGTAAACTTATGATAAAAATCAAGATTTTTGTAATATATCACCCTCTTTTCTTTTCAACTTCCTCCTGCAGCCTTTGAAGAAAACTCTCGAGTGTGAGCGAACCGAGATTTTCGCCTCCACCCTTTCGAACGGAGATGGTTTGCCCCTCTATCTCTTTTTGTCCGATCACCACGATGTAGGATATTTTATTGAGCTCCGCTTCCCGCATTTTATAACCGAGTTTCTCATTTCTGTCGTCCAGTTCCACCCTGAAACCCTGCTCTGCTATACCCTCATAGATCTTCTGAGCTTCGGAAATATGATCTTTCGTAATAGGCATCACGACAACCTGCAGCGGTGACAACCAGGTGGGAAATCTTCCGGCGTAGTGTTCGGTCAGGATACCGATAAACCGCTCGAGGCTTCCAAGAACCGTCCTGTGAATAACGACCGGCCGCTGCTCAGCGCCTTCTCTATTGATAAATTTCAGATCAAATCGTTCAGGGAATGCCATATCGAGCTGAATCGTTGCGCACTGGTGAAGCCTCCCGAGGCAGTCTTCAAGATGAAAATCGATCTTCGGCCCGTAAAACGCACCTTCCCCCGGACTCACAGCATACTCCTTCCCGAACCTCTTCAGTGCGCGCTCAAGCCCGTTTGTCGCCTGTTCCCACTGCTCGTCTGTGCCAATCGATCTCTCGGGCCTTGTCGAAAGCTCCAGATAATAGTCAAACCCGAACACCGAGTAGATTCTGTCTGTGAGTTTGATCACGTTGATAATCTCATCTTCAATCTGTTCCGGGAGCATAAAGATGTGTGCATCGTCCTGGGTGAAACTCCTCACCCTGAACAGCCCCTGAAGCACTCCGGATTTCTCGTGCCTGTGGACCAGCCCTATTTCCGCAACACGCATAGGGAAGTCCCGGTAAGAATGAAGTGTTTCTTTGTATACCAGCATTCCACCGGGACAGTTCATCGGTTTAATCACGAAGGGGTATCCGTCGATCTCCGATATATACATGTTTTCGCGGTAATTATCCCAATGACCCGAGGTAACCCAGAGGTCCTTTTTCAAAAGCATTGGTGTCTGGATTTCGACATACCCCGCTTTCCTGTGTTCCTCGCGCCAAAAATCGAGAAGCGTGTTTTTCAGCTCCACTCCTTTCGGAAGCCAGAATGCAAACCCAGGCCCTTCATCGTGAAAGGAAAAAAGCCCGAGCTGTTTTCCGAGCTTTCTGTGATCACGTTTTTTCGCTTCCTCGACCTGCTGCAAATAAGTCTCGAGCGCTTTTTGCGAGAAAAATGATGTCCCGTAGATTCTGGTGAGCATCGGATTTCTCTCGTCTCCCCTCCAGTACGCACCCGCGAGATTGAGAATCTTGAATGTTTTTATGTACCCCGTTGAAGGGAGGTGAGGTCCCCTGCACAGATCGACAAATTCCCCATTCTGATAAAAACTCACAGTCTCTTCTTCGCCGAGATTGTTTATCAGCTCAACCTTATAGGTTTCGTTTCTTTTTTTGAAGAACTCGAGTGCCTCTTCTCTGTCTTTTTCAAACCGCTCGAAGCTCTGATTTTCCTCAACGATCTTCTTCATTTCCGCTTCGATCCTTTCAAACTCCTCATCAGAGATCTGGTCTGGGAAATCAAAATCGTAATAGAAGCCGTCCTTTATTGAAGGCCCGATTGCGAGCTTCACATCCGAAAAAAGACGGCGGACGGCCTGTGCCATCACATGAGCGGTGCTATGCCTGAGTATGTCAATCGCCTTTTCAGAGTCAATGCGTACAGGGACGACCGAACCTCCATTACTTATCGGGGTATGCAGATCATATAGAACATCGTTGATAGAGAGCGCGACAACCTTTTCCGTGTCACCAATGGGAAGCAGCTTGATGACTTTTCCCGCGGGTTGTTTTTTCTCTACCTCGATGTCCTCTCCATTATAATTGAGTATCACTTTTTCCAATTTTTTTCCTCTTTTACGGCCCCCACAATAAAAAAAAGTGCTATGAACCGCATCATAGCACTTGAAATATAATACCAAATGTCCTGGAAAAACCAGCATTTTTTAGGAGGTGCCGTTGTGTAAGGTGAGCAGCTCCTCTCCTGAAAGTTCATTGTAATTGAACAGAAAAGTGAATGTCGAGGAAAAAATATACGCCTCCATTATCGCTTCTATCACCTTTTTCCCGTTTACGCCCTTTTCCCTGTCAACATGCTCGTCGAAATAGAGGACTTCATTCGGATTTTGCAGCAGTCTCTTATGAGTATTGTAATCACTGATCACGAGTGCGAGTGTGCTTTCAATTGCCTTCATCACCTCGGCAATCTTACTCATGGTGTGCCTTTTTACGGATTTCCGCCTTTTCTCAAGAGATTTCAGATTGACATACTGCTGATACTGCGAGTAACGAAAATTCCCGGATACCTCGTCCTTCTGCCGAATGATATCGACGTATTCCTTCACGGATTCCCAGGCTTCGCTGAGCAGAAGATACACATTGCCGAGATCCTGCTTGATATTGATCTTTCTCTGCTCACGGTAATCAATGTTAAATGACACTTTGCCTGTGGTGAGAATAAATGAATACTCTCTGTCAAAGATATCGAGGAGAGAGACGACCTTCAACATACTGTCGTTCGGATCGATGATATTGATAAAAGAGTACGCATCGTGTTTGTGCAGTCTTTCATATTTTTCAATCGCCTCACGCAGGAGAGGGATTCCACTTTTCACATGTTTCGGGATTTCAACTTCTCGCTCTTCGCTTTCCTTTCTCGTTTTGTTCTGTGCTTCCTCCTCTTTCATCTTTTCGATCAACCGTTTTTTCTCCATAAGAGTCAGATACCCGATCCTGTCTTTATCCGTTATTCCGAGAAACGAATCCATTTCCTGTGAAAAAAGCGGATAATAGATATGCTGCATCTTACAAAGAATCAAGTGGAATTTGTAAAGAAAATCCCCAAAAATGTCGTCAATGTCTTCTCTCAGCTGCTCCGTCACAGAGAGTATCACATCACGCCGTATCCTGTTGTGCTTGCCCTGTATGAAGACCGCTTTGTCCAGGCACATTTTGCAGATATTTCTGTACTCGCCGAGAATGTACATTTTTTTAAAAAATTCCTTGAACTCAGGGAGGTAAGAATCGTCTGGAATCGTTCTTTGCCCGATAACCCGCACGATATGGAGGTACTCTGCTTCGTCATAGAGGGTGTAGAGGCGGACGAGCACCTCATAGAACATGCTGTTTTTCCCTGTGGAGAGCCTGCGGATATCATTGATTATGGATACTTCTCCCTGAAGAATTGAATCCAGTGAAAGTGCAATGTCCACAAACCGTTCTCTGATCGACTTCTTGATTTCACTGACAAATCCGTGTGTGAAACGGTTTCCGCCCACGGTAAACACCCTGTACTGTATACCCTTGAGCTGGATTTTTAAAAGTCCCCCGAGCTTTCCCGGCATCGCTTGAGGCCTTGATATACTTCTTCGAATCTGAGCTAGCAGACGAGCCTGTTCCACCTCCTCACGGGCGGAAACGTAAGTCTTTCTCACTGCATACTGACTCAATGTGTTCGCATGTTTGCTTCTTCCATAGGGAGAGTAAAAAGCCTTCTTTTCATGGTGCTGATTCGTTTTCTCCTCGATCACCCTGCCACCGTGTTCGGTGAATAATTTCAACAGACGTTTTCTCTCGTCTCTCTCCATCTCGCGGATCCCCAACTTATCTCTCGTCTGCTCTATGTCTCTCGTCATACCGCTCTCCGGAGGCGCTCTGGGATCACATGCTCTCTATATTTAATTATGAGTGAAGCGCTTTACGTTTTCAATTATTTATAAGTATACTACCTTATACGCTTCTGTCAGTGTTCCAGGAAGTTTTTTCCTGATCAATGAAATTTCCGGGAGGATCTCATTGAAAGGACAGTACAACCATCACGAGCATCACTTCTCGGATTTTCTTCTTCGGAAACTGGTAAAAATCAATTCCGAAAAAAAGTATGAGCTCACGGAAAAAAGGCTCACGAACATGGCACAAAATGTTCGACGCCTTTGTCTCTTTTTCACTTTCATTTTAATATTTTTACTCATTGCTACTCCTCTATTTGCAAAGAAGACCACAATCAGCTTCTGGCACATTCTCGGATACCATGTGAAAAGCGTCATAGAGGAGATGATCGATGAGTACAACGCCGAATACCCTCATGTCGACGTGAAATCGGATTTTCAAGGGTTCTTCGAGGACGCGCAGGTAAAGATGCTCACCGCTGCGATCACGAAACAACTCCCCGATGTCGCACAGATCCCGTTCGAATTTCTGGATTCTTATGTGGAAAACGGGTTGATCGGGCCTATCGACGACGAAATCCCAGGAGATGTCAGAAACGATGTCATGGAAAAGATGTGGGAAATGGTGAGCCGGAACGGAAAAATATACGGACTCCCCTTCTGCGCGATTACGGACGTCTTCTATTACAATGTAAACTCCTTCAGGGAAGCGGGTCTTGATCCTACAGTCTCTCCTACCACGTGGGGTGAATTGGTTGAGATGGGCAAAAGGCTCTCCCGCGACACGGATGGGGATGGGACGATCGATGTGTACGCAATGACCTTTTATCTCAACGGTGTCTACGGGCTCGCACCGCTTCTTTGGGCCAACGGGGGGACCTTTCTTTCTGAAGACGGGAAAAAGATTAACCTGACCTCACCTGAGATGAAAAAAACTGTATCAATGCTTCATGAGCTCGTGTTCATTCACAAAATTATGCCGAGGACGTGGACGGACTGGGAAAGCGCACAGGCATTTCTGATGGGGAAAATCGCCATGGGATGGTTCATCAGTGCCGGCATTTCCTTCAACGAACAAAACCTCCCCTGGGAATTTCGTGTTTCCCACGTTCCCCGTTTCAACGGAAAACGTTCCGTCACTCTGAGCGGAACAGCGCTCGTGAACTTTGCGCAGAAAAAAAAGAAGAGAAAAGCAACATGGGATTTCATGCTGTGGCTCATCCAGAAGGAAAACGACATCCGAATGTATGAAAGAATCGGCTTTTTACCGTTACGGGAATCCTCGCTCAATTCATTCGAACTCAAAGCCTACGCCAAAGCACATCCCAATTATCGGGTGCCCCTCGAAGTACTTGAATACGCACGACCACTGCCTCACCATCCAGAGTTTTTAAAGATAAATCATGAAATAAGCAAAATGCTTCAGCGCATCATGCTGGAGGGTGCAGACCTGAAAGAGGAGCTCATAAAAACCGAAAAGCTGATCAATTCCATGCTTGACTAGCACATCATGTACGCACAATAAAATCCTATATCGATTCGACGCTCTCAATGCTGACTGTTGATTTCCCGTGGTGCGGATTCTTTACATAAAGCTTGATTTTCTTAATTTATATTATAATATTACTATTAAAGTATTATTTTATACAGATAGTTTTATTCCCCAAAAAAGTTATTCAAAGAGAGATGGAGGATAGACATGAACACAGAACACGTTGAAAAGGAGATCGGAAAAGTCATACTCCAGGGTTTGGATCAGTACAAGAATGTAGACTTCAACGTGCTTATTCAGAATGGCGAAGGAGACAAGGAGATGAAAATGGCAAAAAAAATCGTTATTGATGAAATCATCGATAAAATTCAGGAAATACTCATCAAATATGACGGAAACGGCTCAATCCTTCTCCCGTATTTATCGAAATTTTTCTACGAAAAGATCTGAAAGCCCTTCTCTCCTGATTCAATGCGAGTTCAGTTTCATGTGTTTCTCCGATACCGCGGCTGCGAGTTCGTCGAGTTTTTCAAAGATTTCTTTTCCTGGATCACCGCGGCTCAATACAGGGTCGAGCACCTCTACTTTCAGGTTGGGAATTAGTGATGATATCTGCTCTATTGCCTTGCTGCTCCATCCGTACGAACCGATGATCGAAGCATAGCGAAGCTTTGGGCGAAGAATATTTGTCAGATAGGCAGCATAAAAAATCCCTGGGTGAGCTCCCACGTGAACGGTCGGGGTCCCTATGATGATTGTTGCCGCATCCACAAGAGCAATCGCAAGCTTTCCGAGATCAGTTACCGAGAGGTCGAACTGGCACACGGTTACCCCTCTTTCAGCAAGCGCACCTACTAAATAATTTACCATGCGTTCGGTACTCCCATGCATCGAAATGTAGGGAATGAGTGCGATGTTCTTGGGTACATCCGATACCCAGTCTTTGTACGCGTCAATGATAAATGCGGGGTCGTCATAGATAGGTCCGTGAGAAGGAGCAATGTGATCTATCTGATAAGCTTTGACTTTCTCAAGATTTTTTTGAATAATTTTTCGAAACGGCATCATGATTTCCGCGTAGTAGCGCTTTGCCGCCTCATAGACCCGTGCACGGTCTGCCACAAAAAGGTCGGTCGTGGCAAGATGAGAGCCGAAGAAATCACATGAGAAAAGTATGCGGTCTTCTCTTAGATATGTAACCATCGTTTCAGGCCAATGTACCCACGGCGTGTAGGCAAATTCCAATGTCTTTCCGCCGAGGGAAATCACATCTCCATCTTCAACCGCCATTATGCTGCTGGGCTGGACTTTGAGAAGGTCCACGAGCATACCCTTGCCCTTTGAAGAAGTGATAACTTTCGCCTGCGGAAAACATGCGAGTACCGCAGGAATCGACCCTGAGTGATCCTGCTCTGCGTGGTGTGCAATCACGTAATCCACATTTTTCACCGTCTGCAGCTGAGCCATGAGTTCATCCTTCATGGACGGATCAACCGTGTCAAGGAGCGCGGTTTTCTCATTCCCCTCTATGAGATACGCATTGTAGCTCGTCCCATCGGGGAGAGGAATGAGTGAGTCGAAGAGTCTTCGATCCCAATCGATAGCACCCATCCAGTAGACGTTTTCTGCAATTTTTCTCCTCTTCATTTTCAGACCTCCATTCCTTTATCTCTCGTTATCGATGAATAGTCTCGTGAGGTTTTCCTCTCTCTTTCATACATTACCTGCTTTTTTTACCTATGAACAGTACCATATGTTATAAAACTGAGTACAAAACAATGAATATATGCTTGACTCACGTTGTATATAAACATACATTCTTGCATGTATGTAAAAAGGAGTTTGTATATGAGGCGGACAAAAGAGGAATCTGAGGACACCAAGCGGAGAATCATCGACACCGCAGTCGATCTGTTCGAAAATCAGGGATATGTGGCAACGAGGATTCAGGACATCGCGGACAAAATGGGTAGGAGCCGGGGTGCAGTCTACTGGCACTTCAAAAACAAGGATGAGCTCTTTATGAGTATTTTCACAAATTTCGGACACCGCCTCGAACAGCTGCTCACAGAGTCCGCACAACACACGGATTCACCCCTCAAGCAGCTTCATTGGCTGCTCGTGAACATAATCTCCAGACAAGATATTCTTGTCGGTTTCAGACAGATAGAGATGATTGCAGCTCCCGAGTTCAAGAATTCGGGAAAAACGAATTCCTGCCAAAAGCAGGGGCAAAAATACATGAAAAAGTACTTCTCAGTGATCGAACAAATCATTCACGCAGGAATCGAGGCAGGAGAGATAAAATCTGATGTAGATCCAAACAAGACTACATGGCTCATCATTTTTTTCGTTGTCGGTGCGGTAAACATTCATCTTAAAAACCCGACGATCACTCCTCTCAAGGGCGATGTAGCAGGAATTGTGGACCTGTTTCTTCAGGGCATTGTTCGATGAGTACACTGAATTTTCAAGGCGGATCTTTCCCTTGCACCTCTAAAACACACATATATCACAAAAAACCTCCACGCAATACGAAGGAATATACAATGAAAAAAGCAATAAAAATCCTTTGGATGTTCACTCCCCTTCTTTCGTTGTTCCCGTTCATTCTCGGCGGGTGCAGCGAGAAGTCTGAAGCGAACACGAACAATCTGAAGCATATATATGAGGAACAAGGAGTTCCTGTACGCACGGTAGTTGTAAAACCAACCTTTTTCAGTACCTGGTTTTCCTACAATGCTGTGCTCACAGGAATCGAGGAATCTACAGCGCAGACAATGGTTGCTGATAAAGTCGAAAAAGTCTATGCAGAGGTCGGTGAGTATGTCCAAAAAGACGCAGTAATCGTAGGATTTCCCACTGACAATCCTTCTGCGCGCTATTACCAGGCAAAGGTCGCATACGAAAATGCAAAAAAAAGCTTTGAGCGAATCGAAAATCTCTACAAGAGCGGCGGCGTCTCACGCCAGGACCGGGACAACGCCTACACTGCGTTCGAAGTGGCTTCTGCAGATTGGGATGCAGCGCAGCAAGCGGTTTATATCAAGGCACCGATCTCAGGATATATCACAAAACTCAATGTGAGAGAATCAGACAATGTGCAACCAGGGGATGAGCTTTTTGTCATCTCTAAAATCTACAAGCTGAAGGCAAAGGTCTGGGCCACGGATGATGAAGTGCTCACTATCGAGACCGGGCAGCCTGTAGTAGCGGAGTGGAACGGTGTTGAGGCAGCAGGCAGAGTTGTGCAGGTCGACATGGCCATGGATCAGGATAAAAAAGCATTTGGAGTCGTTGTAGAGCTCGACAACAAAGATAACAGTTTCAGGATCGGTGTCACCGCTTCAGTGCGGATCATTACCTATCAAAACCCCTCTGCACTGGTAATTGAGCGAAAGGACATCCTCCGTGAGGGAGAGAACGCCTTTGTGTATGTTGTTCAAGAAAAAACGGCGAAAAAGCATCCGGTGACGCTCGGTCGCCCTCAGGGGCTCGATGTGGAAATTACCGCCGGTCTCGATGTCGGCACCCAGCTCATCACAGAGGGCCGGATGCTCATAGAAGACGGCGGTAAAGTAAAAATCGTATCAGAGGGGTAATCGCGTGTTTCTTTCAGACCTATCCATAAAAAGACCGATCATGGTGAGCATGATCCTCCTCGCAGTCGTGCTGTTTGGTCTTCTGGCCTTTTTCAACATACCCCTCAATCTTATGCCTTCAATCGATCTTCCTTTCGTGACGATTCAGGTGATCTATCCAGGGGCTTCACCACAGGAGGTGGAAACCGAAATCATCAAGAAGATCGAGGACGAGGTCTCGACAATCAGCGGCATCGACACGCTTATCTCCTATGCCATGGAGAACGTGGCGATCATATTGATCGAGTTTGAACTCGATAAGGACGTTAACGTCGCGAACCAGGACGTCAAGGACAAGGTTGATTCCATACTCAATGACCTCCCTGACAGCGCAGAACTCCCCATTGTAGAGAAATTGGACATAAACGCCATGCCGATCATAGACATCCTCCTTTCCGGAAACATGGAGATGCGGGAGCTCACGGAAGTTGCGGAAAAGCGTGTGAAAGACAGGCTCTCACAGATCAAGGGAGTGGCGAAAGTTGAGGTTGTCGGTGGAGAGACGAGGGAAATAAAAGTTGAGATTGACAACCGGGTAGTATTCGCACACTCACTTTCCCTCGAGCAGCTGAGCCAAATCCTCGCTATGCAGAACATTGAAATGCCCGGCGGGCAGTTCGAACAGCGTTCCCAGGAGTTTGCCGTAAGGCTCCAGGGGCACCTGCAGTCGGTCGAAACCCTTAAAGAGCTTGAAGTTCCCACCCTCTTTGGAAGTAAAAAACTCGGTCAGATCGCACGTGTCAGTGACACGAGCGCAGATGTACGGGAGCGCACCGTTTACTTCGACAACAAGAGCAAGCTCCACGATGAAAACGTCGTGCTCCTGCGTATCATCCCCGCACCGGACGGGAACACGGTGGAGATCGCTGACGGCGTGCACAAGCTGCTCCCGCTCCTCCGAAGCGAGCTCCCCTCACGCGCAAACCTTTCCATTGTGAACGACTATTCCGTATTCATCAGAAGTACCATCAACGACACACTCCTCAATGTGTTTTTGGGGATCTTTTTAACCGCCGGCGTCCTTCTGTTCTTCCTGCATGACTTTCGTTCCACATTCATCGCAGCCCTCGCCATGCCAATCTCAATCATCTCCACATTCGTGCTTTTACAGACTGCCGGGTTTTCCAAAAACATCATGTCTCTCATGGGGCTTTCGGTTTCTGTGGGGATTCTCGTCACCAATTCCGTTGTCGTGCTTGAGAACATCTTCCGGCACATTGGCATGGGAAATACACGGCTCGAAGCATCCAGCAGGGGAACATCGGAAATTGCCACTGCAGTGCTCGCCTCAACGCTGACGAATATTGCCGTGTTCCTCCCTCTCGCCATGATTCGGGGAATGGTGGGGATCTTTCTCAAAGAATTTGCGCTCACCGTGGTATTTGCCACGATTTTTTCTCTTATCGTCTCCTTCACCGTCACCCCAATGCTTGCATCTCGAATCCTCCCCGAGTATGATCGGAAAAAACATCCTCTCGGAAAGCGTCTGGAGGAGGTATTTCGGTCATGGGAAAAAGGATATCGGAGAGCGCTGGAAATCCTTTTTGCCCGGAAATCGCGAGGCATCATTCTTGTTGTAGTCGTGGTGCTCTTATTTATCGGCAGCCTGTTTTTGGGCGGACAGGTGGGTTTTGAGTTTGCACCAGAGATGGACCAGGGATCTCTCAGTGTAGAGGTCGAGCTTCCGCAGGGATACAATCTTGACAAGACTGCCGCGCTCATGACGGACATTGAACGAAGGATCCAGCAGTATCCGCAGGTTGATCACATGGTTACCACACTCGGTTCAATCGGCGAGCTGGACCAGGGGGCTCACATGGCAAAGATGGATATCAAGCTTGTCGACACAAACACGAGAAAATTGAGCGATGATGAGATCGCGAATCTCTTTATCAGGGACCTTTCAGATGTTCCGAATGCAATAATCCGTGTGCAGGCAATCGGGATGGGGGCCGGCTCAGGAAGTTATCCGATCGAGTTCTACCTCCAGGGGCAGGATATCAATTCCCTCGAGCAGTACAGAGGACAACTCGTTGAAGAGCTTCAGCAAATCGACGGTCTCGCCAACCTTACCACAAGTGTTCGAAGCGGAAAGCCTGAAATTACCCTGATTCCCGACAGGGCGAAGATGGAACAGGCTGGGCTCAACATGTACACCCTTGCAATGTCTCTCCGCGGAGCAGTAGAAGGAATCGTTGCCACCACCTATCGGGAGGGTGGAGAGGAATACGACATCCGTGTGATGATGACGGATGAATCGGTTGACACACCAGAAGAAATAGGAAACATCCCCGTTTTCTCTGAAGGAGAAATGTACCGGCTCGCACAGTTTTCCGATATCAGGTTCACCGACGGATACAGCAAGATGATGCACCGCAACAAGTTCACGGTTATTCAATTCTCGGCTTCTCCGGCAGAAGGATATGTTCTCGGAAGTGTGGTAAACTCCGTACAGCGAACCGTCGGTGACTTAGACCTTCCTGCGGGTGTGAGTATTTCCTGGGGGGGCGATGCAGAGATGCTGCAGGAAACCACCCGTGACATGGGGAGAGCCTTCCTAATCGCCATCCTGATCACCTACATGTTGCTTGCAGCCATTCTGGAAAATCTCTTGCAGCCGCTCCTCATACTGGGGACAGTACCCCTCGCATTGATCGGTGTAATTGCCGCACTCTTTCTCACGGGACAGACCATGAACTTGGTCTCGATGATGGCCATCATCATGCTGGTGGGAATTGTTGTCAACAATGCGATCCTTCTTTTGGACTACACAAATTTCCTCAGACGTCAGGGGAAAGACAAGAGGGCCGCACTTCTGGAGGCATGTCCCACAAAGCTCAAGCCGATTATCATGTCAACCGCTGCAATCGTGCTCGGAATGCTTCCCCTTGCGCTGGGACTCGGTTCCTCAGGTGCCGAGCTGAGACAGCCGATGGGGATAGTGAGCATCGGCGGTTTGATGGTGTCCGCGTTTCTGACTCTTTTCATCATCCCGACACTGTACAATCTCTTCTCAGAGAGACGCAATTCTTCGAAAAACGAGGTACGTGTTGCACATGCTGACTAAAATGAGAAAACTGATCCTTCTTTGTATACCCGCTTCTTTGCTTTTTTTCTGCAGTAACGTGCACGGTGCTCAGGCGGAAAGAATCGAACTGACCCTTGAACAGGCAATCGGTCTGGGATTGAGAAACAGCAGCGGAATCAGATCCAAAGCCTATGCTATGGGAGCGGCAGCTGCTGATGTTGCAAACGCGAAAGCCGCGCAATACGCTGATATTTCTGTATCGACAAACTATTCGCATCTCTTCGGGCAGCCCAAGACAGAC
>CAZOWM010000062.1:0-2098 GCA_964583615.1 uncultured Spirochaetota bacterium | reverse complement strand
CACCATTCCTGGAAGCTACCTGGCGGCGAAGGATTCAGTGTCAATCGCAATGAGTGCGCAGCAGAAACTTTTTACTTTTGGAAAGATACAAAACGAGATAAAACTGGCCGAAGAGGGCATGAAAGGCGCACAGATCGATCTGGATGAGGAAAAACGCACGCTGATTATGCAGATCAAACGCGCATTTTACGGGTATCTCCTTTCCCGTGAGGTTCGAGGCGTACAGGAACAGACGCTTCAAAACAAACAGGCCGCACTCGATATCGCACGAAATCGATATGAAGTGGGACTCGGCACAGAGCTCGAGGTGCTCCGTGCGGAATCTGATATGAAGAATTTCATGCCTGAAGTCATATCTGCCAGAAACGAGGTGGAGTTTGCGGTTCTCGCAATCATTGACCTTCTCGATCTCGAGACGGCTGAAACCGGCTACGAAATCGTTCTCATCGGCGACCTCGAACCGAAGTATCACGATTTCAACAAAGAACAGCTCGTTGAACGTGCGTTAGAGCAAAACTACAATTTGCGACAGTACAGAACAGGAATAAAAGCCGCAGAGTACCAGCAAGCGCTTGCACGAAAAGAAAAGCTTCCCGTGATTGCCGGATTCGCGCGCTATTCTCTTGAGAGCGGATTCGATTCGATAACAGGGGAAAACACATTCAGCGGTGAAGGCTCGTGGTCTGACCTGATGACTGTCGGCCTGTCCGTTCAGATGCCTCTGAGTGCACTTTTCCCATGGAGCGGAGAAAACGCACGCGCAAAAAAAGCGGATTTCACCCTGAAAGCACAAAGAGAAGGACTGAGCTCTGTGGAGGGTGGTATTCAGCTCGGAATTCAAAGAGCTCTCCTCAAACTCGAAGAAGAAGAGGCAAAGATATCTTCCGGAAAGATGCAGGTCGAGCTTGCGCAGCGGGTGCTCCAAACCTCAGAGCAGAGCTTTGCCAACGGGTTCATCTCCAGCACAGAGCTGAAGGACGCACAGCTGAGTCTGAACGCTGCCCAGCTTGGACACCTTGGCGCAATATTCAACTACAACATGGCTCTCTACGATCTCTATGACATAGTGGGGGTGGTAAACATCGAGTGAAAAATTTTAAGATGCTCTCCATCGACCAAAAGAGCGAGAAATAAAGCAGCTCGCTTTTTCCCACAGGAAAGAAACCACGAAACTATTCGATAGGAATAATGTTCAGGCGTGCTGCGAAATGCTTTGCAGAAGGTTCGTACCGAACGGTGATCGCATTCGGAGAAATGCGCTGCTCGAAACCATCATTCTTTTTCATTCCTGCACCACATGTTTTTAAAAAAATTACCCCTTGACTTTCCCGAAGAGAAAATTAACGTTAATAATCGTTCCGATTTTTATTTGGAATCAAATCATTCTAAATAGATTAAACAGGAGGTTACATCATGGCAAAAGTTGCAAGAGAGGTAGTCGAAAGAGCAGGAGTAAATGTGGATCAACTTCTAGAGCTGCTGGTAAAGAATGCATCAGCCGAACTTACCACCTTCTACTATTACACCATTCTTCGCGTGAATCTTATCGGACTCAAGGGTGAGGGTATCAAGGAGATAGCCGAAACAGCAAGAATTGAAGATCGAAACCATTTCGAGGCTCTGGTTCCCAGAATCTATGAGCTCGGAGGCAAACTGCCTGCAGACATGAAGGAGTTTCACGACATCTCAGCATGTCCACCAGCTTCACTCCCGAAAGATGCTCACAATGCGGAGGGAATCCTCAAGGTTCTCGTGGAAGCTGAACGATGCGCGGTTCGCGGATACACGCAGGTTTGCAACATGACTGCAGGGAAGGACCACCGTACCTATGATCTGTCACTTGCCATACTGAACGAAGAAATCGAGCACGAATCGTGGTTCTCGGAATTCCTCGGCGAGGGGCCGTCAGGGCATTTTCTCAGGAGAGGCGAGACTTCTCCATTTGTGGGAAAGTTCATGCAGTAAGCTTTGTATGTGAAAAAGGAGGCATATGAAATACTATGCCTCCTTGATAAATTCCTGGCATTAAGAAGAATGAAGATGAAAGAGTTCAGCCTCTCCGAGCTTTCAAAATACAACGGAAAGGAAAACATGCCTG
>CAZOWM010000061.1:0-17015 GCA_964583615.1 uncultured Spirochaetota bacterium | reverse complement strand
TGAATGTGTAGGGGTTTTCGTCCGGGAATTAATCTCATAATTGTAATAAAAATATGCACAAAAAAGCATACTTTTTCAGGAGTGTTCCGTGCGAGCTCAGAGAGAAGCTCGATTTCTGACGTGACATATGATCTGAATTGAGAGAAGGTATGAAGGGTCTTCAGGTCTCACATCTTATGCCTGTCGAGGTGCTCTGATTTTCCCTTGATTTCCCGCCCCTCCTGCTCGTCTTTCATGAGCTTGTAGGAAATCGAGTCCACCAGCGCAAGCCAGCTTGCCTCCATAACGTTTTGAGAAACACCCACCGTCCCCCATGTGTCCGTGCTGTCACCACTCTGTATCAAAACTCGAACCGACGCTTCTGTGGCCTTGTCCGCCTCGAGCACCCTGACTTTATAGTCGATGAGCTTCATTTCACTGAGTGTGGGGTAGAATCTCATGAGCGCTTTGCGAAGCGCCCTGTCAAGAGCGTTTACCGGTCCGACCCCCTCGCTTGCGGTGAGCTCCTTTTCTCCGTCCACGGTGACCTTTATGGTGGCCTCTGAAAGCACATTCTGAGACGGGCCTCTGCGCTCGGTAATCACCCGAAAGCCCTCGAGGGAGAAGTAGTCGTTAAAGCGTTTGATGAGCTTTTTGAGAAGAATCTCGAAAGAACCTTCAGCACCTTCGAACTGGTAGCCTGCGTCCTCGAGCGTTTTCAGCCTGCTGAGAATTTCTCTCGTTTTCCTCGAATGATCATCGACACGGTTGAGGTCCACATTGAATTGCGAGGCTTTGTAATAAATGTTGCTCTTGCCGGACAGGTCCGATACAAGTACGCGCCGTACGTTCCCCACAGACTCGGGCTCGATGTGCTCGTAGGTTTTGGGGTTCTTCATGACTGCATCGACGTGAATACCGCCCTTGTGCGCGAACGCGCTTTCTCCGACAAAGGGCATTTTTCTGTCGTGCGCCATGTTAGCAAGCTCGCTCACGTAACGGGAGAGATGCGCGATGGAGCGAAGGTTTGCCGCAGGGATGCATTGAATTCCCATCTTCAGCACGAGAATCGGGATAATGGAGCAGAGATTCGCGTTCCCGCACCGCTCACCGTAGCCGTTTACAGTTCCATGTACCTGTACCGCGCCGTTTTTCACGGCCTCGATCGAGACCGCGACTCCGCATCCGCAGTCGTTATGGGCGTGGATACCGAGGGGTGCGCTGACTTTGCTCAGCACTTCCTTCATGATTCCGCCCACCTCATGGGGAAGTGTTCCCCCATTTGTGTCACAGAGCACCAGGCATTCCGCACCCCCCCTCTGTGCGGCAAGGAGGGTTTCAAGAGCGTAGGATGGATTCGCGCGGTATCCGTCGAAAAAGTGCTCGGCGTCGTAGATTACTTCGAGTCCCTGAGACCGCAGAAACGCAATGCTGTCCTCTATAATCTCGAGATTTTTTCTCAAGGGGACCCTCAGCGCATCTGTCACGTGAAGATCCCAGGTTTTACCGAAAATTGAGGCGACCGGGGCGTCTGTAGAAACGATCGCTCTGAGGTTTTTATCTTCATCCGGTCTGTTTTTCATCCTCCGTGTGCTGCCGAAGGCGGTCACTTTTGCATTTTTCAGATGGAGCTTTTGTATTTTTTTGAAAAATGCGATGTCCTTTGGATTCGAGCCTGGCCAGCCGCCCTCTATGTAGTGCACGCCGAACTCGTCGAGCGCCAGGGCGACCTTGATCTTGTCCTCACTTGAAAAGGTGACTCCTTCTCCCTGACTGCCGTCACGTAGTGTGGTATCAAGAATTTGCAACATCATATTCACGCTCTCCAGGCTATTAGGTGCTGTTGTTGAGGATCCTGTTGATTGCGTTCAGAAGAGCATTTGCGCTTGCCTCGATGACGTCGGTTGCAACCCCGTATCCTCTATACACCTTGTTGTTTTTTTCAACAGAAATGGTCACACCTCCGAGCGCATCCTTCCCGTGCGTGACGGCGTTGATGGAATAGCTCGTCAGCTTTACCGGCGTATCCGTAATCTTCTCGATCGCACGGTACACCGCGTCAACAGGGCCGTCGCCGGTTGCCGCTTCCTGATAGTTTTTTTTGTTTCTCTGCAGCATCACCGTGGCTGTGGGAATCACCTTGTTGCCGGTAACGACACTAAAGTACTGCAGAGTGTACACACGGGGAAGTATGTTTAATTCTTCCTCCAACAGTGCGTGAAGGTCCCCATCGAACACCTCTTTTTTCTTGTCTGCGAGCTCGAGAAACTTGTCATACACCTTTGTGAAGTCCTTTTCGTTCAGCGTGTACCCAAGCTCGGTAATTCGTTTTTTCAATCCGTGCTTTCCGGAGTGCCGTCCGAGCACGAGAATCGACTGTGACCTGCCGATCGACTGAGGGGTCATTATTTCGTAGGTCGTGGGGTTTTTGATCATCCCGTCCTGATGTATTCCCGCTTCATGAGCGAAGGCATTTTCACCGACGATTGCCTTATTCGGCTGCACGGGGATTCCGGTAAAATTCACGATGGTTTTACTGAGATGGGATATCTGTTCGGTCTTGATGCCCGAGGAAAGCTTGTACACGTCTCTGCGTGTACACAATGTCATGACCACTTCTTCAAACGAGGCGTTTCCCGCCCTTTCCCCGATACCGTTCACCGATACCTCCGCCTGACGGGCGCCTGCCATCAGCGCGCGCAGTGTGTTGGCTGTCGCGAGCCCAAGATCGTTGTGGCAGTGGACGCTGATGACCACGTCTTCGATTCCTGGTATATTCTTTATGAGAAATTCGACGAGCTTCGCGTACTCGTCGGGAACCGTATATCCTACAGTATCGGGAACATTTATGGTGTGCGCACCGGCTTCTATTACCGCAGTGTAAATGTCCTTGAGGTATTCCCAGTCACTTCTTGTCGCGTCCTCCGCAGAGAACTCCACATCATCAACCATTGATTTTGCAAGCGTCACCGCATCCACTGCAAGTTTCAGTACTTCCTGTTTTGTCTTCTTCAGCTTGTGTTGGAGATGGATATCTGAAGTGGCGATAAAGGTGTGTATCCGCTTCTTCTGTGCTTGCTTGACTGCATCGAAGCATTTGGTAATATCTTTTTCAACAGCCCGGGCGAGTCCTGCGATTGTCGGCCCCTCTACAGATTCGGCGATTCGCTTTACACCTTCGAACTGTTTCGGCGAGGAGATCGGGAACCCCGCCTCGATGATATCCACATTGATCATTGCGAGAAGCTTTGCAACCTCGACTTTCTGCTCGATTGCCATGCTTGCGCCGGGTGACTGTTCACCGTCCCGCAAGGTCGTGTCAAAGATAAAGACCTTTTCCATTCTCCAGAAACCCCCTTTGCATGTTATCCCCTGCTTATTGATACGCGTCCGGTTCGTGCGATTTCCTGTATTCCGTACGGCTGCATCAGCGATATGAACGCTTCAATTTTTTCCGTAATTCCCGTTACCTCGAGCGTGATGGATTCATGGGAAATATCGACCACCTTTCCCTTGAAAACCTCGGCGATCTGAAATATCTCCTGACGCCTGTTTGCCGTGGCGTTCACCTTGATGAGAATTATCTCCCTGTGCACGGCAGGGACATGTGTCAGGTCGTTCACCTTTATGACGTCGATGAATTTGTTGAGTTGCTTTTTTATCTGCTCGACGATCAGGTCATCGCCTTTCACCACGATTGTCATTCGGGAATATTCCGGACTTTCCGTTTCCCCGACTGAGAGCTCGCTGATGTTGAACCCCCTTCCGCTGAACAACCCGGCAATATGCGCGAGCACTCCACTTTTGTTTTCCACAAGGACCGAAATCGTGTGTTCACTTGCCATAATACCCCCCGGTTGGTTGTCTTCGTCTATCACGCAAGAAGAAACTTCTCCGCATCTTCTTTACTGCTGATCATCTTGTCTATCGGAGCACCGGCCGGAACCATTGGAGTCACATTCTCTTCGGGATTCACGACGAAATCCAGAAGATACGGTTTTTTTGTCTTCACTGCTTCTATCAGTACTCCCTCAACATCCGCTTTTTTTTCTATTCGTATCCCGACGGCATAGTAGGCTTCTGCGAGTTTCACGAAATCCGGGATGTACGGCGGGCAGTTTTTCCCCAAACCGTCGCAGTTATCGGGACAGCGGCTGTCGCGCCTCAGGCAGGTCGCAGCGTACCTTCTTCCGAAGAAAAACTCCTGCCACTGCCGCACCATTCCGAGGTATCCGTTGTTGAGTATTGCAATGTTGATCGGAAGCTGGTGCTGGCTGAGAGTGGCCATTTCCTGGATATTCATCTGTATGCTTCCATCTCCGGCGATGTCGAATACTGTCGCGTCCGGGTGCGCAAGCTGAGCGCCAATCGCAGCGGGAAGGCCATACCCCATTGTGCCGAGCCCTCCGGACGTCACGAACTGCCGTGGTCTGTTGAACCGGTAAAACTGTGCTGTCCACATCTGATTTTGGCCAACCTCCGTGGTTATGATCGCATTTCCTTCGGTGACTTTGTAGATCTGTTCTACAACGAACTGGGGACGGAGAACATCGTCGTCTCTTATGTAGGTGAGGGGGTGCTCGGCCTTCCACCCCTCTATTTCCTTGATCCACTCTTTGATGTCGAGCGTCTCCCCGTATTTGAGCATTTCCCTCAGTATGTGCTTTGCGTCGCCGACCACCGGCACGTCTATTATCACGTTTTTACTGATCGACGCCGGGTCGATGTCGATATGGATGAACTTCGCCATCGGCGCGAACATCGAGAGCTTGCCTGTGATCCTGTCGTCGAACCTCGATCCGATTGCTATGAGCAGGTCGCAGCGGCTCACTGCGTAGTTGGATGTTTTCGTTCCGTGCATGCCGAGCATGCCGAGGTATTCGGGCTCCCGCGCGGGATAGACGCCGAGCCCCATCAGAGTGAGTGTGACGGGGATGCCCGTTTTTTTCACAAAGGCATACAGCTCTTCGGAAGCGTCGGAAGCAATCACTCCGCCTCCTGCGTAGATCAACGGCCGTTTTGCCTGTCTTATAGTTTCCATCACCCGTTTTATCTGCCGCGCATTGCCTTTTACCGTTGGGTTGTATCCGGGGATCTTTACTTTTTCGGGATATTCAAAGTCGATTTCAGCAGTGAGAATGTCCTTCGGCAGGTCGACGAGGACCGGCCCGGGCCTTCCTGTGGTGGCGATGTAGAATGCCTTTTTCAAAACCATTGGAAGCTCGAGAGGATCTTTCACGATGAAGTTGTGTTTTGTCACGGGCCGCGTGATGCCCGTGGTGTCTGCCTCCTGAAAGGCGTCATTTCCGATCATTGCTGTCGGCACCTGCCCGGTGAGCGCGACGATCGGAATGGAATCCATGTACGCGGTCGCAAGGCCGGTGACGATATTTGTCGCACCCGGACCGCTCGTTACAACGCATACCCCCGCTCTTCCGGTTGTCCTGGCGTATCCGTCTGCGGCGTGCACCGCGCCCTGCTCGTGTTTCGTTACCACGAGCTTGAATTTTCCATTTCTGTATATCTCATCGAAGAGGGGAATGACTACTCCGCCCGGTATCCCAAAAAGGATCGAAACCTTCTCCTTGTGGAGAGCTTCAACGATTGCTCTTCCTCCTGTCATTTTCATGTGACACACTCCTTCACTGAGATTTTGTACCCGCACACTCCCATGAGCTCGGAGCTTTGTGTGACGGGCAGCGTATTTCATATCCTAAAGAGGAAACACCGCTCCTTCCGCCGCCGAACTCACCATGGTTGAATAACGGTACATGTAGCCTCTTTCAATGTTCGGTTTTCTTTTCCCCCTTGCCCTGATGTCTTCGAGCCGTTTTTCAAGCTCTTCATCGGAAATTTTCAGAGTAAGCGTTTTTTCAGGGATGTTTATCTCCACGCGGTCTTTTTCCCTGACTGCCGCGATTGGGCCGAAAGAAGCTGCCTCCGGAGAAACATGTCCCACGGAGGAGCCTCGCGTCGCGCCGGAAAACCGCCCGTCGGTGATGAGAGCAACGGACTTGTCGAGCCCCATTCCCGCGATCGCTGACGTCGGGGTGAGCATCTCACGCATTCCCGGCCCCCCCTTTGGCCCTTCATAGCGAATCACCACCACGTCCCCCTCCTTTATCTCATCGTTCAGAATCGCCTCTACAGCCTCTTCTTCCGACTCGAATACACGTGCGGGGCCTTCGTGTACCATCATGTCCGCAATAACAGCCGCGCTCTTCACAATTGATCCGTCCGGCGCAAGGTTTCCCTTGAGAACCGTGAGCCCGCCTTTCTCGTGTTTCGGGCTCTCCACCGGTGAGATAACCGTGCGGTCCTTCACCTCCGCGTCGAGGATCTGCTTCGCAACGGTCCGGCCGCTCACTGTGATCACATCTGTGTAAAGGACGCCGATTTTCGAAAGCTCCTTCATGACTGCCTGAATTCCGCCAGCCCTGTGCAGATCTTCCATGTGATGCGGTCCGGACGGCGCGAGGCTGCAGAGATGCGGGACCTTTCCGCTCTGGATATCGAAGTCGTCGAGAGTGATATCGACCTCTCCGTAGTAGGCAATCGCCGGTATATGAAGCGCGGTGTTCGTCGATCCCCCGAGAGCCATGTCGATGGAAATCGCGTTGTAAAAGGCATCCCTTGTCATAATATCGCGTGGACAGAGATTTTCTTCAATGCATCGCATCACCGCAGTTCCCGCCTCTTTTGCGAGCCGTATCCTCTCCGCCTGTACGGCTGGGATCGTTCCGTTTCCGGGGAGCCCTATTCCAAGCGCTTCGGTGAGGCAGTTCATTGAGTT
This sequence comes from uncultured Spirochaetota bacterium, assembly GCA_964583615.1. Lineage (GTDB taxonomy): Bacteria > Spirochaetota > B62-G9 > B62-G9 > DRHN01 > CAZOWM01. The sequence continues at coordinate 10,243 of CAZOWM010000061.1, read as the reverse complement.
TGCTGTGTACAGCCCGGAGCAGCTTCCGGCGCCCGGGCAGGCGCGCTTCTCCAGCTCGTCCAGCTCGCCTTCGGTTATCGTGCCCCTTTTATACCTTCCCACGGCTTCAAATACATCGTCGACCCCCAGCTTCTTTTGCCCCAACTCACCTGCGAGCATTGGCCCGCCTGAAACAACAACGGTCGGGATGTTGAGCCGCACTGCGGCAATGAGCATTCCCGGTACTATCTTGTCGCAGTTTGTGATCATCACCAGCCCATCAAAAGGAGTGCCCATGCACACGGTCTCAATAGAGTCTGCGATGAGCTCTCTGCTTCCCAGAGAGTATTTCATACCGATGTGGTCCATCGCAAGCCCGTCACATAGTCCGATTGTACTGAACTCCAGCGGTGTTCCTCCGGCTGCGCGAACCCCCGCCTTTGCCGCTTCAGCTATGTTGTTGAGGTGAATGTGCCCCGGTATGATCTCGTTTGCGGAATTCACGATTCCGATAATGGGCCGTTCGATTTCCTTCTTCGTCAGTCCGAGGGCATAGAGAAGGGACCTGTGCGGTGCTCTGGCGACTCCAATTTTCATAGCATCACTGCGCATATATTTCCTCCCTTTTGATAGAATATGAAATCAAAAAAAACCCGCTGCCTCAGCAGCGGGTCGGATTCTAAAAACAAGGTCCGCTGCCTTGCTGAAAAAACAGAAGCAGTACGCTTAAAAGGATAATAAGAATGGCAGCAATTACAATGAGCCTGGTATGTGCGAAAAATGTGCTGTAGCTCGTTGTTTCAGGCAAACTCATTGTCGACCTTTTTTCGATATCGTATTGAGGAAAAACACACGATTTCTTATAATGGTATAATAAATTACACGGGATTTCTATTTTGTCAAGAAAAAAAACCGCGGAAAGGACTGCGGAAAAATCGTAGAAGGACACTATGAGAGACGAACATTTCGACGTTGTCGGTATCGGGACGCACTGTCTTGATTATCTCAGTGTTGTTGACAGGTATCCGGAAGAGGACGAGAAACTTGAAGCGGAACAGATCATGCTGCAGGGCGGCGGGAATATCGCAACCGCCTGCGTTGCTGTTGCCCGCCTCGGAGGAAGCGTGTGCTTTCACACTGTGGTGGGAGATGACGAGCTTACCCAGCCGATCCTCCATGGGCTGACACAGGAAGGAGTCGACACCAGATTCATCAGGGCTGTGGAGGGGAAAAATCCCGTTGCCTTTGTCATTATCAACAAATCATGTTTTTCGCGTACCATACTCTACAGCACGCGCGAAGTGCCCTCGTTCGGAAGAGATGATGTTGACGAAACCGTCATCAGAAAGGCGGGAGCCGTACTTGTCGATTTTTATCACCAGGAGGCTGCGCTCAGAGCAGCAGAGGTCGCACGCCGGCACGGGATACCGGTAGTCGTTGACGCAGAGAAGGTGAAGCCGCTTTCCGTCGCTATTATGCGAAACTCAACACACGTCATTGCCTCGAGAGGTTTTGCTCTAGAGTTTACTCGTATGGAGGAAACTGCGGATCCGCGCTCCATTCTTTCACGGCTTGCAGAGACGACCTCCGCCTCCTTTGTGTGCGTGACCATGGGGGAGCAGGGGGCGGCGGGCTGGGACAGCTCCGGGAAGTGTTTTTATACTCAAAAGGCCTTTTCTGTTCCGGTGAAGGACACCACAGGTGCTGGCGATGTATTTCACGGAGTTTTTGCGTTCCTCGTATCGAGGGGGTGGAAGATTGAGGACATCATGAAATACTCGTCCGCTGCCGCCGCGTGCGCGTGCAGGGAAGTCGGAGGAAGAAGCGGTATACCCACAATGGACTCTCTCGAGCGTTTTCTTTCAGAGGCTGAGTGAGCCTCACTTCCGGAATCCAGCTGCACGCGCAATGATCCGCTCTACGTCGACATTCGCGGAAACGAGATCAGCAAGCCTATCAAACTGTTCGTTCAGATACTCTCTGTAGGAAAACCGTTCGTTCTGCTTCCCTCCGTGCATGCGCAGAAAGGCGGCCCGAAATTCGTCATTTTCAAATAGCCCGTGGATGTATGTTCCCCACACGGAAAGAGAGGCCGAAAAAGCGCCATCGCCGTATCCTGCTGTATTTTGCCCCGCCGGCTGAACAGTAAATGCGGGAGCCGCGCCGCTTCCGAGTGTCGTTTTTCCCATATGGATTTCGTATCCTTTGACTTCGATGATTTTTCCGCATGCCGTTCGCATGCCTTCGAGAAGGCATTGTGCTCTCACCTGATTCAGTGTTTTCTCCTGCTGCAGCACCGTAGAAACATCGAGATATCCGAGTGCCCTGACCTTGGGCCTGTGGGTTTCAACGCCTGAAGGATCTTCGATCGTTTCCCCGAGCATCTGAAATCCGCCGCAGATTCCGACGAGGCTCTTTCCGCCGTGCACATGACGCTCCAGGGTCTGCTCGAAACCCTGGTCGCGGAGCCACAGAAGATCCTCTATGGTATTTTTTGTTCCCGGAATGATGACCACGGACATTTTCTCGAGATCGTCCGGTTTTTGTGTGTAGTGCAGGGAGACGTCGTCTTCGGCTTCAAGGGGATCAAAATCGGTGTAGTTTGAGATGTAGGGGAGATGAACGACCCCTATTCGTACGGATGCCGTGCGATTTGCCCGCCCTTTTTTGCCCAGGTGCAGCGCGACGCTGTCCTCCTCCTGCAGATGAATATCCCGGAAAAACGGAACGACACCAAACACCGGCTTTTTAGTCAATTTTTCGATGATCTTCACCCCGTCGGCAAACAGCGTTTTATCGCCTCTGAATTTGTTTATGATGAACCCGATGACGAGCTTTTTTTCTCTACGGGTGAGTAGATTCATGGTCCCGACACAGGAAGCAAATACCCCTCCTCTGTCGATGTCTGCGACGATTACGACAGGGGAGCCTGCAGCCTGTGCCATCGGGAGATTGACCACATCCATTTTTTTCAAGTTCAGCTCTGTTAAACTTCCCGCTCCCTCGAGAACAATGGCGTCGAAGCGATCCCTCAACCTGTGAAAGCTTTCCATTATTGCCGGCATGATTCTGTGATGCATGGAGTAGTACTCCTGCGCGGTCGAGCTTTTTTGTACTTTCCCATGAACGATGACCTGGGTTTTTGTTCCGGAAGCGGGTTTGAGCAGCACCGGATTCATGTCCGCGTCCGGAAGTATACCGGCGGCATACGCCTGAAACACCTGCGCCCTCCCCATTTCTTTTCCATCCATGGTAACGAAGGAGTTGAGAGCCATGTTCTGCGCTTTGAAAGGCGAGACGGTGTACCCTTTTCTGTGAAGGATTCTGCAGAACGCGGCTGCAATGACGCTTTTCCCCACATCCGATGCGGTTCCGAGAAACATGAGCAGAAGCGGAGTTTTTTCTTTCATCGTGCGGTGCCGTTTATTGAAAATCACTTGATTATACTATTATATTCATTTACTCTTTCACAAGTGTAACAAATATAGCATAAAAAAGGCGAATGAGAGAAGCGCACGCGTGCCGATTTTCTGAAATACAGGGCAACTGATGGAAACGGAGAAAAAACACTTTTCCTTCACACTGAATGTGTTAAAGCAGTTTTTTGTCATTCTGCTCTTTGTTCTGTCGGTCGTCGCATTTCTGGGGGGGCTGGTGTATGTACTCTACCGTGTCGCGCGTTACAGCAGATCCCTGTACGGATACATTTTTCTTGCATTTCTCTGCGGGATTGTTGTCTATTTCATTGTGAGAGGTGCGCAGAAAAAGCAGCTTGCGCCGGTGCTGCTGAAAGCAGTGCGCTTCTTCTATGTGCTGTTTCTCGTTTTGTTTTTTTTCTCGATGTGTATGCTGTATGCAGGTTTCGTCGTAAGGTTTCCACGGATCGGGATTGCGCTTACTCCTGTGCTTGTATTCGTGTGCATATTCGCTGCTTCGAAATGGAGGCTCTTTTCGTGGGTGAAGAAAGTGTATCGAAAATTGTCCTGATTTTTTGTGGTTAGTGAAAAAACGAGTATTGACTTTTTATATGAGTTTACGTATTATGGGGAAAATTTCAGGAGAAAAGGAGCTCATGAATGGCTAAGCAGGTGTACATTGATGCTGATGAATGTATCGGATGCGGTGCATGCGTAGACAGCTGCTCCGATGTGTTCAGCATGACTGAAGACAATGTGGCGGAAGTAACGAATGCTGAAGGGGCTTCAGAAGAGGAAATTCAGGATGCTATCGATTCCTGTCCTGTAGAATGCATTCACTGGGAAGAGTGAAAAAAGCGAACGTGTATGAGAGAAACCCTCTCCAGGAGAGAGGGTTTTGTTATCTGACGGGAAAGTGAATCCGTGCACCGGTGCAGGCTCTTTTTCTCCTGTGTCCGTTTTGATTCCGTTAAAGAACCACAAAGAACACCGCTGAAGGGAAGGATGGGTTTTTTCGTTTTTCTTGGGTTTCTATTCGCTGCCGCAGGCATCATCGGATGTGTTGTGCCCGTCATTCCAGGCCCTCCACTCAGCTACTGCTCGCTTATCCTCATATCGATCGCCCGCGGTTGGAAAGTATTTACCCCGCGTTTTCTCATCATCATGGGGATCCTGTCTCTCATCGCCGCATTGTTGGACTACGTCATACCTCTGATTTTTGCCAGGCGGTTCGGAGCATCCAGGTACGGAACCCTGTTCTCACTAATCGGGATGATCATCGGGGTCGTGTTTTTTCCTCCTTTCGGGCTTCTCATCGGCGCATTTCTCGGTGCCGTGATAGGGGAATTCATCTATAATATGAACACAAGGGAGTCGCTGCGTGCCGGGCTTGGAGTCTTTCTCGGTACGATCACCAGTATTTTTGTCAAGCTGGGAACGAGCGGTGTAATTACATTTTTCTTTGTGCGGGCTGTTTTTCGTTGACCGGCCGGCTCCGGAGATCAGGATTCCATGGATTCCTGTATTTCATTGTACAGGATGACCCTGTTCCTTCCATTCTGTTTTGCGAAATAGAGGCTTTGATCTGCCCGCTCGATCAGGATGTCCTCCGTCATACTCGATTCATGTTCGAAACAGGAAACACCGATGCTTGTGGTAATCCCGATTGATCCTGCCTGAGAGGGGGTGCTGGCTGAAGCTTTGAACGTGAGCTTCTCAATGCTCATTCTGAGCCGTTCTGCGACGATTAAGGAAGAGTCTCTATCTGTTTCAGGAAGGATAACGGTAAACTCCTCTCCTCCAAATCGTGCGGGAATATCACATTCCCGTACCTGGCTGCGGAGAGTTTCTGCAACAGCGATGAGTACATCGTCACCCATCATGTGGCCGTATGTGTCATTAATATTCTTGAAGTGGTCGAGATCGAGCATCATCAGTGAGAGGTCGGTTTTATAGCGCTCCGCGCGCTTTATCTCCTCGATGAGCCTGTTCTGAAAATACCCGTGGTTGTACAGCCGTGTTTTCAGATCAATTGTGGCGATTTCATAGAGCCGTGCGTTTTCAATAGCCACTGATGCAAATCCGGCGATAATATCCATGTATCGCTTTTCTTCTTCGGAATATACTCTTCCGAATTCCTCCTCTTTTTTCTTGAGACAGAGGATTCCGTTGATCCTCGTCTTGAACCTGAGGGGCACAATGAGATGAATCCCGTGATCCGCGAAGAGATTGTAGGATTTATTCAGCTGTTTCTTGTCCTTCATCTCTTCGACGAGAATCGCGCGCGGATTTTCGCCGATATACTTTACAAAGGGATCTGAAGATTTTATGAGAATTTTTTCCGCTGTGGAGTGAGATTCAAAACAGGGCGTCTCCTTTTTCTCCGTTTCCAGAAGGATTATTGCATCGGACGCATGGAGATGGCCGTTGCAGGTCAACACAACGATGTCGAGAACATCCTTGAGTGAGAGGCTCGCATTGAGCGTTTTTCCCAGCTCCAGCATGGTGGTAAGATCGAATATTTGCCGTTTGTAATCATCGACTGTTTCTTCGAAGTCAAGAGTTTCCAAGATACGACCTATAGGGATTTTTGTGTTGAAAATAATACAAAGTATAGTAAAAATATAGGAGAATCTAGAAAAATATACAAGAAAAAACACTTTTATAATTGTAAGCAATGATGGAAATTAGCAGAATTTGCCGAAGTACGGCCGAATGGAAAGGAGACCCCTATGGGAAAGGCTGACCTCGAAGGGTATTTCATCGGTATTGATGTGGGTACGCAGGGGACAAAAACAGTTCTCTGTGATGGGACGAGCGGAAGCGTGATCTCGAGTGCACGGGAAGAATACCCGCTTGTTGAAAAAGCGGACGGGACGAGAGAACAGGACCCTTCGTTATGGGCCCGTGCGGTGGTGAATACGTTACGGTCGGTAATCGCAGACTCGGGAAAAGAGAAAATGGCCATCAAAGCAATCGGCGTATCTGGCCAGCAGCACGGCTTTGTTCCGCTTGATGCGCACGGCTCTGTGATCAGAAACGCGAAGCTGTGGAATGACACTTCCACTGAGGCGCAGTGCAGAGAAATACTCAATAAACTTGGCGGGGAAAAGAGAGCAATAGAGCTCACCGGGAACAATGTGCTGCCCGGGTACACTCTGCCCAAGGTGTTGTGGCTGAAACAAAATGAGCCGGACAATTATCGGAGGCTTCGCACCATCTTTTTACCGCACGATTACATCAATTTCTATCTGACCGGCGAAATAAAGGTGGAAGCAGGCGATGCGTCCGGCACGGCCTACCTCAATGTGCGGAATAAAACCTGGTCGAAAGAGGTGCTTCGTGCGATTGATGATGAAAAAGACCTGTCGGAATACCTTCCGCCGCTCATTGCAAATGAAGAGCCTGTGGGACGCGTGAGGAAGGAAGTGCTGAAGCTGGTCGGGCTTTCTGAGAACCAGGAGGTCATCGTCAGCTCGGGCGGTGGTGACAACATGATGGGCGCAATCGGAACGGGGAACACGAAACCCGGGGTGGTAACCGTGAGCCTCGGCACGTCGGGAACGATCTATGCGTATTCGGAATTTCCTGTGGTTGATGCGGGCGGTGAGTTTGCCGCTTTCTGCGACAGCACTGGAGGATGGCTGCCCCTTGCGTGCACGATGAACGTCACAGTCGCAACAGAGCTGGTAAAAAGGCTCTTCGAAATGGGAAATGAAGAACTCGAGGCTGCAGTAAGAAAAGCTCCCGCCGGAGCCTCGGGCCTGATTCTGCTTCCCTACTTTGTCGGTGAGAGGACGCCGAACGTTCCTTCAGGCACGGGAGTGTACTTCGGGATCAACGAGTTCACCATGAATAAAGCACACATTGCCCGTGCCGCGATGGAAGGCGTGACCCTCGGCATTCGCTACGGGCTTGAGAGCATGAAAAAGGAGGGGATCAATCCAACGGACATACGCCTTACCGGTGGAGGGAGCAAAAGCGAGATCTGGAGGCAAATTGCTGCTGACGTGTTCAACGCAGAGGCGGTGAATATGGAGATCGAGGAGGCGGCGAGTTTTGGAGCGGCAATCCAGGCGATGTGGTGCTATGCCCATTTTCGAAACAACAGGATTCCCATATCTGCACTTACCGACGAAATGGTTAAACTCAAGGAGAACACAAGAAAAGTACCACAAAAGGAGGCAGCGGCGCTTTACGATGAGATTTACACGGTTCAGACGGAAGTGAGTACCGCGCTGCGAAATGTATTCGAATCTCACAGGAAAATGATTTCGAAAAACTGAAATACCGACTCAGGCAGGTGTGCTGATGGCGATTACCAAAAAACAAGGCAGAAAAAAAAAGAAACACGGGAAACCACGTACGCGAACCTATGCGATCATCGAATTTTTAAAAAACAACAATATCCTCACCATCATTATTGTCGTTACCACACTTCTCGTGCTGTGCTTCGTCGGCGCCTATCTCTTTGAAAATGGGTTCAACGAAGGGTTCAGGACCATATGGGACACGCTCTGGTGGACAGTGGTGACGATTACGACAGTTGGGTACGGAGACAAATACCCCGTTACGGTCGGCGGCAAGATCACCGGGATCGTCATCATGATCCTCGGTGTTGCCACAGTGGGAATCGTCACTGGACGCATTGCGTCATTTCTTGTGGACAAACAGATCAAGTCGAGAGGAGGGCTCATCGTGCTCGATAGAAAAAAAGGACATTTCATTGTCTGCGGATGGAAGAGTGAGCTTGAAACTATTCTCGAAAACATCCTCAGAGTGAATCCGAATCTCAAGCCGTCGGATATCGTTCTTGTAAACGATGCCGATCCTGAAGAAATCGATCACATACGTTCACTTCCCAAATTCAAGTATCTCAAATACATAAAGGGCGACTACATCGATGAGAAGGTACTGCAGCGGGCAAACGTGAAGGGCGCCCACACCGCACTCGTGCTTGCGGACTCGAGCAGGAAGTTTTCCGTGCAGGAGGTTGACTCGCGCACCGTTATGGCGGTTATCACCATTGATTCGATGAACAAGGACATCTATACCTGCGCGGAAATCATTGATGAGAAGTACGAGAAATATCTTCAATTTGCGAACTGCGATGAGATCATCCTCACCAGGGAGCTGGGCAGAATTCTCATTTCCAATGCTGCAAACGCGTCGGGAATCTCACACATTGCGAATCATCTCTTGAGGCCGGAGACAGGAGGGCTCTCCACGCAGAAAATCCCGCAGCAGTTTTTCGGGAAGACGTTCGGCGACCTGCGATCTCATTTCAGCGACAAAGGCGGCGATATCGTTATCGGCCTACTGGAAAACACGGGGAAAATCTACTACAGGAAAAAAGAGGCGCTTTCCGACGCGCAGAAGACCGCGGATATCTCGAAGCTTGTGGAAAACCTGCAGCGTGTAAAGACCATCATACCAAACCACCCGGTCCTCAATCCCGGTGACCAGTATATTGTGAAAAGAAACTCCAAGGCGATTGTTGTTGCGCGGAGGGAAATGAATGGATGACAATCTGGATATATTGAAGAACATCGTATTGTTTAAGGATTTCAAGGACAACGCTGATATACTCGAGAAGATCAATGACCTTTTTACCGAGTTCAAGGCAAAAAAGGGTGAGGTGATCATCAGGGAAGGGGAGGTGGGCGACGAGCTCTATATAATAAAGAGCGGGAGCGTTCGGATAGAAAAAAACACGCTCCAGAACGAGCCGTACACCGTAGTGGTGCTCAACGCCGAACAGAACGTGTTTTTCGGAGAAATAGGGCTTCTTCTCAACGACAAGCGCTCTGCCACCGTGGTGGCGGAGGAGGACTGCAGTTTCCTTATGACGAACCGCAAAAAGTTCAACTCCTTTGGTGAGAAGGAACCCCATGTCGCGCTCCTCATAACCCGCCAGGTCGCGCAGATCCTCTCCCAGCGTCTGTACAAGAGCAACCAGGACGTGGTGACCCTTTTCTCAGCACTCGTCGATGAAATCGACAGCACCGGGAGATTTTAGCAGGTCTCCCGCGGTATAAATGCCGGGTAAATGCAAAACATTTTCAGGGGAATATTTCCTTTTAAAGTTCTTGTAAAAAATGATGCGAAAGAATACGATGGAATTTATTTAAATATCGGTACATGAGGAGGGGTGCTGAGTCATATGGAGTGGATAATCGACCTTAGAAGCGACACGGTGACAAAACCGACCCAGGAGATGAGGGATGGGATGCGGGACGCAGTTGTGGGAGATGATATCTTGAGGGACGATCAGACCGTGATCGAGCTCGAGGAGCTCGCGGCTGAGATGCTCGGTAAGGAGGAGGCGATGTTCACCGTCTCAGGTACGATGAGCAACGAGATCGCAGTCATGGTGTACACGAAGCCGGGCGACGAGATCATTGTGTTCTCCGATTCCCACGTATACAACCTCGAAACCGGCGCTCTCGCCGCCATATCGGGCGTACAGGTGCGCCCGGTACACAGCGAGACGGGTGTGTATGATCCCGGCATGCTTCGTTCGGCGATACAACCCGAGGGTGTTCAGCGGGCGCAAACCTCTCTGATCTGTTTGGAAAACAGCTTTCACCTCAATCGCGGCCTTGCCGTGAAGAGAAGCGATTATGAAGAGACCATAAGAATTGCGAAGGAGAACGGTATTACCCTGTACATGGACGGGGCTCGAATTTTCAATGCGGCGGTCACGCTTGGCACCGACGCAAAAAACCTTGTCGACTTCTGCGACTCGGTCTCCTTTTGCCTGAGCAAGGGTCTCTGCTCTCCTATCGGCGCAATCATCGCGGGCAGCAGTGATTTTATCTACGAGGCGCGGAGGGTGAAACAGCGTC
>CAZOWM010000060.1:0-17139 GCA_964583615.1 uncultured Spirochaetota bacterium | reverse complement strand
ATGTTGAACCTGTGTCTTTCAACTGTTGTAATGGAGATATTCAATAGATCTGATATCTCCTTATTCGTGAGCCCGTTTTTTATCATGGTGCAGACTTCCACTTCCCTCGGACTCAGTCTGACCTTTTTCTGAATCAACTGTCTGAAAAATGAAGATGATATGCGTTCTATATTGTTCTGCACTATTTTCAAATACTCGCGCTGCTTCTCCAGAGAAATACGTCCAGTCGACAATTTTTTTATATACGGAACAACAAGAAGTGCCAGATTCAACGCAATCTGATCCTTGATTTCTTTCTTCTCGAATTCAATCTGGTCAAGTACTTCTCGTAGAGCGATGTTCTTTCGTTCAAGCTCTTTTTTCTGAAATTCCAGTTCTTCAGCCGTCTCCTTGAGTTCCTGTTGGTATTTCCTCTGCTCGATGTGGTTTCCAACCAACTCGGCAATGCTCCTGATAAGTTTTTTCTCTGCCGCTAAAAAACAGTTCTTCTCTCCACCCGGCACTTCCTTAAGATAACATACTTCAACGAACCCAAATCGTTTCCCCGATACCTGCAGGTCGCTTTTTAAACACCACTTCGTGTGCCTGAAATTGGGAGAATGAAAATCCTTACCGTCGTACAGGAGACGAACAGAGACGATATCCTCAAACTGCCATGCCAATGAAATAATCGAGATGAGCGCTTGCATTACTTCATCCAGTGTGAGCTCTTTTTTTCTGAAGGTACTGCTCAAGCTGTAGAGGCAGTTGAGCTCCTTTACCCTTTCCGTAAGCGCTCTTTTCTGACGCAGCGCGGAGTTCTCACTATTTGACCGTTTCATTTGAATAGATAATATTATATATGATTATGGAAAAAGAGTCGAGAGTGAATCTTTCCGCAATGTTTCGGGACGAGGACCTCCTGTTTGTACTGCGTATCATCATGCCTGAAACCTTCGACTCGAAGAAAATGCTGAAAACCGTGCGGGAAGATGCGGAAATTTTGAAGGCGATGCTCTCTGACAAAAGGCTTTTTGACTATCTCATGAACGATCCCGAATCAATCATCAGGGTCTCACCACCGCTCTTCTTCACCGTGCTTCTTCTCAGGGCGAAACACGATCTGGAGCAGAGGTCCTATACGATAGAACGTGAGAGCCGGCACAGGATATTTGTGTTTGACAGTAAAGAGGTTGTACGGCTTCTCGAAGACGACCGTATAATCGGATATCTCGGGCACGTGCTCTCCTCTTTTGTGAGGGTCAACAGCTACTCCATTCCCGTGCGGATAAAAAAGGGGGTATGGAGAAAATTCCGATTCAATGATTTCGACGTGGACAGCTTGATCAAATATTCAGGGATGATCGATGAAAGCCAGCGTTTTCTTCCCTATAAGCGTATTGCCGATGTGTGCCTCTTCATCACCGGAGTCTTCCCGGAGTACGTTGATACCGGCCCATCGTCCGCTGATATGGGCCATCGTTCGCTCAGGTTTCTAATGAAACGGCGCAGAGACGAGTTCGAGCAGCATGGAAAAACCTTTTACAGGGCTGCCGCCCGCCACAGAACAGCAGAAATCTATGAACTGAGCCAGTTGCTTGAAGAGCTTTCCGAACAATTCGTTCTTGCCGAAAAGCCGCTCGTCTATTTATCGAGACACTATCTTGGGTTCTTCAGAGAAAAACTGTTTCTCGAGTAACAAACACACGCTCCGAAAAATTCACTTCTCATACATTATTTTCTTTGTATTTTTTCTATTACACACGGGCGATTGTGAGGGTTTTTTCAATGACGTCGTATACAGTGCTTCTGGGAAGCGGTCTGCGACTTGACCGTACACCTTCCTTTCTCCGGCAGTTCATCCTGCTCTCGAAATTCTTCGAAAAACGTCATATTCAAACAGTGATTTTCGGGCCTGACGGCGTATACACGGATCAGCGCCACCCGGAAGCAGAGCTCTGCGCATACGAAAGCTTTTCTTTTTTCGAAAAGCTGGCGAAAGTATCGCGTGCACGCACGGCAATACTCCTTGGATACCCTGATCAGTTCCCTTTTTTTCAGCGTGCTCACAAAACCCTTCCTCTCTATCTCTGGGCACAGTTTTCACGGCCCCCTGTGAAAGGCGCTCTCCGCGGTGTGTGCGCTGTCCCGCTCACCCAAAAGACAAAGACGTTTATCCTCACCTCAGGAGAAAAACACGTGGCGCGCATCATCCCCCACGGAGTCGATACTGAAATGTACAGGCCACTTGATGAAAAAACAGTTGTTTCAGCAAAAAAAACAATGGGGATCGAAGACCGGTTTGTGATCGGCAGTGTGGGTGCTCACACTCCGAGAAAAAGATTCGACAGCATCATTCAAACCTTTGCCCGGCTCCAGCGCATACGGAAAGAGGCGATGCTCATCATCAAAACAGACAGGGCCATATCGCCTGAAGGGACGGATCTTCAGACGCTTGCACGGAGGGAAGGAGTCCTCGATAAAACTCTTTTTCTGACAGAAGAGCTCTCAGAAGAAAGAATGTGCACGCTCTATAATGTCATGGATATTTTTCTCAACCTCTCAGAATGGGAGGGATTCTGTTTACCTGTGATTGAGGCGATGTCATGCGGGACCCCTGTGTCGTCGATGCCGCTGCAGGGCCCGGGCGAGACCGTTCCCTACAAAGAACTGAGGATACCCGCACGAAGTACGCTGGATGTGAATGGGAGCCTGCTCTTCAGCTGCGATCCGCAGGAGGCGGCTCGGATCATCGTAGACGTCTCACGAAACCTCAGTCTTGTCGAAGAGCTGAGCAGGGCGGGCAGAAAGGAGGCGGCAACGATGTTTGACATTAGAACCGTTGCGGGGCTCTGGGATGAGCTGATCAGCGGACATGAAAATTGACTCTGTCCCCTATTTACTATATGTTTTATTAAAAAATACTTTGGAGTAAACCGGTTGTCACTGTATCGGGTGCATTTTAAGTGGAAGGAAAAGGAGGTACAGCTCACGGCACGAAGCCTCGACCTTACTCACCCCTACTTCGTATCGATCAAGGACCTCGTCTTCTCCCCGGAAAAAACTCTCATCATCGATCCCACAAAGGACGACCTCAAAAAGGCTTTCAGCGACTCAAATCACATCATGATACCCTTTCAGGCGGTGATTCTCATCGAGGAACTGACTGAAGAGGGAGCTTCCAAGGTCATGCCGTTCAGCAAAGCGGATGACAAGAAAAGGGATTGAACCCCATGTGCAAAAAGATCTCATGCGCGGTTTTTTTTCTGTACTTCTTTTTGTTTTTCATGGTGCATGCAGTGTGTAGGCTTCTTGCCGTCTGGGCTGTACCCGCTGTTTGACATCACTTCAAGCGGCCTCAACAGGACATTTCCAGGAGATGTACCGAATGAAAACCGGTTCAGAGATGGTGCGTACTATCTCGAAGAAAATTTCGGTATGATTTCCATCGACTGGAAAAAAGAGGACCCGGTCATCACCGTGCGTATACTCGACATATCAGGACAAACAGCGATTGAAAAGAGGATACTCCTGAGCACACTGAGCCCGGGCGGGCACCGGTGAAGTGTTTTCATTGTCTGAATACATTACAAAACGCAGTTACCATGGAAACTTTGCTGCGATGGGCATCCGTCTCCCGACGCCGAATGCCTTTGTGGTCACCCGCAGGCCAAGAGGAGCCTGTTTCCGTTTGTACTCGTTTTGCGCGACCGTCCTCACGACCCAACGGACGGTTTTTGGATCGTACCCCAGTGATATGAGATCGTCCGCAGACATATACTCCTCTATGTGACGCGAGAGCAACCTGTCAAGCAATTCATAGGGAGGGAGGCTGTCTGTGTCCTTCTGATCAGGGCGGAGCTCTGCGGATGGTGCCTTTTCGATTATTGAACGTGGAATTACGGCTCCGGCACTATTTATCAGTTCGGCAAGCGCGTACACCATCGTCTTCGGGACGTCGGAGAGCACTGCAAGCCCGCCGCTCATGTCACCATACAGAGTACAGTACCCAACAGCAAGCTCGCTTTTGTTTCCCGTTGTGAGAAGGAGGTAACCGAACTTATTTGAAAAAGCCATGAGGATATTTCCTCTGATCCTTGCCTGGATGTTTTCCTCCGTGACATCCTGTTCGGCCCCGGGGAAAAAACGGGCGAGTGTGTCGAGATATGAACGGTAGATATCTGAGATCTGCACGACCTCGAGTTTAATCCCGAGGTTTTGCGCAAGCGTTTTTGAATCCTCCACACTCCCTTTTGAAGAAAAGGGCGAAGGAAGAGCAAGCCCCAGCACGTTTTGTTCTCCAATCGCTCTCACCGCAAGGCTTACGGTCACCGCAGAGTCGATTCCTCCGGAAAGGCCTACCACCGCACGTTCGAATCCGCACTTGCTCATGTAGTCGCGTATTCCCATTACGAGCGCGTCATGTGCGGAGGCTGTCTGTTCCTGCGGTGAGTATGAAACTTCGGCCTTCGCATCCGTATCGATTGTTTTTACCTGCTCCCTGAATGATTCGAATACCGCAGCAGGCTTCCCGTTCTCGTTGATGTACAGGCTTTTTCCGTCGAACAGAAGCTCGTCGTTTCCCCCCACCTGGTTTACATAGAGAAAAGGAATGGAGTGCTTTTTTGCGTGCCCCGACATGATATTGTACCGTATCTGCTCCTTGCCGATGTTGAAGGGAGATGCCGAGATATTGATGAAGAGCGTTGCTCCCGAATTCGCCAGAGCCTTGATCGGATCAAAGGAATACATCCTCCCTTCCGGCCATTGCGAAGGATCGTTCCACGCGTCCTCACAGATGGAAACTCCGATACTCTCTCCCTTGAAGCTCAGCGTCTCGATCTGCTCCGCGGGATCGAAGTACCGTGCCTCGTCGAAGATGTCATAGGTGGGCAAAAGAGATTTGTTCTGACAGATCTTAACTTTCCCGCGGGAAAAAAATAAAGCTGAATTATACAGCCCCTTCCCCCTGTTTCTTTCGTTGCGCGTAGGCGCTCCCATAATGAAACCGGTTTCACCCGTATTTGCTGAAAGTGAAGCGAGCTCTCCGACTGCCTTCTCGACCTGCAGGATAAACCCCGGAATCTCGAGCAGATCCTTTGGCGGGTACCCGACAAGGAAGAGCTCGGGAAATACCACGAGATCTGATTCCTCTCGAGCCGCCCTGTGAACGACTCTGGCAGCAGCATCCAGGTTCCCGCGGATATCTCCAACCGTCGGATTGAGCTGGGCCACGGTAATTTTCATGAACATCCCTTTCACCAAAGCTTTCAGGTGAAAATATAGTATTCTTTTTTTGCGACAGAAACGGAAAAATCAGAACACGCCTTCCTGCTTTCAATTCCCCCGCAAGGGTATCCTGAAGTGAATCACAGTGCGAGCAGATTGCTTGCCTCTGAAACGCCATGTTGTTAAAATTAAAAGAGGGAAATAAAATGGACGACGACATCAACTCTTACGGTGCGTTTGAGGGCGAAACTCTCGAGGAGGTGGAGACCGGGCTCAAAGAGCCCGAGATGTACAGGGTCGTTTTGCATAACGACCACTACACGACCATGGATTTTGTCGTGGAGGTAATCGTGAAAGTCTTTCACAAGCCGGTCATCGAGGCCACAAAAATAATGATAGACGTCCATCGGAAAGGACAAGCATCTGTGGGAGTGTATCCCTATGACATCGCCTCCACCAAGATGATTCAGGTCTCACAGCTGGCAAAACAGAGAGAGTTTCCCCTCCTCTGCACATTAGAAAAAGAATAGGAAAAAAACGCCATGGAAATAAGCGAAGACGTCCAGGCGGTACTCAATGCCGCATACAAAGAGGCAAAAAAGCGGAAACACGAGTATCTGACCCCGGAACATGTGCTCTATGCCGCGCTGTATTTTGATCTCCCGCGGGCTATCATCGAAGAATGCGGAGCAGACCCTGACTGGATCAAAGAAAAGCTCACGCACTACCTCGAGACGCACATCCCGGCTGTACGGGATTCGGAACCTGTTCAGTCGGTGGGATTCCAGGGTGTGATAGAACATGCGGTGTTCCAGACCGAGTCTTCTCAGAAGGGAAAAGTGGATATCGGCGACATCCTCGTTTCGATCTATGAGCAGGAGGAGTCCTTCGGCGCATACTATATGAAAAAGGCCGGAATCACACGGCTCGAGCTCCTGCGCGTGATTTCACACGGAGAGCTTCTCACAAACACGGACGGTGCGGAAGAAGGTGCCCAATCAGATGAAAAGCTCCTCATAAAACGCCGGAGCGCGCTCAAATCCTTCACCGTCGAGCTCACACAGCTCGCGCAGGACGGGCAACTCGATCCTCTCATCGGCAGAGAGGACATCCTAGAACGTACAGTACAGGTGCTCTGCAGGCGGCTGAAGAACAACCCTGTTTTCGTGGGAGAGCCGGGGGTAGGTAAGACAGCGATGGCGGAAGGGCTCGCCCAGAGAATCATCGAAAACCGCGTACCGTCCCTTCTCAGTGGTTTCAGGCTGTTTTCCCTTGATATGGGAAGCCTGCTCGCAGGCACAAGGTTCAGAGGCGACTTCGAAGAACGGGTAAAAAAGGTGCTGAATGAGCTCACCCGTCTGGAAAAGGTGATTCTGTTCATAGACGAGATTCACACCGTGGTCGGTGCTGGAGCGGTTTCGGGCGGGAGCATGGATGCCTCGAACCTTCTGAAACCAGCGCTCGCGTCCGGCAAGCTGCGGTGTATCGGCTCAACGACCTTCGAAGACTTCAAGAAGTTCTTTGACAAGGACCGCGCGCTCTCGCGCCGGTTTCAGAAAATCGAGATAGCAGAACCCACCCAGGAGGAGACCTTTGAGATACTCCTCGGACTCAGAAGACGCTACGAGGAGTACCACAATGTGGAATTTACGGAAAGCGCGCTCCGCACAGCAGCCGAGCTTTCTGCAAAGTACATCACCGACCGCCATCTGCCGGATAAGGCGATCGACGTGATCGACGAGGCCGGGGCATACATGCGCATCATGTCTTTTCGGAATAAAACTGAAGTTAGCGCCCCTGCGCAGGTGACTGAACAGGAAATCGAAAAAGTCGTTGCAAAGATCGCGCGTATACCGGAGAGGAGCGTTTCTCGCTCTGAAGTCGATCGTTTGAAGTCTCTCGGGTCTGAGCTGAGAAAGGTGATCTTTGGGCAAGACGGTGCGGTCGACGCAGTGGTGGACGCAGTGAAGCGTTCGCGCGCGGGGTTCCGTGAGGAGGAAAAACCGGTCGCATCATTCCTCTTTGTGGGCCCCACAGGTGTGGGAAAAACGGAGCTTGCGAGGCAGCTTGCACGGATTCTCGGCATTTCGATGAACCGTTTCGACATGAGCGAATACCAGGAAAAGCACACTGTGGCGCGGTTGATCGGATCTCCACCGGGCTATGTCGGATATGAGGAGGGAGGCCTGCTGACAGATGCGATCAGGAAAACACCGCACGCCGTTGTTCTTCTCGATGAAATCGAGAAGGCCCATCAGGACGTATACAATATACTTCTTCAGATCATGGATTACGCGACCCTGACGGACAACTCCGGACGGAAGGCTGACTTCAGAAACGTCATTCTCATAATGACGTCCAATGCAGGAGCGAGAGACATCGGAAAACAGGTCATAGGGTTTACCGGAGGGAAAGTCACGGCGAGGGCAATCACCGATGCAGTCGAGAAAATATTTGCACCGGAATTCCGCAACAGGCTCGACCGGGTCGTGCACTTCAACAACCTCGACGAACGAGTAATTCTGCAGATCGTGGACAAGGAGCTTGCTCAATTTCATGAACAGCTAGAGGGGAGGGGAGTGACCCTCGAAGTGACGGACGCGTGTAGAAACTGGATCGCACGTAATGGATACTCCCCGGAATTCGGTGCACGAAACATTGCACGGCTCGTGCAGGACAGGATCAAGTCATACTTCGTGGATGCTGTTCTCTTCGGAGACCTCTCCGGCGGGGGAAAGGCGCGTGCAGACATAAAAGATGACGGTATCTCCATCACAACTGAAAAAGAGGATTGAGTTTCAGACATGCATTCGCATTTTCCCTACCTCGACGAGCACACACGGTTCGAGTTTCCACCGGTGGAGAGCTCTTCTCCGGAAGGAATCGTTGCCGTGGGCGGAAGTCTCTCCCCGGGCATGCTTATTTCCGCCTACTCACAGGGAATTTTCCCGTGGTATACGGAAGGCGAGCCGATTCTCTGGTGGAGCCCGGAACCGCGCTGCGTCCTTTTCCCAGAAGAGCTTCATGTCTCACGATCGATGCGTACGCTTTTGAAAAAGGATCCTTTCAGGTTAAGCCTCGATACCTGTTTCGATAAAGTAATCAACGCGTGTAGAAAGGTGCCCAGGCCCGGGCAGAGAGGGACATGGATCACGGAAGAAATGCTCGATGCCTATATCAGCCTCCACAGGCTCGGATACGCTCATTCGGTGGAAGTATGGGACGGCGCACTGCTTGCGGGAGGGATGTACGGTGTTTCCCTCGGAAGATGTTTTTTCGGGGAATCCATGTTCACCCTGATATCAAATGCATCAAAGGCTGCGATCATTCATCTGACACAGCTCATCGAAAATCTCGGGTTTATCTTTCTCGACTGCCAGGTCTACTCTCCCCATCTTGGAACCACGGGGGCCCGCAGGATCCCCCGGCAGGATTTCATGTCTCTGCTGCGAATAGGCCTGAAGGAGGACACGGTGAGGGGAATGTGGACGAATCTGTGAGTCGCATATCAGCAATACGTCATGAGCATCAATACGTAGCGGCTGACCCTTCCGGGAAAATGCGTGTGAAAACCCGTTTTTCGTGATAGATTAATAAAACCTGCGTGCACACACGTTTATTGACTGCTACGAGGGAAAACAGGATAGAAAAAAACGAGATGTCTGGAGGAAACACATGTCGTTTATAGACCTTGCAAAGAAAAGATACTCGGTACGCAAATACAGAAACACTCCGGTCGAAGCCGAAAAACTGCTTCATGTGCTCGAAGCGGGGAGAGTAGCCCCTTCCGCAGTAAATTACCAGCCTCTCTTCTTTGTCGTCGTACAGGACGTGGAGATGCGAAAGGACATTGCGACAACCTACCACAGGCCGTGGATTCTCGACGCCCCTGTGATTATCGTTGTCTGCGGCGATCACAGCCGGTCATGGCGTCGCTCGGATGGGAAGGACCACCTCGACATCGATGCGGCAATAGCGATCGATCACATGACCCTCGCGGCTGCGGATATCGGGCTTGGAACCTGTTGGGTATGCATGTTCGACTCCATGCTCTGCCATAAAATTCTGAACCTTCCACCCCATGTTGAGGCGGTTGCGCTTCTTCCCCTCGGGTATCCCGCTGACAAGACGGACCCGGAGCGTCATGCCACACAGAGAAAACGCCTTGAAGAAATGGTGTTCTGGGACGGGTTCGGCAAAAAAACCCGGTGAAACGCTCAAACAGAGTCCTTCGTCGAATGCGCGTGAGACGAGGGACCGCTCTCCGCGGAGCACTCACAAAAACTTCAAGTGGACGAAAAGAAGAGGGAGAAGTATTTTGTTTCCGTAGGCCAAAGCGGGAACTCCTGTTTTCCAGAGAGTACGGAGGTGCCCTTGCAATGTACCGAACTATCTTTTTCATTTTTTGCTGTGTTTTTCTCACTTCAGCATCCCTTCCGGCACAGGAATTTGAATCTGATGATCTGCGCACCGTCGACCTGCAGCTTTTCATAGCTTTGAACAACAACGACCTCGAAGGCGTTGCACGTATGATCGAGGCGGGTGCTGACATCAATCTTTCCGACGAGTCAAACAACACGGTACTACACGCAGCGCTTGACCAGGAATATTACGCGATCGCGGAGCACCTCATATTGTCAGGGGCAGATGTGAATGCAGTTAACCGCTCAGGCCTCACTCCCCTTCACATCGTGAGGGACGCCGGCATCGCCGAGCTTCTCATCGAAAAGGGGGGTGACGTGCACGCGATTGAATACGAATACGGAATGACTCCTCTTTTCTTTCACGGAAAGCAGATCGCCGGACTGCTCATCGAAGCAGGTGCTGACATCGAGGCGCGGAGCTTCAAAGGAAACACACCGCTTGGATGGGCAACCTACAGCGGAGACATCGAAACCGTTCGATTTCTCATCGAAAAGGGGGCAAACGTCACGGTCGAGGGGAAGACCCCTCTCCACATCGCGTCCAACTGGGGATTCGTCGAGCTCGCAGACCTCTTCATTTTCAACGGGGCTGACGTGAACGCTGCGGATTCCCGCGGATGGACACCTCTACACTGGGCAAGCTTTGAAGGGGGAATCGAGATGGTGATTTACCTCATAGAGCAGGGTGCGGATCTCTCTGTGGAGACAACACGCGTGTGGGGCCCATTCCCAAAAGGCGCGAACCCCTATGAAATATCAAAGCGAGCGAAATCCACGGACACTGCCCAATTTCTCAAGTCACTCATGAAGACAGAAGAGTGAGAAGCTGTATCGAGATTGAGATACATGTGAAGCGATGATAAACCGTAACATTGTGATACCTTGGATTCTCAGGCGTTACAAACACTTCTCGTGGAGTCTGAAAATGAAAAAGAGATTTGGCAATAGGATTTTGGTATTTATCGTACTATCCTTGCTGTCCGGCTGCGCAACATACAATATACGGGTTGATTCAACAAGAGAGTGGATTGAAGGAAAAGCCTTCCCTGTCCAAATCACAATCACAAAAACCGACAAAATTTCGGATGTGGTTCTGCACTATTCATTTAACAACTTGGGGGAAAAAAGCGTGCACATGAATCAGGATGGGAATTCCTTCACCTACACCATACCAGAAGGAGAAGTAGTTCCCGGTATGCTGCGCTACAATGTCTCCTACTCTTATAAAGACAAGGGCAAATCAACCGGCCCGGTATCCGTCAAAATCCTGACCCGTGCGGAAGCACGCCGAAAATTTATTCAGGAACTGAGCGCTCGGATTTCTTTTTCTCCCCCTGCTCGGGTACCGATAAACCGTGACGCGCGACTACTCGTACAGATCAAATCCCCCAAGCAGAGCACGAAGGTCACATTCTATTATAAAACCCCGGAACACACCACTTTTCATGAAACTGAACTCGTGAATAAAAATGGAGATTTCATCGCTGTTATCAGCAGAACCGAATTACACGCAGGGCATAATACATACTATTTTCGAGTGACGGAAGACAATGCGGACATAGGAGAGCTGGAAGCCTTTGTCGGTGGGCGCGACGGCGCCAACCCCTTCCAATTCACCATCCTCTCCCTCGCCCAATTAAAGGAAGTCATAATCGAAGAGCTCTACGAAAGTATATCCCATGAAATACCTCAGAATGTATATGCAACAAGGGATTTGGAGATAACGCTCTCTATTGATTACAGCACGAGCAGTTTCATCCGCGAATTCTCCAAAGGCTCTGTCTCCGTGGAAATATTTTACAAAAGCCCGACGGCCGATTTCAAAAAGGGTGCTATGTCCGGGTTGAGAAATCAGTTTACATACCGTATATCGGCCATGGATTTGAAATCAGGGTACGACTCATATTATTTCAAAATCACGGAAAACATTGAAGATATCGGCGCCGTAACCGTCGAATATCCTGAATCGGGCAGGCTGTTTTTCTATAAAATTCTCACTGTTGAAGAAATCCGGCAAATAAAAACGACATCCCTTTTCCAACGAGTCTCACACGAACCGGTTAAAGAAGCCGATGGCGTTTCCGATTTGAATTTAAGAATCAAAGTAGATAATACCGGAATCCATACAACGGCTGTTCTCTTTTTCAAAAAACCCGCCGGTGACCAATACAAAAGCGTAAACATGACCAAAGACGGCAGCTTCTTTGAAGGGGCGCTATCAATAGACGACCAGCAAAACGGTTATACACAATACTATTTCGTGGTGACGGAAACCGATGACGATGTGGGTATGATTTCTGTAGAGTATCCCAACAACGGCCCCCGAAGCCCTTTTCAATATACTGTTTTGGATAAAAACGCCGTAAAAACCGGATTGGAATCGGATTTACTGGCCCGCATTACCCACAGGCCCGTAACCTCTGCTGCGGAAGGAGAAGACCTCAAACTTACGGTCAATGTGAAAAACAGTAAAAGCGGCTCACTGGTTTACTTCTACCATCGAAAACCAGGTGAGAGCTCTTACCGACAGACCAAATTATCGGGGAGCGGCCCCCAATTTATCATGATCATACCGAAACAGGATATTCGCGCAGGGTACAGCCAGTATTATTTCGAAGTAAAGGAGCCACACAATTATTTTGGATACATTGAAGCAACCGTACCTCCTTCACCCGCATACCATGAGTTTGAAATTCGCAAAATAAAAGATGCGATATTGGACGGTATCGACTTCACACCATTATCTGACTCCGCATACGGCACTCCTGTCGAGGCCAAAATCACATTGAATAATAGTCCGGAAGGGACCAGAGTTTACCTGAAATACAGACTGGCTGATGACACCCTCGGTTATTCGTCCATAGAAATGCGACAGGAGGAAACAGAATACTCAGCGGTTCTTACGCCCGCAGTATTACAGGAGAACAAAAGAGTTGACTACTATATTTCCATTGTTGTCGATCAGGACGAGTTCACCTACCCGGATGAAAGTATCATCCCGCTATATTTTTACGTGAAAAAGCAGATCGTGGAAGACAGCGGAGATGATACCGTATTCGGAACCACGGGCCGGACAGATACCAATATGCTGGAAGGGAGAGTTTTTCAACTGGAACCGGGAACAGACAAACTCCCTCAAAACATGCACAAAGATTATAAATCCTTAATCGTGCTTTACACGAGAAAATTGGACATACCATCGAGGAATTTTACGAAGGGCTTCCCCGGTCTGGAAAATGTTTTCGAATGGTTTGGGATACAGTACAGAGGAACAATAACCATCAAGGACTCCGGTTTATACAAATTCCGGCTCCTTTCTGATGACGGTTCAAAGCTTTACATAGACAGTATTCTAATCATTGACAATGACGGAACTCATGCGCCGGCGTCCAAAACCGGAGAAATATATCTATCACCCGGTACATATCCTGTAAGGGTGGACTACTTCCAGGGACCGAGAATGCAGATAGCTCTTCAGCTGTTTGTTACACTGCCGGGCGAAGTGGAAAAGGTATTTGATCTCGAAGATTTTGAATAACCTGTTCCCCCAGGGGTGTCAGCAACAGTTCTCCTAACACGCTCTGTACGTGCGTGCAAAAGAGTCGGGGTGCTTCGGGCTGATGAGATACCCCTCGCCGCTTTTGAGTGAAATATACACATAACACGTGTTCTGAAAAATCGTTGTTGAAGCATAAATCTATTCGAGTATCCTAGAGATAGAGCATCCGTAAAGAGAGGATGATGAACACTTTTCTCACACTGTTCGGTCCCCTCGTCAGAGTGTGGCTCAAAATGATGTGCAGAAGGAGGCTTCCCCATCTCCAAAACCCTTCAGAAGGATTCATCGTCGCCGCAAACAACAGGATCACCACTCAAGGGGCCAGCTTCCAAATCCTGCAGGAGCATTGCACGGGCGACAGGGCCCTACGGATCACGGAGCTCATCAAGGCGCGCGGCTCCATCGATGTCTCCTATACGAGAAAAATGCAGTATGACCCCTGCTCTCCGACCGCAAGAACCGTATGCAGTCACCTGCACTCCCTCGAAACCGATGAACCGGAGCTCGCCGCCGATCTCGGAGAGGAGGCAAAAAACGCTGCCAAGACGATAACCTGGGGAATCATCCTCGGCATCATCATTCCAGTCGTGCTCTACACCCTCTCCGCCCTCGTATCGACTGCAATACTGCCGTGGGAGGAGTTCGCAAACTCCGATGCTCCCTACGCAGCGGTGGCGTCCAAGTACATGGGGCCCTTCGGTATCACGTTTATCGTGATCGTGGCATGGGCTGCAATTCTCTCATCCCACAACGGGGAACAGGCGGTCGGTGCGCGCATTCTCTTCGGGCTCTCACGTGACAAGATCATCGGCGGAAAGCTCACAGCGATCAACAAGTTCGGGGTACCGGGATTTGCGCTTATCGCTACGTTCATTGTCGCCGTATTTCTCATCGTCAGCGGTACAATACAGCTCGTTGCGGAAATCATCGTCGCAATGTTCCTGTACAACTGGATCGTGACTCACATCGCGGTCATCATATCGCGTTTCAAGTATCCTGACATGTACAATAAGATGCCGAAGGGATACAAGGGCGCATTCATCATCATTCCTATACTCGGAATCATTGTTTCCGGATACCTTTTGATCCTCCAGGGGTGGAAGGCGCTTCTCTTTGCCGCTGTCTGGATGGCGGTCGGAGCGATCGTGTATTTCGTGCGCTACGCACAGAAGAAAGAGGAAATTTCCAAACTCATCACAGAGTGGCCGCGAGACAGATACTTCGAGTAAGCCGCATACATCCAGGTTCGTACCAGCCTCCGCGACCCCATTCACAAGGGGTCACCGGAGGCGTGTGCGGACTTCCTGAAACACGCCGCAAAGGAATGAAAATCCGATTCTTCTTCGAGTGACTGTGTTTCGCGGCAGGATGACTGTTCAGAGACGAAAAATCTGGCCTGAGTGAAGCGGAATAAAACGTTCGCCAAACCGCGAGTAGAGCGCAGATTGTGCACGAAACCCGGTGCAGTGGCCTGCAGCGATCCACCCTATGTCGAATTCTGCGAGTGCTTCAACGGTTTTTTGTATCCTGTTTTCTGCTGCTTCGATAAGGTGAAACCCGCCAACAATTCCTTCGATTTTTTCCCTCCCGCTCAGTTTCACCGAGTGCCTGATGATGTTGACGATTCCTGCATGGCTGCACCCTGTTATGATGACATTCCCCTTCTTCTCCACACACGCTATTAGTGAAAGATCGTCCATGACATAGTCATCCTGAATCCTCCCATCCTCGAGGGTCTTCAGTGCGATACCAGGATCCTCGAAATCGCTTTTCCGCTCTATCTCACCTGAGGTGTACAGT
The DNA here is from genome assembly GCA_964583615.1 of uncultured Spirochaetota bacterium. Lineage (GTDB taxonomy): Bacteria > Spirochaetota > B62-G9 > B62-G9 > DRHN01 > CAZOWM01. Next base: position 2,148 of record CAZOWM010000060.1, on the reverse strand, counting down.
CCAGGCATAAGCCCGAGAGGGTCACGGGTGAGAAAAAGCCTGCCCCCCGAATCTTCGATTTTTTTCTGCGAATCACAAGCCATGACTCCCACATGCCTGAGAAAGGGGTCCGTGACGAAGTGAACGCGGAAAATCCCGGGATGCGCAACGATCGGCATATCGGTCTTTCCGACGCGGGTGATGAACCTGCTGAGCCCCTGCGTGTGGTCATAGTGGCAGTGGGTCAGCACTATCATATCGGTCGATTCAGGCGCGATGCCGAGCTGTTCCATGTTGTGAAGAAGTGCGTCCGTGTTCTGCCCGACGTCCACCACGATATTTCGGGCACCATTCTCCGCTTCAGCATGAATGAAGAAGGAAATCCCGTGCTGGCCGAGGAGGGCGCTTTCGTACTCAACTGAGTCTTCGGCAGTCACCGTAATCGTCATTGACTTTAAAAAGGTTTCATCTCTCATCATAAGTCCTCACGTTTTTTGGAAGGATTGTACAGGAAAAAGAAAAAAAATCAATCTGTCCTTCCGAATACTATTTTTCCGAGCGGCGGAGTCTTTACAAAGATCGCACGTGCAGGACACAGCTCCTGGCAGCAGAAACAGCGTATGCATCGGCTGTAAGTGTACACTGGAGGTTTTTTTCTTTCCTCGTCCGCCCATCCGACCGCCTTCGGATTCACGGGACATGTGTCGACACACACACCGCATCGCACGCACCGTTCTTCCTCGATCACCGGTCTGGCCGAAACCAGCTGCTTTACCCAGGAGAGTGCACCCTTTTTCGCGCCATACCGTACAGGTTTTCGCTCGACATTGAAATCCGGATTATAAAACCGATCAATGGGGTCGCCCACAAGCTCTATTTCCCCAGAACCGTACACACCGAGGCCCCACTCCTTTCCCGGCTCCATGGTCGGGACATAGGCGGGGTTCAGATTAACGATTCTGCACCCTGTTGCATCAAGCGCAACAGGGTCAGTTGAAACGAGTAGTGCGTTGAGTTTTACCGGATCGCCGTTTCGCGGCCCGTTTCCTTCCATCGCCGAGACCGCGTCCAGAACGTAGAGCCTCGGCCTGAGAAAAAGGGTGAGTGCAACGAGCATGCGCGCAAAATCGCGGGGGTTGGACATCTTCACGTGGTATTCCGTTTTCAAAAGCCCCGGTATACACCCGAACTGGTTCTTTACTGTTCCTGTTATTCTCGTAAGCTGATGGGTTTTGAACTTCGCGAGGCTGATCAAGCAGTCTGAGTCCAGCACCCCCTGTGCGAGAACGAACCGTCGCGTAAAAGGTGACCCCTCAAAAATGACTGTTTTCCCGCTGTCAAAATCAGCCTGTTCGATTCCGAGTTCTTCGGCGGCATCTGCGAGCCCCGCCTTCTTCAGCTGGGTTGCAGGCTGCCCGAAACCGGGGGAATCACCATAAAACAGCCGCGCACCGAGCCCACCGAACACCCTTCCCGCAGCATTCAGCACGGAGGGATGGGTGGTTGCGCTTCGCTCGGGTGCTACCCCTGCGAGCACGTTCGGTTTCAACAGCACCTTCTCACCACTCCGGACAAAGGCGCCTGCCCCCCCGATGAGATCGACCGCGCGTTTCAGGGCCTGAAAAACCTTTTCCTGCTCGTAGCTGTCGCAGTATACGAGCGCAACCTTCGATTTGTCCCTCATTTCATTTCTCTTTCATGAATGATGTGTGATTTCTACGGTATAAAAGGATAAGCGCACCTGAACGACACTCCGTGGAAAAAACCGAGCATCTTCCTCACCTCTTCAATAGTATATCCTTTCCGGCCCGTAAGATCATCAACTATCTCCATCACCCGGCGGTTTTGAATATTTCAGGCCTGCTTTTTCTGCAGCACGTGCGGAGCACTGTTGGTGAGGCGTATCAAATTCAGTGCTATCTGGCAAGACCGCAGAGCAGGTGCCCGGAGTGCGGTGATAAGATGTACGGTGTCTGGAAATCTCCAAGGCATTGCTGAAAATATGGTAGGGCATACCTCTCCCCTTGATATTTCTTCTTATTGATGTGAAAGAAAATGAGGATCAGGAGGCCTTGATTTCAACTTTATCGAAGGGTGGTGCATTGTTTCTTTTCAGGCATTCAAGTATTTTGTTTACTTCATAAGGGTCAGTGATTATTGCAATTACTC
>CAZOWM010000059.1:11683-17524 GCA_964583615.1 uncultured Spirochaetota bacterium | reverse complement strand
TTATGCAGGAGTGTGAAATGCTTAAAAAGGGAATCAAAGTCTTTAAAAAGAAAGGATTTCACTGATCTAAGAGATGTAATTATTACCGAAGTTGACATACAAGAGGAATATAATACAGAAATCATAGAATTAATTACTAAGATCTCGTATAATCTTAGCGATAAGGAGACAACTCGCAAGGCAGTCTCGAATTTACGTATAAATACCGGTACATTGAGGAAATTAGTACTCGCACGAGACGGCGGGAAGTGTCGTTTGTGCGATATCAATGACGAAAGGCTTCTTGTATGCAGCCATATTAAACCCTGGAGAACCGGAGAAGCTCGATTAGATATAAATCGAGATATGAAATCTTACTTAGAATATCATCGTAAAAATGTATTTATGCATTAACTAATATGAGGAAGCATGGCGAGTATCTATGAATCGTCTTTTGTTTGAAGATATAGTCGATGAGAATCCCGATTTTTTGTCGGAACAACTAATAACCTATATAGGCAACAAGCGTAGTTTGCTCCCGTTTATTGGCAGAGGATTAGACAAAGCTTCAAATCGATTAGGAAAAAAGAAGCTCAGAATCTTTGATGCATTCTCAGGATCTGGCATCGTTTCTAGATTTATGAAAGGCTATGCAAAAACACTTATTGTAAATGATCTTGAAAAATATGCAGAAGTAATTAGCAAATGTTATCTAACAAACAAGGAAGATATCAATCTATCAAATCTCACTGAATGTTATAACCATCTGGTGAATAAGCTTGAACTTGGACCGCTTCGTAAAGGAATTATAACCGAGCTTTATGCCCCAGAGGATGATAGAAATATCAAACAAGGCGAAAGAGTATTTTATACAAACCGAAACGCGAAATATATCGACACTGCGAGAATGTATATAGAAAATTTACCTGAAGAAATCAAAATATTTCTTCTAGCACCACTTTTATCGGAAGCATCAATTCATGCGAATACGTCGGGTGTATTTAAAGGTTTTTATAAAGACTCTGAGAAAAAAATAGGTATGTTCGGCGGGAATAACGGTGACGCCCTTCTTCGGATTAAAGGAAACATTAGTATTCCATTTCCTGTATTCAGTAATTATTCTTGCGAGGTACAAGTTCACCGCGGAGATTCCAATACAATCGCGAAGTGCATAGATGAAGTCGATTTGACATATATAGATCCTCCGTATAACCAGCATCCCTATGGATCAAATTATTTTATGCTTAATCTCATCGTTGATTATATTCAACCAACGAACATTAGCGATGTTTCAGGCATCCCGTCCGACTGGAATAGGTCTGATTATAATAAACGAAAGCTCGCGATTGATGCATTTGAAGATTTGGTCGAAACTCTCCCGTCTAAATTCCTGATAATATCATTCAATTCCGAAGGATTCATTTCAATCGATCAGATGAAGGAACTTCTGAATAAAAAGGGCAAAACTGAAGTACTTGAAACGAAATATAACACTTTTCGCGGAAGTCGGAATTTGAGGGAAAGGCCAATACATATTAGTGAATATTTGTTTCTGGTGGAAAAGAAATGATTAAACCGTGCAACATACGGATTGAGCAGTTGCGGGAAAGAGGCTTCTCTGATGAAGTATTAGCCCGCATTTCTCATAAAAGGGTATAAAAAAGGTCTCTATCGAGGACTGTGCTCATCGGGTCAGATATCCCTCACCTCTCGGCTGATGTGCTCAGGGAATATCTGGAAAAACTGCACGAGTATCCTCTTGTACTGGGCCCGGCATTTGACGGCGGTTACTATCTCATCGGATACCAGAAATGGCAAAACTCTGCTGCTCTGTTCGAGAATGTGAACTGGGGCAGTCATGATGTTTTTCCCCAAACGCTCCGAAACGTACAGAAGAGGGGGGTTGGCTATTACGCTGGCAAAAAGTATCAGGACATCGATACGTAAGTTTTTAAAATCCACAAAGAATGGTGTTGACTCAAAGGGTATATAAGATTATCATTTTAATAATGATAATCATTTTCAATAGAGGTTTGTTATCATGTCAGAACATGTAGTGGAGAGATCGTACTGGGACCGGAAGTTCAAGGAGTCCCATTACAGGTTGACAAAACCCAGAAAAGCGATACTCGATGTTCTCAACAAAACCGGTGACCACCTGAGTGCTGAGGAGGTCTATCAGAAGGTGTATGATATCTACCCCGCAATTGGATTGACAACAGTTTACCGGACCCTTGAACTTCTCGTCCAGATAGGGGTGGTTCTCAAATTCGACTTTGGCGATGGAAGGGCCCGGTATGAGCTGAATATCGGACCCGACATGAAAAAGGGTCACCACCATCATCTTATCTGCACGAACTGCCACCGGATCATCGATTATACGGAATTCATCGATGATGAGGTGGAACTCCTGAAAAAAACTGAAAAAGGGCTTTCGCGCAAATACAACTTCGAGATACACAACCATATTATTGCCTTCTACGGACTGTGCGCCCGGTGCAGATAGGCGTGCTCGTTACGACTTAACTTATGAGAAAAGGATCAAAAATATGACTGATCAGTCAAGAACGGAAGAAAAGAGAGAACAGGAAGAGCGACTGAAGAACAATCTTTCCAGAATCAAGAATACCCTCATCGTGTTGAGCGGAAAAGGAGGGGTTGGAAAAACGACATTTGCAGTAAATCTCGCCTACGGGCTTTCCAAGAAAAATTTCAGGGTGGGGCTCATCGATGCCGACATACACGGCCCCAACACGGCGAAGATGCTCGGGATAGAGGACGAAAAACTTTTTAGTAACGGCAAGATGATCGAGCCGATAAGGGTTGCGGAAAACCTGAAGGTGGTGAGCATGGCATTTCTCAGCCAGGACCGCGACCAGCCCGTCATCTGGAGGGGGCCTCTGAAGATGGTGGTTCTGAAGCAGTTTCTCAGCGACGTGGCCTGGGGGGACATCGATTATCTCGTTGTTGATTCACCTCCCGGAACAGGAGATGAACCTCTCAGTGTATGTCAGCTCATAAAGAAGGTCGACGGAGCGATTATTGTGACGACACCGCAGGATGTTGCAATTCTCGACTCGAGAAAGAGTGTGATGTTCACAAGACAGCTGAACGTACCGGTACTCGGAATCGTCGAAAACATGAGCGGCTTCGTCTGCCCCCACTGCGGCAAACCCATAGATCTTTTCGGAACGGGGGGCGGAGAAAAAGCCGCCAAAGAGATGGGCGTTCCCTTTCTCGGGCGTTTCCCTATTGACCCTGAGCTCGTAAAATCGGGAGACATGGGAAAGCCCTTCATACAGTTCAACAAAGAAAGCGGGTCTGCGCGCGCAATGGACGCACTTGTCGAAAGAATCATTCAGGCAATTTCGGATACAGGAAAAACTGAGTTGCGTGAAACACAGTGAAGCGGCAGCGTTGTCGCTTCAAGGTTATGCAACACTTTCCCAGCGTATCGAGGCTCTGTACCCGAGGGTTTTTACGATTTCCACGATTTTTTCGAGGGAACCTGGATTCCCTTCATAGTGTACGTGTATCTCTCCCTTCGCGGATACCACGCGCACGTTTCTTATCCCCTGCACCTTTTTTCCAAGATGTTCTATGGTGAATGCGCAGGACGCGCAGTGCGCTCCCTGAAGATCGAGTATTGCGGTTTTGATAGTCGCTTCTTTTTCTTTTTTCATAGTATTGAATTTAGGAGCCTTTTTCAGAGGCGACAAGGAGAAGTTCGGGCAGAGCTGTACAGGCATACCCGTACATCCTGTTTTTCAAAACCCGACGTTGAAGTTTTCGTACCGGGGAGCAGAGGTATCCTGCCATTTTTCAAGCACATTTGCAACGTGCGCAGACCTGGGGCCTATCCTGATCTCATTGAGAAAAAGAAGAAGGTTTTGCTTTTTCCCCTCAGCTTCGATCTCAACCCGTCCGTCGTAGAGGTTCTTTACCCAGCCGGTAATTCCGTACGCGTTCGCGTGATTGATCGCGAAAAAACGGAATCCCACTCCCTGAACTCGTCCTGATACAAAAAGATGGAGCCTGTAAAAGGGTGCATTATCCATAGCAGAACTCGTTGTGTACTCAGACGGCAGATTCGATCTTTTTGATGATCTTTTTGATTCTTTCTCGTTCCGGGTAATCCGGATCGATCGTTATGAGGGTTTTGAAAATCGTAAGCGCATCTTTTTTGTTTCCCTGCTTGAGAAACAAATTCCCGAGAGGCTCGTATGCCTGCACAAATTGTTTGTCTGACTTTATCGTCCTCAGGTATTCGGAGATCGCGTCGTTTTCCCTGTCGAGATTGAGATATGCATTGGCGAGGCCAAAATGCGCCTCAGGGGAGAGCGGGTTAATTTCAATCGCGGTCTTGAACTGCTCAGTGCTCTCCTGATAGAGCTCGGTTTTGAGAAGCGCATTTCCGAGGTTAATTCGTGCAGGCAGGGAGTTCGGGTTGAGACTGATTGCTTTTTTCAGGGTTTCCAGAGCTTTGTCAAAGAGGTTGCTCTTTATGTAGATGTCGCTGATGTTGTTATAGGCTTCCATGTAGTCCGGATCGAGCTTGATCGCGTACTTGAATGCATTGATTGCCTCGTTGTACTTCCCGAGACGCGAATAGTTGTTCCCGAGGTTGTAGTGATATCGCTTGTCGTTCTTTTTTAGGCTGATGGCAGTCTCCAGCGACTGAACCGCAAGGTCGTATTTTTCCTCCATTTCGTAAAGAATCGAGAGGTTATAGTATGTAAGGTCGCTTTTAGGATCGAGCTGCAGAGCTGTTTCGTATGCCTTTTTCGCTTCGTCGTACATATTTTTGGACCGGTACGCGTCGCCGAGTTTTATATGGGATTTCGGATTCTGAGGATCATATGAAACCGCCTTCCTGTAGTATCCCAGGGCTTCATCATAGAAGTCGTTTTCATAGTAGAGAAGGCCGAGGTTCAGCAGGGCCTTTACGTAATCCTTCTTCAGTGAGATCGCGCTGGTGTACGCATTTATCGCAGTGTTTGTGCGTCCGAGCTTCTGCGCAGTCAGCCCGAGATTGTAGAAAGCCTGGGGAAAATCCGGCAGTAATTCGGAAGCCTTCGTGAAAGAGGACAAGGCATTTTTGTAGTTTCTCTGCAAATATTGAATTATGCCGAGCTTGTAGTAGGCCATGCCGTTGTTCGGGTCGAGTTCGAGCGCCTTCTGATATTCATCAGCCGCGCTTGAGAACAGTTCCTGCTGATCGTAGATCTGCCCGAGTGTGTAGTGAGGAAGGGAAAGAGTCGGATCGAGTGCGAGGGACCGCTTGCTTGAGTCTATCGCTTTTTTCATATTACTCTGAGAAGTGCTGTTCTCCTCAAAGTAACTCGAACCGAGATAGGCAAGGGCACGGGCGTTTTCATCGTCTATATCCAGAGACTTTTCGAGGTTTTCGATCGCATCGGAATATTTCGCATTCTCATAGGCCTTCTTTCCCTCGAGGAAATACTTATTCGCCTCTCGGGCTCTTGCGGCCTTTTCCTCCTCGAGGTCCACGGGTTTTTTCTGGGGCAGTTTTTCTTTTTCGGGAATGGACTCTTTGAGTGTTGAAACAACCTTGTCGAGTTTCTCGTCCTCGCGTTGTTCCTCTTTTTTTGCAATTTCCTTCTTTTTCGCGACAGCCTTCTCCAACATCTCCCGAGCTGTTGTGTTTTCGGGGTCACGGATCAGTACATCTTCGAGCTGTTGTCTGGCCAGATCATACTCCTCTTTCTCCAGGTAGTATTCTGCAAGTTTTATCTTGTTGTCGATTGTTTTTTGTTCGTCAAACGCCTCCAGATCAGGCTCTGCTTCTGCTCCCCCCTCCACCTCCGGAGTAGCCTCCCTTTTCACGATTTTGGGGAAGAA
>CAZOWM010000059.1:0-11583 GCA_964583615.1 uncultured Spirochaetota bacterium | reverse complement strand
TTTGGGGAAGAAATAGAAGAAACTTCCTCCGATGAGAAAGATTATTATAACGACAAGCAGTAGTATGAGACCTTTGTTCTTTTTCGCCATGGGCGTTCCTCACCGTTCTATGTCTTCACTGCTGAGATCATCGATTGGCTTCTCACTCATCTCCATTATGTTCTCGGTGCGGTTGATGAGGTCCTCGAGGTCTCCGAGCACATCACCCAGCAGGTCTTCATCGAGTCCTTCGCCTTTTATGCCTTTGAGAGAGCCGGGGTTTTTCAGCTCCTCTCGCAAATATGCGATAGCCTTCTCGATGTTTTCATACTGAGGTGTTTGGGGATATTTTTTCAAATAGGTTTCCCACTGCACGATGGTATTCGCGTAGTCGCCCGACTGATAGTACGCGTTGCCGGAGTTGAGATGAGAATCAAAAAGCGTCGGGTCGTTCATGATTGCCTTTGCGTACATCTCAGTTGAAAAGTCGAAATTTCCCTTCATGTAGTAGCAGTTACCGAGGTTATAGAAAAAGATCCCCTTTTCTTCTGTAAAATTGAGCCCAGTGGTGTAATTGAGAATTGCGTTGTCCAGATCATTGAGCTGGAAGTAGGAGTTTCCAAGATAGAAGTAATTGAGGGGGTTTTTCGGATCGAAAGTCTTTGCCTCCTTGAAATGTGCGATTGCGAGCTGAAATTCGGATGTCTGATAGAAGGACAGTCCCTTTTGAAAAAATTCATTATCAAGTGCATAGATGCCGAAAAAAATATTGAAAGTAAAAAAAGACGTGAAAAGGGGAATAAGGTATTTTTTCATCTGTACCATGACCTCTCAGCACTCAAAGTATAATGTTTTTCATTTTGTTTGACTATATTCTCTCGTCTATAGTATCGTTAAAATGGTCCTGCTGCTGAAATGAAAACCTGAGGATGTTTGCATGAGCATGTTGACAGTTTTTTTCTTTGTTTTTATCGGAGTCGGTTTTTTTATTTTCCTCTTCATTATGATAAAAAAGATCGTCAGCCCGAAAAAGCTGGTGGAAATCGAACGTCAAATCGACAACGGAAACACCAAGGCGGCGATTCGGCAGGTGAAAAACATCCTTGCCAGAAACGAGAGGAATCCGGATGCGCACTGGTATCTGGGAGAGTGCTACAGGGCCGAAAAACGACCCGATCTCGCCATCGTGGAGTACAAGTTCATTACCAACTCGGGGAAATTCACGAATATTGCAAGTGCAAAAAACGTCAGAGAGCGACTTGCTCACGAGTATCTGAAGCTCGGACAGATAGATGAGAGCCAGAAAGAGTTCATCCTCCTTTCAAAGCTGGAGCCGAATAATTACGAAAATTATTTCAACATTGGAAAACTCTTTGAAGAGAGGGATTACACAGATTCCGCGCTTACAAATTACAAAAAGGTTATTGCAATTAAGCCCGATCACGCACTCGCATACATGAGGATGGGAATTATTCTTTTTAAGAAAAAGGCGCTCAACGATGCAAAAAAAGCGTTGATGGAATCACTGAAATATGATCCCCAGAATATTGCGAGCTATTTCTACCTGGGCAAGATCTCGATGGCTGCAGGCGATACGGAGACTGCACTCGTTCAGTTCGAAAAGTCCATGAAGGACCCTGATTTTCGCCAGCGCGCGCTCTTTGAAAGGGCCAATATCTTTATCGTAAAACGAGATATCAGTGAGGCGATCAACGAGTTGGAGCGGGCGATTAAACTCGGAGAAGAAGATGTACATGTCCTTCTCGCCTCGAGATACCTTCTTGCGCAGTGCCATGAGGCCTCCAAGGACCTGGTGCGTGCAGTGGAACAATGGGAAAAGGTCTACGAGATCAACCCCAAATACCGTGATGTTGCTGAAAAACTTGCAATCTACAGCGACCTGCGTGCCGATGACAGGCTGAAAGATTTTCTTATCGCATCTCAAACCAACTTCCAGACCTTCTGTACCCGTCTTGTCGAATCAATGGGGCTTGCGATCCAGGACGTGTTCCTGCGAACGCCGGACGTTGTCGAAGTGTATGCACTCGAGACACAGAGCAAGTGGAGAAATGCAAAAAAGACCCCCAGTTTCGTGAAAGTGTTTCGCAGCGTGGATCCCATCGGGTACGATGAGATACGGGTGCTCTATGACCAGATGAGAAAAAGCAACGCAATGAGGAGTATCTGTATCAGTGCATCGAAATTCACGAGAACGGCTGTTGAGTTTGCTCAGATCAGACCTATTGACCTCATCGATAAAGATGAGCTCAGCAAGCTGCTCGACAGGATCGTGATGTGAATGAGAAAAGGATATGAACAACTTGTTTTCAATCCTTCCTACATAACGGAGATTCTGAAGGCCCGCTCGCTTTCGCTGAACAAAAAATACGGACAGAACTTTCTTGTGAACAGGGCCATTGCGGAAAGAGTATTCGCATATGCGAATCTCCGGAAACATAACACGCTCCTCGAAATCGGTCCCGGGATCGGCACGCTGACGTTTTCTCTTGCCGAGAGAGTGAAAAAGGTAATCGCAGTGGAAATCGATGGAGGATTTTCACGATTGCTCACAGAAAAGATCGACGAACTCGGACAGAAAAATGTCAGAATAATATGGGGGGATTTTCTGAAACTAACGTCTGCGAGGATTTTTGAACACGGCACACCGGATAAGGTGGTGAGCAATTTTCCCTACAGTGTCTGCCTGAAAGCGATCGTGCGGTGTCTCGAAGAGTACCCGTGTGTGGGAGAAATCGTGGGCATGGTGCAGAAAGAGATCGCACAGCGAGTGTGTGCGGTTCCTGGTGATAAAAATTACTCTGCCGTATCCGTCTACGTACAGGCACTCGCGCGTGTGCATGTCATGGAAAAAAATATAGCTCCCGGTAATTTTTTCCCCGCCCCTGAGGTCGCGAGCGCGATTCTCCGCTTGTCCCGTTCCAGAGAATGCGCATCTTTCAACAGAGAAGTCCTTAAATTGGTGATCAAAACGTCTTTTTCAAACCGGCGAAAAAGCCTCGTGAACAACCTCTGTGCAATGAAAGGGTTTTCAGACAAAAAAACCGTACGTTCCATCGTGAGTGCCCATTTTCACGACGTGGACATTCGTGCCGAACGGGTGGCTGTAGAGGGCTTCATACGCCTTGCCCGCTTAATTGAAGACCTGAACACACGATAAGTTTTTCCTCTCTCACCCTTTTGTGTCATGCGATGGTGCTTTGCGGTGTCTTTCAAAGAGCTTTGTGTGGGAAAGGGAATAGAATATGAGCGCTGTCCAGACGCACCCGAAACTCACGAGATGACTGGTGGTGAAAGGCTCGCGGTACACGAAAACGCCGAGCAACAGCATTAAGGTTGGGGCGAGATACTGAGTAAACCCGACCGTAGCAAGGGGGATTCGGCGTGCTCCGTGTGCGAACCATATCAGGGGGAGAGAAGTAACTACTCCGCATCCGGCAAGAAGAAGACTGGTGCCGACGCCGGCATTGGCGAACGCACCTGTTCCACGGATCTGTACAATGATGAGGTAGGTGAGGGCGGCAGGGGTGAGGAGCATGGTCTCCGCGAGAAGACCGATGAGGGATCCCGCTTTTGCCGTTTTCCTCAAAAGTCCGTAAAAAGCGAAGCTCACAGCCAGAGAAAGGGCGATCCACGGAATCTTTCCGTACTGAACCGTGAGATAAGAGACTCCGATAAACGCGAGGAATACGGACAGCGCCTGCACAAGCTTCAACCGTTCCTTCAGAAAGATGATTCCGAGAAGGACGCTCAGCAACGGATTGATGAAATACCCCATGCTACTTTCAACGATATGATTCGTATTCACCGCCCAGATGTAGATAAACCAGTTGGTCCCGAGCGTGAGTGCGCTGACGAGGAATGTCAGCTTGTTTTTTCCGGAGGAGAGTGCAGAACGAGCCTCGGCCCTTCGTTTTTGAACACAGAGCACGATGCTTACCAGGATAAAAGACCAGAATATGCGGTGCGCGAGTATCTGTGCAGAGGGCACGTGGTCAAGAGATTTCCAGTAGATGGGCAAAAATCCCCATACGGTGAATGCCGCGATTGCGTACCAGGTGCCGACGACTTTGTCGCTGATTGCCGCTTTTTTTCGCTGGTTTCGGAATCCCGTCATTGCGTGCTCTCCGGATCACGGGGATGCAGAATGCGAGCCGTTTCGGTGAGGTCACTGATAACCAATGCTGCATGTGAGAAGTCCTGTCCTGCAGTGTACTCATTCGGCACCGCGACACACGCGATCCCCGCAGCGTGGGACGCCTCCACCCCCGGGCCGCTGTCTTCCAGCACGAGACAGCGATGTGAGGGAATCCGTGAGAGCGTGAGAAGGCTTTCGTAGATTTCAGGGTCAGGTTTACTCCGCTTGACGTCCTCACCGGTGAGCATGAAACGAAAGTGCTTCATGAGATCGAGCCCCCTTTTTCCCATTATGATTTCGAGTTCCCGGCGGAGTGCCGAGGTTGCCAGAGCCAATATTTTGTCGGTACGGTGTGAGAAGTGTTCTACGAGCGAACGAACTCCCGGTCTTAAGAGACTCATCACCCTGTCGGATATCAGCTCCCCATACCAGTGGTTTTTTTTTTCAACAAGCATATTTATCTGGTACGCATCCTCGACCTTCCCGTTCTCGGAAAGGATTTGCAGAAGGTAATGATCAGCTCGCTTTCCAATACATCTTTTTATCCAGTACTCTCTGCCGACACGAATGCTGAACGGATTGAGAACCCTGTTCACAGATTCGAGCTGTATCCCTTCGTCGTTGACGATAAGTCCATTCATGTCGAACACAATGAGATCGGCGCCTTCGAAAGACTGATGGAGCCTCTCATCAAAGAAGTATCGAAACACTGATTCATCGTGTGTTTTCAAATATCTCTCCTCTCTGCATGAACGATTTCATGAATGGAAAAGATGTGGCGAGGCGTGCACATGCTCATTCAGAGATCTGCGTGGGTTTTCAGCATCTTCTGGAGAAGGTTATGAATGTCGTCCGGGACCTGCGCGCCGATTTTCTCAATGGTTTTTGACGCGACAAAGGAGGCGATCTTTCCGCACATGTAGAGCGAGTGCCCTTTGATGAGACCGTAGATAAATCCCGCAGAGAATGCATCGCCCGCTCCGGTTGTATCCTTTACATCGGTGTGAAAACTCGGCACATTGATGTACGTTCCCTCGCTGAAGATATGGGTATTCTTCGCACCGTTTTTCACAACTGCGATTCGTGCATGCTCTCCGAGTTTCTTCACACCATCTTCGATTTTTCCCCCTGTGAGAATCTGTGCCTCTTGCGCGTTTGCAACAACTATGTCCACACTTTCGCTGATCAAGTCAAGAAAATCCTCCCTGTAGCGCTCTACCGCGAAGGGGTCGGCTGTGTCGAATATTATCTGAAGACCGCTTTCCCGGGCCCTCTGGATGGCTTTTTTCACTGCGGTTTTTTGCGTTTCCGTATCCCACATGTAACCGGTGAAGTAAAAAAAACGCGAACCGTCGATCACCTCCACGGGAAGATCGTCTTCACGGTATTCCCGACAGGCACTGAGGTGCGTGTTCATCGTCCGTTCTTTGTCAGGGGTGATGAGAATGATGCTTGTGCCTGTCTTTTCCTTACACTTATGAAGATAGGAATGCACTTTTTTTGCGGTAATTTTTTCCTCAAATACTCTTCCGAGATCATCGTTGCCGATCTTCCCCATGAAAGCAACCCGCAACCCCAACAGACCAAGAGTGGCGAGAGTGTTCGGGCAGGATCCTCCGGCCTCCATGGTAATCTCTTTCCCTCTGATCAGCTCGAGCAGGAGCTCCCTTCGCTCCCAGTCAATCAGGTGCATAATACCCTTGTTGAGGCCGTGCTTCAGGAGAAATGCATCATCAACATACACGAGGATGTCGACGAGTGGGTTTCCCATACCGCATATATCGAACCGCGGTGAAAAATTACCTTCTGAAAGAGGTTTTTCTGATTTCCGGTTAAATCTTCTGGTGTTCCGAATGTTTTTGTCTGTGTGCATTGTCGAGCTTATCCAGTTCGTTCTTCATGATTTGTGCATATCCAGGTTTGAGAACGTCGTATATTATACGTAACCGTTCCGGAAAATGGGTAAACGCGCTTTTCATTGCGTTGAGCGTCAATTTTTCAATGTCTTTGACAGTAAGCTTATAACTGCGTGCTGCAATGAGGAACTCCTTTGTCAGTGTGGTATTGCTCATGAGCCGGTTATCCGTGTTGAGTGTGACTCTGAAACCGTTTTTGTAGAAAATGGGGAAAGGATGATACCGCAGGTTTGGCATCGCACCTGTGTGAACATTCGAAGAAAGACACACCTCGAGGGGGATTCTCCTGTCTCGTACATAGCGGGAGAGGTATCCCATTTCGATGATCTCATTGTTTTCCGTCATGATATCGTCTTTCAGGTGCATTCCGTGGCCGATTCTGTGGGTTCCGCAGAACTGGAGTGCCTGCCATATCGACTCTTTGCCGAAGGCTTCTCCGGAGTGGATCGTGATGTAAAAATTGTTTCTCTGTATATGGTGAAATGCGTCGAAATGGTCCTTTGGCGGATATCCGAGCTCATCACCGGCGAGATCAAAGCCGACGACACCCTGTTCCCTGAAGCGTACGGCAAGTTTTGCCATTTCTAGCGAGCTCGAAGGTGGGAGATTTCTCATGGCGCAGATGACCAGCCCGAACTTCACGTTAAAGGTGCGCGCTCCATCCTTGAGCCCTCTGAGCACTGACTCTACGATCTGATCGTAACTCAGGCCGGATTTTGTATGATAAAGGGGAGAAAATCGTGTCTCCACATAGACGACGCCGTCTTTTTTCATATCCTCCATCATTTCGTAGGCAACACGGTGAAGTGCGTGCTCGGTCTGCATGACACCGATTGTGTAGCTGAACCCTTTGAGATATTCCGTCAGGTTTCCTCTGTTTGCACCTTCGTGAAACCAGCGTGCGAGTTTTTCTGGATCATTTTCCGGAAGTGAGGGGTTGTGCTGCTGAGATAGTTCAATGATGGTATTCGGCCGTAATCCTCCATCGAGGTGATCGTGGAGAAGAACTTTCGGCAATTTTCTTATCAGTTCTTCTGTCAGTTTGATCTTTTTCAGCTTGTCAGAGGTAATCATAGGACTTTTTAAATATACTGTATATGCAGTAAAAATGAAAGTCACAATTCCCGGATACCGATACGAAACGAACTCTCCGGCAATTTCTATTGACCGCAGTGCGAAGAAAGTATACATTCCTTCTAATTGTTCAAAGGTTACGACGGTTGCTTGGATCGATGCAGACCGAGACAACTGAAAGTGACATTTATTCTCAGTCGCCTTTCGTTTCTCTCCATAGAGTTTTTTTCCGGTAACCGTTTCTGTCAATCCTTTTTTCATATCTGAGGAATGGTGTGCGCTCCGATTTTGGGAGATAATGAACACAGGATATGTCCGGCCACGAAAATGTGTTGATACGATTTGACGGTGTGTGGTTTTCCTACCGGCCTGATGCACGTGCGCGGGTTTTCGCCCTTCAGGATGTCAATCTACACATAGTTGAGGGGGAGTATGTTGCCGTCGTGGGGGCGAACGGTTCCGGAAAGTCGACTTTTCTGCGACAAATGAACGCGCTCCTCGTACCGACTGAAGGTGACCTCTATGTAAGGGGGTGGAACACGAAAAGCAGGGAGCATCTCCTTGACATTCGGAGCACTGTGGGGATGGTGTTTCAGGAGCCTGAAACTCAGATCATTGCCACCGTGGTTGAAGAGGACGTCGCATTCGGACCGGAAAATCTCGGTATTCCTGAAACGGAGCTCCGTGAACGTGTGAAATGGGCGCTCGAAAGTACGGGTTTGACGGAGATGAGCAAACGGCCGACCAGCCTCCTTTCTTCTGGGCAGAAGCAGCTTCTCGCAGTTGCATCGACTCTTGCGATGATGCCGAAATGTCTCCTTTTGGACGAAGCGGCCGCGATGCTCGATCCCGCTTCGAAAAGACGGTTCATCCAAACCGTAGAGACACTCCGGGCGCAGGGAATGACGATCATTACTGCAACGCATTCGATGGAAGAAGCAGCGCGCGCAGACAGAGTGTTGGTCCTCTCGGATGGTGCGATTCATCTTGATGGGGAAGCCGATTGGGTTTTTGCCCAGGAAGAGAGGCTGAGAAAAATCAAACTCGATCTTCCTGTGGCCAAGAGATTGGCAAAAAACATCCATGCATTTTCTCACTGTTTTCCTGAAAATGTCCTTACTGCTGAGGCTTTGGTTGAAACGCTTGATTCGCATCTCGGAGGGAAAAAAAGACAGGCTGAAACCTCAAGAAGGGGAACGGAGCCGGAGAAAAGAGCGATAACCACTGATATGCCGATTCTTGAGGCGAAAAATCTCTTTCACTGGTATCTTTCGGGTACCGCGCTGGAAGTGAAGTCGCTTCACGATGTGAGCCTCAGGGTATATGCAAATGAAACTGTAGGAATAATCGGACCTGCAGGATCAGGGAAGTCCACACTCCTTCTTCATTTGAACGGCCTGCTGCGGCCGGCGCAGGGGGACGTCTATTTTGATGGAGTGCCCTTGAAGACTGCTTCGGTGAACATCGGTGAAGTACGGAGTAAGATCGGCCTGCTTTTTCAAAATCCCGAGAAGCAGCTATTCGAACAGTATGCAGGTGATGATGTGGCCTTCGGACCGAGAAATATAAATCTCGGAAAGGATGAAGTGCGCGAGCGGGTGAGAAACGCCATGGAGATGGTGGGGCTGCCTTTTATTTTCAAGGACCGAAAAACGTCGGAGCTCAGCCTCGGGGAAAAAAGAAGGCTTGCGCTTGCCGGAATACTGGCGATGGAACCGCGTGTGCTCGTACTGGACGAGCCGACTGCGAGCCTCGATCCTGACGGCAGACGGCAGCTCATAAATATCCTCGCACGGTGGAACACAGGGGGAAGGGCGATCGTGATTGCCTCCCACTCGATGGAGGATGTCACTGAGCTTGCGGACCGCACCTACGTGATAAACGGGGGAAAGTTGATCACGGAAGGGCACACCCGCGACGTGTTTGGAGACTATGCGCTTCTTGTGAAACACGGGCTTCGCCTCCCCGTTGCGGCGGATGTATTACGCCAGCTTTCAGCCCGGGGATATGCGGTTACCGAAGGCCTTCTGAGTGTTGAAGAGGTGACTGAGGAAATACGGAGACTCGTCAATGACGAAACGCACCGAATTTGAGCTCTTCACAAAACTGAGCATCGGCCAGTACATGCCCACCGATTCCATCATACACCGTATAGACCCGCGAATAAAGCTCGTACTGGGCATCCTGCTCATCTGTGCTGCGGTAGGGCTGGGGAGTGTGCTTTCGGCAGTGTTACTTCTGATCGCTGTCGTATTCGGGCTTCTTCTCACCCGGGTCCAGCTCAGGCTCGCATTTACAGCGCTTCGGCCAGTTGCCATTTTTCTCATTATCCTCGCGCTTATACAGGTTTTTGCGGTACCGAGACTCGGTGCAGAGGATGAAGCCATTTGGCAGTGGCGTTTTCTTCGGGTTACACACGAGAGCATCACCGCCGGTGTTCTGCTTATACTGAGATTCGTCGTCATCGTGCTTGGTCTGAGTCTTTTTTCATTCTGCACGACCACAACTGAGCTCACCCACGGAATTGAGCACATTTTGCGGCCTTTGCAGAGAATCGGGTTTCCGGCACATGAACTGGCACTCACTGTCAACATTGCCGTTCGATTCATTCCGATTCTGATGGGAGAGGCCGAGTGGCTCATGAAAGCGCAGGCTTCTAGGGGTGCGGATTTCGGATACGGTACACGTCGCGGTTTTTTCAGACGGATAAAAAGGCTTTTTCCCCTGTTCATTCCTCTTTTCGCACAGAGCCTGAAGCATGCGTACAGTCTCAGCGAGGCGATGGAGGCACGGTGTTACGTGGGGGGGAGGGGACGAACGCACTTCATTCGGCTGCGCGCAAAGGCCGGAGATTACATTGCGCTCTTGGCAGGTATCAGCGTTATATGCACCGCCGCTATGATTTATTTTTTTCACATGGATCAGCTCATATGGTCAATGTGGAAAACACTTATAAGAGGAGGAATACACTGATGAGCACAAACATTAGAAAAATCGTCATTGCCGGGGTAATGGGAGCACTCTCCGTTGTCCTCAGTGTCACACCACTCGGGTTTTTCCCCATGCCCACCGGAGTTTCCCTCACAACGATGCATATTCCGGTTATTCTCGGTGCCGTGCTCGAGGGTCCCGTGGTCGGAGTGGTGATTGGTTTTATCTTCGGGATTTTCAGCCTCCTGAGAGCTGCAATCGCACCGCAGGGCCCTGCGGATGTCTGGTTTGTGAACCCTCTTGTTTCGGTACTTCCACGTCTTTTTATCGGTATAACCGCATGGCTTGCCTACAGAGCAACGCGAAGAATACACGAGATTCCCGCACTGATTATTGCAGGCATCGTTGGATCTCTCACGAACACAGTGCTCGTGCTTGGGGTTCTGGGGCTGCTCAGAAAGCTCCCGTGGGCGGGAATTTTTGGAATCGCAGCAATAAACGGCCTTCCTGAAGCCGGTCTGTCAGCGGTCGTTACATTTGTGATTATTGCTTCCTGGAAGAAGATCGAGACACGCAGAAAAGGATCGTCCATATAGGAGGAAAGAGCAATGCTTCTCTGTATTGATATTGGGAATACAAATTTGGTTCTCGGGTTATGGAACGAAGATCGCTGGGTTGCACAGTGGAGAGTGCGAACCGACAGAAAGAAAATGCCTGACGAGTACGCCCTGCTCCTAAAGTCATTGCTCGAGGACAGGGGGTACGGCCTGAAGGATATCTCGAAAGTTACCATTGCCTGCGTTGTACCGCGGCTGCAAAAAGTATTTTACGATCTCTTCGACCAGTATCTTGGGATCCTGCCGCTGATCGTCGGGCCAGGTGTTCGCACCGGGCTTCGAATTCGCATCGACAACCCGAGTGAGCTCGGTGCCGACCTTGTCGCAGATGCAGTGGCCGCGTACAGCATGCTGCAGAGCGCATGTATTATCATCGATTTCGGAACAGCCACCACATTCAGCGCGGTATCGAAAGAGGGGGACTTTGTGGGCGTCGCGATTGCCCCCGGCCTCGAGGCTGCGGCGGATGCGCTCGCTATTACCACCGCTCAGCTTCCGAGGATCAGCCTCTCGCCTCCACCACGTGCTATCGGGAAGAACACGGTCCACTCGATGCAGTCGGGTCTGATTTACGGATTTATCGGCCTTGTTGAAGGACTGATACGGAGAATACGGACAGAGCTCGGCGGCGAAGCATCCGTTGTTGCGACCGGCGGTTTAAGCACGGTTCTTGCTCCCCTCACCGATGAAATTACCCACATCGATCCCGAGCTCACACTCACTGGATTACGGCTCATAGGTGAGAGAAACGAGTGAGCGGTCCAAAACCAGTGGAAAAGGGTTCCACGTTTTTTCGTTGACTGGGTATTGGGTTTGCGCTATCTTCACTCTGACAAGGGCGATTAGCTCAGATGGGAGAGCGCCTGCCTTACAAGCAGGAGGCCATTGGTTCAAGTCCAATATCGCCCAA
>CAZOWM010000058.1:13195-18258 GCA_964583615.1 uncultured Spirochaetota bacterium | reverse complement strand
ACATAAATTTATTTGTTGACAAATATATTGAGGTGTGATATATAAGGTGCTGCAAAGGATTTTTTTGGTGAAAGCGCGATGAATGCACGTTTAAGAAAAAGAGCTGAATGGTGGTGGTGGACAGACTTCCCCTAGGGGTGCGTCCGCCGGCATAAGAGTATAATCCGTGGACCATCCCTCGGGAGATGGTCCACGGTTTTTTTTGACCGTGGGTAAAGGAAGCCTTCGGTCTTTTTTTATATTCGAATACAGGAGGCAGAAAAAATGTCGTTCAGAGTCCTGCTCTGGCCCCCTCCCGGGGGCTCAATCATGAAACAGCACAGGAAACAATGCATGAAAAATTATTGTTACCATCAAATCGACAAGGAGTGAACAATGGAAACAGTGAAGTACACGTTAGAAGAAAAGCATATTCCCACGGCTTGGTACAATATTCTCGCAGACCTTCCCCAACCACTGCCGCCCCCTCTGCACCCGGGTACAAAGAAGCCTCTCGGGCCAGATGACCTTGCGCCGCTTTTTCCGATGGAACTAATCAAACAGGAAATGAGCGGCGAGCGGTATATCGAGATCCCGGAAGAAGTCAGGGATATATACAGGCTCTGGAGGCCTACAACGCTTTACAGGGCCAGAAGGCTCGAGAAGGCGCTCGACACACCGGCAAAGATCTACTACAAGTATGAGGGTACGAGCCCTCCCGGGAGCCACAAGCCGAATACGGCGGTTGCACAGGCCTACTACAACAAGAAAGAGGGAATAAAGCGGATCACCACAGAAACAGGAGCAGGGCAGTGGGGAAGCGCACTCTCTTTTGCGGGAGCATGTTTCGGCATCGAGATAAAGGTTTACATGGTGAAGGTGAGTTACTTCCAGAAACCATATCGAAGAATAATGATGCAGACATGGGGAGCGAATTGTATACCGAGCCCTTCGAATGAAACGAATGCCGGAAGACATATGCTGGAAAAGGATCCGGATTGTCCCGGCAGCCTCGGGCTCGCAATCAGCGAAGCAGTCGAGGATGCCGCGTCCCGTGACGACACGCACTATTCGCTGGGAAGTGTGCTGAACCACGTACTTTTGCACCAGACGGTTGTGGGGCTTGAAGCAAAAAAAGTGCTCATGGATATCGGCGACTATCCTGACATAATTATTGGGTGTGTCGGCGGAGGATCAAACTTCGGCGGTGTGTTTCTTCCGTTTTTGAAGGACAAGATCGAAGGGAAAAAACCAGACCTCAGGGTAATAAATGTGGAGCCTGAGAGCTGTCCCACGCTCACAAGGGGACCCTATGAGTACGATTTCGGCGATGAAGCGGGACTCACTCCACTTTTGAAGATGAACACTCTCGGGCACGGCTTTATTCCGCCGCCCGTACATGCAGGAGGGCTGCGGTATCACGGTATGGCCCCTATCATCTGCCATCTGTTGAACCTCGGGTTCGTGGAGGCGAAAGCGGTCCACCAGCTCGCCACATTTGAGGCAGGCGTGACATTCGCACAAAGCGAGGGAATCATCTGCGCCCCCGAGACAGATCATGCGATACGCGTCACTTTAGATGAGGCACTCAAGTGCAGGGAGACTGGTGAGGCAAAGACCATTCTTTTAGCGCTCAGCGGGCACGGACACTTCGACATGGCTGCTTACGAGGCATATTTTGCGGGAAAACTCGTAGACTACGAATATCCGGAGCACAAGATCAAGGAAGCCCTTGCACAGGTTCCCAAGGTATAGCTGATTCCAAAGCGTTAGAATCAAAAGGCCCGGTGTCCACCGGGCCTTTTTGGAAAATGAGAAGAGGTATTTCCAAATCATGCGTGATTGCTATTGACACAGCCCGAATTATGTTTTATAACTTTACTACGAAGACCTTCAGGAACGGATGAACCGTGTGACTTCTCTTTCATATGAGTTTGGAGGGTGTATGGAGCCGTCCAAATTGGCCAGCTCTATTTCCTATCAGGATATACAGCTTTTAAATCAGATCGGGCAGGATTTTTCCTCACACCTCGATTTCGACAAAGTCATAAACACGATCATGATACGGGTAAAAAATGTTCTCCACTGCGAGGCGAGCTCTGTTATTCTTTACGACGAAGAAGAAAAAACTCTCGTGTTCTACGCAGCATCAGGAGTCGGTTCCCGAAAGGTCAGGGGCCTGAAGGTGCCAAGAGGGAAAGGGTTCGTGTGGTGGGTATACGATCACCAGAGGCCTGTAGTCGTAGAAGACCCTTTCAAGGATGAGCGGTTCTATTCGGGGGTTGACAAAATAACGCACATGCAGACCACGTCTCTTATCTGCGTTCCGATCAGAAAAAAAGACAGAGTCCTCGGAGTCATAGAAGGGATCAATAAGATTGATGGAAGCTTCACTGAAGGTGACCTTGACCTGCTCACGTCGATTTCTCAGTTTGCGGGAATATCCATCGAGAATTCGATTATTCACAAAAACCTTGCGGAAAAGAACAAAAAGCTTGCAATGCTCAACAAAGAGATGGAGGAGTTCGTGCACATTGTTTCCCACGATCTGCAGACTCCGATTGCCTCCATTGAGGGGTATGTGGGCCTCATTAAAAGCGAGATGAAAGAAATCCTCGCCTCCAACAGAGACCTAAACACCTATATAACCCGAATCGAGGAGAACTGCAAACACACTTTCCATTTCATCAGGCGGCTTCTCTCATTCATCAAACTCAGTGAGTCAAACATTTCCGTGCAGGAGTTCGATCCGATGAGCGTTCTTGATGACGTGCTTGTGGTTTTGGAGGATGACATCCGCAACACGCACGCCAAGATCGTGGACAACCTGCACATAAGGCGGGTATCCTTCGATCGGTCTATCTTTTACCACATTCTTCTCAACCTCATCCAGAACAGCCTGAAATACGCAATCACTGACAAGAAACCGATCATAGAGATCGGTGAAGAAGAAGAAGAAGATGGCTGGGTGAATTTTTTCATCAGAGACAACGGCCCCGGTATTTCCGAGGGAGACAGGGAGCGGATATTCAAGTTCTATGAACGGGGTAACAGTCTCGGCCCGGTTGACGGTTTCGGGGTCGGCCTTGCGTTCGTAAAGAAAGCAGTTGAGATGTTCGACGGAAAAGTCTGGGTCGAAACGGAAAAGAACAAGGGAAGCACATTCTATTTTTCCATCAAACGGTAAAAGTTTTTTTTCTATAACCCCGAGAGAATAAATTCGGTTCAAAAAAAATCATATTTATACATCTCTCAATGAATCAACGCGCGGAAGTATCGCCATGAGTATTGCAGGCCTCGATGTGGGGACGACAGTCTGCAGGTTGATAGCCGTCGATGATGAGGGGAATGTTTGTGCAACAGCATACAGCGAATACCCGCTTATCACAAAAGGGAGCTGGCTTGAAATCGATCCGAATCAGCTGTGGGGTTCTGTGTGCGAAGTATGCGCTGAAGTCGCCCAAAAAGTGCGAAACGATCCGATTGAAGCACTCGCGGTTTCAGCGATGGGTGACACCCTCATCACGACGGATCAGCAATTCAACCCCAATAGAAACGCAATTTTAGCGTTCGACTCGAGGTCAAAGGACCAATGCGGGAGATTGATCGATCATTTTGGAGTCGGCGGTCTCTATGACCACACCGGCGTGCCCGCCCATCCAATGTCTACTGCCACAAAGATTGCCTGGGTTATCGATACTGCAAAATCAAAAGAAGAGCTTCCTGCACGGTACATGTGTGCGGAAGATTTTGTGATTGCCAGATTCACGGGAAAGCCTGTGATGAGCTGGTCTTCCGCTGCGCGGACGATGATGTACGATGTGACGAAGAAGACGTGGTGGAAAGAATTGATGGATCATCTGGAAATTTGCGAAGACATGGTTTCCCACACCCTGCCCTCAGCTGAGGTGGTCGACCACATATCCGCGAGGGTTCGTGAAGAGCTCGGGTTATCCAACAATGTCCTGATCGCAACAGGGGGGCACGATCAAATCTGCAGTGCAATCGGATCAGGGGCAGTGAGTGACGGTGTTGTCTCGGATAACACCGGTACCTTTGAATGTGTTCTCGCGTGCGTCGGAGATGAGAGAAGGAGAACGGCTGATCGGTCGTTATTGATGAAAAATGGACTCGCCCTCTATCCCCACGGCCCTCAGGATACATGGGCTGCGCTTGCCTTGTTTAACGCAGGGTCAATAGTGAAATGGTGCAGAGATAATTTATTCATTCCGGAGATGAACAGGGCTCAAAAAAGCGGCGAAGATGTGTTTGACAGTATGTTTGCCGCACTGGATGAGAAGCCTACAAGGGTTCTTCTTTTACCGCACTTTACGGGCACAGGCACCCCTTGGCTCGATCCAGAAGCAACCGGTGTATTTTACGGCGTGAATCTGTCCACGAACAGATATGATCTGCTGAAAGCGGCGGTTCAGGGGATATGCTTTGACCTGGCAATAAACTTACAAATCCTTGAAGAAGCGGGAATCGCTGTGACACGCCTGAGGGCCACGGGAGGCGGGGCGAAATCATCGAAGTGGCTTCAGCTCAAAGCGGACATAACAGGAAAAGAGGTAACCGTGGTAAAAAACTCTGAGAGCTCTGCTCTCGGTGCGGTTATATGTGCCGGAGTCGCGGGGGAAAAGTATTCTTCTATCGAGGAAGGGGCCCAAAGGCTGGTTCGACTTGGAGACACATACGAGCCTGACGAAAAACGCGCACAACAATATCGTGGTACAATTGAACAGTACTACGATCTGTACACCGCGATTTCCACTTTTCGAACACGGAGAAACGCGTCCGCGCAGCATCGATGAATGCACTGGGAAGGAAATGTAGAATAGGAATTATACGAACAATGCAAACGCCCCTTCTTCTGTGGCGAAAAAGGGGCGTTTTTTTTGTGTGTGGTTCGAAAAGGGCCCTTACTTTTCAGGCTCCTCTTTTTCCAGGTCTTGAATCGTCGCGTTGATGTCATCGAGATTCTGCTTCATGACGTCGGCCTGTGATTTGAGGGCTTTCAGCTGATCTTCCTTCGACGGCTGCGGCCACCCGTAGGGGCTCTGTGCCGCGGCGTACTGCGGTGC
>CAZOWM010000058.1:0-13095 GCA_964583615.1 uncultured Spirochaetota bacterium | reverse complement strand
GCGTACTGCGGTGCAGCGGTGTACCCCGGGTAGTACCCGGCACGCGCCCAGAAAGGAAGCCCTGTCGCGTAGTACCAGTTGCGATTGCCTCTTCCTCCGAAACCGCCCCGTCGCCACCCCATACCGCGGCCATAGATGGGGTTCATATATCCGGGGACTGAATACCCGGCGCAGTACCCTGCAGCCCGTCCTGTCATCGCGCCCATTCCGTTCGGACCAGTTCCATCTCCAAATGGCATATTGTTACCTCCTTGATTATTAATTTCTTTTGGTGTTTCCTGCACGATCAGGCAGGAAGCCTTTGCAAGCTTCATCCATTGCCGACCCACCAGTGAAAGTGCTGGCCCCTTCTTCCGTGATGCCCGCCTCTTTTTCGAATCCTCATCCCAATTGCCGGAACTGGACCGGGAATGAGATGTCCGGAAAGAAAAAGCCGCATTACATGTTCAACATCCCCGCTCACCCCGGGAATTATCCTCACCCCGAATATCGCGAGATAGTTGTAGAGCCCCATTTCGATTCCCATACAGATGAGCACATCTATGGGTTGTTGTTTCAGAAAACGTATTTTTTCGATAGGGCTCATGTCAGAGAGCGTATGTTCACTTCTGTTTGTCTCTTTTTGCCCTTCCGCTTCGATGACATAAAACGTCTCCGCACTCCCGAGGCGCGGTGCAACTCTCCTGTTTGCCACTGGCAGGGCGATTTTCATGAAGCCTCCGATAAATATTACTGCAAATTACATGCCATCGCCAGGCGATTCTCTAAATCCGAACCGCGGCGCCTCACCCGCGGAAAACGTGAATGGGCGAGTCGGTGTATTTCTGCAAGTATACTAATAAATAGAGTTGTATATTCCGCCTGTTGTTATCCATGAATTGAGAGAAGCACCGTACGCGACCTGCAGTATTTAATGTTGCAAATTATCCGCATAGATGCAACATATGTTGTAAAATGCAACATCATGTTCACCGTTTCAGTTAGGCGCTTTTTTATTACGCAATGCCGTATTTCTTCATCTTCCGCCAAAGAGTGGTTCTGTCGATATTCAAATATTCGGCAGTCTGTGATTTGTTGCCGTCGAACATCCTCAGTGTGTTTACGATTGCGTCTTTTTCGAGGAGCTCGAGACCGCCCTCTGGCGGCCGCTGAACGATGGTTTTTTTCAGATCGTCCGAAAAATGGTGCACGTCTATGTACTTCCCCTTTGCCATGACGAATGCGTGCTCGATGATGTTCTCCAGTTCACGGATGTTGCCCGGATAGTCATAGTTCATCAACACGGTGAGCCCATCCTCTGAAATCCCTTCGATTTCCTTGTTCATAAGGCGGTTGTACTTCCGTATGAAGCTGTCGACGAGAAGGGGAATATCCTCCTTACGGTCGAGAAGAGGGGGGAGATCGATCTTTATTACGTTGAGCCTGTAGTAGAGGTCCTCTCTGAAACTGCCTTCCTGCACGAGGGAGTAGAGGTCTTTGTTCGTTGCGGCGATGACACGCGCGTCCGTGTGCACCGTTTCAACGCTCCCGAGCGGCTCAAAGGCCTTTTCCTGAATCACTCTGAGCAGCTTGACCTGGAGAGCGGGAGAAGTGTCGCCGATTTCGTCGAGAAAGATCGTTCCGCCGCATGCTGCTGCAAACCTCCCGGGCTTCTTCCTCAGCGCATCGGTGAATGCTCCCTTCTCGTGGCCGAAGAGCTCCGATTCAAGCAGGCTGTCCGGCAGCGCACCGCAGTTCACCGCAATGAAGGGACCATCTTTTTTCTTTCCAGTGTTGTGTATTGCGCGCGCGAAGAGTTCCTTTCCAGTGCCGCTCGGGCCCTGGATGAGCACATTGGCATCGGAGTCTGCGATGTCCGGGAGTATGTCGAATATCTTCAGTATGTGATAGTTCTTGCTGGCGATGTCCTCATAGTTGTACTTTTTTTTCACTTCCTTGCGCAGTTCCTCAATGAGACCGATATCCCTGAACATCTCAATTCCCCCGATTATATCGTTTTCTTCATTCTTCAGCAGGTTTGTGCTGATCATCACGGGGACAAGTTTTCCCGATTTGCTGAGGATATCGACCTGAATGTTGCTGATCGCGTGTTTTTTCTGAAACGTCTTTTTCAGCAGGCAGTCTGTCTGGCATATGTTTGAACGGAGAATTTCGTAACAGTAGCTCCCGACAGCTTCTTTTTTTGAAAATCCGGTGATGAGAGACGCTGCCCGGTTGAACGCGGTAATACGGTAATCGAGGTCCGTGGTAAATACGCCGCAGTCTATGCTGTCGAGGATCGCACTATAGAATCTTTCGGTAAAGAGTTGCATTTTTCTAAAGGTAATGACTCGGAAGGGTAATCGACAAATAAAATGCGACGACCCGGCATTTGAACCCTATACAACGTTCAGTGTGCGCAGAAAGAAACTGTGGAATTTTTTCTCCGCGGGTGTAATATTCTGAAAAAGGACCCGCCGATGAACAGCAGGGAAATGGCCGAAGAAAGAATGAGGTTTTTAGCCTCGGAGATCAGACGCCATCAGGATCTCTACTACAAGGAAGCGAAGCCGGAAATTTCCGACAGGGAGTACGACGCGCTTCTTGACGAGCTCATAGCTTTGGAAAAAGAGCATCCTGATCTTGTATTTGCCGACAGCCCGACCAGACGCATCGGTTCTGACCTCGATAATCAGTTTCCTGAAGCAGAACACCCATTTCCGATGCTTAGTCTCGACAAGGTATACACTGAGAGGGAGTTGCATGAATGGATAGCAAAGACAGAAAAGGATGCACAAAGCCCTCTGTCATTCGTTGTCGAGGAAAAAATAGACGGATCCACTATTGTTCTGCACTATGAAGAAGGAGTGCTCGCACGGGCGGTGACGCGGGGAAACGGATACGTGGGAAACGACATTACGGAAAATGTCCGGACCATCAGCGACATCCCCCTGCGTCTCGCAAGGCCAGCGGCCGCGGTGTTTAGAGGAGAAATATACATCGATATCGAGGACTTTGATGCGCTGAACAAGGGTATGGAAAACATCTATGCGAATCCGAGAAATTTTGCGGCAGGAAGCCTGAGAAGAAAAAAGAGCAGCGAAGTTGCCAAAGTTCCGCTCAGATCTTTTGTGTATGAGGGTTTTTTCAGAAATGAGCCCATAGGGTCGCATATTGAGACCCTTCACCTCCTTTCCGAGCTCGGGTTCAGGGTCGGGAAGGATGTCGGTTTTTTCAGTGCTTCGGACGACTTCCCGCAGTACAGTCATATATTCGATGCACATGAAACATGGGTGAAAAACCGCTTCGAGGGTTTGAGCCGGTACGTGCAGTACAAGTTTGAAAGAAGAGAGGACCTCGGATACGAAATAGACGGGCTTGTCGTGAAGGTGAACGAAAACGGGGTTCGGGACAAGCTCGGGCACACTTCACATCATCCCCGGTGGGCAATTGCATACAAGTTCGAGTCTCCGCAGTCGGTTTCCGAAATCCTCGCAATCGAGCCCCAGGTGGGGAGAACGGGACGTATCACACCTGTTGCGCGAATCAAACCGGTGAAAATTACGGGAAGTACGGTGAGCAACGTGACCCTGCACAATCAGGATTTCGTGTTCAGTCTCGACATCGCGGTGGGCGACAGAGTGGCGGTGAGCAGAAGGGGCGATGTGATCCCTGCTGTTGAAGAGGTGGTGAAAAAAAATGTGCACGGAAAAAGTTCATACTCTTTGCCGGACAAATGTCCCGTCTGCAAAACTCCCCTCGTGCAGGACGGCGCTCACCATTTCTGTCCCAATATACGGTGCCCCGCCCGGGTGTTCGGCCGTATCGTGTTTTTTGTTTCAAGAGGGCAGATGGACATCGAAAACCTCGGCGCTGAAACGATCCGTCGGCTGATTGAGTTCGGCCTGATCTCTGACATTCCGGATATCTACACCTTTAATGTTGATGAACTGTTCGGCAGGGAAGGGTTCGGGGAGAAGAAGGTAACGCTCATAAAAAAGGGGATAGAGGAGAGCAAGAAAAAGCCTTTCCCCGTGGTGCTCGCCTCTTTGGGGCTCGATGAGATCGGGCCGAAAGTTGTCGAGCTTGTGTTAGACGCCGGGTACAACTCAATAGACAAGCTTCTCGATGCGGTGCGGAAGGGTGATCCCCGCGTGTTCGAGGAAATTCAAGGTATAGGGCCCAAAACGGCGGAAAAAATCGTGGCGCAGCTCAGCGATCCGGATATCATACGCATGATAGATCGGCTGCGGCGTGCAGGGCTGCGATTCTCGGTCGATAGTGGGGAAGTCTCTGAGGAGCTCGAACAGATCTTTGAAGGTGAGACGTGGTGTGTCACCGGAAGCTTTGAGCATTTCACGCCGCGGGAAAAAGCAATGGAGGAGGTAAAAAAACGCGGGGGCAAGGTGGTGTCATCCGTTTCTTCGAAGACTACGCATCTCCTCGCAGGGAATAATCCAGGAAGCAAGCTCACAAAGGCGCGGAATCAGGGAGCAATGATCGTGTCGGAAGAAGAGTTTTTGAAAAGATTGGGGGGAAAGCCTGCGTAATGCTGAAAACGTTCTTTGCGGAAACTTCCGGTTTATCCCTATGAGGTTATGAAAACAGTCGATCATTCTATTTCAGGTCTCCTTCGATGAGAGTTCCCTTTCCACTGTATCGAATATCCACGTGTAGTAGTCAGGTCCGTGTGGAACGAACTCTTTCACTTTCCGGGGGTCGGTCAGAGCCTTTTTGAACGCGCCTATTTCGATGTATCTGACATCCTCCACCTCCTTTGGGTTTGGTGACAACGTTTTTTTCTTTCTCCACAAAAGGGTATATACGAATGTTATTTCATTGTCGATGTACTTTCCCTTGTTGCTCGTGAGGCTGAGATTTCGCGAACCGATGAACCCCAGTTCCTCCTCCTTCACGTATACTCCGAGCTCTTCTGAAATTTCCCGCACCGATGCCCGAACTTCCGGCTCCCCGAGGTCCACATGTCCCGCCACGGAGATATCCCATAGCCCCGGGTGGGATCTTTTTGTTGAGGATCTCTTCTGAATGATGAGTTCTCTGTTGTTCGTGTAAAACCAGATGTGAACCGTTCTGTGCCAGAGCCCCTCTGCATGAATCCTGTCTCTGTTCACAAGGTCTCCTGTAGGTTCGCCGTGAATCGTGTACACATCGAATAATTCCGTGGTTCTGCCTTCCATGTACGCTTCGCCCTCCACCGGATATGAAATTCATCGATCCGGCAGGCCTTTCTGAGTTTTCCTTTGGCTTTCAACTATCCACACTGTATCTTATAAGCAAGAACATAATACCTCGACCGAAGAGAGGTATACTCTTTTTGGAGGATACTCGTGCAAACCGAAAAATTAGAGGAGCACATCGAAGATCTGCTGGGAAAGGAAACTGAGGAATTGATGGGCATAAGCTTTCACTGCGTGTGCGGCAAGACACACACGATTCCGATCGAACACCTCTGTGTGAGGCAGGGAGCGGTTTCTGAAGTGAAGAATCAGCTTCGGAAACGTGCGATGACGGGAAAAGGCGGCCTCGTGTACGACAAAAAGATAGAAGAAACGGTTTTTAGGAGGGTGCTGGATGTGCTCAGAAAGGAAGATATCCTGCTCACTTGCTATCCTGTGGGCGACGGAAAAAAGCTCATCATGCCTGAGATCGCAGAGTCGGAAGCCCTCGCAGAGCGGATGGACAAAAATATTGAATTTTTGATTTCCGCCGGTTCCGGGGTGGTCAGCGATCTCACGAAGTACGCAGCATCGCTTCTCGAGCTTCCCTTTCTTCTCATAGGAACCGCTCCTTCGATGAACGGGTACACCTCCTCGATGGCCGCGCTGATGGACAGAGGGTTTAAAAAGACGCTCATGGTTCCGCCTGCAAAGTCGGTCATCGCAGACATCGATATCATGAGGGATTCCCCGATCGACATGATTCGCGCCGGTCTCGGTGACATCGTCTCCAAATCCGTGTGCAATGCAGACTGGAAACTCTCCCAGCTCATAAAGGATACATACTTCTGCCCTGTGCCATTCAGGCTTACTGACAAATCGGAGCCGCTTTACCTCGATTCTGCGGAGGAAATCGGAAAGCGCACGGTGCAGGGGATCAGCGTGCTCACGGACGGAATCATGCGCTCAGGCCTTTCCATGACCGTGATCGGGACCTCGACCCCCTCATCAGGCGGTGAACACGTGCTCTCCCACTACTGGGACCTGCTTGCTCTGAAAGACGGAGAAAAAAAGCTCCTTCACGGTGTTCAGGTCGGTGTGACTACAATAATCATGCTGAGAGTGTACGACTTCATGCGGCAGTACCAGATACGGAAACGTATAGACATGACGCACCTCAAAAATGTTTATCCCTCACGGGAAGATGTGAGCGTGCACATCGAAAAGCACTTCGGCCCCTTCGCGGATCGAGTGAGGGATGATTTTCTCAACAAGTACATGGAGTGGAAGGACAAGAAAAAGGAGATCGAACGCATCGTCGACACGTGGGAAGAGCTGTGGAGCGAGCTCGACCCGTACATTCGCCCGACCGACCCCGTGGAAGAATCGCTGAGAAAAAGCGGGTCTGCGGTCACCTACCGTGATCTGGGCAAGACCGCAAATGAAATCAGGGATACCTTCTTCAATGCGCAGTTTATCCGGGGACGCTACACGCTTCTTGACATGATAAAGGACCTCGACCTCCACCGGGAGGTCGCAGAGCAGGTGATCGGGTAGGAAAGGTCTTTAAAGGTTTTTCGATTCCAGAACCTCGCCTCTCTCATTCACCCATTCGATTCGCTTGAAGCTGTTTTTTGGTATAAGAATGAGCGTGTAGGGGTGGGTGATCATCTGGGCCTGGAGGCTTTCCTGCGGGGGCGAAATGGGAACCGCTTTCAGCACAAGTGTGTTGCCCCGCTCATACACGCCGCGCACGTCGATTGAGAATCCCGCGCTGCTCTTTTCTCCAAGGGTGATGAACACGACAATGGAGCGCGTGTAGTCGATGTGCGGGGCTTCAGGCCTCGGTATCCTGTTCTGATTCATTCTTGCGTAAAAGGCTTCGAACTCTTCCCTGGTGAAAAACAGTTCGAGCTCGCGGCTTTTCGGACGGGATGAAAGCTCCACGCCCTCCTCGATCACGCTGAATCCTGCTGATTCCTGGTCTGCGGGTTTGCCGTTGAAGAAAAGAGAAAAAATCAAAATGAGATAAAGAAAACAGAGGCATGCACCGGGAATCCCGTTTTTTTTCAATGATTTCACCGAAAACCTCCTCTTTTTCTACTGCACTTCTTCGATCTCGATCAAATCGAAATCGATCCCCGAAAGCCTCTGGTTTTCTCCGAGGAACAGGACCGTCTTGTTGTTGATGTCTCTGTAGTATCCGTATGCGTCCTCGGCTTCGAAAAGCACACCGTTGTTGTTCCTGTCCGTGCTTGCGCCCACAAAGTACATTCCTGCGGAGAGGTAATCTATCGTGTATTGATAGGAGTCTCTGTATGTCACGGTGTCCACACGTACTACCTGTCCGGTGAAAATGTCTATTGCCACCACATAGACGATGCCGATGTCCTCAGAACCGCTCTGGGGAAAACCGTCGTATCTGTACATCACATACACGTACTCTGTTCCTGCATCGGAGGTGATAGTGAGCATCTCCTTGTGTGTTTCAAAAAATCCGTTTTCGTTCGGTTCCTTTAAAGAGGGGTCTGTGTCCGTGTCGATGCTGACCGTTACTAAAAGCTCAGGGTCCGCAGCCCCGGAGTCGGGGCTGACCGAAAGCCACGGAGAGATGTTTTCTTGTGCGATGTTTATTCCGCTGATCGTTGAAAAGCCGGTGATGTTTTTCAGAACAAATGCCCCTTCAGGGTTTTCTCCCTCGAGCTTCAGGAGCGCGGGAAAGGGGAAGAGGTCCGGATCTTTTTCAATGCCTGCCGCTGCCTGTACTGAAGCGTATGCGTTGACGAGCCCGTGGCCGTATTCATCGTCCCGTCCTGAAACACCGAGATCGATCGCATTCTGTTCGAGAACAGCCCGGATATCTGCAGGTGAGCTGGAGCTTCCCGCCTCCATGAGCGCCTTTTTCACCAGAGCTGCGGCTCCTGCAACGTGGGGTGCTGCCATGGACGTACCCTGTAAAAATGCATAGGCGAAGGCGTCATTACTTTCATTGAACAAAGTGCTCAGCACTCCGTCAGAATAGGAGTCGAGGTTCAGGTCAACCGTCATGTCCCCCCCGGGGGCCGCCAAATCGATAGTGCTTCCGTAGTTCGAGTAGTACGCCCTTTCGGCTCCAGGGTCCACGGCGGAAACGGAGAGTACGTCATCATAGGCTGCGGGGTAGAGGGGTGCGCCTGAGCCGCTGTTTCCAGCAGACGCCACGATGAGGACACCCGCCTGCGCTGCGGCTGCAACCGCATATTTGAGGGTATCGGTATCAACTGACCCTCCCAGGCTCATGTTGATGATGTCGGCTTTCTGAGGGAACATTTCTGATGCTTTTAAAAGCCCTGCAGCATACCTCACCGCCTCTGCAATGTCCGCGACAGTGCCGATTCCGTCTTTTCCGAGAACCCTGAGGGGCATAATCCTCACCCCCTGGTACGCGCTTTTTCCCGCGATTCCGGCGACACCGAGGTCATTGTTGGTGAGCGCGCCCACGGTTCCCGCGACGTGGGTTCCGTGATAGCCGGTGTTGAGGCCGCGCTCGTCAGTGGCGTCGCCGTCGATTCCGTTTCCGTCTCCGGCATTCTCCGAATTTGCGATGAAGTCGTACTCGTCCCTGAAGATGCCGTCGAGGTCAGGGTGATCTTCCCCACCATTTCGTGCGACCCCTGTGTCGATCACCGCAACGGTTATTGCAGAGAGGTCGTCGAGCACCGTGGATAGGAGATATTCGTCATCCCACACCCTGTCGAGATTGATGAGCGGGTAGTGCCACTGAAGATCGTAGTACTTGTCGTTGGGAACGAAATGCGCCCTGAAGATGTAGTTCGGCTCCGCATATTCCACGAAGGAGAGAGACCTGAGGTAGGCGATTTCCTCGAGGGTGCGTTTCATGAGCGCAGATCTGGAAAGCTCCCCTCTTGCCGAGTAATCGAGCTTCAGAAGGCACGTTGCCCCTCCCGCGGTGTCGCTGTCGTTTCGAATCTCGATATATGCGCTTCTGATCATCCCCTTTACGGTATAAAACCCATCAAACCCCGGCTTGTATTTGATGATGATCTCATCGGGAACAAATGCTTCCTCTTCTCCTTCGGAGTCTGACAACGAAGGTACATCGAGAAGAATCTGCTGAAAGCCACGGATCGAGACCTCTTCCACGGCTTCCCCGGGACCGGATTTGCTTCCCACCGTCACAACCGTCAGGCTCCCCGATATGGAGGAACTGTTCGTTGAGGTGCATCCGGCGAGAACAGAGAAGATGAGCAGTACGCCTGCAAAAAGCGGACTGCATTTTGAGTTGACACGCATATATTTCACCAATAAATTGTCAAGTGGTCCTTTGTAAACTGGATCAATTTTTCTTTTTTACAGTTAAATTTCGAAGTAAGAGTTTTTTTTACTTGCTTATGTGTACAGATAAATATATCCCGAAATCCGGAAAATATAAGGGAAAAAATGGAACAAGCTGAAAAAATCCTTTTTCAGAAACTCGATGAAGCGAAAGGCAAAGTTTCGTATCTGAAGGACATCGATATCGGAGTCTCTCCGCAGGAGATCGAGAGCCTCGAAAAGGCCTGCGAAGAAACAGAGGAATCTTTGGGCAAAAACCGGAGCGCGGCCGCGCGAAGCAGGCTTACACGGTTTGAAACGTTCTTCGGGCACCTTGAAGGGCGCTATTTCGCTCAGCTCACACCCCTGCAGATAGACTCGATATCACGGAGCGATCAGCGCCCAAAAACTCTCGACTACGCGCGAAAGGTGTTCGATCAGTTTGAGGAGCTCAAGGGCCTCGATGCAAACAGCCCTGATCCTGCGATTGTGTGCGGTCTGGCGCGTCTGGAAAAAAATGATGTGATGGTGATCGGGCATGAAAAAGGCGGATTCGCAGATCACTTCAGGAGGGGGGGAAGCGCATTACCACAGGGGAATCTCAAGGCGATAAAAGCGATGAAGCTCGCGGAAAAGTTCGGAATTCCAGTCATCACCTTTGTGGATACACCGGGTTCGTGGCCCCTCGAGGAGTTTCTTCCCGCCCAGAGAATCGCTCAAAACCTCGAATCGCAGTATCTGCTCAAAGTGCCGCATCTGTCGGTGGTGATCGGGGAGGGCGGTTCAGGAGGGGCGCTCGCAATCGATGCGTGCGATTACAGGATCATGCTCGAAAAGGCTTACTACTCGGTCATTTCGATAAGCGGGGGAGCGGCCATCATCGCGCGGGACAAGCGTCATATCACTGAAGCCGACTACGACAGGGCGGCGACGAACCTCAAGATCACCGCCCGGGATGCACTTCGTTTCGGTGTTGTCGACAGGGTCCTCGAGGAACCGGTAATAGGCGTTCGGAAAAATGACAGGGATTTCTTCAAAGGCGTGCGCGAGGCAATTATCGAGGGTCTGAACACCGTGAAGATGCGGGTGTACCCCTTCTTCATCCCCCACCCGAAGATAGAGAATGTGTGGAAAATAAGGAAGTTTCAGGTTCCCATTCTCCTGAAAAAACGATACAAGAAATACAAAAAGATCGGCATCTTTCACACGAGCCTCTCAGACCGGATACAGCACATCATCGGAGAGCTGTACAGGATCAAGTGGATCCACTCTATTTTTACACCGATCCGCAAGAGCATGGAAACGTTCAGGAAGATCAAGGGCAGGGAGGAGGTCTCACTGCTTGAAGCGTCCGAGCAGCCGAAGACACTCTCGTATGCGGACAGGTGGGTTGAGTGTCCCAATACCGACATCCACGGGTGCCAGGACATATGGGTACCCACACTCTTCGAAGAGTACAGCGGCACGTGCCCCCATTGCGGGTACCATTTCAGGCTCATTATCGAAAACTACATCGACCTCATTGCGGATTCCGGCAGCTTCCGGGAATTCAATGAAGGCATCGAATCGGTCAACCCCCTCGGGTTCGAAGGATTTGATGAAAAGCTTGCTGCAGCGAGGGACGCGACGAACAGGAAGTGCGCGATGATAACCGGGTATGCGCTCGTAAACGGGCACCCGGTCGTACTCATCCTCACGGATGTCCGGTTCAGGGCAGGAACCCTTGGAAGCGCGGAAGGTGAAAAATTCGTGCGTGCGGTGAAGAGGGCGCACAGGGAGAAAAAACCGATCGTTGCGGTACATCAGTCGGGCGGTGCGCGTATCGAGGAGGGTATTCTCGCGCTTATGCAGATGGTGAAAACGAGCATCGCGGTTGCACGGTTCAAACAGGACGGCGGGTTTTACATATCCATAAGCACAGACCCCACAATGGCTGGTGTGCTCGCCAGTTATGCGAGCCTCGGTGATATTAGCATTGCAGAACCAAACGCTCAGATAGGTTTTGCGGGTATACATGTCATCGAGCAGACTGTGAAGCAGAAAAAGCCCAAGAACTACCAGCATTCCGAGATGGTCATGGGGAGAGGCGGTGTGGACCTCGTGGTAAAGCGAAGCGAGCTCAAGAGCACGATATCGCGGCTCATTGAGTTCAAAAAGATGAAGAGAAGAAAGCTCAGCTTCATGTAGGGTAGAGGAATGTCTGTCGAAACCAGGATTGAGCAAAGGGGAAAAGCGTATTACAAAGTCACAAAATATTACACGTCCCACACAGGTGTGGTCAACATCAAAGTAAGAGAGGGGCAGGATCTCGAAGAGGGAGACGTTCTCTACACGCTGACGCGCCTTGGACTGATCAAAAAACGGTTATGCGGCGTGCCCGGGGGCACGGTAAAATACCTGAATACGGACATCGAAAAACGGTTCTGCGAATATTTTACCCATGTTATTGACATAGAGTACAAGCTTTCGGCTGAAGAGGCGCAGGCCCTCGAAGAGGAAGAACACTACACCTTCGTCACCGCCCCTCAGGGTGCGCAGTATTATGTTACACCGAACCCCGGTATGCCCCCTGTTGTGAGTGTCGGAGACATCATTGTAAAGGGAAACGTAATCGCCATCGCAATGGTAATGAAAAAGAGACGCGAGATTCTTTACCAGGGAGAGAGAGGCAGGCTGGCGAAAATCTATTTCATGAACGGACAGCAGGTGGGTGAGGGAGAAAAATTGTTCGGTATCGTTCTCAAGCCCATAAAAGAGGAGTGACCCTTCACGAGGCGTGGGGCATGGCGCAGAGGCTGAAGCAGGAAGAAGAGCTTTTCAAAAATCGATTTGCCGGGTCCAAAATACCCTTGGGGGAGCTCGTTTTTTACGACACTGTTGAGTCCACTATGGACAGCGCCTTTGACCTTCTTGTAAAATCCCCGAAATCATTTATGAACAGAAGCCTCGTCATCGCGGGTACCCAGGCATGCGGGCGGGGGCGGTTCGCGCGAAAGTGGGTTTCCAGCAGAGAAAGCCTTCAGTTCTCGCTCCTCCTGACGGAGTATGACTTTCGGATTCCCTACAGCATGCTGGCTTCATATGCCGTGTACGAGACGTTCAGGTGCTATACTCAGAAAGTGTCGCTCAAGTGGATCAATGATGTTTTATGGGAAAACGCAAAAAAGGTTGCCGGGGTCCTCACTGAGGAAAAGGGAAACGCCACGGTGATAGGGATCGGGGTCAATCTGAACACGCACGCTTTCCCGCCGGACCTCAGTGAAAAAGCCACCTCCTACTTCATCGAGACCGGAAGAAAGATTGACAGGTACCGTTTTTTTGAAACCCTCGTCAGGGAACTTGTTTTTCTGTTGGAAGAAGCACACAACGGGGGCCTGGGCCGCATACTTCACAGGTGGGAGTCCGCGTCCTCGATGAAGGGCAGAGACGTTGTTGTGGATTGCCCAGAAAGGGTCTACAGAGGGACAGTGTGTGGTATTCACCGCACGACAGGCGCACTCATATTGGAGTGCAGACAAGGGAAGGTTGAGCTGTACGAGGGGTCCCTCAGGTACGAAAAAGGGCGTACATCCGGTGGGTGAATTTCCTCTGCGTCTCCGCCTGCTTTCCGTACGGCAGATCGGCG
>CAZOWM010000057.1:12933-18310 GCA_964583615.1 uncultured Spirochaetota bacterium | reverse complement strand
TCCCCATCTCAATCTCTTTGATATCAGAGACGGTGAATTGATAAAAGCCAGTGCGGTCGATGATATATCGCTCTGCATAAACACTTCAGGAGGGCTCATTGTCGTAACCGGCTGCTCACATGCGGGAATCGTGAGCATCACGAAAAAGGCGATTCGTATCATGGGCATCGATCGGGTAAAGGCGGTCATCGGGGGCTTTCACTTGATCAACGCTGATGATGAATTGATCGATAAAACGGTGAAGGACCTCGCAGAGATGCAGATTGAAAAGATATACAGTGGTCACTGCACAGGCGGTGAAGCGGAACATCGACTGCGGCAGGTATTCGGGAACAGGTTTGAACGGCTGCACAGCGGCAAGGTAATCGAATTCTGATTCTCATCAAATCCGAAGAAATCGAATACATCCATGAAAAAATACTGAACGAACTTGAGAAAGAGGTTGTCATGTTCCCCCATGATGAGCTCGGTATTTCTTTTCTCAATATAAACGATATAAAAAATTGCTACAGCAAAAACAATCTCGGACGGCTGGTTTTATACAAAAACCTGCTTACCGCAGATACCCTGGTCACAGAAGCGTACACCGAGCGTTTTAATCTCGATATTACTGAGATGTATCACTACGGTGAGGAAGATTTTCGCGACTACATGCCGAACACCTTTGAATCGTCCCATGAAGAAGACCCGCGTGAGATAGAGGAGTATAATGATTTCCTGACTGCGATAAATTGTGAATATATCGGCAGTCTTGATTGTTCGCTCGACTTGAATGACCTCGCGTCAATTGAAGGAGAGGTGAGCTTAACAGATTACAATATTCACGATTTAGAAGGTGTGCAATACTGCAGGAAAATCACCGGTCTGAACCTCTCGAACAACTGTA
Source organism: uncultured Spirochaetota bacterium (assembly GCA_964583615.1). Lineage (GTDB taxonomy): Bacteria > Spirochaetota > B62-G9 > B62-G9 > DRHN01 > CAZOWM01. The sequence continues at coordinate 17,424 of CAZOWM010000057.1, read as the reverse complement.
TCTCCAGCATTTATCACATTCAATTCCTGGAATACCTTGAGGAGCTCTTCCTCTCGAATAATGTTATTTCACACATCGAATATCTGAGGGGAATGCATAGTCTACAAATAATAGATCTTTCATACAATGCGGTGGAGGACATTTCCCCTCTGTTGCATCTCGAGAGTCTCAAGTTCGTCAATCTGGAGAAAAACCCTGTACAGAATCCCCATCTCATACAAAAGCTCGAAGCAAACTTTGTTGTGATAATTCAGTAACACGTGAATCGCCTGATGTGCGGATATCCGTCGAGGGGTTCGGTATATGCTCCGCCTGGAGAGAAAAAAAGAGAGGGATTGGGTGTTTTTTCAGGGGGCGGTGAATGGAAACCGCTGAGGAAGTACTGGATAGACTCAGAGAGAAGGCAAAACCCGGGGCTATAAAAGGAATGGCGCAGTTTGGAATGGAAACCGTCGGGAGACTGGGAGTGTCGGTCCCTGACATGCGAAAGCTTTCCAAAGAAGTGGGAAAGGATCACGAGCTTGCAGTTGAACTTTGGAAAACCGGGATTGCGGAGGCGAGAATCGTTTCAGCAATGATCGACGAGCCGGAAAAAGTGACGGAAGCGCAGATGGAGGAATGGGTGAACGGCATCAATTCCTGGGACGTGTGCGACCAGGTATGCATGAACCTTTTTGAAAAAACTACATTTGTCCTCAAAAAGATCCAAGAGTGGTCCGATCGGCCGGAGGAGTTTGTGAGGAGGACGGCATACTCTCTCATTGCGTGCGTTGCGTGGCACGACAGGGGAGCGGAGGACGACGAGTTCATCGATCTTTTTCCGGTGATAAAAAAGGGAGCCACTGATGAGAGAAACTTCGTAAAAAAGGCGGTGAGCTGGGCGCTTCGGAACATAGGAAAAAGAAATCAGCGTCTCAACAGCGCTGCAATACAGCTCGCAGAAGAGATCAAACAGCTCGACTCGAAGGCGGCCCGCTGGATCGCATCCGACGCGATCAGGGAGCTCAGAAGCGATGCGATGCAAAAAAGGCTTGAAAAAACGAAATAGCGCCTTAAAGGATCTTCGGGCGAAAAGACTTTGATTGCACACCACGGCAGTTCCCTGTTTATCTATGGACTACACTCTGCAAAATGCGTTTCAATTTCCGGCACTTTGCACTACTATATACATCGGATGAAGCTCCAATTCAACGGAAAGGAGGAGAGAAATGGTCGGAAAACTGTCCGAAAAAATGCTCGACTCATTACTTGAGACGATTCCTATTGAATTTTCTCTCGTCGACGAAAACAACAAAGTGCTCGCATGGAACAGGCATAAAACCCGTGTCTTCAAACGTCCCACAGCTGTTCTCGGAAAGGACGTGCGCGACTGTCACCCCAAAAAAAGCCTCGACAAGGTGGAGGTGATCCTTTCCGAGATGAAGCACGGAAAGAGGGAGAGCGCTGAGTTCTGGATCGAAATGGAACTTGATGGAAAACCGGAAAAAATATACATCCAGTATCTTGCGCTTCGTGGCGAAAACGGGGAGTATCTCGGGTGTCTGGAGGTCTCCCAAAAGATAAGCCGTCTACAGTCACTGGAGGGTGAGAAGCGGCTTCTCGATTGATACCAAAAATCGGAGGAACACATGGAATCAAAAAAAACCGCATGCGTGCATGAGGGAACCATTGTTGACGAGAGAGTGCGGGGGACTAATACCCCCATCCACACATCAACATCCTTCGCCTATCTCGACAAACACCAGATCATGTACCCCCGGTACTTCAATACGGTGAACCAGGAGGCCGTTGTCAGAAAGATGAGCGTACTGGAGTACGGGGAAAACAGCCTCGTGTTCAGTTCCGGAATGGCGGCCATATCGACGACGCTGCTCTCTCTTCTGAAAAGCGGTGATCATGCGGTGTTTCAAAACGGGCTCTACGGAGGAACATTCAACTTCATCACCACCAGGCTGCAGGATTTTTCCATCGAGTATACCGTTGTCGAAGACAACAGCGAAGAATCCTTCAAAAAAGCGATACGGCCCAACACAAAAGCAATCTACGTGGAAACACCTTCAAACCCACTTCTGCACATCATCGATCTCGAGGAGATCGCCTCTCTCGCACGGTCAAACGGGGTGGTGTCTGTAGCGGACAACACATTCGCGTCACCGATCAATCAGAATCCCCGGAAACGTGGGATCGATGTCGTGCTCCACAGCGCCACGAAATATCTCGGAGGGCACAGCGATATCTGTGCAGGCACTGTCACCTCTTCCGATTCGATCATCGATCTGATCCGAAAAACTGCGGTGGGGCTCGGAGGCAGCCTCAACGCACTGACCTGTTATCTTTTAGAGAGGAGCCTCAAAACGCTTGCTGTGCGGGTGGAACAGATAAACAGCAATGCGATGGAAGTCGCATCCTTTTTGAACGACCATCCGGGAGTAAGAAAAGTGTACTATCCCGGTCTCCCAAAACATCCGGGCCACCGCATCGCACAAAAGCAGATGGCGGGATTCGGGGGAATGGTGTCATTCGAGCTCGACGCTTTGGACAGCGTGTCGTTTCAGAAAAAGCTTTGCCTCATCCGTCCTTCGGTGAGCCTTGGAGGTGTGGAGTCGATCATCTGCTCGCCCGCACTCACGTCTCATGCGCGCCTTTCGAAAGAGGAGCGCGAACGCGCCGGGATCAGCGACGGCCTTCTCAGACTTTCGGTGGGCATCGAGGAGGCTGACGACCTGATTTCCGATCTGAAACAGGCATTTTCCTTGTAGACTCCTCTGCATGTGTTTCTGTTTATGTACCGGTATAGTATTCATGAGAGGTGGAAAAATGGGTGTGAAAAAAAGATCTGAAAAAAGAAAGACAGAAAAGATGTCTGACGCCTCTTTCAAACATATGACCTTTCTATTCAAAATCCTTGATTTTGTCTTTCCTTATTTGAAGAGGCGTGTCAAGAAATTCGGTATTTCGGAAGGGATGACCGTTGTCGACTACGGGTGCGGCCCGGGGAGGTACTCGGTACAGTTCGCGCAACTGGTCGGTGAAAAGGGAAAAGTCTATGCCGTGGACATACACGAGCTCGCAATACAAACAGTGGAAAAGAAAATGAAAGAGCTCAACCTGAAAAACATTGAGCCCGTGCTCGTCTCAGGGTACGACAGTACGCTTCCTGACCAGTGTGCGGACGTGGTATGCGCAATCGACATGTTCTTCATTATTAAAAAACCCACCGACTTTCTCGCAGAGCTTCACCGAATAACGAAAAAAAAAGGCTCCCTCGTTATCGATGACGGCCATCAGTCCAGAAAGATAACGAAAAAGCACTTGCGTGACTCGGGACACTGGGCGATACGAGAGGAGTCCAGGGACCATCTGAAGTGCGAGCCTCTGTAGCACGGGCTGTTGGCTTTTTCTCATTTCTGAACTGTTCATTTTTGTTGCATTGAAGCGGATGAGAATCGATAGGGCACACTCTTCTATCAGACTTGCTGATTTACATTTGCCCAATTCGTCGCCTGTCGCCGAAAATAATTCCACCGTGCTCGCTTCCGATACGTCATGACCTTCCTCTCTTCATCCTTCAGCGGCTCATGCAGTGCATTTATTATCAACTCGCTCAAAGCGGTATAAAAACAGCTCGTCCTTGTCAGGACGGCTCGCGCTTGCGGCGATTTAATGGTATAATGATGCGGGAGTGTATCGTGAAGACGGCTTCATTTCACCGGTATGATGAGGGCTTTTTCCCTTGTAGAACCCGGAGTTTCCTGTAGTGTGTATGCCCGTTATGTTTTTTCCGGGTCATCGAGCGGGGAATACGCTTCAGAGTATATTGACACTTTTCACATTTTTGGGGGAGAAATTGCTGTTTCGAAAATACCACGCATTGGGAAACGACTACATCGTCATAGATCCGGGACTGACCGATTTCAGGCCTGAACCTGAGCTGATAAAAAAGTTATGCGACCGTCACACCGGGATCGGCTCGGATGGAATCCTCTATGGTCCGCTTTTCGAGGGATCTGTTATCGGTGTGCGCATTTTCAATCCCGACGGGAGCGAGGCGGAAAATAGCGGAAACGGAATACGGATCTTTGCGCGGTATTGCGCAGAAATGCACTATAGAGAAAAAAAGCCCTTTTGCCTCCGCACCCGCGGGGGCGATGTGCACGTTCGTTTCATGAATGGGAAAGAACAGTTGGTGGTCGTTGACATGGGGAAAGCGACATTTCAAAGCAGGGATATCCCGGTTGCAGGAAAGGCGCGTGAGGTGGTCGACGAACCATTGCACATAGATGACGTGCTCTACAGAGTTATCTGTCTTTCGATCGGGAACCCTCACTGTGTGGTGCCTTTGGAGAAGATATCAGAGCATCTCGCTCGCGAAATCGGGCCGAAAATCGAACAGCACTGGAATTTTCCGAAAAAGGTGAATGTTCAGTTCATGAAGGTGATTGACAGGATAAGGAAAACATGAAAGGAGCACCGATGAAAGGGAAGACACAG
>CAZOWM010000057.1:3111-12833 GCA_964583615.1 uncultured Spirochaetota bacterium | reverse complement strand
CTGCCCGGACGCAGAAACATGCACAGGTGGAGGAGCGGTCACATTCGAAATCCAGAAAGTGTCGAAAACGTGAAAAAATATCATAACTCTTGACGATTCGCGGAGTTATATTTTTCAGTGTATCTTTTTTACGAAAAGACATTTATTCCACACGGATATAATTAATGCAAATAGAAAGGGTGTGAAGATGACGATCAACGAAACGCTTTTGATTGCTCTCAGTGAATTCATCGCAGACAGAAAAGAAGGTATCATGGCTGGTGCCTACGAGATCGAGATCGCAAATATCGATGACGGGGACATCCTGGATCTGAACTCCTTTGGGATCAGCGTGTCGGGAAAGGGGAAATTCAAGATAAATATAGACTTGGTGAAAAGGATGGCGACCACGTGATAGGTGCTGTCATCGGGGATATTGTCGGTTCAGTGTACGAGCACAGAAGAATAAAAATAACGTCATTTCCCCTCTTTTCCGCTGACTCGAGATTTACCGACGACACAGTGCTGACAATTGCGTTCGCAGACGCCGTTCTGCACGGCAGGGCATATACGGATTCAATCAAGGAGTATGCAAGAAAATACCCGAAGGCGGGATACGGGCTCAGTTTTTTTGAATGGGTGTTTTCCGATGCAACAGAAGCGTACGGGAGCTGGGGGAATGGTGCTGCCATGCGGGTGAGCCCGGTGGGATATGCGTTTTCATCTCTCGAAGATGTGCTCTTCGAGGCAAAAAAGAGTGCGGAAATCACCCATAATCACAGAGAAGGGATCAAGGGAGCTCAGGCAGCTGCGTCCTGCATATTCCTTGCAAGAACCGGTTACACGAAGGCGGAGGTGAAAGCATTTGTTGAAGAACGGTTCGGATACAACCTCAGCAGATCCTGCGCCGAGATAAGGCCCCACTACAGGTTTGACGTGAGCTGTCAGGGGTCTGTACCAGAATCTATTGTCTGTTTTCTCGAATCAGACGACATCATCAGTGCGGTGCGCACTGCGGTCTCTCTCGGTGGAGACAGCGACACCATGGCCTGCATTGCCGGAAGCATCGCTGAGGCGTTTTACAAAAGGATCCCACGTAAGGTCGTGGAACACGCAAAAAAACTGCTCACACCTCATCTGCTCGGGATACTCGAGGAATTCGAAACGCAGTACGGGGTCATTGAGATCGCTGACTGAAATCCCTGTTTCCAATTCTTTTCCGAAGATGCAGGGGAGCGGTTCACCGCGCAAACCGTCATATGCCTACTGTTTGCGATTCCTGTGCGGTTATGTAAATTGCGGATTTTACCCCTGCCAGCCTGAACCACGGAGATCTTTCCACGGCACGCCCTTGGCAAACCGCTCGGGCTCGAGCACTTTTGGGCGGGGGTCTTCCGCCTGATCGAGCTGAAGTACCATCCATTTTGGATACGGAGTTCCCGGGTCTGACCCCTCGTCGAGGAGCCGCTGTTCTTCATCTCCAAGCTTCAGATTCACGGCTTCGATGTCGTCTTTCAGATGATCGATTTTCCGTGCAGCAATGATTACGCTGCTCACCATAGGGCGTGCAAGAAGCCATGCGAGCGCCACCTGGGCCGGGCGTGCCCCGTGATTCTTTGCAACTTCCTTCAGCTTTTCGACAACACTGTATCCCCGTTCGAGATCGAAGGGAACAAATCTTCCCGCCTCTGCGAACCGTGTTCCCTCAGGCGCAGCGGTGCTGCGATCATATTTCCCGCTGAGAAAGCCTCCTGCCAGCGGGCTCCACACGAGAATGCCTATGTTGTGGTACTGGGCAAAGGAGATGAACTCATGTTCAAGGTCTCTTCCAACAAGACTGTAGTACATCTGCGCGGTCACAAACCTTTCCAGGTGCTCGCGTTTCTGTATTCCCAGAGCAGTTGCTGCCTGCCATGCGAGATAGTTGCTGAATCCTATATATCTGACCTTGCCATGTCTCACGAGATCATCGAGCGCGCGAAGCGTTTCCTCAAGCGGAGTGTTGCTGTCCCACCCGTGCACCTGATACAGGTCGATGTGGTCTGTCTGAAGCCGCCGGAGGCTTTTTTCTATGCCGCGAATGATATTCACACGGGTCGAACCGCTTCTGTTGAAATTTTCGCTCATTGGAAGGCGCACCTTTGTTGCGAGTACGATCTCTTCCCGCATCCCTTTGATTGCATTTCCGAGCAACGTTTCGCTCTCCCCACGGCTGTATACATCAGCGGTGTCGATGAAATTGATGCCGTGATCCAGGGCGAACTTCACCATTTCCATCGTGGCTTTCTGGTCGAGATTTCCCATGTTCATCTTTTTCCCGAACTGCATCGAGCCGAGGGCCACGGCGCTCACGATCAGGCCGGTGTTTCCAAGTTTTCTGTACTGCATGATATGGTCTCCTTTCGTTTTGTCACATAGACAAAAATAACTCTGCGAGAGACCCGAAAAAAGGGAAAATATATTGACAAACAAGGAGCTGTGGGTGAATATGTGCGTGAACAGGGATATTCCTCGTTGCACGATCCCTTTTTATCAGACCCCTTGGAACAGGAGGAGCATTTGATGATTGAAGAGCTGGTCGCGAAAAACCGCAGTTACAGGCGGTTTTGCGAAGATGACAGGATTGACATGGCAGTTCTCAAAGAACTGATAGGGTTCTCGCAGAAGTCCGCGTCGGCGCGAAACATTCAGCCGCTGAAATACGTGATTTCGAACAACAGAGAGACGAACGCGCTGATCTATCCACACCTCTTCTGGGCCGGCTACATCAGTGATTGGGACGGGCCCGAATCAGGGGAACGGCCTGCAGCCTACGTCATTGTGCTGCGCGATACTGTACGAAAAACCACCGCTGACATGCTGTGGTGTGACCTCGGGCTCGCATGCCAGAATATACTGCTCGGTGCAGTGGAAAAAGGGTACGGAGGGTGTCTCATCGGATCTTTTCGAAAGAAAGAAATCGTCTCTGCACTTGGGATTTCGAAACGCTACACTCCTCTTCTCGTGATCGCCCTGGGAAGACCAGCGGAAACCGTGAGGCTTGAAGAAGTGGACATCGATGGAGACATCAGGTATTACAGGGATGGGAACGGTGTACATCACGTACCAAAAAGGAAGGTCCGGGATCTGATTCTCAAAATATTCTCAGATGTATGAGCCCGGGTTTTGGGAAGGTTTTGTGAATGTGCATCATTAAATTGGCAGTTTCAGATGTGCCTGATCATGTGCTCGATAAGGATTTTGAGCCCGATTCCGATGAGCACTATACCCCCTGCAAGCTCGAGCTTGTTTTCGACGAGATGGCCGATTCTGTTCCCCGCATACACTCCGATCATGCAGAGAATGAACGTGACGATTCCTATGATCGCGACAGGGAGAAGGATGTGTATTTTCAGTATCCCGAAGCTCAAGCCTACAGAGAGGGCATCGAAGCTCGTGGCAAAAGAGAACAAAAGAAGAGTCGGAAAATCCCTGCAGTCCTTTGCTTCATTCCCTTTATCCAGAGATCGTGACTCAACAATCATTTTGGTACCGATGAAGGCGAGGAGGCAAAACACGATCCAGTGGTCGATTTTCTGGATGTACGCGCTGAAATGCGAACCCGCGGCCCACCCGATCAGCGGCATAAGAGCCTGGAACAATCCGAAAAAAAACGCTATCCTCAGTGCATGTGTGAACTGGAGTTTTTTAATGAGACATCCGTTTGTGACAGAAACGGCAAATGCATCCAGCGAGAGCCCGATTGCAACGCCGAGAATGAAGAATATGTCCATAAGGATGCTCTCGATTTATTCGCTTGTGTAAAAATACGTTGATACAGTTTTGGATACAAGTGAAATCCCTGTAGATTGCAATTTTTCCACAGGAGATGTCATGAAAGAGGCCTTTCGTTCCTGCATGCTCTTGATTAATCCGGTGAGAAACCCGCGCAAGGCGAAAAGAGTGAAAAGGGTGCTTCAGGAGTCTGGACTCACCCAGATCGTCATGAGCAGGAGCCGGGATCATTTCATCGAATCCGTTTCCGTGTTTCTTAAAAGCGGCTTCAGGTATCTCGTGGTGTGGGGAGGGGACGGCTCGATTCACGATGCGGTGAATACGATGATGCATGAGGGGTATTCTCGTACGCGTAAAAACGATAAAGTACTCGGGTTTCTGCGCGGGGGAAGCGGAAACGGTTACCACGATTCATACGGGGTACCGCACAGTCTTTTTAGGCAGATCAGGTTTCTTGAACAAGCCATAAGTCAAAGAAGTGTGCAGGCGGTGGACCTTCTCAAAATCGATTACGGGGCAGACCCAATATACGGTCAGCTTGCAGGATTCGGTTTCGATGCAGCGGCTGCGAAACGGAGGAAAAGCGCCGTTGAAGGGCAAAAAGAACGAGGCCGTGTATGCTGGGGCCTCTTTCAATACTTTCTGTCCGCAGTAGGTGCGTTCATTCATGACTTTTCTTCGGTGGAGAGGTTCTCCACGGTTGAGCTCACTGGGGGAAAACCCATTCCCGAACTCCTGATGAATGAAGAACACGGTCGAATCTTTGCAAAGAAAGATACGCTCAACCTGTCGATGATCGAGATCGGGAAAAGGCAGTACTACGGAAACAGATTCAGGATCTGCCCGCACGCTGTGTGCAATGATGGTAAGCTGTGGGTGTACTTTTTTTTCGTGTCCCGGCGTATGCCGGTAATACGGCGTCTGTTTTCTCTGTGGAAGGGAAACTATTCCCGGGTCAACAAGAAGTTCGGCGCCAGCCGCTCGCTTTTCGTCGGAGGATACGCTGCGGATACACTCAGGTTTGCTCCCGAGGTGCCGGTGCCCTTTCATGTTGACGGAGAAGTGTACGGAGAAGAAGAGAAAGAAGCATCTGAGTTTACAATCTCAGTCGTGCCGGAGGCGGTGTTATTTCTTGTCGCTCGCAGATGAATGAACGTTCAAGATGCTTGTTGTACGATCCGGCAGGTAGTATATTGAGGCAGTCATGACTACGTGAGAAAGAGAAGGGGGCTTTCAGTGGAAGGCATATCTTTTTCGCAGGAAGAGAAAAAAAAAGTCTGGGAGGGTCCCTATACTGTTCACGCCTATGAGGTCGGAACGCACATCAGCGCTCCTCTTACGATCGTCTGCAATTACCTGCAGGACGCAGCGTGGCATCACGCACAGATTCTCCAACTGGGGTACAAAGCCCTTCTTGAGGAAAACAAGAACTGGGTATTGGCCAGGCTCTCTATCGAGATGAATAGATACCCATTGTGGGGGGAGCAGATCACTGTCCGTACGTGGCCCAAGGGTACAGAGCGGTTGTTCGCGCTTCGCGATTTCGAGATTATCGATGGTTCGGGAAAGAGGATCGGTGCCGCAGCATCGGCATGGGTGATAGTGGATACGCAAAGCAAACGGCCACAGAGACCCGATCCCTATTTTGAGAACATGCCCCTTGTTCCGAACCGGCATGCGCTCAACAGCTTCCCACAGAAGCTTCCTCCGGTAGAACAGGCCGATCGGGAGGCTGTTTTTCGTGTCCGATACACCGACCTGGATATGCACAATCATGTGAACAACGCGAAATACATAGAGTGGGTGCTGAACGGATACTCAGCAGAGGAACACGAACGCATGACGATCTCAGCAATTCAAATAAATTTCCTTTCTGAGGCGGTGTACGGTGATGAGGTGCTCATGAAGATGGAACGTACAGAAAGAGAAGGGTGCGTTTTCGTTCACAGCGCACAAAATATCGCTCGGGGCAATGAAATATTCAGGGCACGGGTTCAGTGGACACGCACCGAAAAAAGCGATGAAAAAAAGACGGAGAGTCAGTAAATCCGGTATTTACACCTCGTTTTACGAAGGGGAAAAGAGATGAGAATGTTTGATGATCTTGCTGCGCACAAGCGCAGGCTTTATATACTCCTGCTTTTCAACTTCATGTTGTTCGGTGTAACGCTGACGATCGTTGGCGCGAGTATTCCGGAGATCATACGTACGTTTGGCTGGAGCTACACGGTGACGGGCGTTGTGCTTGCGGCAGGATCCGTCGGGTATTTTTTATCGACCTTTCTATGCGGTTTTCTCGTGCACCTCATGGGTGCAAAGCGCGTACTGGTTGTCGGGCTGCTCGTTGAGGCGGCGGCACTCCTTTTTTTCGCGCGCTTTCCTTCAAGTACGCTTAACATGGCATTTCACTTTTTTATCGGCTTTGGACAGGGAGCAATGGAAGTCGTGCCCAATTATGAGGTCATCAAGATAGAAAGGCGCGATGAAAGCAGGCTCATGAGTTTGATGCACTCAACATTTTGTATAGGGGCGGTTTTAGGGCCGATGGCGGTCGGAAGCTTCATTCGTGCGGGCATGCACCTGAATCTTGTTTTCAGGCTCGTCGGTCTGATTATCGTGGGAATGGCTGTTTCCGTGCTCCCTGTGCCGTTTATCGACGATGAGGATGATGCGGGCACCCAGAAAAACAAAAACAGGCGGATTCTTCTTGATCCTCTCATGCTCCTTTTTTTCTTCATCCTCCTCCTTTATGTGGGCTCTGAAGTCGGTGTCACGAGCTGGATATCGGAATACTTTGTAAAGGTACACGAAACTCAGACCGCGACCGCTGCATTCCTGGTTTCAGTGCTCTGGGTCGGAATATTTACCGGACGGTTCTCCATTTCCGTGATAAACAAATTACTGCGCCAGGAACAGTTTCTTCTGGTCCTTGCCTGCGGATGTGCGCTGTTTCTTCTTTCAACAGTACTGTCGAATCACTTTCTGTGGGCGGGAGTGTTCGTATTTTTTACAGGGCTTGGGTTTTCAGGTATCTATCCAGTGGTGATGTCTCTTGTCGGCAGGTACTTCAGACACGGTATCGCGGTTGGATTTGCCTCAACAGGAGGCGGGATCGGTTCTTTTACCTTTCCCTTCATTTTCTCACTTATTGCAGAAGCAGCAGGACTTCGAGGAGCCTTCGTGTTTTTCATCGCCGTAAACTTCCTCATCATCGGCCTCTCCCTTCTCGTCGTGAAGAGTGTGCGGAACAGCAGGAGGGAACCGTGACCGTATTTACAGAGAGAGTAAAGGATACGGTAAAAAAAATCCCTGCAGGCAGAGTCGTAACGTATGTACAGGTTGCGGCATGTGCAGGCAATCACAGGGCAGCGCGCCAGGTGGCATGGGTTCTTCACTCTTCATCCAGGAAATGCAATCTTCCGTGGCATCGAGTGATCAACAGCAGGGGGCGTATTTCGTTGAAGCCGAATCAGGGCTACGAGCGACAGAAAGCGCTTCTGCAAACTGAAGGGATCGTGTTCAGAGAAGACGGGTCCATAAACCTTGAAAGATACCTGTGGGATCCACACGTTGATACATAAGTGGCTCCCCTGGAGGGCATGGAGAGGTTTTTTTGTCACGGCATGTGGTCAACCAGGCCCTGATCGTTTCCCTGATTGCCATTTTCCATGCTGTTTTTTATCTGTGACAACAATGAAGCGACTCCGTCGATAAAATCAGCGTTCAACGAACCGCTTATCGCTCCAACCGCTTTTTGGTCATCATCTTTCGTTGCGTAAAAAACAAGAAATTCGTAGTCCAGGTAGGCCTCGAATCCCATTTCTTTGCAGTATTTTTCTAGCGCTCGATTGATTAATTCTGCATATACTCTATCCATATCACTTGCTTCCATTTTCCCTCCTGTATATGAGTGTGAAAAGGTCTCGGGAACCCCTACTCTGTTAATCTATGTAGCTTTCCACGGCTGATTTGTGATTGTTTTTCAGCACACACAGTTTGAGTGCCTTGTCTTTTGAGGCAAATCCCATTACAGAGTAGTTGTTTGGATTGTCCCGATCTTCGAAGAAGACAATTGAACCCTGGTTCGGTATGTGCGGCATGAGCTGGACTTCTATCATGTTCCCGTATTCCGGGTTGAGGTGTATTCTGAGATCGTCTTCACCGATAAAACTGTCTTCATATGTAAGTGTTTCGCTCTTGGAGCTCCACTTGTATATTTTTACCTGTACAAGGAAAAACCCCCGGGTCGAGCATATGCATAGATGATCCATTTTCATGCTCCAAAGGAGTGTGATGAATGCTCATGTTACAGACGGACCTCATCGGCCCTTTTACTTTACTTAATAGTATACACCACTTTAGATATTTTTTTGAGGCAATAGATGAAAAAAATTGCGGTTTTCAGCGAGCACACTGTTGTGCCTGTATAGCGGTTATGGCTATCGTGTACACGATATCGATGACATCTGCTCCCCTGCTCGGTGGCTGCGATGAATACCTTTTTTTCCATGGTCACTCATTTCAAAAAGTATAACCTATCCCGCTGAACGAGAAAAGTGATTTGCTTTGACAAAAAATGAAGGTGAGATAGAGTGTAGGAACCCGGCGATGTGAGTATCATACCAATTTTTGCCGCTCCGTCTTTCAATTCATCAAAAAACGATATATATCGGCGACTGGAAGGTGAGCATAGAAAAGGGCCGTATCTCCAAGCTGAGAATCAAAAGCCTCGAGGATAACTTCAAAGACACCACGGCGGATTTTCGAAATAATTATACAAGCTTTTGAAATGTTCAGCTTGGGTCGATATTTCACACAGAGAAAGAGTATAAATGTATTAATGGCTCATGATGAGGTCTGATTTCATCATTATGACCGGGATTCTCCCTGCGATTTTTGAAAGAAATACAAGACCGCTCATATCGGGCATCACAATATCACAAAGTATCAAATCAAAACTGTTCTGCTGAATGAGATTCAGCCCTTCTTTTGCAGAATTTGCTGTACTGGGTTTGAAATTATGTTTTTGGAGGAGCTTTTTTAAGAAAGGTACATTGCCTTTTCGTCATCGATGATCAAGATGCGGGGCACGTTATATTGATTTCTTCCAGGCATTTTATAGTAATTATTGCTGTATATGATATTTATAGTATATCCTCATAAGGAAAAAAATATATCATTTTTTTATGAATGAGAAGGGTGCTGTAGAGACGCTCAGCGCAGAATGCTCTATATATGTATACACGAAAGCAGCCAGAAGGAAAAACCTTTTTTCTTCATAAAGGAGGCAGATTCACTTTTAATGCTGTGATCGTCTCTATAGGAGCAGCTGAATCTTCCTCTTTATCATAATGAAAGTGGAATAAGAAAATGGAACCCGGTATCTTATTTCCTGTCGAAAAAGGGGTTTTTCCCTGTGGCCGAAAGTGGGATGCCGATCGCCTGAACAGCCGCGCTCCCGAGCATGCCGCACTCAACTGCGGCCTTCCCGATCGAAAACATGAGACGGTTGTCGATGTGATACAGTGCCGCGAGTGACGCGCATGAGCCGAGTGCGATCCCGAGGTCTATGGAGTTAAAAGCGCACACACCACCTGCTTTCTCCAGCTCATCACAGGTCGGAAATCCGCAAAACCCGCAGTTGAGGCCAAGGGTCTCTTTTTTTGTTCCGATGAGCACCATGTATTCGGCGTTTTTTATGTTCTCCGCGTCCCTCGCACAGAAGGGAAGCGAGTCTCGCTCGGCGATCTCCTTCATCTTCGCCATTACCGGTTCTTTTTCTGGTGAGTCCAGAATTTTTATGATGAGGTGGTCCCTTCCGCGTGTTTTCGGCGCTGTCCTGGCAGCAACGCACATCTGTTCCGCAACCTGCTGCAGTACGCTTTTTTGAATGTGTTCATACTCGATTGCCATTGTCACACTCCATTCCGGTTTTGTCACATGGTAGCATAAAAACGTGAATAGTAAAG
>CAZOWM010000057.1:0-3011 GCA_964583615.1 uncultured Spirochaetota bacterium | reverse complement strand
CTTGCATACGGGCCTCAGGACAATTTCACAAAAGTGCATGTGATAGAGGCTGAAGCAAAGGGGGATATCACACTGTAAGCTATAGAGCCTGTCTGCTTTTGGCCGGGGGACTTTTTTTGCTCGTGCTCCAGTGCTCAGTTGAGAAGGAGCACACTACAGCGCAAAGCGTTCCCAGTGAATGTGTCGCCTCGGCACTCCAAATTGGCGGACAATTTCCATCATTTTACGCATCATTGGGGGAGGTCCGCAAATGTAGAATGCCTTCCTGTCGATGTTGCCGTCAAGCTGTCTTTCGAGCATCTCCCGGCTGATCCGGCCGGTCTCATGCTGCCATTCTGTCGGTTGAGATTCCAAAACGTGCACAACTGTGAGCTTCGGAGTCTTGCTGCGGGCTATGCGATCAAGCTCCTCGAGAAAAGTGATGTCTTCCTCTGTTCGGTTGGCGTAGAAGAGGGAAACGGGAACTTCCGTCTTTGAGAACGCCATGTGCCGGAGCATGCTCATGAATGGAGTAATGCCGATCCCTCCGGCAATGAATACGAACTCTTTTTCATCCGGGTACAGCAGATAGGAGAAGCGCCCGAATGGCCCCTGCACGGTTACACGATCACCAGGCCGAAGCCGGCTGATGAAGGATGTAAAGTCTCCTGACTCCTTTATGGTGGAGGCATGTACGTCGTTTTCCGGGTAGTAGGAGGATATGGTAAAGGGATGCTCTTCATCGGGTAGTCCTTCGCAGCCTTTGGGAGTGATGAACTGAAACTGCCCGGGGAGATGCCTCATTGACCGTGCTACGGGAGACGGTTTTAAGGTGACAGTCCACACACGGTTATTCTCACTTGCCACCTCGACAACAGCAAAGTGGCGTTTTTTCCTGCGTGCCGGTCCGATCAATTTGTGAGCCATGTAGAATCCAATCCCCATTGCCAGCAGAGCGTAAAAAATCAGCTGCATGGGTGCAGAAGTCATGTCGCGACCGGACTGCACTGCATGAATGATTCCCACCGCCAGAAGAACGAGTGCGAGGAGATTGTGAAGCCAGCGCCACCTCTCATATGTACGGTGAACAACACGGTGAAGGAAAGCTGCAATAATCAAAACGAGCAGTATGAGGAATCCCAGCTTTCCAAACTGAATATTCCACGGCAAGTACAGGCTCGTGAAAAGGTATAGATCCATACTGTCCAGCGACAACGCGACGGGGTGGATAAGTATCAGCACACCGGAAGTGATTGCCATGGCTTTGTGAAAGGCATAGATTCTGTCAAGGCCGAACAGGCGGTCCAGCCACTTCATCCGGGCGGAGAGCACCGGTTGCAGCGCAAGCATCGGAAACGCGAGAAGCGAAGAAACCAGGCCCACCTGCAGGAAAAACGTGCGCTGCGCTGCACGGGAGGAAATGATATAGATGACGAGCGCCGGCGCTAGAACAACAGCCGCATATGCGCATATGGCTGAAACGCGTGCAAGAAAGAGAGCTTTCGATCGTTTCATACTATATTCCTTTGTGAGATATACGTTTCTTATTTTATCACTGGCAGCGGATCAGGGAGTACAATTTTTATATATATATTTTTATTAAAACCGTCTTTTTACTCAAGTCATTTTTTTAACACAATAACGTACATTTTGTAAAATTGGCAGGAAAAAATAAGAAATTTTCAGGAAGAAATGTAAGTAATATCCAACCCTCTTGGAGATATTCAAGAATAAATGAAAATAAAGTTATTCTAGATATCCTTTAATTGTGCTATAATGTTGATTTGTCGGTTTTTTTACCCTTTAATATTATTGAAAGGAGGCAGGAAAATGAAGGCCAGAATGTACGTATCAATCTCGATTCTCGTTTTCGTGACACTATTGGTCTTTGGAGGTTGTGCAACTGCAAAGAAAGTGAGCAAAAAAGACTATAGATTTTTTTCCGGCACATGGATAAATGAGGAATACAATTCCCATCCATTCTTGGCGAGATTGGTGATACGCTCTAATGGCACTTTTGATGGTTATTTCAGGATAGCAGATACAGAGAAAGCTGGGATCGGTCATTTTATAATAGTTGACAAGTGGACCGACTCTGAAGGAAACATATGGTATAAGACGCATGTATGGCCAGGAGTAATTGTTGAAGGAAAGCCATCAGGTTACGAGCTTGACAAGTTCAGCAATTCTGGAAACGTCTGGGAATATATTTCGATAACAGGAGACTTTCCTGCTGAAATAGATGAGAATCATGTCAAGTACCATCTCTATTACCGCCAGTAGAATGTTGGACACACCGCTCAGAAATTGACCCATCCAACGCTTAACCTCAGTTCACCAATTTTAAGATTGAATTCTTGCTATCTAAGAAAATTAATTTAATTTTTCGTCACTACTGATTTATCGCTATTCTCTTCCTCGGAAGCGGTACGCCCGAAAGACCAAGCTTTCGGTATATCTCCATGTGCTCGGGCTCTACTGTCGAATTAATGCGGACATACCGTTGGCGTACCGTTCCATCCTCCTCCTTCTGCTTGTACCCAATCGTCAACCGCTCATGGGTTTTGAGAACAGTGCGTATCGTTTGCCAGCTCCGATGATCCCCCTTCTGACACAGCCGATACTCTATGATGTGCAGCAGGTGATAGGCCAGCACCGAAATAAACATATGCGTATCAACCCGCCCCTCAACCTGATGAAAGTTGGGCCTCAGCCCAAGGCACGACTTCATGCTCTTGAAGGCATACTCTATTTGCCGCAGCATGTTGTAGGTTTCCCATATCTCCTTGTCACTCAGATCCATTCGATCCGTCCTGAGCACATAGCTCCCTTCCCGCCCCGTCTCCTCTTCATATAACCCTGCTTTCTTCTCCCACACGATATCTACCGCTACGAGACCCGGATCATCCGCCGCCTTGCCCTCCTCAGGAATCACTTCCGCCGTGTACAATTTCGATGCCTTCGGATACTTCTCCTTCAGCCTCCCCACAAGCTCCACAACCTTCCCATATTTCTTCGTCCGATTCGGCAGG
>CAZOWM010000056.1:0-18849 GCA_964583615.1 uncultured Spirochaetota bacterium | reverse complement strand
TGAGTGAGAAATACAATGCAGTATTCCGGATTCATGCAAAAAGTGTTCGAAAAGCTCGACAAGCTTGACCAAACGAAGATAAAAGACATCATGATTGAGCTTACAACTGAAAAGGAGCTGTACAAACTCGTGTTCGATTCCATGATCGAGGGTGTTATTGTTACAAACAAAGATAACAAGGTCATACTTATAAACAGGGCTATGGAGGAGTTTATATCCATATCAGAAAAACGAATACACTTTCAGGAGGTTGAATACTGCAATTTCGACACAGAAATCAAGGAGCATTTGGATCGCGCCCTCTCGGAAAACCGAAAGGTAATCGAAGAGGAAATATACCTTCACCGGACGGATAAGACGTTTATGTTGAGTATCCTTCCGCTTCTGAACAACGGGGAAAAGGTTGGAAATGTGATAATAATGGTTGATATCACGGAAAAGAAAATGCGTGAGATTCAGCTCAGACAGGCTGAGAGTCTTGCCGCGCTCACCACGCTTTCCGCAGGAGTTGCGCATGAGATCAAGAACCCACTGACCTCGATCGATATACATATTCAGCTTTTAAACAGGGAAATTCAGAAATTTCAAACTGAAGAGGTGAAGAACATACAAAACCTCCTTGTCATCGTAAAGGAAGAAATTGACAGATTAAACTCCATTGTTCAGGATTTTCTCTTTGCTGTTCGGCCGATGAGCATGACTATGAGCCCAGAAAATATCAATGAGATTTTATTGGAGCTGATCGATTTTTTGAAATATGAGCTTGAGGAAGCGGAAATCAAAGTTGTCCTCGATCTTGATGAAGATAATCCGACTGTTATGGTTGATCCAAAGTATTTGAAACAGGCACTTCTCAATATCATAAAGAATTCGATTGAAGCGATTCATGATGGTGGAGAGATACGCATTGGAACAGAGGAGGGACCGGATGGGGATGTTGTGGTGAATATTGCGGATTCCGGTGAAGGAATACCCGAGAGCATTGTGGGAAAAATATTTGAACCGTACTTCACGACACGGAAAGCAGGAACCGGACTTGGTCTCGTTATCGTCTATAAAATCATTCAGGAGCTTGGCGGGGATATCAAAATAAGCAGTCAGGAAGGGGAGGGAACGGTTTTCAGTATAAAGCTTCCGGTGGTGGATAAGAAAAAAAAGCTATTGACCTACGAGGAGAGCGATGAAGGCGAAACTGCTGATCGTGGATGACGAAAAGCACATCAGGGAGGGCTTGGAAAAGGCACTGACGATCGATGGTTATGATGTCGAGCTCGCTTCAGAAGGAAAGGAAGCGCTCTCAAAGATTGAAGAAGGAGACATTGATCTCGTCATCACTGACCTGAAGATGCCGAACCTCTCTGGAGAGGAACTGATGAAGGAGACGCTCGATAACTACCCCTATCTCCCAGTTATCATACTTACCGGGCATGGTACCATAGAGAATGCCGTCGAGGCAATGAGAAACGGGGCATACGATTTTATTACAAAACCGCTCAACATCGACAAACTTTCACTTATCGTCAACCGCGCACTGGAAAACTCCTCGCTCAAACGCCAGAATAGGGATCTTCTGAATCAGCTGAAAAAGAAATACTCTTTTGAGAATATTATTGGAAAAAGCGCATCAATAAAAAAGGTGTTCGAAACCATCGAGCAGGTCGCTCCTTCGAGGGCAAATGTTCTCATCTATGGAGAAAGCGGAACAGGAAAAGAGATGATAGCAGATGCAGTACACCACCACAGCCCGAGAAGAAACAAACCGTACATCAAGGTGCATTGCGCCGCACTGCCTGAAACACTTCTCGAGAGCGAGTTGCTGGGGCACGAAAAAGGAGCGTTTACCGGTGCGATTTCGAGAAAAAGAGGAAGATTCGAACTTGCAAATACAGGGACCATATTTCTTGATGAGATCGGTGAGATCAGCCTACAGACCCAGGTAAAGCTCCTCCGTGTCATTCAGGAGAGAGAATTCGAAAGGGTCGGTGGTGAGCAACCAGTTAAAGTCGATGTAAGGATAATCTCAGCAACCAACAAAGATTTAAAGGAAGAGATTGAGAAGGGGAACTTCAGGGAAGACCTCTACTATCGGCTTGATGTCGTGAGCATCTATGTTCCTCCTCTCAGGGAGAGGACTGATGACATACCGCTCATGGTCCACAAATTCATAGAGGAACTCGCAAAAGAGAATAACAGAGAGATCGAAGGAATCACGAATGGAGCGCTTCAGGCGCTCATGTCCTATAAATGGCCGGGAAACGTGCGGGAATTGAGAAACGTGATCGAAAGCATCGTTGTACTGACAAAGGAAAGCGTAATCACCGAACAGGACCTTCCTGCATATGTGCGGGTAAAGGATGAGAAATCATCACTGAAAATTCCTGCGGGAGTTGATCTCGCGGAGGCAGAGAAGCGGTATATCCTCTTCACCCTTGAAAACACGGGAGGAAACAAGACAAAAGCCTCAGAATTATTAAATATTGGAAGAAAAACACTCCACAGAAAGCTCTCGGAATACGGTTTATAAAGACAGTATCGGAGAGCGGGAGAGGAAAACTGTGTTATAAGTATACAAATTTATGCGAATATTTTAATATAGTGTCAAAATGAAACAGTTATGGAAATACTGAATAGTATCAAATTACTAAAGTTATAACTCATAGATTACTAAACAATTAGAAGTACAGCATTAAAATTAATGGTATAGTAATTGCAGTAATAACATAAACATGTAAATAAGGGGGAGTTTTGTGTCTATAGACAAAAAGTATGCAGATATCGGAAGCGGGCTCGATGTGAGCTCTCTTTCTGTGTATCTCAGGGAGATAAATAAAATACCTCTTCTCACCCGGGAGGAAGAGGTGAATCTTGCGCGCAGGGCTGCGAAAGATGATAAAAACGCGAAGGAAAAACTCATAAAGGCGAACCTGCGGTTTGTCGTCAATGTCGCGAAGAAGTATCAAAACCAGGGGCTCACGCTCAGCGATCTTATCAGTGAGGGAAACCTCGGACTCATAACGGCGGTCGACAAGTTCGACGTTGAGAAGGGTTACCATTTCATCTCTTACGCAGTCTGGTGGATAAAGCAGTCGATCCTCAAGGCGATATGCGAAAAGTCAAGAATGATCCGTCTTCCTCTCAACCGTGCAAATGAATTGCTGCAAATCGAGAAGGTGAAAAGGGAAATCGGCAGCAACAAGGATGGCGAAGCAGATATAGAGGAAATTGCTGATTTCCTCGATATGGACAAGAGCAGGATCAACGATCTGATCAATGCATCAAAAGAATTCGTCTCTCTGGAGACGCCTCTTTCTTCCGACAAGGATGCAAATACCATATCTGATCTCATGGAAGACACAAAGGGTGCGGATCCGGAAGAGGTGCTCATAGACCGTACACTTCAAGAGTCAATCGAATACGTTTTGTCAACTCTGACCGAAAAAGAGTCCAGCGTGATCAAATACCGTTTCGGGCTCAACGGTGAGCGGCCTCACTCGCTCAAGGAAATCGGTGACAAGTACAATTTGACCAAAGAGAGAATCCGCCAGATAGAGAAAAAGGCGATCAGCAGGCTCAGGCACCCCACTAGAAGCCAGAAGCTTTCAAGCTACATTCGGGATTGACCAAAAAAAGACCAAGATAAAGATGATAAAATACAATAAAAGGTTCAAAGGACACGTTCCTTTGAACCTTTTTGTTTACCAGCCCGCGTGCCGAGTGTATTTTATTCACAGGATAGAAACAACGGATCGAGAATGCAGAGGATTCATTTTATCGGTGTAAGCGGAATCGGTGTGAGCGCGGTGGCAAAGATTTCCATCGCATCCGGTTTGCTCGTGACCGGTTCCGCGGATATGAGAAACGAGCTCACCGCGTCTCTCCAGAAGGAGGGTATGCGGTTTTTTTTCGGTCACCGCCCTCAAAATGTGTTTGGTGTGGATCTTGTGGTGAGAAGCGCCGCGGTACCGGAAACGAACACCGAGATACTGGAAGCACGAAGAAGGGGAATACCTGTGATGTTGTATGCAGAGTATCTCGGAAAGCTCATGGAGGAAAAGGAAGGTATTGCGGTTGCAGGCACTCACGGAAAAACTACAACCACTGCAATGCTTGGACAGATTCTCTTTGATGCAGGGCTCGCCCCGACAGTGGTGTGCGGGGGTATCATGAATCGCTTCTCATCCAATGCGGTATTCGGAAAAGGGAGGTATTTTGTTGCGGAGGCCTGTGAATACAACCGTTCTTTTCTCAACCTGCGAAAGAAGTACAGCATCCTATTGAACATCGAGCGGGATCACCTCGACTATTACTCCGGGATTGACGACATAAAACAGGCGTTTGCCGACTTTATGGAGACCACGGACCACCGCGGTTTCGCCGTGGTCAATGGTGACAGCGCGCATGTTCAGGAGGTGAGAAAAAAAGCCTCCTCTGTATCGACAAGCACGGTTGGGTATGAGAATGAAAACCTGTACCGGATACAGGATAAGGTGGAAAACGACGGAAGATACTCGTTCAGCATTGAAAATGAGGGGAAAACGATTGTACACGCAAAACTTCCCGTACCGGGAAGGTTTAACTGCCTGAATGCAGCGATCGCAAGTGTATGTGCACTCAAACTGGGAGTGGGGAGGGAAAAAGTAGAATCCGCTCTATCCAGATTTTCAGGAACAAAAAGACGGATGGAATTTCTCGGAAACATCATGGGAAATGAGGTATACTCGGATTATGGGCACCACCCTACAGAGATATGCTGTACACTCCGAGCGCTCAAAGAGCTCCATCCGGGCAAACGGGTGTGTGTGGTGTTCCAGCCGCACCAGTACTCACGTACCGCTGAACTGTTTGATGATTTTGTAAATGCGCTCGGGGAGGCACACTGTGTTGTCATTACGGATATCTATCGGCAGAGAGACGCGCAGTCCTACGTGTCCGCGGTAAAGAGCGATGATCTTCACGCAGCGCTTGTTAAAAAATATCAGGCAAAACTAATAAAGCTCGAAAAAGACCACACGCGTATTCCCGCGCTTCTCAGCCAGCTTAAGGAGGAAATAGAGGTAATCGTGTTTATGGGTGCGGGTGATATCGACTCTGTGGCCCGCTTATATATGGCCGGTAACACATAGGAGCATTTTTTCCTGTATCTTTGTCATTTTCTTCACTATCTTAGATTTTTGGGGATAAATATGAGAGTATGCGCGCGGTGTGGAAAAGAGATAGAAACAGTGGAAAGGATTTCTCGTTCCAGTACCTGCCCCTCATGCGGTGCATGGCTACACTCCTGCATGAACTGCACGTTTTACAGTCCAGGCAGGCACAATGACTGCAGGGAGTCTCAGGCAGAATATGTGTCAGACAAATGGGCAGCGAATTTCTGCGAATATTTCAAGTTCAGGGAAGGTACGGAAAAGAGCAGGGGGAAAAAAGGCACAGATCCACAGAGCGCACGGGATAGGTTCAACAAGCTGTTTGGTGAATGATTGCCTCAGAAACACAATTTGCAAGGAGCGGGGAATGGATCTTGAGGTGAAGAATGCAATTATTAGCGTATCGGACAAGACGGGACTAGTGGAGTTTGCAAAAGAACTCAAGGCGCAGGGGGTTGTCATATACTCAACTGGAGGCACAGCCAAAACACTGGAAAATGTTGGAGTCTCTGTCGAGAGGATCGCAGATTACACGGGATTCCCGGAGATTCTCGACGGACGTGTGAAAAGTCTGCATCCGAAGATTCACGGAGGAATCCTTGCAAAAAGGGATAATGAGAATCATATGAGCCAGCTCGCTGAAAACAGTATCACCGGGTTCGATCTTGTCGTCATCAACCTCTACCCATTTGAAAAGGTAATCAAACAGAAGGGAGTGAGTGTTGAGGAGGCGATAGAAAACATCGATATTGGCGGCCCGTCGATGCTCCGCTCGGCAGCAAAAAATTACTCTTATGTGTGCGTGGTTCCTGATCCTGCGTATTATCCCGAAGTGCTTGATGAGCTGCGGAAAAAGGGGAAAATATCCCTTGACACGCGAAAAAAACTTGCCATGGTAGTGTTCGAAAAGACTGCCTACTACGACAGTCTTATATCGAGCTTCTTTCATCAGGCCATCGTTGCCAGGGGAGAGACAAAGTATCCTGATACGGTAAGCCTGTACTTCAGGAAAAAACAGGAGCTCAGATACGGAGAAAATCCGCATCAATCGGCGGCGTTTTATACCAATCCCGAGATCCATGTGACAGGCGTTGCCACTGCACATCAGCTGCACGGTAAGGAGCTGTCATTCAACAATATACTGGACATCGAAGCTGCGGCGGAGATCGTCAAGGATTTCGAACAGCCGGCATGCGCGGTTATAAAACACACGAATCCCTGTGGTGCTGCGTTTGCAGACAGTCTTCGACAGGCATTTGTTGATGCCTGGGATGGGGATCCGATCTCCGCCTTCGGGAGTATTGTCGGGTGTAACAGGATTGTCGATGCCGAGACGGCAGAAGCCGTGACAGCTGCAGGTTTTGTGGAGTGTATTATTGCACCACAGTTTGACGAGGAGGCGGTGCGCATTCTGAAAGAGAAGAAAAACATCAGAATTCTCGAGACCGGAAAGATGAAGAGGGGCGAAGTATATGACTATGACATGAAGAGGGTGGTGGGAGGCATTCTCATTCAGGAAAGGGACAAAAAGGATGTCGAGGCTTATGAACTGAAAACCGTAACGAAAAAACAAGTAACCGAACTGCAGGCCCGCTCACTGCTCTTTGCGTGGAAACTCGCCAAACACGTCAAGTCAAATGCAATCGTGTGTGCTCAGGGAACAAAGGTCGTGGGAGTCGGCGCAGGCCAGATGAGCAGGGTCGATGCGACCTTTATGGCCATAACAAAGGCAGCTCAGAGAGCGCACGGGGCTGTACTTGCCTCAGACGCTTTCTTTCCGAAACCCGACGCAGTAGAACTGGCTGCTAAACACGGGGTTGCCGCAATCATACAGCCGGGGGGGTCAGTCAGAGACAAGGATGCAATTGGAGCGTGCAACGACGCAGGAATCGCGATGGTGTTTACCGGGTACAGACACTTCAAGCATTAGAGACACGAGAGATCTTTTACATTCTGGATGAAAAGAGATGGGATTTCGTTCTGAACCGTGCGGGAAAAGACTCGTTGAAAATGGATTCTGGGCCTATTACGTGTACGATACAACGCGTGACATGCTTATGGGAAGGGCACCAGGGGCTATCAACATTTTAACCGATGCGGATCTCTTTCAGATTGCGAAATTATTCCCAAATATTGTGTTTCGAAAACACTGTGATGAACATGTGCATATCAGAGCAGACAGACCGATAAACTTCTTTGTAAGTGAGTATCCTGAAGACAAACGGACACATATTCCGGGGCTGATCG
Organism: uncultured Spirochaetota bacterium; assembly: GCA_964583615.1. GTDB lineage: Bacteria > Spirochaetota > B62-G9 > B62-G9 > DRHN01 > CAZOWM01. The sequence continues at coordinate 11,458 of CAZOWM010000056.1, read as the reverse complement.
AAAACAGAAAGGAGGCCCGAATTCACGCTTCTCAGAATACGCTGTTTGCGATCAACAGTTTTGTGTATGACTTTGAGCGGGAAAGATACTATGACCCGCTTGATGCATATGGTCTTCTGAAGCAGGAACAGATCAAGACCGTTGAAAAACCTGAAAATGCGGCAAAAAAATTTCCCACACTTGCCATCAGGACAGCAAAGCTTTTTTCTCAGACAGGCTTCAGTATAGACAAGAAGCTTTTAAATTTTTTAAAAAAGAACCCCGTAATCTATGACTTCAGGCGAATCAATGAGTGCATCACAGATGATTTCAAATCAATTCTTGTTTCAGGGCGCGCCTACGAATCATTTCGATATCTCGACGAGTGGGGGATAATCGATCGGCTCCTTCCTGAAATTGCAGCCCTGAAGGAGGTAAATCAGGACAAAGATCATCACCCTGAGGGGAACGGATTCTGGCATACCCTTCAGTGCATGCGTTTCGTGAAACAGCCCACCAGGCCCCTGATGATGGCCATTTTGCTTCATGACACCGGAAAGGCCGTCACACAGGTCGGGAACAGGCGGGGAAACCCTTTTCCAAAACATTCAATTGCGAGCAAACGGATTGCGCAAAAGGTACTCAAACGTTTTTATTTCACAGACGATGAAATCGATGAAGTACTTTTCCTTGTCGAAAACCATATGATTCTCAACTCAATCGACCGGCTTCCCGAACACCGGTTGAGATCATTGTTTACCTCCAACTATTTTTCTGCCCTTCTCGAGCTCTACAGAGCAGATCTCGAGAGCGGGTACCATTCCGTTGACGGCTACTATCATGCTGCACGCGTTTACCGTGAATTTATGCGAAAAGAACGGCTTCGTACGGAAGGTGTTTACATCTAAACCATTTCCCGCCTGGTATAATGATCTAATGTAATTCACTGGAAATGAGGAGTATATGTACACTATACTTTGTGTGGTGCCTGGGTTCTTATCCTCGATCGCCATGCGGACATATGGATACTTCGCCAGTGATTTCTCTTTACAGTTTTTTTGCACAGGGGTAGGGGAGTGGAAACAGAGGAAGCAGTTGTTGTTCGAACCGAAATTGGAGAATTCCGTGTTCTCGTTGTTGACGACGATGAAACCATACTCACGGTTATTTCACGATTCCTGACCGATCACGGATATGTGGTCGATACGACTGTGAGCGGTGACAGGGCTGTGGAGAAGCAGAGACAGGCCAAATATGATCTTGTATTGCTCGATCTGAAGCTTCCGGATAGAGATGGTCTTGATGTGCTCAGAGCTTTGAAGCGTGAGGACGAGTCGATCTCCGTTCTGATTATTACGGGACATGGTACAGTAGAGACGGCGGTCGAAGCGATGAAGCTCGGTGCGGATGACTATCTTCTCAAACCTTTCAAATCCCTGGATATACTGCAGCTTGCTGTGCAGAGGGCCCACAGGTACAGGGATTTGAAGTCCGAGTGCGCACTTCTTAAGGAGCAGCTTGGCGAAACATATAGTACCGGAACCATCGTGGGAAAAAGTAAAAAGATGTCGGAGATATTCCAGCTGATAAAGAAGGTTGCGCCTCTGAACAGTACCGTGCTGCTGGAAGGGGAGAGCGGAACAGGGAAAGAACTCATTGCACGTGCTATTCATCAGCACAGTCAGAGAAGGGAAAGGAGGTTCGTCGCGGTCAACTGTGGTGCGATTCCGGCCAACCTCTTGGAGAGCGAACTCTTCGGGTATGAAAGAGGAGCGTTCACCGGTGCGGTCAAGGAAAAGAGGGGACTTTTTGAAGTTGCGAACAGGGGAACAATATTTCTCGATGAGATCAGTGAGATGGAGGTTGCTCTTCAAGTCAAGCTTCTTCGGGTGATTCAGGAAAAAAAGTTTCAACGAATTGGTGGTACGGATGAGAGAGCGACGGATGTGAGGATCATCACTTCAACCAACAAAGACCTGGAGCAGGAGGTGTTTCACAAGCGTTTTCGGAAAGACCTGTACTATCGCATAAACGTGATAAGGATCGCGATTCCTCCTCTTCGTGAAAGACCGGAGGACATTCCTCTACTGAGTTTTCATTTTCTCAAGAAATATGGAGAGGAATTTGGAAAAAATGTGAAAAGCATATCTCCCCGCGTAATGGATATATTCCTCCACTCGGCATGGGACGGCAATGTGCGGGAACTCGAAAACGTCATAGAACATGCCGTTGCAATGGCGGAGAAAACTGAAATAAAGGTCACTGATCTTCCGTGCAGTGTAATGGATTCTCAAAATGAGTTCATTCAGGATATACACATATATCCTTTTCATGCGGCAAAACAGGAGTTCGAAAAGCGATATCTCGAGGGTGTTCTCGAAAAGACCGGAGGGAATGTTACGAAAGCGGCGGAGCTCTCCTCGATTCCCCGGCAAAACATCTATGAAAAAGTCAAGAAGTACCGGCTGGATCTGAACCGATTCAGACGGTGAGCAGTACCGCACTCACTGATATACCCACTCGTATCTTTTCGGTTTCGATGTTGTAATCTTAATAGGACATGGTCCTTGATTTATGACAGATGCGGAAAACACGTACGTTCGAACTCGCACAGAAGACGAAAATCGTTTTTTTAACTTTTTATAGAACAGTAAATTATCTCAATGTGCACTACAGAGTAATTATTCACGGTCAGCACGCTTCTGACCGGGTTTGGCATTCTGGTTGCATTAATGGATAGAGAAAAACCGTGTATAGTCTCGTACATCCAAGGTGAGAAAATGAAACACGCGCTTCAGCATCAATTACATTTTTCAACTGAAACAGGCTCGGTAATCGATTTGAAGGACCTTGATCTTCCGGTAGAGCCGAAAATACTAGTTGTTGATGATGAATATACCGTCATTCAGATCATCATCTCGATCCTCAATGCGAACGGATTCACAGGGGACAGAGTGCGGACAGTCAGAGACGCGTGCGCTGCAGTGAAGAGGAAGCACTACGACATCGTATTCCTTGATCTCGGCCTGCCCGACGGGTCGGGGTTTGCGGTACTGGAAAAAATCGTTGACAGAAGTCCGGATACTCTTACCGTGGTTATTACCGGAGTGCATGATATTCACACTGCAGTACACGCAATCCGGAAGGGAGCATTTGATTATATTACAAAACCATTCAGTATAATGCTCTTCCAGGAGAGGCTCAATACTGTAAGCGAGGAGTGGAAATCACGGACATTCACCCGCACCTATCAGAAATATCTGGAAAAGCTGTTGAAAGAGCGCACGGATGAGCTTTTTAATACGGTCAGCCGGATAGAGCATATTCACGATGAAACTGTGTGCGCGCTTGGTGCAGCCCTTGATCTTCGTGATCCCGAAACCGAAGAGCACTGCAGCAGAGTATCTGAGAACAGCACACTCCTCAGTGAATGTCTGGGTGTCGGGATAGAGGAAATAAGAGATCTGCGCTGGGGCGCCTATCTACACGACATCGGAAAAATTGGAATTCCAGAACATATCCTTCTGAAAAAGGGGCCATTGAGCAGTGAAGAGATGGAGATCGTGAAAAAACATTCCGTTCTCGGGTATTCTATGATCAAGAATATAGATTTTCTCACGAAAGCGAGTGATGTCGTTCTCTACCACCATGAGAAATATGATGGGTCCGGATATCCATACGGACTGAAAGGGAAGAGTATACCTCTGTTTGCCAGGATTTTTGCCGTGACAGATGCATTTGATGCCATGGTGGCAAAACGCCCTTACAGGGAGGCAATGGGTATCGAAGAGGGGCTTCAGGAGCTGAAAAGATGCGAGGGAATGCATTTCGACCCTGATATTGTTGCCGCATTCTTACAGATACCCTTTTCCAGGCTTCGGATCGAAGACCAGCACTGACCCCGATTTTCTGGAATGGGAGGGTTATTATTTTTGTTCATTCATCCTCTCTGCCGTATCCCCCCATTTCTCTGACATGGTCGTAAATGATTTCCCATTTGTAGCAGCTTTCATTGCGCATTTCGAAGCGGGCGATGTCATCGTCGAGCACGATCTGGAAAAATGTATTCCGTTCTGTGGACCTGCCCCTGATCTGTTCAAACCCGTACGAGCGTACATTTTCATGACCATTCGTGAAAAAAATGAGTCTGCTGTTTGTGAGATAGAGCACTCCGTCGTCCACTTTTTCGAGTTTTGGATACAGCGGTTCATGGGAGAGCGTGACCGATTTCGAACGAAGATACACCTTTTCATTAGGAGCGAGTTCCTCTCGTATCGACTTCTCCAGTTCTTCGTTGTCGACGGAGACGATTTCTTTTTCATCGAACATTCGATCAGCATATTCCTTGATTGCTCTCCATTTGTTTTCTCGACGTTCCCGCATGAAGCAGTGCAGATTTACCTCCCACTGTTTCCCGCAGTTCGTACAGAGAATTGAAGTGTCATTTTTTTCGATAAGTGACTCGAGCGTCCTGCACGCCGGGCAGCGCCAGATCAGCCTCGTGAGTCCCTCGGCGGGCTTTTCCCCTCGTATTTTTGAGATTTGCGTGAAGTTGTCGTTGTTGTAGATTCCCTTCTGAATATGATTGATAATCTCGGCATCGCTGGATTTTCTTTCGAACATGACCGGTTTTGAGTAGTGGATCGTAATCCGGCTCTTTCTTTTTTTGTTTGCCCACCGCGGGAAGGCAAGATAATTCCCTTTTGAGACGATCGTGACAAGGGGCACATTCAAGAGTTTCACGAGCTTTGCTGTTGATTTAAGCACTGGAAGGGTTTCCCCATCCCAGTTTCTCCCCCCTTCGGGGTATATGATAAGGGGGAACCCAATTTTTTTTACGATATGGATCGCATATTTGATCGACTTGAAGTCCACAAATCCCTTTTTCCGGGGGAAAGCCCCCATTGCCCACATGAACCTGCGCACGAGCGGTTTTCGAAAGAACTCATTCGAAGCCATCTGGAAGACAGGTTTTCTGATGAGTGCTCCGATAAAAAATGGATCCAGGAGATGACTGTGGTTTGCGACCATGAGATAGGAGCCCTTTTTTGGAAGGTTTTCGAGACCCACTGCCTTGAGCCGGAAATACCGTATGTAAAACGGCTGAAAAACGGCAAGTACAAGTCGATACCAGTACAATCTTGGGGTCTTGAAGAGATCCAGCAAATTTCCACTTCCTCCTGTAAAAGATAAACTGTAAAGTATTATACCTTTTGTATATAGTAAACAGGAAAATTAGGCGTACATGGCAATGAAAATTGTGTTGACGCATGGGATAAATTTTATAACTATGATGACTGAACAGTCAGTCATTTGAGGAAAGAATATGACGAGGATAACAGATCAAAAAGTCAGAGAACGAAAACGGTGCGGGATAATGAATGCGGCATTGAAGATTTTCTCAACGAAGGGGTATAGTCCTGCTGTGCTTGACGAAGTCGCACGGGAGGCAGGGATAGCAAAAGGAACACTCTATCTATATTTCCAGGACAAGGAGGACCTTTTTTGTAGTACGATAATGAACGTGATAGACAAACTTATCAGCCTCATGAGGGAAAAGATCGATGACACTATGAATCCCATGCAGATATTGAGGGACATCGCTTTTATTCAGCTCTCTTTTTTTTCACGGAACAGAGAATTTTTTGGAATATTTCAAACACTCCACAACGATTTACTGCTCTGCAGTCACAAGCAGTTACTCCGGCGCCTTATGGAACGGCGGCAGGAGCTGATCGATTATGAACACGAGCTCGTTGAGAGGGGAAAAAGACAAGGGCTGATAAGACAAGACATCGACACGGCGGAGGTCGTTCACTGCTATGAGGGAATGGTCATGTACTCCATCAAGGAAATGGGCTGTTGTGAAGCCCATGCCCGTGAATTGAATCTGAAAAAAAAGATAAGTGCGCTCATGAAAATATTCCTCCAGGGTGTATCCACTGATGCAAAGCAGAGTGATATAGTGCACCGGGGGGTTGAGAGACCAGTTGTGAGAGAGTTACAGAGAAAAAAGGAAAAATAAGATGTTCAAAATAGTCAGATACACGGTAGTGGTTTTGTTCGTTTTGTTTGCCGTGGCGTTCGGTCTTCAGGGAGAAACCCTTGAGCTGACTGTAGACGAGGCAGTGGCGCTCGGATTGAAAAACAGCACGACATTGAAAACAAAACTCATAGCGGTAAATGCGGCCAGTGCGGCTGTGCAGTCGTCGAGGGCTGGGTACTACCCGAACGTAACGCTGGGGAGTGTTTATACACATTATTTTGAAGAACAAAAAACCGATGCGATAAGCGTCAACGGGTTCGATATCCCAGGCCAGTATATCGGGAGCACCGATCCGCTTCTGTTTACCCTTGACCTCAATCAGACGCTCTACACCTTTGGGCAGCTGAGGGACAGCGTGAGGATATCGGAACAGAACCTCGATCGTGCACAGATCGATTTGGAAGAATAAAAAAGAACCCTTATCGTCAAGATCAAGCGTATCTTTTATCTCTATATATTAACCAGAGAGGTGCTGAAGGTACAGGGGGAAACCTTTGATTTCAGGAAAGAGAGGCTTGAGATTGCGAGGAAGCGTTTTTCCGCCGGTCTTGTCCCGGATTATGAGGTACTCAGTGCGGAAACGGATGTAGAGAGTTTCAGGCCGGATCTGATCTCAGCTGCAAATCAGGTAGAGTTTGCGCTTCTTGCGGTTAAGGATCTTCTCAACGTGCAAGACGAAGAGGGCTTTGATCTTAAGCTCATCGGCGACCTCCGTGTAACTGAGATAAATCTGAAAAAGGATGAGCTCATCGAGCTGGCAATGAAAAATCAGTACGCTCTTCGCCAGTACAGAAAAAATCTCAGACTGATGGAGATTTCGAAACATATCACCAAAAACCAGAAGCTTCCGGTCGTTCGCGGGTTCATACAGTACCAGGCGCAGAGCGGGTATGACTCTGCAACAGGGAAAGCGAAGTACATGGGTGAAGATTCGTGGGACGGAGACTTTACTGCAGGTGTGAGCCTTCAGTGGCAGTTGTCGGGCCTCTTTCCATGGAGCAAGGAGAATGCGGATATCGTAAAGGAGTCCCTCGACCTTGAAGAGATGCGTCTGGGGCTTCAGTCTCTGGAGAGCAGTGTCAGGCTCAACATAGAAAATCTTCTCCTCCAAAAAGAAGAGGAACAGGCAAAGATTGCATCCCGAAAGAAAGGGGTTGAGCTTGCAACGAAGCTGTACGGCTCCGCGCGGGAACGATATGCAAAGGGGCTCATATCCAGTACTGAATTAAACGAATCACTCATTACGATGAACACGGCGCAGCTCGGGTATTTGGAATCTATATACAATTACATGGAGGCGCAGTTTGATCTGATGAATGCGGTCGGGGTTGATCATTTTTAGTACACCAACCGGAGGGTGCAGATGAAAAAGTGGGCAAAGGCTTTTGTTGTGGTATTGATACTTGTTGTTGTATTCGGAGCACTGGGTGGTGTTGCGTATTACAGGTACGGGGAAAAACTCAAGCTCCTTATGGGGAAAAAAGAAGAGCAGCTGGACCTCGCAACACCGGTTGCAGTGAGTGCGGCGAAAAATGGCAGTATTACTGAAGCTCTTATTCTCAACGGTGAAGTGGTTTCAAAAATGGAGGTGAACATCTATTCAACAGTAAACGGGAAAATACAAAAGAAAATGGTTGAGGAAGGGGACGAAGTAAAAAAGGATGATGTTCTCGCGTATGTCGACAGAAGTGAAGCGGGCCTGACCTATGAGCCGACGCCGGTTGAGTCCACAATCGACGGAATCGTAAAAGAAGTGTTCATCGATCTCGGAGACTACATCACTCCGCAGGTTCCACTCTTTCAGATCGTGGACATGGAGGAAGTTGAAGTGGTCGTCAATGTACCGGAAAAGTACATTACAAAGATACGGGATGGACTCTTCTCCGAGATCGCCCTCGTCGCCTACCCTGAAAGGCAGTTCTATGGGCGGGTGCAAAAAATTAGCCCTGCACTCGATCCAGCTTCAAGAACGCTCGAGGCCCGTGTTCTCGTGCAGAACAAAAATTATCTCGTAAAACCGGGAATGTACGGCGAGGTAAGGATCGTACTCCGGAAAAAGGAGAATGCTATCGTCATCCCGATTTCCGCGGTAATCGAAAGGGACGGTAGAAATGTGGTTTTCATTGAAGAGGACGGGCTGGCAAAACAGGTTGAACCGGTCTTTGACATCACTGAGGGCGACAGGATTTCCGTTTCCGAAGGGATTGAGAAAGAACAGCGTGTGATCGTGACAGGACAGCACAATGTATCTACTGGGGACAAGATAATTGTCACGGAGGTTATCGAATGAAACTATCCGAACTTGCGGTCAACCGCCCCGTGACCACAGTGGTAATCTTTCTCGCTCTTATCGTGCTGGGTGTCTACTCGCTCGGAAATCTTGCGATCGATCTCATTCCCGACATCTCTTTCCCCGTGATCGCCGTTTTTTCCGACTATCCGGGAGTTGCACCTGCAGAGGTGGAGGAAAACCTCACCAAAGTAATCGAGAATGCCGCAGCCCAGGCTACAAATGTAAAGAAGATCACCTCGAAATCGAGGGAAGGGCAGAGTCTCGTGACCGTGGAGTACGAGTGGGGAACTGACATGGGTGAGGCTGCAGCGGAGCTCAGGGAAAAGCTCGACCTTGTCAGGGACTTTCTTCCAGACGACGCGACGCAGCCGGTTATATTCAAGTTCGATCCTTCGATGATTCCTGTGATGATACTCGTTGTCGAGGGAAAGCGTGACTTGAAAAGTCTGCGCTACATTGCAGACAATGATATAAAGAACAACTTCGAGCAGATCGACGGTGTCGCCCGGGTACAGGTGTGGGGAGGCAGGCAGCGGCAGGTACACATCGATGTCGACAGAACAATCCTCGCGTCCCATGGGATGACAATTTTCCAGGTGGTGAACATCATCAGGGCAGAGCACATAAACGTTGCAGGCGGTACCGTGGATGAGGGCACCTCCACGTATACGCTGAGAACCGTTGGTAAGTTCCAGGACATACAAGAAATACAAAACATGATCATAGCCTCCAAAAACGGTATACCTGTTCATCTCAAAGATATCGCGCACGTCTATGACGGGTATGTCGAGGAAGACATGGATGCGCTTCTCGAAGGGAATGACGCAATCATCATGGTGGTCCAGAAGCAGTCGGGAACCAATACCGTGCAGATCGCAAATCTCATAGAAAAGAAACTCGATGCACTCGAAGCCTCCCTTCCCACCGATATTCGGATCGAAAAGTTTTACTCCCCCGCTGATTTTATTAAGGATTCGATCACAAACGTCTGGCAGGTTGCGCTCATTGGAGGGGCGCTTGCGGTATTCGTTCTGCTGATCTTTTTGCGAAATCTTCCCACCACGCTCATTATATCTGTGTCCATACCGCTTTCGCTTATTACGACCTTTATTTTTATGTATCTGTTCGATCTCACCATAAATATGATGTCTCTCGGGGGACTTGCCCTGGGAATAGGAATGCTCGTCGACAACTCGATAGTGGTGCTCGAGAACATCTTCCGCTACAGGGAGTTCGGTGCAAAACCGGGTGAGGCAGCAAAGCTCGGTTCACAGGAAATGTCCAATGCGATCATTGCATCAACGCTCACGACAGTTACTGTTTTTTTGCCTCTCGTTCTCTTTATCAAAGGCCTTGCGAGCGAGCTCTTCAAGGACCTCGCGTTTACAGTAACATTTGCGCTTCTCTCCTCGTTGCTTGTTGCCCTGACAATCGTTCCAATGCTCTCGAGCAGAATACGACGGGTGCGCCTTAAAGCAAAGGCCGATTCCCTCAGAGATCTCGAATCAGAGTTGAAATCCCGTGGAAAAGTGATGCGCTGGCTCGATGGAGTGTATGGAGATGTGCTCGGGTGGGCGCTTTCGCACCGGTGGGTGTTCGTCGGGCTCGTTATCTGTGTGCTCGGTGGGAGTGTTCTGTTTCTTCGTGTTATCGGTGTTGAATTCATGCCCCAGTCGGATGAAAGCTTCGTGCAGATACAGCTGAAGACTCCGATCGGGACGAATATCGACACGACCAGGGTAACCGTACGGAAGGTCTTCGGCATCATCGAGGATGAGGTTCCCGAAAGGGACATTACCTTTACGCAGGTCGGAAGAAGCGGTGAAATGGAGGGCTACGCTGCACCGCATAGGGCGGAGATATGGATGACGCTTGTAGACGTAAACGAGCGTTCGAGAAGCGATAAGGATATCATTGAAAGCCTCCGTGAAAAGTTTTCACAGATCCCCGGGCTTTCGGCGAGGTTTTCAACAGGCGGTGGCCCCACAGGGGACACAAGTAATCTTGCGGTCATCATCTCAGGATACGATCTGAAGCAGAGCAGCATTCTCGCCGGGAAGCTGAAAAATATCATGGAGGGTATCGGAAACGTCCGTGACGTACGTATTTCACGCGAAGAGGGGCTGCCTGAATTGCGGATACGCGTAGACAGGGACAGGGCCGCGCTTTTCGGCGTATCCGTGGCGCAGGTCGGAGAAGCGATAAAGGCGAGTTTTGCAGGGGAGGAGATTGGGGACGTCGTGATCAAAGGAGAGGAAGTCGGTGTGCTCGTCAGGTTTGAGGAAAGAGACCGGCTCACGCCGAACGATCTCGAGCTCATCTCCGTCATCGGTCCCTCTGGTGTTCAGGTGCCTCTTTCGAACATGGCATACATCGAGAAAGGATACGGCCCGGTCGAGCTCGAGCGTGAGCGGCAGCGAAGGGTCGTGTATGTAAACGCACGGGTACTCGGCGACGTGAAGGGAGCTGTTGACTCGATACGGGCTGAAGTCGAAAAACTCGTACTCCCCGCAGGATTCAGTGTTGAGTATGGCGGGTCGTGGGAAGACTGGCAGGAGACGGTGCGCGACCTGGTGCTCGTGATGCTGCTCGCCATTGTGCTGATATACTTCATCATGGCGGCACTGTTCGAGAGCTTCTCCGATCCCTTCATCATCATGTTCACCCTTCCTCTTACTTTCATCGGGGTCGTGTGGATGCACGTGGTCACGGGAAACACGTTTAATGCGATTTCCGGTATCGGAGTGGTCATGCTTGCGGGTATCGTCGTAAACAATGGAATCATCCTCGTTGCATACACGAATCTCCTGAGAAGACGCGGGTTCGATCTGCTGGATGCGGTTATGTATGCGGGAAGAACGAGGCTGCGCCCCATACTCATGACACTGTCAACGACTGTTCTGGCGCTTGTTCCCATGGCGTTCGCACTGGGTGAGGGATCAGAGATGCGTTCTCCGATGGCACAGACGGTCATTGGGGGTCTGATCGTATCCGCAATTTTCACTCTGGTATTCATACCGGTTCTGTATGCGATGTTTGAGTCTGGAAAACTCAGAAGAAGGCAGAAACGGGCATCAAAGGGAGAAAACCGTGAATGAAAATCGTGTAATGATCTATATCGTCTATGACAGGGCCATAGA
>CAZOWM010000055.1:0-19024 GCA_964583615.1 uncultured Spirochaetota bacterium | reverse complement strand
CCCTCTGTGGAGGAAAATCCAGAGCCAGCAGTAAAAAAAATACCCAGAAGCGCGCGCTCTCGCGTAATAGGCATCCCCTTTTCTCTCCACATGTCACAAAAAATTGAAGGACTCTCACCATTTACCGTGTTACTTTCGTGTAACACGCGATTTGACGCATAACGTGAAAATGTTTGGATGCAGCCTGCCGCAGGTCAGGGCTTTTTAAAACGCTGCCGATCTATACCATTGATTGTAAGAGTGACATATGGAAACTGAAATCCTTTACTCTCCATACGCTCGGGCGTTTTAAGTGAATAGCAGTATCTCCCCTTTCCTTAAAGAAGCTGCTCAAAGAACCTTCCGTTAATATCGGTTAGAAGAACGCTCCAATACATTCAGAGGTTGCAAAAATCATCATTAGTCTGCTATAACGCACTGCATTATTTAGAGCATTGTATTCTTATCTTCGGCTTGATCAGGAGAGTCTCTCACGCCTTTTGTGGAATGACAAAGAACACTGCAAATCCTATCATAACAAGAATAAGAAATATCTTATTTCAGGAAAACGTAATCATCTTCATAATTTTTTCTAAAAAGATTAAATGTATTATGTATTTTTCTTGACAAGACTTAGTGTGTTATTGTAAGATTGCAACATTATTTTTCACAGCACTTAGTGCGTTAATGTAATATTTCACTGTTATTTTTTTAGGATTATCATTTCTGATGAATTTTCATTTCACAGAACAACATGAATCTATGGCGAACTAAAACCCTCAAACCTTTGTTGTACCGTGGCCGCACGCAGATTAAAGACTCCTACGATCACGTTACTAATAATACTCATGACAAATATACAGTCTACAGGATCAAATAGAATCAATTTTTGGAGAACCCTTTATGGCGCATATTACCATCAAGAATGTGTGGAAAAGATATGGGAAAGTTGAAGCAGTAAAAGGAATCAACCTTGAATGCAAGGATAAAGAATTCGTAAGCCTGCTTGGGCCCTCGGGCTGTGGAAAGTCATCGACACTTCGTATGATTGCCGGACTCGAGGAGATCACTGAAGGGGACATATACATTGATGATACTCGCGTAAATGATATCCACTCTTCAAAGAGAGATATTGCAATGGTATTTGAGACATATGCGCTCTATCCGAACAAGACTGTATTTGGAAATATGGCCTATCCCTTGCGAATAAGAAATTATTCACAGGACGAGATCAAGAAGAGAGTATTGACGGCGGCGGAAATACTCGACCTTCATAATGTACTGAACAAATATCCGAGACACCTCAGCGGGGGACAGAGACAGCGGGTAGCAATTGGAAGGGCAATCGTTCGAAACCCCAAAGTTTTTCTCATGGATGAGCCGATTTCTCACCTCGATGCGAAGTTACGGGCACACATGCGAAGTGAGCTCAAGTATCTTCAGAAAGAATTGAATGAGACATTTGTATATGTAACGCACGATCAGCTCGAGGCGATGTCGATGGCCGATCGTATTGCAGTGATGAATTTCGGTGTCCTTCAGCAATTTGACACTCCTGACAAAATCTACAACAAACCTGTGAATGTTTTTGTGGGGGGATTTGTAGGAGAGCCTCCCATGAATTTTATTTCATGTGTGCTCGAATCAAAGGGAGGTAACTGGTTTGTAAAACATGACGCTTATACCATTGCATTGGGTGATGTGGTAAAGGAAAGGATCGGAAAAATGCCTAAGGGCATCTCATCTCCAATGAATGTGATCCTGGGCATACGTCCTGAGGATATAAAGGTATCAAGAAAACAAAACAATATTCATGAAGTGATCAGAGGTGAGGTATATATCAGCGAACCATTGGGGTCGAGGGTCATCGTCGATGTTATGGTTGGGAAAGAGAAGATAAAATTCAGGGCTGGCAAGGGCTTTCTTCCGGAAAGAGGAAGTGTAATATTTATTGAGTTCGATAAAGATAAACTGAGTCTCTTTGATGCAGAGAGTAAAAATGCCATCATATAACAGCGTATTTCGATTAACGAGGGAACAGAATAATGAAAGCAGACAAGGATTTCGTTGCAGGACGCATCGTTAAAAATACACCGGACTGCTTCACGGGAAAGGTAGTCAATTTTTATGGCCGTCTCACAGAGGCTGTTCCGTGGTATCTGTGGTGGCTCGCACCTGCCTTTATTATTCTCGCCGCAATAACGCTCTATCCCTTTTTCTGGGTCATATACATGTCGTTCATGAAAATTCAGCTGGCGCCCGGCGCCCCCAATCTATTTGTAGGTGGGAAAAACTGGGTTGACATGTGGCTAGACCCATCGGTTCGTCAGGGGTGGGGATTGCTTGCGCAGTATGTGGGTGTCTGTATGGTATTGGAGATGGGCCTCGGAATCAGCATTGCCCTCCTGATTAACAAAATGAAATGGTACGGATTTCTATCGACGGTTTTTCTCATACCGATGATGGTCGCACCTGTTGTTGTCGGACACCTCTTCAACCTGTTGCTCAATTCATCGTACGGGCTCTACGCGTGGTTGCTCGAGACGTTCAACATATACGCAAAGGGCAGCCTCATCAGCAACCCAAATACAGCACTCTGGGCAATCATAGCAATGGATACGTGGGAATGGACGCCGCTGATCATACTCATCGCATCAGCAGGCTTGAAGAGCGTCCCAAATGATACAGTAGAAGCGGCCCAGGTAGACGGTTCAAACCAGATTCAGGTCTTTTTTAATGTCACCCTGCCATACATGACCCCTGCACTGGTGATTGCGTTTCTGTTGCGGTTTATGGACAATATGCGGTTTATTGACCTGATTCTCATTACAACAAAAGGCGGCCCTGCGGACGCGACAAAGACACTTCCAATGTATTTGTTTTTACGAACGTTCAGGCAGTTCAACATCGGCTCCGGAGCGGCTATCGGTTTTACACTTCTTGTGGTCATCATCATTTTAGCACTCATTGCAACGAATGTTCTGCTAAAGGAGAGGGAGGAAGAGTTTGAACAGGGATAGTATAAGTGTGGGGAAGGTTATCAAGATAATTATTATAGCACTGTTTTTTCTCTGGACGGTGGTTCCAATTATTTTTATGGTCTCTTCAGCATTCAAGGAAACCGGAGATATCTTCGAGATTCCGCAGCCTGGAGATTGGAAGGGCATTTTTAGGCTCCTCTTCTTCTTCAAGGTTTCTATGGCACAATTTTACAAAATGTTTATCGAGGGTAAATTCTTCAAGTACCTGCTCAATAGTGTGATAGCAACGGTCTGTTCTGTTGGAATATCGGTTCCTCTTGGATTGTTTGCAGCCTATGCAATGTCCCGCGGAAGAATACCAGGCAAGAAACACCTCTATTTTTGGGTAATTACAACCAGAATGGCTCCTCCAGTTGCAGTCATGGTTCCGCTCTACGTACTATGGCGCACCTATGGAATTTTGCAGACACGGATCGGACTTATTCTCGCATATACAACATTCAATCTTCCCTTCTCGATATGGCTGCTGAGGGGATTTATGGACTCCATTCCTCGAGAATTAGAAGAAGCGTCATACATCGACGGCGGGAGCCGCTTTCGGGCATTCTTTGATATCGTCATACCATTGATTAAACCGGGCCTGGGAACTACTGTTATTCTCTGCAGCCTGTTCTCATGGAACGATTATCTTTTTGCGCTCATTCTCGGTGGCCGGGGTTCTGAGACACTGCCTGTGGGCATCAGCGAGCTCGAAAGCGCAACATCGATTCTATACGGACAGATCATGGCAGGAGGCCTGGTCATGATTGTACCCATGATAGTGCTCGGACTCATCATAAAGAAGTATCTTGTGACAGGCCTTACAATGGGTGCAATGAGAGGCTAATCGGGCTACTATTAGAGTAAAAGCGGAGTGAGTTTATGGCACAAGTGGTTTTTGAAAATGTTACCAAGAAATACGGCAGACTGGTTGCGGTAAAAAACCTGACGTTTGAGTGCAAAGACAAGGAGCTCGTTTGTTTGCTTGGACCATCAGGTGCAGGTAAAACATCCACACTCCGCATGGTAGGGGGATTGGAAGAAATCAATGAGGGAAACATATACATAGACGGTGTGTGCGTCAATACATTGCACCCTTCAAAGAGGGATGTTGCAATGGTTTTTGAAACATACGCCCTCTATCCTCATAAAACCGTATTCGAGAACATCTCCTATCCTTTACAGTTGAGAAAAGAAGATCCTGCAGTGATAGAAAAGAAGGTCAGAAAGGCATTGAAAATACTCGATATTGAAGATCTGATAGACCGATACCCGAAACAGCTCAGTGGAGGACAAAAGCAGAGGGTTGCAGTCGGAAGATCAATCGTGCGAAACCCTAAAGTTTTTCTTATGGACGAACCAATCGCACATCTGGACGCCAAACTCCGCGCACACATGAGAGGAGAGCTGAAGCATCTCCAGAAGGAGCTCGATGAAACCTTTCTGTACGCCACTCATGACCAGTTGGAGGCCCTTTCAATGGCGGACCGTATTGCCGTAATAGACCACGGTGTGTTGCAGCAATTCGATACCGCTGATATGATCTACAATCATCCGGCCAACGTATTCGTTGCAGGGTTTATCGGTGACATTCCGATCAACTTTTTTCAGTGTGTGCTCGAGTCGAAAGGAGGAGAATTGCACCTGAAGCACGAGACCTTTCTGCTGAAACTCAGCAAGACAATCCAGAAACAAATCAAGAAAAAGGGAGCTCAGTTTACAAGCACTCTTCCGGTGATATTGGGAATACGCCCCGAGGATATAAAGTTAAGTCTTAGAAGGGAAAATTCTGAGATGATCGATGGCAAACTCTACCTCACCGAGCCCCTGGGAGCGGATGTGATTATTGATGTAAGGGTGGGATCGCAACTTATTAAAGTGCTCACAGATGCGTCGTTCAAAGGGAAAAGAGACGATCGGGTGTTTTTTGACGTGAATATAGAACAGATAAATCTTTTTGATCAGCAGAGTAAGAAATCAATAATGTAAGTATTCAAAGGCTTTTTCTGCGGAGGGGCATAATTTTTCTTTTATGAAAAAGATTATCAGTGAGGAGATAAATTTTTTTTTACAATTTAAATGAAAATGATTTTCGTTATTATTAAAAATGAAAAACTGATTCTCAAAGTAACGCAACATTTTTCGATGTATGTGTGAACACATTACATAAGGAGGGTAGCATGAAGAAACTAAGTAGACGGGATTTTATTAAAAAGGCTGGGCTCACCGCTGCTGCTGCAACGACGGTTTCTCTCATCCCCAAAAGTGTAAAGAATGCACTTGCGAAAGGGGAGAAAGAGGAAGAGGTAGGGGCACCTGCGGTGGTAATGAGTGAGCAGGACATGTGGAGGCAGTTTGAGGGAGAGACAGTGAGGATACTCACGGAGAACACACCTCCGTCGGTAGGGATCATGGGTGCAGCGGAGAGCTTCACAAAGCTCACAGGTATGAAGACCGAGTTTACCATGGATTTCATGGACCCCTTGAAGGAAAAGATGTTTTTAGACCTTCGGGGCGGGAATCCGAACTACCACATCAACTATGCGCAGCCGAGGCCGATCGGGTGCATTGTTTTTGAATACTGGCAGCCGATCAACAAGTTCATCGACATCAAGACAGGAGAGTCGAAGTATCCGGATCTTCCCAGTGTTCCCGAATGCCCGAACGGATTGAAGGAGGCGTTCCTCGATCTGCACATGGATGCAGGTGGTTTCTTCTTTGAGAAAGAAAATCTGTACGGGCTTCCGTACGACTCTGCGTGCGGAATCATGTTTTACAGGAAAGACATCTTTGATAAGTACGGGAAGAAGTTTGAGGATCAGTACGGGAAGCCGATGAGGCTCGGCGCCGATGTATCGTGGGATGACGTGTATGACATCAGTATGTTCCTCAAGAAGAACATGAAGGGAGAGGCAGACTATCCTTTTGCGTTCCACTACGCGCAAAACTGGCCCATTGTCAATGAGTTCACGACACTGTGTACATCGTGGGGTGTGAAGAAGGACGGTTTCGAGGGGATCGAGGATATATTTCTCGGCTCGAGGACTCCTGGCCCGATATTCACAAACGTGAAGGACTATGACATTGCGGTCACGGTGCTCGATTGGATGAAGATGGTCTATCAGGACATACTGCATCCAGACTGCAACACCTGGGACTGGGGTGGACTCGGAACGGCAATGGCTGCGGGGAATGTTGCGATCATGCGACAGGCCGGTGAGTTCTGTCCTTTTGTTGAAGATGAGACGCAATCAAACATTGCCGGCAAGGTAGGGTATGCTGTTGTACCGCACGGTCCTGCAGGTGTCAATTCCTATGAGATTGGTCCATCCGCGCTTGCCATTCCGAAAGCGCTTCCGGAGAGGGAGCAGAAGAAGGCATGGCTGTTCATGCTGTGGGCTACAGGCCCTGATGCACAGTGGGAGGCGTTCACAAAGTTCTACGGAACACCGGTTCGGAAGACAGCATTTGAGGAGTCACGGAAGCGAGGGTGGATGGATCCTGAGTCGGACTTCAGAAAGGCACAGCATCTTTTGCCGCAGGAGATCGAGGTGAGGGATCACGTTGATGGATTCGGCATAGGACCGAAGGTAGATTTCTACAGCGAGTATCTTGACATCGTCGGCGGAGAGGTATCGAAGTTTGTAACAGGCAAGACAGCGAAGCCGAAAACAGCTATGGACAACATCATTGCGCGAGTGAACAGGATTACAAAGACATAACAGGTACTGATCTCGTTGCCTCTGTGATGGGGGTGCTTGTACAGCACCCCCTCTATGTTTCCACATAAAAAAAGAAGTTGATTATAATTCATTATGTATAATAAAGCTATTGCTATAGGCAGTGGCTGTTGCGAGGTGATAATTTAACCTGTTGGAATGATATTAGTTATGAAGAGGGGGTAAGGCATATGCCCAACTATTACATTGGCTATGATTGTGGGACGATGGGGACCAAGGTTGCTGTCTACCTTGAGGACTCGAGCCTTATAAGCGAATCTTATAGACCTCATGTGATAAAGTATCCGAAACCTGGCTGGGCAGAGATGGACCCGGAACAGTTTTACGACGTTGTAACAGACGGCATAAAAGAGTGCATGACAAAGAGCAGGATTAATCCGGCGAGCGTAAAGGGGATTGCCTGCAGCGGCATCATCTGCGGGTTTCTTCCGATCGATCACGAGTGGAGACCCTTAGGCCCTTATATTCCGTATCTTGACGGCAGGGCAAAGGACGAAGCGCTGTATATTGCCGAGAACCGGGATCCGATCTGGGTTGAGGAGAGCGGGAGCGCGATTGTCGGTGCCCACCTGCCACCGATAATCCTTCGATGGCTTATAAACAACAAGCAAGAGATGATTAAAGATACAAAAAAGGTCATAACATGCGCCCACTATGTGATGGGTAAACTGGGTGGTCTAAAAGCAAAGGATGCATTCATAGACTGGGGGCACCTCTCCGGTTGGGGAATTGGATTTGATGCACGACGAAGGAACTGGTCGGAAAAGCAGATAGAAGAATTCGGTATACCCTATGATATTCTCCCAGAGGTAAAGAAACCGTGGGATATCGTCGGAACATTGACAAAGGAAGAGGCGGATAAAATCGGCTTGAAAGAAGGAATACCACTCATCGCAGGTTCTGGTGATGTGATGCAGTCGAATCTTGGCTCTGGTGCTGTTGAAGTCGGCATGTGTACAGATATTGCAGGCACTGCCTCAATCTACACCTTCTTGGTCGAAGGTTTTAACAAAGAGATTACGAATACAAAGGCTCTCTATAATGCGATGGGCACCCTGGATGATCAGTACATGTACTATGCATTCATCCCTGCAGGAGGTTTGAGCCTGAGGTGGTACAGAGACGACATAATAGGCAGAAATGATTACGAGGAATTTTATGAGGAGATGAATAAGCTCGCACAAAAAGTACCTCTCGGATCTGAGTTCAGCCTTTTTCTCCCCTATTTACAGGGAAGAAGCTGTCCCTTCTGGCAGAATGCGAGTGCGGCATGGTTGGGGCTGTATGGCTCCAACAACAGCGGAACTTTGTGGAGGTCGATGCTCGAGGCAATTGCATTCGAGTACCTTTCATGGGTCAATATTCTCCGAAAGGTCGGAGCCAAGCTCACGAAGATAATTGGAACTGGAGGAGGGAGCAAGGGAAAACTCTGGAACCAGATAAAGGCGGATATGCTGAATCTTCCATACGTGACCCTTAAGAGAACAGAAGGAGCGGTGCTCGGAAATGCACTTCTCGCAGCATACGGGGTTGGAGATATAAAAAATATAAAAGAGACAGTGTACAAGTGGGTGCGCACAAAGGATGAGTTCGTTCCTGACAGAGCACGCAACGAGGCATATACGAAGATCTATGAAAAAAGGCAGGAACTACTCAATGGACCCCTCCGAGAGGTTTTTGATAAGTTGATGGAGTTTCACGAAATAGAGATACCGGAATAAAAGTCCATAATTGTTGTAACAGAACTTTGATACATAGATAGACGAGGGAGTATGACATGGCTGAAAAGATTTTTCTTGCAGGTATAGATATCGGAACAACAGGTGTCAAGACGATAATAACCGACACAAAAGGTAATGTGACAGGGCTTTCATATCGGGAATATCCCTGCACCTATCCATATCCATCCTGGGTTGAACAGGATGTGAGACTCATGTGGAAAAAAGTATGCGAGACGACAAATGAGGTTATTGCAAAAAGCGGTATTGATCCCCGTCATATCAAGTCACTCGGTATCTCGAGCCAAAGGGGAACATTTATTCCGGTAGATAAAAACATTGAACCTATTGGCAACTCCATTGTCTGGGCAGATTCGAGAGCGGATAAAGAAGTGCGCTGGATAAAGGAAAATATAGGTGAGAGAAGATTCCACGAGGTTACAGGAGTACCGGTATCAGGAATGTGGGCATATCCGAAGATAAAATGGTTTATTGATAATAATCAAAGCGTATTCGACCGGATGTACATGTTTCTGAACGGCCAGGAGTATTTTCTGCACAAGCTTGGCGCTGAAAGCTTGAGCACAGATCCTGCATCAATAACTTTAAACGGGATGATGGACATTACGGGCCTTGATTGGAATACCGAGTTATGTGCCATGATCGGGCTGCCGATGGAGAAGCTCCCACCAATGGGAAAACCGGCGCGGCAAACCGGCAAAGTTTCTAAAAAAGCCTCTGAGGAGACAGGTTTTTTTGAGGGAATGCCAATAGCAATCGGTGCTGGCGATCAGCAGTGCGCTGCAATCGGAGCCGGAATAATCCGGGAAGGGATGGCTGAGATTACCATAGGAACTGCAATGGTGATGGTTGCGCATATTGACTCACTGAAGAAAGATCCGAAAAGAATGGTTCTGATGGGAGGGTCGGGTATACCGGACAAGTGGGATATGGAAGGTATCAACTTTACATCCGGCGCAGCTCTGAGGTGGTGGAGAGATGTGTATGGAGAAGAGGAAAAGCGAGCTGCCGGTTCACTGGATGTGGACGTTTATGATCTCATTACACTTGAGGCATCGAAAAGCCCTGCCGGCAGCAAGGGCTGTATTTTCTACCCGTGTTTGCAAGGTCAATGCACCCCGTATTTCCATGATAACGCACGGGGAGGGTGCATTGGATTGTCCTTCATACATGATAAGAAGGATATGGCTCGATCAATACTGGAGGGTGTTGCATTTGAGATAAACATGGTCGTTGCAGCAATGGAGGAGGTATTGGGAAGGAAGTTTGACGTTCTCCGCCTATCCGGCGGTGGATCGAAATCCGAGCTCTGGAACCAGATACAAGCTGACGTATATGGAAGGGTGGTGGAGAGGCTCCGTGTATCAGAGTGCACGACTCTTGGAGCTGCCATCCTCGGCTCGGTAGGCTGTAATGTATTCAGCTCTGTCGAGGAAGCAGTGCTGCACATGGTGCATTCTCACAGTACGATCGAGCCGAATATGAAAAACCACACTATGTATTCTGAAGAATACGAGATATTCAAGCAGACCCTCGAATTGTTGATAAAAAATGGGATCTACGAGAGGATTGCACGTTTTCAGACTCTATACGGAAAATAAATACGAAATGCGTCGCTGTATAGCTCCATTTGACCGTAAACATCGACACAGAGAATATTCATTTTCAAGGAGAGGCAAGATATGATAGAAGAATTTCACCATGTGGCCATCGGCGTAAGTGATCTGGACAAGGCTGTGGAGTTCTACACAGAGACATTGGGTATGGAGCTCGACTACAGCGCTCATCATATTGGGGCAATAGTAGATAAGGTGGTAAACATTGAGAATGCAGAGCTCGATGTTCAGGTTGTCAAGAAGGATGGGATCAGGCTCGAACTGATCGATTACGTGGGGAAAAAAAAGAAAGATGGAGGGTATACTGAACAGGACAGCCTTGGCCTTCTTCATATATGCTTTCGGGTCTCGGAGATCGACAAAGAGTATGAACGGATAAAATCGCTGGGGTGGAAGCCGAACACTCCTCCAGTGGTGACGAGAGAAAACGGGCCGAAACTCTTTTACTTCAAGGGCCCTGATAACGTAATTATTGAGCTTTACGAAAAGCAATAAAACGGACGTATATATATTCCGGTGAAGAGCAGCCGGAGAGGGCTTTTCTGTGTCTTATCGACAGCCCTGTATATCTTTCTTTCGACGGCATGGTCACTTCTTTCATCGTTTGTTCACTGGTCTTGTCAGCTGAAGGAGAAAGCCGCTTCGTACATGGCCTCTATGTTCTGAGGTGGGACGTCCGCCTGAATATTGTGGCTGGGGCCGAAAATATACCCTCCTCCTACCCCGAGGGTATCGATCAGCCTCTTCACCTCTTCGCGTACCTGCTCGACCGATGCAACGGGCAGGAAGTTTTGCACATCCATACCGCCCCAGAACACAATATCACCTCCGAAATCTTTCTTGAGCCCCGAGATCTCCATGGCCGGGCACGATTGCTGCACCGAATGTATGATATCGACCCCGGCTTCGATGATATCATGCAGGAGGGGCCGCACATTGCCGCAGCAGTGAAGTGCGAGCTTTGCGCCCGTGTGCCTCTTTATGTAGCTGAAGTATTCACTGTGATAGGGGAAGATCATCTCGCGATACATACGGGGTGAGACAAGAGACCCCGTCTGTCCGGCGAGGTCGTCGGAGACCTTGAATATCTGGATGTATTCGCCAACCTCTGTAAGGAAGTTCTTAACGCGCTCCTTCTGAATGTCCGTCAGTATTCTGAGCATTTTGTGAGCGTACTGTTTGTTGACGCTCAGATCGATGAGGAACCTCTCGAATCCTCTGAGATACCAGGACCGCTCGAATATCTGTGCCGATGTCATGTTCCCGACGAGTGCGAAATCAGTTTCGCGGTACAAGCGTTTCGCCTTCTCCCTGATCCCCTCAGTATACCCAGGGTCTGCGGGGTCGACCGGAAGATGATCCTCTATCTCGTCGATTGAAACATCCGCAAGCGGGCATTCTACAATATCGTAGTACGCACCTCCGCCCGAAGGGGCATACCGTATCCCCCACTCGTCCACATAATCGCCGCTTTCGGACGCCTCTTCCCTTCTCTTTCTTGCCTTGCCCGGCCGTATCCCCCTCAAATCTACACGGTACCGTTGAAGGAGATCCTCCGGCGGGTCAACATTCTGGAAACGCTTGAGCATCACGGTCGCGTCTGCCGTCACCGCTATCGCACCGTTGAGATACTGCTGGAGTGCGGTGAGTGTCGCGCGGTTCATCGTGGTGACCGAAATGGACCCGAGGTCAATGGGCACTCTGTCCGGTTCTCTGTGGTTAATGCTTGCTGCGACAATTTCTCTCGGAGTCATCAAACCCCCTCTTTCATCGATCACTGCGGTTTCAACGAACTCTCATCACCCGGTCATCTTTTCTCCGCCCTCGTACTCGAGCATCGCCTTCACCGTCAGAGAGTCTGTAAAGAGGATGTCGACGAGCTCACTATGCAGGGCTCCCTGAATGGCCTTTATTTTGTGTTCGCCGTACCCGATCACGACCTTTGTTGGAATCTTGTTCAGCACTTCGTAGGGGATACTCACCCTGTTCTTCTCCAGAATGGGTATATACGCCCCGTGGATGTCATAAAAATTGATGTTCAGCTCACCGCAGGCTCCTCTGCTCTCGATATCCCGGACCATGCCCGCTGAAAATAGTTTGAAGAGCGTGCCCCTCCTGTCGGCAGGGCCAAGCCCCATGACAGTGAGATCTATATCGTTCCACACATTGATGCTGCGCCGTATGCTCGGCTCATCGAGGAGCGCTTCTCTGAGCTGAATGTTCTCTATCACCGCAGGACAGTTGATCGGATAGTAGTCGCAGTTTAGCTTATGCCGCATCCTCTGCACGAGCTCGTTGGGGTGAGCGCTCACTTCAACATCGTGCGTGAGCCCCCCCAGCGTCTGCACGAGAACCTTTCTGCCGGTGCCGGCAATGCTCTCCAGATCAAGGCTCTGAATCATTTTTTCGATGGATGTTCCAACGCCGATCCCGATTACACCCGCCCTTTTTATCAATTCGAGGATGTAGGGGGCAGCGAATTTCCCCATCTGGCCCTCCGTGAACGGCGGCGAGTCCGATCGCATGACGTAGAACTGCCTCACTTTGGGAAACTTCCTCCCGAGCTCAACCTCCATTCGAATCATTCTGAGATTATACTCGTCAACACTGACAGCGATCTTTACAATCCCACTTTTTTTTGCATAGTGGAGAAGCTGTGAGACATAGGATCGGGATATTCCGAGCTCCCGTGCTATCTCATCCTGCTTCTTGTCAAGCTCATAGTACAGTATGCTCGCCCGGATCGCCATCTCCCGCTTTATGACGGCCATATACCCGCACCACCTCCTCCCCTCCTATTACGATGTCGAGTACACACCTCTCATTATATCAGCAGGGTCCGGGTTCGTGCACTCATTCTCGCTGTAGCGGACTGCCTCGTCGATCTCGGATTTGACATCCTCCTCCAACCGCATGTACTCATCATCCGTTATCACACCCTCGGCAACAAGCTCATTTTTAAACCGCACGATCGGATCATTCTGCCGTGCCTGCTCCCTCTCCTCATCGGTTCTGTACAGATCAGCATCGCTGATGGAATGGCCCGTCCAGCGGTTCACGACACACTCTACGAGACTGGGGCCCTCCCCGCTTCGTGCTCTTTGGACAGTATTCTGTGTCTCGGCAATCACTTCTCTCACGTTGTTTCCATCTACAGTGACTCCCGGCATGCCGTATCCGGCGGCGCGGACAGCAAGTGTTTTCATTCCAGTTGCCCTCTCGACAGAGACCGACATCGAATAGCCGTTATTCATAAGAGCGAACACCACAGGAAGTTTCAATGCTGCTGCCATATTCAGGCTTTCATGGAAGTCCCCCCTATTCGCTGCTCCGTCCCCGAAGATGCACACCACCACCTGATTCCTTTTATTGAGCTTCAGTCCGAGCCCAACACCCACTGCGACGGGAATCGTGGAGCCGATGATTCCCGGATAGGGAACGATGCCTTTTTCAAGATCTCCGTACATGTGAGAGCCCGTGGGGGCTCTTCCCCCTGATATTCCCTCCTTCTTCGCAAAGTATCCTGCCATGAGATCCTTGAGCCTCATCCCTCTCAAAAGCTCCGGATTCTTTCCCCTGTGTGTCAATGTCACATAGTCGTCGTCTCTCAATCCATATGTCACACCGGTATTTGCCGCCTCCTGTCCGATGCCGGGGTGGTGGTGGCCGCGAAGCCTCCCTTCTTTTATCAGAACCGTTACCCTCTCCTCTATCCTCCTCCCCAGAACCATCCAGTAGAGGATCGTTTTTAGATCTTTTTTGGATAACTTCATTCTGTTTCTCTCCCTTCCTTCAGCGCATTTTGATCATAAGCAAATCGAGGTCTTCCAGACTCTTTTTTACCTCCAGCAGGAACCTCGCAGCCGGACCTCCGTTGACTATCCTGTGATCGAAGCTCCCCCCTATCATCAGCATCTTCTTGGACTCAAAAACCCCCCTGTTCACAAAGGGGACCTCTCTCACCGCTCCCATGGAGATTATTGCAGCCTGGGGCTGCAGAATGATGGGGATTCCGGTGAATAATCCGTAAACACCGACGTTTGTTACGGTAATCGTGCCTCCCTCGACGTCTGCTGCTCCTATTTTTTCATTCCTCGCCCTTTCCGCGAGTTCCCCTATCTCACGGGCTATCTGCGAGATGGACTTCTCCCGCACGTTTCGAACCACCGGAACAACAAGCTTCTCACCAAGGTCAACCGCCACACCCACATTTATCTCTTTTTTGATCACATACCCGTCTTCAAGAAAGAGCGCGTTTACAGACGGCACAGCATCGATCCCCGAGGATATCGCTTTTACTACAAATGACAGATAGGTAATTCGAGGGAGGTCCTCTTTCTCCTTCAACGACTGCACCGTCTCCGCAAGCCGTGTAACGTCGACCTCGATACACTGAAAGTACTGCGGAACCTCCCGCACACTCCGGGTCATCCTTTCCGCGATAACCTTTCTCCACCCTGTAAGGAGGATTTTTTCCTCAGGGGATCCGGATACCAAAGACAGAGAGGCCCCAGCGGTTTCACCCTCCTGTTTGTGCTTTGAAAGATAGGAGAAAACATCATTCTTCACGATCCTTCCTTCAGGGCCGCTTCCGGAACCGAGCTTTTCAAGATCAACCCCTTTTATACGGGCCAATGCCTTTGCAGCGGGAGATACTTTGATCCCCCTCCATTTTCTTCCCGCCTTCGGGGAGGCCTTTTGCTCAGGTTTTTCAATCCCGGACACCGTCCCTGTTTCACCACCCCTTTTTGCTTCAGGCTTATCTTCAAGGGATATTATCACACCTATAACCGATCCTACCTGTACGGTCTCCCCTGCTTTGTACCGTATCTCGCTGACTGTTCCTGAGCTTTCCGCAGGAACATCCACCGAGAGTTTCTCGTTCTCCAGGGTCACGACTGTTTCGCCCTCTTCGACCTTCTCTCCGACATTTCTCAACCACTCTACAATCGTACACTCCGGAATGTTGAACCCCGCCTCAGGCACTTTGATCTCGTATAACATTCTCATCCCCTAAAACTTTAGTATCTCCTTTACTGCGTCGATTATCCTCGCCACACTGGGAAGGTAGTACTCCTCCATTTCGAAAGAAGACGGAATGGGACAAAACCTTCCTCCAACCCGCTTTACGGGCCCATCGAGATAATCGATCCCCTTATCCGCAAGAACTGCCGCGATCTCACCGCCAAAACCACCGCAGGTCGGAGCCTCGTGCACGATCACAGCTCCCCCTGTTTTCTCAACGGAGTTCACTATGACCTCCTCATCGAGGGGAAGAATTGTTCTCGGATCAATCACTTCAGCGCTTACCCCATACTTTGCAAGCTCGTCTGCGGCCTCCAGCGCTTTATGCACCATCGCACCCATGGCAATGATTGTGATATCGCTCCCTTCCCGCTTGACATCCCCCTTTCCGAGAGGAATGGTATATTCATCCTCATCGACCGGGCCCTTCAGACGCTTGTACAGATACTTGTGCTCAAAGAAAAGCACCGGATTGTTGTCCCGAACCGCTGACTTCAGGAGCCCCTTTGCATCATACGGGGTTGAAGGAACAACTACTTTCAATCCAGGCACATGAGTAAACCATGCCTCGAAGCTCTGAGAATGGTGCAGACCCGCAGCAACGCCGGCTCCGCTCGCGACTCTGTAAACAATCGGAACATCAACCTTACCATCGAGCACCCAGCGCATCTTGGCCGCGCAGTTTACGATCTGGTCCATTGCGATGGTAAGGAAATCGCAGAACATGATCTCCACAATGGGCCGGTACCCGACAAGCGCAGCCCCCACTCCGCACCCGGCGAGCGCGGATTCTGAGAGCGGGGAGTCGATCACCCTTTCAGAACCGAACCGTTCGAGAAGGCCTCTTGTTGCTCCGAAGACGCCCCCCCCTCCGTACCCGACGGTAATATCTTCCCCGATAATGAATACCCGCTCATCACGATCCATCTCCTCTATCATTGCCTCGTTCACTGCTTCAATGTAGGTGATCTCCCTCATCCTAAATCCTCCTGTTGTCTCTTCGATTGCGAAGCGGTGATTGCGATGACGTTTACGATATCCTCAAAGCTGCACCCCCGCGAAAGGTCGTTCACCGGCTTTGCCAGCCCCTGAAGAATGGGCCCGTAGCACTTCCCGCCGCCGAGGCGCTCCGCGATCTTGACACCGATATTTGCCGCGTTCAGGTCGGGAAAGATGAGAACATTCGCCCTTCCCCTCACCGGCGAACCACCGCACTTCTTTTCCGCAACTTCCGGAACCACCGCAGCATCCACCTGCAACTCTCCATCGATAATGAGCCTTGGATTCCTTTCCTTTACGATCTTTGTTGCCTCTATAACCTTATCGATCACCTCATGCTTTGCGCTGCCCTTTGTGGAAAATGAGAGCATTGCAACTATTGGCTCTTCACCGAGAAATTCAGATGCGGATTCTGCAGACTGTATCGCGGTATCAGCGAGCTGCCGTGCGCTCGTCACTGGCCCAAGACTTACATCCGCGAAAATAAACTCACCGTTTGCACCGTACAGAGGCTTGAAACCGATCATGACAGCACATGTGGAGATGTTTTTGTACCCCCCTCGAGTCCCGATTACGGTGATCGCTGTACGAAGCACATCGCCCGAAGTATTCATCGCACCTGCAACCATTCCGTCAGCTCGTCCCAGCTTCACCATCAAAGCTCCGTACACCAGCGGGTCTTTCACCTTCTGCGCTGCATCCTCAATGCGTATTCCCTTGTGTTTCCTGAGCTCGAAGTAGTGCTGGGTAAACTCATCAAGGTCATTCACCTTTTTGAGATCCACACACCCGATGCGCGAGTCATTCAACCCTTTTTCTCTCATCTCCTGGGACAGCCTGTCGCAATCCCCGAGGAAAATTATCTCCCCCGCGACTCCATCGCTGACCGCTTTATAAGCTGCCTTCTGCATCCGTTCCTCATTCGCTTCCGGAAGCACGATCTTTGCCTTCACATCCCGCGCTTTTTCCCACACAACCTCTGAAAAGCCCACACCATCCTCCCCAGCTTATCACGGCAGTTTTTTTTTAATATAGTAACATTGGTTATTTTGAATATTATTTGTTACTATAGATAACAATCTTTAATGGATATGTCAAAATATTATCTTCTTCTGTAGATAGTGTGGTTCATCGAATCTGTGTCGAATCCATAACGAAGAAATATGCGATCCATGCCCCGAAGCGCAGAGTAAACGGGGCATGGGTTCACAAAATAATCGAATTCGAAGCCCTGTGTATTACGCGCTGTTCATCCCTTTTCCGAATTGCCGAATTTCCTGTTGACAATCATGGCGATCGAGGCGTCTCCCGTGATGTTCGCTGCGGTGCCGAAGGAATCCTGGATGAGAAACAGCGCGAACATCAGGCCCATGGCCTCCTCACCGAACCCGAGGACACCGGTCAGCACGGGCCATGCCGCCATGATGGATCCGCCGGGAACTCCAACAGCACCGACCTCGATAACACTCAGTATAAGAATGAATATAATCATTGAAGCGAAACTAGGCATCGTGTTGTACGTCAAAAGCGATACCGTCATGGCGCTTATCGTTATGGTCATTGCGGCGCCGGATAGATGGGTCTGCGAGCACATAGGAAAGACGAAATCGGCCACGTCCTCCTTCATATTTGGAATAAGCTTGCCCCTGGCGAGAGAGACGGGCATGGTTACCGCGCTCGACGTCGTGCCCCAGGTGGTAAGGTAGGCAGGAAACATAATTTTAAATACAGGATATGGATTCTGCTTGGAGTACGCACCCGCGACGCTGTACTGGATAAAAAGCCATATCCACTGCAGAGCCACGATGATGATGAGCATGTAGCCGAACACCTGCATTTTGGGCCAGATATCTCCCTTGAAGGCGATCGTGGCAAACACACACCCCACATAGAAGGGAATGATTGGGATGATCACCTTGCGTATCATCTTGGATGCGATCTCCCTGCCGTCTCTGAGTACGTTCATCAGGTGGTCCGACTCAACCCATGTCAGCCCGATACCGAGCACGAATCCCAACACGATGGATGTCATGAGCGATTCCGAAAAGGGATAAGGTATGCGGATGTTGACAATATTGGGCGGCAGTGTCCTCGGCTTGATCTCCCGCATAGCCACCTCAGTAATCGCTGGA
This sequence comes from uncultured Spirochaetota bacterium, assembly GCA_964583615.1. GTDB lineage: Bacteria > Spirochaetota > B62-G9 > B62-G9 > DRHN01 > CAZOWM01. The sequence continues at coordinate 774 of CAZOWM010000055.1, read as the reverse complement.
AATATCTTGAAGAAGATGAAGATCACGATGGCTCCGATTATGCAGGCTATGACTGTGTACACATACGAGAGCGTCAAGGTGAATCTCAGTAGCTTTCCCGCTCTTTTGCCAAGATCAGCGATACCAACCGCAAGAAACGTGATGAGAATAAGCGGCAGGAAAAACTGGATAAGGTCCTTCAAAATGGACCTGCCGAATACAGTGAAGCTGATCAGCCACTTCGTTCCCACCCAATCGCCGGCATAGGTTCCGATTAGTATTCCGACGACGATGCCGATAACAAGCTTGACGATCAATGCAAACTGTTTCATAGAAATCAATCCTCCCTTTATTGAATTTTTTCCCCACCACACATTGTTCTCAGTGCGCGGCGTTTTTTATTACAACTGCCGTTTTCTCAAGCACAAAGTCGATGTCCCGGGCGCTTATATCGTTGTGCGTCACCATGCGGTTCGTGAATTCCGTACAGACTTTTATCTTCACTCCATATTCCAAAAGGCCTTTCGCGAGTGCTGGCGCTCCCATCTCGAGGTGAGAAAGGTCGAGATTGACTATGTTCGTCAGAACTCCGCCCCGGTCGACTTTTATACCCAGATCCTCCAACCCCAACCTCAGCTTCTCCGCGTGCGCGTGATCCTCTTCGAGACGCTCGACCATCTTCTTCAAAGAGATCAGGCCGGGGGCGGCGATAACACCTGCCTGCCTCCATCCGCCCCCGAGACGCTGTTTCACCCTCCGCGCCTCGTAGATAAAATCACTGCTGCCCGCGATGAT
>CAZOWM010000054.1:0-19212 GCA_964583615.1 uncultured Spirochaetota bacterium | reverse complement strand
AACTGGTAGACGCACTGGACTCAAAATCCAGCGAGGGAGACCTCATGAGGGTTCGAGTCCCTCCTCCGGCAATTTTTTATGCACTCCTTTTTCCCTCATTCGGCATCCCTGAGGGTTTCACTGTTTCTGCAGCGTTCCTTGTTGAGATTTCCTTCCTTAAATTGTGTTTTCTTTTTCAACAAACCGGTGTATAATCGTGCATCAAAATTCACCGCAACTGGGGGGGCACAATGTATGTAACCTGCGTGTACGTGCACGTAAAGCAGGAGCACGTGCAGGATTTCATCGATGCCACTAAGAAGAATCACGAGGCTTCTCTGCAGGAACCCGGGAACCTGCGGTTCGACATACTACAGAACATGGATGATCCGAACCGCTTCGTGATGTACGAGGCATACGAGAATAAGGATGCCGCGGGAGCGCATAAAGAGACAGCGCACTACCTCGCCTGGAAGCAGACGGTTGCCCCGTACATGGCAGAGCCCCGGGTGGGCGTTCCCTTTCGAGTGATTGTTCCTTCGGACAGAGCCATGTGGAAGTGATGGTGCAGAAAAACTATGCTGCTTTTGATTTTCGTGCTCCAAAATGGGCTTTGAGAGCTCGTTGAGCACGGCTATGTCAGGCAGGAGGGCCGGATCTTTTTCGCCGCGGAAAAGGGAAAAAAGAAGCTGTGAATGCTTCCGTAAAAACAGGGGCATCTGGAGAGAATGATAATGGCAAAAAAGATCGTCACTGCGGGTGACAGGGTATACCTGAAATTTTTCGATCTCGAGTTTTTTCACAAAAAGGCGGAGGAGGGGGGAGCAAAGCTTTTCGTTTTCAAGGGATTTGACGAAGCCGAGTTCAAAGACACAATCGAGGACGCGGACGCGCTCGTGGTGATCGACAGGCCTATCACGAAGTCTCACATCGAACGGATGCGGTCGTGCAGAATCATCCTTGCACTCGAGGTTGGCTATGATTTCATCGATGTGGAGGCGGCCACGAGGAAGGGAATCATCGTGTCCAATGTGCCTGCGTACTGTTCCAACCAGGTTGCGGTGCACGCCGTGAGCCTTCTGCTCACCGTGCAGAGGAAGATCAAGATGTTGACAGAGGAAACGCGGAGAGGGGGATGGAATTACAACATCTGCACGCCGCTCTTTGAGCTCGAAAAAGGGGTGCTGGGAATCATCGGGCTGGGAAAAATCGGACGAAGGATCGTTCCGAAAGCGAAGGGGTTCGGCATGGACGTGATCGCGAACGATCCCTACCTTCATGACGACATCTTTTCACTTGTCGGTGTACAGCGCTGCTATGAGCTTGCTGACCTTCTCACACGCGCCGATTTCATCACCCTTCACGTACCTCTGACAGCAGAGACCTTTCACATGATCGGAAAAAAAGAGGTAGAGATGATGAGGAAGGGGGCGATCGTGATAAACACGTGCAGGGGAAAGGTCATCGACGAAAAGGCTTTGTACGAGGGGCTCGTTTCAGGAAAGCTCGGCGGCGCTGGGCTCGATGTCCTTGAAAAGGAGCCTCCGGATAAACAAAACCCCCTGCTGGACACGGACACCGCTGTGGTCACTCCCCACGTGGCCTGGTACTCGGAGGAGAGCATGGAGCGTCTCAAGCATCAGGGGATGGATGAGGTTGTGCGGGTGCTCGGGGGGAAACGCCCGTGGTATGCGGTCAATCCTGAAGTTTTGTACATAAAAGATACACAGGACTGAGAAAAAACGTTGAAACTGCCGTCTTTTTGGCGTAAAATGAAGTTTTTACTTCTGATTTCATAAAGAAAAAAGGAGGTGGTTATGCAAAACTATCAGCTCACTGCGTTGATCTTTATCATTGTGTACTACGCGTTTATCATCGGCCTCAGCCTCTACAGGAGGATGGTGAAGTCTGAGCTTGATTACTTTCTTGCAAACCGCACATTTCCGGCGTGGATGCTCGCCTTCTCCTATGCGGCGTCGTGGTTCGGGGGGGCCTCTGCAATCGTGTCGGCTGATCAGGCGTATGCAGGTGGCTGGAGCGCGTACTTTGTCATGGGAGGGCCGACGATCTGCTCCGGGATCGTGCTGTTGTTCCTGGCAAAGCGGATCAGGATTTTCGCTCCCCTCTCACAGCCTGAAATGACCGAAGAGAGGTACAACAGGACCGCGAGGGTCATCCAGGCGATCATCATCTTCTGGTACATGATCACGTGGGCCGCGTCGCAGATGATCGGTGCTGCAAACTTCGTCTCGGGCTTCTTCGGTATGACCTACGTTGCAGCGCTCTTCATCGTCGTGGTCGTGGTATGGTTCTACTGCATGTTCGGCGGGTTCAAAAGCGTTGTCACAACGGACCTCGGGCAGTTTATCTGGATCGTTGTTGCCCTCCTCATCATTTTCGTCACCGCACTGGCCGGCTCGGGCGGGTTCAAAAACGTTTCCAGGGTTGTCGAACAGAAGGGAGTGACGAATTTCTACAACATATTCGGAAACGGGAAGTACAGTCTCTTTTACATCATTTCCTTTTCCTTCGCCTGGGTTATCTCCGCAGAGATCTGGCAGCGGTTCTCAGCAGCCAAGTCGGTGAAGGAGGCAAAAAAGATATCCCGCGGCGCTCTGTACATCAATATACCGCTCTACTTTTTCGCGGTGCTCATCGGGATGCTCTCAGTTGCGCTTTTCCCGGAAAAGCCGGAGGGCCATATCATGGCTGCGGTCATTCAGAATTACGTGCCGCCTTTCCTCGCGGGAATCAGCTTTGCCGGGCTGCTTGCGGCCGTCATGTCGACGATGGATACCGCGCTCAACACCGGTGCGCTCGTGCTCACTGAGGACATTTTCCACAAGGTGTTGAAAAAGGACGCAACAGAGCGTCAGCTCGTTCTTTTCGGGCGGGTTGCGGTGACCATCATGGCGGCATGCGGGGTGTTCATCTCCCTCGCGATAAAGGATCTGCTGTGGGTGCTGTGGATGGCAAGCGACATACTCGCAGGCGGTGTGTTCTGGCCGCTCGTTTTGGGAATCTACGGGAAATGGGGAACCACCAAGGGTGCAATCGCAAGTATGCTCGTGGGCGGTCTCTTCACCCTCTGGAATTATCTGATCGATCTCGGCGTGTCTCTTCCCTACCTCATGCCCGTATGGCCCGGAAGAGGCTGGCCCTTCTCCGTTTTCTGGAGCATTGTTGTGGGATTCGTCGTCTACACGGTTGTGAGCATGGCAACGCAGTCCGACGAAGAAAGAATGAAGGCGGAGACCTTTATGAACAGGTTCGCCCAGGACGCGTGAACCGCAGATGCACTTTTCGGGGAGCACCGTGGTCGTTCAGGCGCTCCCCTCTTTAAACGGGGTTTCGGGTATCCAGCATTGAAAGCTTGGGGAAGCGCTTTTTTCTCTGCCACAGGAGCAGAATCCCCGATGGATGCCCGAACCCCTTTTTTGCCTGCCTTTGCTGGGCTTTTTCCGTGAAACTGAGATTGACGGTGGTGTTTTTTCTGTTCTATATTTGTGCAGCCGGCATACGGGCATATCCATTGCCGAAGGGAGTAGAATCGGATCTGAAGAGGAGAGGTGAAGATGGAGGTTTTTGACAGGATCTACGAAGGGATCGTCAACAGAGACAGAGAGGTTATTGTTGCGCTCTCGAAGGAAATCATTGAGAAACAGATCGATCCTGTGCAGGCGATCGAGCAGGGTTTCAAAAGAGGAATGGAAAAGATCGGTGACATGTTTGCTGACCTTGAGATCTTTATCCCGGACATGATTACCGCAGCGGACATAATGAACGAAGGGCTTGCCATTCTGCGGCCTGTACTGAAGGAAAAATCCGGAGAAATGCTCACGGGAAAAATTCTTCTCGGCACGATACAGGGAGACGTTCACGAAATCGGGAAAAACATCGTCAAGGTGCTGCTCGAGGGGTCAGGGTTCGAGGTGATCGACCTCGGGCGGGATGTCGACGTGCTGACGTTTATCGACAAGTACCAGGAGCTCAGACCCGATATCATCGGAGTATCTGCGCTCATGACCACGACCATGGTAAACATTCCAAGAGTGATCGAGAACCTGAAGAGCCTCGGGATCAGGGACGAGGTGAAGGTCATGGTCGGAGGGGCGCCCGTTTTGCCGGAGTGGGCTGAGGAGATCGGAGCGGACGGATACGGCGACAGTGCGCGGGAGGCGGTGAAAGTCGCGAAAAAACTGATCGCGGAAAAAAGGGGGAGCAGATGATCGATTTCTGGGATTTCATGCGAAGAACTGAAACCGGCCAGATCATAAAGGAAGAAGAATACGACAGAAAAGTCGGCGCAGCGGCAGCGGAGGTGGTGGAAAAATACGGTATCAGCTACACACCGGATGATCCCGTGCCGTCGGATGACGGGCTCGCCGACCGAGTGTTTGAGGGGGCGGTTGAGCTGTTTGAGCGGCTTGGCGTGTTTGTCATTGACACGCGGAAGGTGGTCCGGTTTACCAGAGACGAGATCATGGAGGTACTCTCCGCAGCCCCGCAACACGTGGTGTACGGATCTGGAAACGAGCGTGTTCTTGTGCCAGCACGGGGAGTGGAGGACAGCCGCGATCCGGTGGTGTTCTTCTCCGCAGTCGGCACTCCCTTCCCTGAAGAGGACTTCGTGAAGGTCTGCATGAGCTACGCGCAGGAACCGCTTGCGGACACTTTTTCAGGCCCCCTGATCACGAGCTACCGCGGGATGCCGGTGACTTCCGGCTCGCCGGTGGAAGTGGAAGCAGGGATCTGGAATGTGGTGAAACTCCGCGAAGCTGCACAGTTCGCCGGAAGACCGGACATACCGATTCACAACTTCATGTCCGTTGCAGAGCGTACGGATGCGACGATCGCGGCCGCACGTCCCGAATTCGGCGTGCGGGACAATGACGGGCTGTTCACTGCTGCGATTGCTGAAATGAAGGTGGATTTCGAGCGGCTGAAAAGGATCGCATTTCTGCTGCACACCCCCTACGTGATCGGCGGGCTGTACGGGCCGCTGATGGGAGGGTACTCGGGAGGGCCTGCGGCAACGGCACTCATTCTCGTTGCGCACTTCTTTCTCGGCCTGTTCGCATTCAGGGCGCAGCGGCACAACGCATTCCCCATAAACATAAACCAGGTGTGCAACACGACCCGTGAGATGTTGTGGCTCGTAAGCGTGACCGGACAGGCGCTCGCGAAAAACACCCACCTCGTGAGCGCCTCGAACGCATTCATGGCCTCAGGGCCGTGCACCGAGATGATCACCTACGAGCTCACAGCGCACTCGCTCGCATCAACGGTTTCGGGCTGGCATCTGAACCCGTCTGCGGTTGCCCGGAACAGGTATCCAAGCCATGCGACCGGGATGGAAGCACGGATCCATGCGGAGGTGGGGCACGTTGCTGCACGCGCCGGAATCACGAGAAAGGATGCGTCGAAAATCGTGCACGCACTGCTCGAGAAATATGAAAAACAGATCCCCAATGCACCGAAGGGAAAGAGCTTCAGGGAGTGCTACGATATTGAAACGGTGAGGCCAGGCGACGAATACCTCAGGCTCTGGGAGAGCACGAAGAAAACGCTCCAGGGCATGGGGCTCGATTTCAGGCTCCTGTACGACAGGAGCTGAGCTGTACAGCCAACAAAGAGGAACGAAAAATGGATGTGGAAAGGTTGATGAACACGGGGCTTCGCAGTATCAGCCCCTATGTCGGGGGGAAGCCCGCAGACGAGGTTTCCAGAGAGTACGGGGTTTCCGATCCTGTGAAGATGAACTCCAACGAGAATCCCATCGGCGTGTCGCCGAAAGCGCTCCATGCCGCGGCCCGTATACTTCCCGGGGCTAACATCTACCCTGAGGGGTCGAACAGAGTCCTTCGGGAGGCGATTGGAGAACGACTGGGCGTCGACCCTGAGTGCGTCATCGTGGGAAACGGAGCGGATGAGGTCATCTACTACATGGCAATGGCCTTCACTAATGACGGTGATGAGGTGATCATCCCATCTCTCACGTTCCCCATCTATGAGATTGCCTTCAAAATGATGCGGGCGAGCATCGTTGCAAGCGAGATGGACGGCTTTCGCATCAACCTCGATGCGCTTCTCTCACACGTGACCGGGCGCACCAAGATGATCGTGCTCTGCAATCCCAACAACCCCACGGGCCACGCGCTCGGAAAAGACGCGGTTTCCGCTTTCGTGCGCCAGGTTCCGGAATCCGTTGTTGTCCTCATGGATGAGGCGTACATGGAGTTTGCGGATCAGGAGGATTTCCCGGACTCAATAGGGATGTGGAAACACGGACGAGAGAATCTCTTCGTCGTACGCACGCTCTCAAAGGCATTCGGGCTTGCCGGTTTCAGGGTGGGGTTTGGAATCGGCAGAAAAGAGATGGTTTCCCTGATGAACCGGATCAAGCTCCCATTCAACATCAGCATCGTCTCTCAGCATGCGGCTGCAGGGGCGCTCGAGGACAAACAGTTCCTCGAAGAGACCCTGGAAAGCACACGCAGGGGAAGGGAGATGATATACAGAGCACTTGATACTCTTGGCATCTCGTACGTGCGGTCGAGCACGAATTTCATCCTGATTGACACGGGAATAGACGGTGACCTCATGGCTGAGCGGCTGATGAAGCGGGGAGTAATCGTGCGGTCGGCAAAAAACTACGGCACCCCGACATGCATCAGGGTTACAGTAGGCACGGAAAAACAAAACACGCGGTTTATCACAGAACTTACGCACGTACTTGGGAAAGGGGACTGCGGCAATGGCTGAAGACACGATAAGAATTGATTTCGGAACGATGGAAAAGTTCATGATCGACGTGTTCAAAGGGGTCGGCGTGCCGGAGGAAGACGCGCGCGTATGCGCGGACGTGCTCATCACTGCGGACAGGCGGGGGATCTTTTCCCACGGGGTGAACCGGTTGAAACAGATCTACTACGACAGGATAAAGATCGGAATTCAGCACCCGGTGACCAAGTTCGAAGTGGTGCGGGAGGGGCCGACGACTGCCGTGGTGGACGGCCGTGACGGAATGGGGCATGTAATCGCAAAGCGGGCGATGGAAATGGCGATCCGGAAGGCGGGGGAGTACGGAATGGGCATGGTCGCGGTGAAAAATTCAACTCACTACGGAATCGCCGGGTACTACGCGCTCATGGCAGCCCGTGCGGATATGATCGGAATCACCGGCACAAACGCACGGCCTTCTGTTGCTCCGACCTTCGGGGTGGAGAATATGCTCGGCACCAACCCTCTGACATTCGGGATGCCCACAGATGAGGATTTTCCCTTTATTCTGGACTGCGCCACCTCGATCAGCCAGAGGGGAAAGATCGAAGCCTACAGCAAGGCCGGGAAAAAACTCCCGCCCTCCTGGGTTGTCGGCGAAGACGGCCTGCCCAAAACCGATGCAGTGCAGATTCTCGATGACCTGATAAACGGAAAGGCGGCACTCACTCCGCTCGGTGGAATCGGTGAGCTCACTGCAGGCTACAAGGGGTACGGGTACGCAACGGTCGTGGAGCTCTTGTCCGCAGCGCTGAGCGGCGGAAGCTATTTGAAAATGCTTCTGGGGCTTGAGAACGGAAGGCGGGTCCCCTACCATCTCGGACACTTCTTTATTTCGGTGGATATTTCAAGCTTCATCGAGGTTGAGGGGTTCAAGCGGACAGCGGGAGAAATTCTTCGGGAACTGCGGGCCTCAAGGAGAATGCCCGGAGAAGAGAGGATCTACACTGCAGGGGAAAAAGAGCACTACTACTGGCTCGAGAACAGGGACAAGGGCGTTCCGGTGAACAGGAAGCTGCAGGAGGAAATCCTCCAGATGAAGGAGGAGCTCGGTTTGCATCAGTACGAGTTCTTCTTTGAATAACAAACGCGGGGGAAAATGTGATCGAACTGAACTTCGGCGAAGACGGGGAAAAAATGTGATCGGGTTGAACTTCGACAAAGACGGTGGCCTGATCCCGGCAATCGTGCAGGACGCGGTTTCCGGAGAAGTGCTCATGATGGCGTACATGAATCGGGTATCCTGGGAAAAGACCCTCGAGACGGGATATGCGCACTACTGGAGCAGGTCCAGGAACACTCTCTGGAAAAAGGGCGAGCAGTCGGGGAATTTTCAGGAGGTGAAGGAAATACGGGTGGACTGCGACGACGACTGCGTGCTGATCAAAGTACGGCAGATCGGCGGGGCCGCATGCCACACCGGATTTCGGAGCTGTTTTTACCGCAGGCTCAAGGGTGAACGCCTCGTGGTCGACGGGGTGAAACTGTTCGATCCCCGGGATAAGTACAAAACCCCAAGAGAAGGCGAGAGGTAAACATGGAAGGGAAAGTTCTGAAGCTCGGAATACCGAAAGGGAGCCTTGAGAAGGCGACTATTGATCTCTTTCAGAATGCAGGGTGGAAGATTTCAGTATCAGTGCGGAGTTATTTTCCCACGATCAACGACCCCGATATGTCTTGTTCTCTTGTCAGGGCCCAGGAGATGGCACGGTACGTGGAAAACGGGGTTCTGGATGCCGGACTGACCGGGCTCGACTGGATCCTGGATGCGGATGCGGATGTGGAGGTGATCTCGGATCTCATCTACTCCAAGGCCACGAGAAAAAAGGCGCGCTGGGTGCTTGCGGTGCCCGCGGATTCCGACATACACACAGTGGAGGACTGCGCGGGAAAGACGATTTCCACGGAGCTCGTGAACTTCACGGAGAAATTTTTTTCCGAGAGAAACATCCGGGTGAATGTGGAGTTTTCCTGGGGTGCGACTGAGGCGAAAGTCGCGGAGGGGCTTGTTGACGCAATCGTTGAGGTTACGGAGACCGGAACCACCATAAAGGCGCACGGCCTGAAGATTATCGACACCCTGCTCGAGACCAACACGAAATTCATCGCAAACAAAAAGAGCATGCAGGACCCGTGGAAAAAGCAAAAGATCCGGCAGCTCGCGCTCCTGCTGCGCGGGGCGTTGAATGCGGAAAACATGGTAGGCCTCAAGATGAATGTCCCGACAGAAAGGCTCGAGGAAGTGATAGAGGTGCTTCCGAGCCTTACCGCACCGACGATTGCCCGGCTCTACGATACGGCCTGGTTTTCCGTTGAAACGGTGATCTCTGAGGCAGCGGTTCGCGAACTCGTTCCCCAGCTCATACAGCGGGGCGCCGACGGGGTGATCGAGTACACACTCAACAAGATTGTGGGAAAAGAAGACATGCTCTCATGAGCCCGGCTTAGAAAAATATGATCTTGAAGAGGATCCAGTGTAGGATGCCGAAGATGAGGCCGGCGAATCCAATGGGATACTGATACTTTGCCAGGATGTTTTTCAGCCTCTCGATGAATTTCCCGCTCACTCCTTTGAGGGTCTCGAGAAAATCGATGGAAATGAATATTCCGATAAGCATTGCGAGCACCGAGGGGATTAAGTCACCGAATATCGGGATGAGCACATGGCCTGCATTGTGATAGGGTGCGATGAACTTGATTACCCCGATGATGAGGATTGCCAGACCGATGAGTATCTTGTAGGGAGAAATTTTTTCATCTGCAGTTTTCAACCCCTGATATTTATCCATGAAGAGCGGAGAAACCGCAATGAACCCGCCGAGAATATTTGCCAGTCCTAAGAAGAAAACCATTTCTTCCTCCTTTATGAAGAGAGTGGCTACTCAATATGAAAGATGATCCGCCGCGTGCGAGGACCGTCAAACTCGCAGAAATACGCCGACTGCCAGGTGCCGAGCAGAGGCTTTCCTCCCGATATGATGATGGTTTCGCTCTGCCCGAACAGAGACGCCTTTATATGTGCGTCTGAGTTGCCCTCAGGGTGCCGGTAATTGTCCCGGTACGGAATACGTTTTCCCATCTCGTAGATGATGTCGCGCACCACATCCGGGTCCGCGTTTTCGTTTATCGTGACCGCTGCAGTTGTATGGGGCACAAAGAGCGTAAGAACTCCCTCGTGTATCCCCGATTTTTTGATGAATTCATCTATCCGCTTATCGAGATTGATGAACTGCTCACGCTTGTCGGATTGTACCGCGACTTCTTCTATCATTTCCTTCCTGAACCCTCTCGAGACTGGTCCAGGCACCCTTTACACATCATGGATTCAAAATCTTCTTTATGTAAGGTATGGCTTTTATCGCGAAAATTCAAACGAAAAATCCGCAGCCGCGTATCCCTTTACGACGCTTCGGTCTTGAGGATTCTGTCCATCGAGTTCAGTAGTTCAACGGAGCGGCGAAGCTGCACATCGTAATCGAGATCGATAAGCTCGGGGATTCTGTTCTTTTCCTTCTCGTTTCTGATCAGCCGTTTCACGATGACCTGCTTTATCTCAATTCCCTTTTTCGCAAGCTGCGTCATGAAACCGTCGAACTGCTCAGCGGTGTAAGACGTATGGGAGTTTACGAACTGTTCGATCAGCCCCAGCTCCTCAATTTTTTCGATCGCCTTGATCTCGGCCTCGGTGATTTCGATTTCTTCCACCACTTCATGGGGTTCGATTCCGATTTCATGGATGGACCCCCCGGACGGTGTGTAGTAGAGCGCGGTCGTGATCTTGATTCCCGAACCATCGGGAAGCTCTCTCACCGTTTGCACAGACCCCTTTCCGAAGGTCTGTTCTCCCACGAGAGTGCCCCTGTCGTTGTCTTTGATCGCACCTGCAAAGATCTCCGACCCAGAGGCGCTCCCCCCGTTTACGAGCACAACGAGTGGAAGATCAGGAATGAGCGTTCTCTCGTGAGCGTCGTAGGTATGATTCTGGCTTTTGCTTCTTCCCTTTATAGAGACAATGGTACCTTTGTTCAGAAACATGTCGGAAATTTCGATTGCCGAAGTGAGGAGCCCTCCGGGGTTGTTGCGAAGGTCCACGATAATCGAGTCGATTCCTTGCTCCAGGAGCTCATTTATCTGGGTGCTGAGAGCTTCTGCAGTGGGCTCGCTGAACTGGGATATTCGTAAGTACCCGATGTGGTTGTCGATCACCGTTGATTTCACCGTTTCGAGCTTGATTATTCCACGGGTGACGGTGAAGTGCATGGGTTCTTCAGCTGAACCGCGCATGATGGTGAGCGTGATGTCCGTTCCCACTTTTCCCCGTATCAGTTTCACGGCGTCCATTGTGGTGAAGCCTTCCGTTGACTGTCCGTCGATCTCGATGATCCTGTCGCGCGCCTTTATACCCGCAAGCGCCGCGGGAGTGTCGGCGATGGGCGATATCACGGTAATCCAGTCGTCACGAACTCCTATCACAATTCCGACCCCGCCGAACTCTCCCTTCGTTTCGGTCTGCAGCTCGTCGAAGTACTCCTTCGAGAGGTAGGACGTGTGCGGGTCATCGAGTGAATCGATCATCCCGTCCAGAGCCCCTTCAATGAGCAGGTCGGGTGTGACCCTTGTTTCGTCGTAGTATTCTGTTCGAAGGAGATTGAATATCTCGTTGAACAGCTTGAGATTTTCGTAGGTCTTTTCCGTGTCCCCTGCGAGAATCCAGTTGTTCAGGCCTGAGGCCGTGGTCACGATCAGAAGAATGAGAACAAGCAGTATCCATACTATTCTTTCTTTATTTTTCATATTCCCTTTTCCTGTTGCTGCCTTTCTCATTAAATTTTACCCTTCACATTCTTTTTGTCAAATAAAAGTAACGCAGTGGAATCAAAACCTGGTCTGTGATAGGATGTGAGCATATTATATCCATAAGGAGGAGAAAACCCATGCCGGACGCACACGAAATCGACTACCGGATTGTCGGAGACGACATGCAGGCAGTGATCATCGACCTTGATCCGGGCGAGGCCGTTCAGGCCGAGGCTGGTGCGATGCTGTTCATGGAGGAAGGAGTTGCGATGAACACCGGGACAGAAGGCGGCCTGCTCAAGGGTGTGAAACGGGTCCTTGCCGGGGAGTCGTTTTTCATCACCACCTTTATGAATCAGGCGGGGGAGCGAAGGAAACTTTCTTTTTCCGCACCTTACCCGGGAAAGATTCTCGCACTCGATCTGACCGGAGGAGGAGTTCTCTGCCAGCGTGATGCGTACCTTTGTTCCGCATACGGAATCGACATATCCGTCGCATTCACGAAAAGACTCGGTGCGGGGTTTTTCGGAGGGGAGGGGTTCATACTGCAGCGGCTAACCGGTAACGGGCTCGCCTTCATACACGCAGGGGGAACGCTCATCAAAAGGACTCTCATGTCCGGGGAGAAGCTCAGGGTGGACACCGGCTGCCTCGTCGCGTTGGAAGAAGGAATCGACTACGACATAGAGTTTGTCGGAGGTTTTACCACTGCGCTTTTCGGAGGGGAGGGGTTGTTTTTCACCACACTCACCGGGCCGGGAACCATCTACCTGCAGACGCTTCCGTTTTCACGTCTCGCGGACCGGGTACTCGCTGCTGCGATGAGAAACAGAGGGGAAACGCGCGGCGGAGGGCTTTTCGGAGGGCTGAGCGGACTCACGGGAGGAGACCGGAGATTCTGAAAACACCATACATGGAGGAAATTGACACATGATCAATGAAAATACGGCAAAAAAGGGAAAAGAGTATCTCAGTGTACTCTCGGGCAAGGTTACGCTCGTCGTGTTCACTCAGGAAGACGAGTGCATGTACTGCGAGCAGAACAGGGAACTTGCGCAGGATGTTGCTGTGCTTTCGGACCTCATCGAGCTCAAGGTACACGACTTGGTGAAGGATAAAGACACAGCGGACAAATACGGAATCGACAAGATTCCTGCGATTGCTGTGGTGTCAGATAGCAAAGACTACGGGGTGCGGTTTTATGGAATCCCGAGCGGGTATGAGTTCACCTCACTTCTGGAGGCAATACGTATCATCTCCACACAGGATCACGGCCTCAGCCTGGAGACGGTGAAAAAGCTCGAAGAAATAGACAGGGATGTCCACATCCAGGTGTTTGTGACTCCCACCTGCCCTTACTGCCCGCGCTCCGTAGTGCTCGCGCACAAGCTCGCCCTGGCCTCGGAACACATTCGGGCCGACATGGTGGAAGCCATGGAATTTCCACACCTCGCGAACAGGTACAGCGTGATGGGGGTTCCCAGAAGCGTGTTCAACGAGAAAGATTTCATCGAAGGTGCGGTCCCTGAACCACTCTATGTCGACAAAATCATGGAAATCGTCAATCGCAGATAGCATCTTTTCGCCCTGACACACGGCCCAAGTATTACCTCTCACGAACCAACTACAAGTACGTGCCGATGACAGATAGACAGGCGATTCTCGTAAACAGCGACCTGTTCTTTGAGAACGATCCTTCGAAGCACCTTCCCCGCGACAGCGTGCAATCTATGAATACATCGATGAAAACAGAAACAGGTCGTGGAAAAAACTGGTGAACCGGAGAAACGTTCCGGAAGACATCACACAAAATTGGGTCATGTTGACAGAGCGGATCGAAAAGAGAAGCAGGGGCGAAGTAAAGATACATTGAGAGGATTTGAGGGGGAGAAATTCTCACCGGCCATGAGCGGTTCGTGGATATGATCCTTACCCCTCGATATAACCTACAACCATGTTGTTTCAGATAGGGAAACAATCCCGCCAAGCTATTTCAGAGGTTTTCTACAGGCTTTTGTTTCACATTTCCGCTTTTCGTAGTATCATAGGAAAAACCTCATGGAGAGAGTGCGGTGCGGTGCAGAAGAATCGAGATTGCGGTCAAGCCGGAGCTTGACGATCCCTTTGCCGGACACATCTGCTGGGAGATATCCTCGACGCTCGGATACCGGGTCGACTGGGTGAGAACCGTGTCAGTCTACACGGTGTGCTCAGAGCTCTGCGACGATGATATTCTCAGGTTTACGCGCGACGTGCTCTGTGACCCGGTTCTCTCATTTTACGCGATCGACAGGCCAGCGGCTTCGAGGCTTTCAGAGTTTACGTGGGCGCTGGAAGTTTCCTTCAAGCCGGGCGTCACGGACAATGTGGGGAAAACCGCGACCGACGTTCTCAAAATGATGGATAAAGTGTGCCGCACAGAGCCCGCACATCAGCCCAGGGTGTACAGGTCCACACAGTACCTCATTCACGGTGATCTCTCACACGAGCAGGCGCGGCGAATCGGAAGCGAGATCCTCTACAACGAGCTCATCGAAGACATCGACATTCTGCACTACACGGAGTTCATGGCGCGCGGCGGATTTCAGGCTGTGGAGCGCTCCTTTGTTGAGAAAACAAAGCCGCGGGTGGGGATATTTCACCTCCATGTGCACGATGAGGAGCTTTTGCGTCTCTCCCATGAGCGGACCCTCGCGCTCACCCTCGAGGAGATGCGCTATTTCAGGGGCTATTTCGACCGGGAAGACGTCAGGGAGGCGCGAAAGGCGGCTGGAATCGGAAAAGACCCCACTGATGTCGAGCTCGAGTGCTTTGCACAGACCCAGTCCGAACACTGCAAGCACAAGATTTTCAACGCACACATCGAGTACCGTGAAAACGGGCGTGTGGAACAGATCCGTTCCTTGTTCAAGACCTACATCAGTGCAGCCACGAAAAAGCTCGCACAGAAAAAGGGGTGGCTCAAGTCGGTGTTCACAGACAACGCGGGGGTGATACGTTTCGACGAACGGCACAATCTCGCCTTCAAGGTGGAAACACACAACTCTCCTTCCGCACTCGACCCCTACGGAGGGGCGATTACCGGGATCGTGGGGTGCGACAGGGACCCTGCGGGCACGGGGATGGGATCGCGGCTGGTCGCCCACACCGATGTGCTCTGCTTCGGAGATCCGGCGTACAGAGGCACGCTTCCTCCGCGTATGATGCACCCGAAACGGGTTATGAAGGGTGTGATAACAGGAATCGAGCACGGCGGAAACAAATGCGGCATTCCCACAGTCAACGGAGGGGTGATTTTCGACGACTCCTACAGCGGAAAACCGCTCGTGTTCTGCGGATCAGTGGGGATCATGCCGGACAGGATCGGCCGGACTGCAGGATACGAAAAGGCTGCAAAACCCGGAGACGTGATCGTCATGGTGGGCGGCAGGATCGGGAAAGACGGCATTCACGGCGCAACCTTTTCCAGCGAAGAGATAAAGGAATCCTCGCCCGCGCAGGCGGTTCAGATCGGAGATCCGATTACACAGAAGAAGATGCTCGACATGCTCATCGAGGCGCGCGACGAGCTACTGTACAGGGGCATTACGGACAACGGAGCGGGCGGGCTGAGCTCCTCGGTGGGGGAGATGGCGAGGCTTTCCGGAGGCGCATTCCTCGAGCTGGAAAAGGCACCGCTCAAGTATCCGGGGCTCGACCCCTGGGAGATCCTGCTTTCCGAGGCACAGGAGCGGATGACGCTCGCTGTCCCAAAAAAGAAGCTCAAATGCCTCCTCGATCTCGCTGCACTGCGGGACGTGTGCGCGGTGCCCATAGGGAAGTTTACTGACACCGGTTTTTTCCACGTCACTTACAAAAAAAAGACCGTCTGTTTTTTGCACCTGGATTTTTTGCACTCACAGATTCCGTTTTCCCTGCAGGCTGAGTGGAAGTCCCCAAAGATCCCGGAATCTTTCCCAAAGCCCGGCAGGCAGACGTACGGTTCCGGTGAGAAAAAAGGCGCCGGGAACAGCCTGGGGCGGGCCATCGTCGAGCTCGTGTCCGATGTCAACTCCTGCAGCAGGGAGCCTCTGATCCGCCGCTTCGACCACGAGGTGCAGGGAACAACGGTCGTCAAGCCTCTGGTGGGCCCTGATGAGGCGGGGCCCTCGGACGGAGGAGTGATCGCGCCCGTGTACGGGAGCAGGCGCGGGTTCGTGCTCGCGTGCGGGATCAACCCCTTCTATTCGCGGGTCGACACCTATCACATGGCGGCCGCCTGTGTCGATGAGGCGCTCAGAAACGCGGTGACCGTGGGAGCGGACCCGGACTTGGTCGCGCTCCTCGACAACTTCTGCTGGCCGGATCCGGTGTACGACGAAAAAAAGACCCCGGACGGAAAGTACAAGCTCGCGCAGCTCGTTCGTGCCGCACGCGGGCTACACGATACAGCGGTGGCATACGGCGCACCCTTCATCTCGGGAAAGGACAGCATGAAAAACGACTACAAGATCGGTTCGCACAAGGTGAGTGTTTTACCTACCATTCTCGTCTCAGCTCTGGGAATCGTGCCGGACGTCTCAAAGTGCGTGACCTCTGATTTCAAGTCCGGAGGCGACGCGCTGTACCTGCTGGGAGAAACCGGTCCGCACATGGGGGAATCGCTTTTTTTCAGAAAGCACGGCTGGGGCTCGCCGCTGGTGCCAGAGGTCTCTGCGCAGAAAAACATGGCGGTCTACAGGGCATATTTCACGGCTCTCCAGCAGGAGCTCGTGGCAAGCGGGCACGATCTTTCAGAAGGGGGGCTTGCAGTTTCGGTTGCAGAGTGCTGCATCGCAGGTGAGATAGGGGCGGAGATCGACCTCGCACAGCTCGAGGAAAGCATTTCGCTCACTGAGAGGGAGCTTTTATTCTCTGAGTCATGCGGGCGGATTCTCGCAACTGTGAGACCGGAGTGTGAGCGTTCGTTCGTTGACCTCTTCAAAGGGCTTTTTGTACAGCGCGTCGGCCGGACCACGGATGAAAAAACGCTTTCGATACGTGCGAAAAGTGGAAAAAGGCTCTGCTCAATCGGAGTGCAGGAGCTGAAACGTGCGTACAGGGAACCGCTTTTTCGGGTTCTGGGGATGAAATTGTAGGAAAAGGGTCTATGGGAATGAAAATGCAAAAGAGGGACCGGCGATGACTGAAGTGAAGCCTTCAGCCCTCGTGCTCACCGGATACGGCATAAACTGCGACTACGAGACCGCGCACGCATGCGCGCTTGCAGGCTTTGAGCCGGAGCGGCTTCATCTGAACGATGTGCTCGACCGGCCTTCCAACCTCGGCCGATACGGGCTCATCGTGTTCCCTGGAGGGTTTTCGTTCGGAGACGATCTGGGTTCCGGCGTTGCATTTGCGTCGAAAGTGCGGTTTTCTGTTTCACAAAACGGGCAGAGGCTGTTCGATGCTCTCATGGGCTTCGTCGAACGCGGAGGCCTCGTGCTGGGGATCTGCAACGGGTTTCAGATTCTCGCGCGGCTTGGGATCGTTCCCGCAGTGCACGCTCTATACGGCGTGCAGCAGGTCACCCTCGCGCCGAACGCTGCGGGGTACTTCATCGACAGGTGGGTGCGGCTCAGCGTAGAAAAGGAGTCAAAAAGCGTGTTTACGAAAAACCTTACTGCGCTCCGCCTCCCGGTCCGGCACGGAGAAGGGCGTTTCGTCGCCCAAAGCAGCGACATGCTTCGAAAAATCGAAGAAGACAGGCTTGTCTCTCTTCGCTACTGTGATGATCAAAACAGGCGTGCGGACCAGTTTCCGCTGAATCCCAACGGCTCAGAGAACGCAGTCGCAGGGGTTTGCGACCCTTCAGGAAGGATTCTCGGCCTCATGCCCCATCCGGAAGCAGCGGTGAGCATCTACCAGTACCCCGACTGGACGAAAAAAAAGCAGAATGCGCTCCGCAGAAACATGCCCCTTTCCGAAGAGGGTGAAGGGTTTTTTTTGTTCAAAAACGCCTACGAACACGTGAAAGGCTTTTGACCACAGGTTTATGACAATTTTTTTCATCGTTCTGACAGGTGCGGCGATTGCAAGCTTTATCGGAAGCCTGAGCTACAGGGTGCCGAGAAACATTTCGATCATCACTCCTGCAAGCTTTTGCCCTGCGTGCGGGCACAAGCTGACGTTTTTTGACCTCATACCGCTTGTAAGCTATGCACTGCTTCGGGGGCGCTGCAGGTACTGTAGAAAAAGAATTTCCATAAGATACCTTCTTGTAGAAATTTCCGTTCCGTCTGTGTATGTAGTGATCTACTTTCGCGTAGGTCCGGAGTATGGTGCAATTCTCGTCTCGTATCTCATGACTGTTCTCATCTACCTCTCTATCGTGGACATTGAGCAGCGGAGGCTTTCCTACGGGGACATGAGCGCGGTGTATGCGGGTGCTGTCGCTCTCTTAGTATTGGCAGGAACGGGGAACATGCCTCGCCCGCTGTCATACTACCTCTACGGTGTACTCACCGCTTCTGTGCTCGTTTCATGCAGCGCGCTTTTTGTCTATGTACTGAAGAAGCGCGCTCCCATCGGCATGGCGGATCTGCTCGTGCTTCCTGCTGTTGCGACGCACTTCGGTGCGGTCGAAGTGGCGCGTGTTCTCGTCTTTTCCTCTCTCACCGGCATTATGGCAGCTGCCATTCTTTTTTCCGTAAAAAAGGTGAAAGGGGAGTACCGTTTTCCCATGATGCCCTTTGTCGCGTTTGGAGTACTCGTTGAAATTTGCCTGTTTTCGTATTACATTTAGTACATGGTGAAAAAACTTTTTTTTCTCGCATATGTCCTCATAGGGGTGTTCGTGCTGTTTCAGGCCTCACGGCTCGTTGCGACCGTCATCGAGAAAAAGCTTTCAGTGTACGATCTCGACACGAGCATCGAGCGGAGAAAAAACGACATATCTCGGTTTTCCTCTGTAGTCGGGTATGACGAATCCCCTCTCATCTCGCCCCTCTTTTCTGTGTACGAGGCGGTTCCTGAAGGCGAGGTGAAGGAGGAAAACGCTGTGAGCTCCTCTCCGATATTGAGAAAATACGAGCTGAACGGCGTGATACTCGTCGGGCAAAACCGCTCCATGGCGCTCATCAGAACAGCGGGGCAGCGGACGAGTGAGATCTACAGAAAAGGGGACAGGCTGGACAACCTGGAAATCGTAAAGATCGAGCGTGACCGCGTGTATCTCAGTGACGGAAGAAACACTCTGGTGCTTCCCATGTACTTGAAATACCAGAACAGGACCGCTTCCGCAGGGAGGGAGGAGCGTCCGGTGCAGGAGCCCTCTTCGGATGCGCGCTTTTCCAACGCGAAGCAGATCAAAAAGGTATTGAGCAGAAGCGACGTGGAGAGCAAGGTGTTTCAGAAGGTAAACGAGATACTGACGCAGATCGCGATCGCTCCGTGCATGAAGGACGGTCAGATGGAGGGGCTCAGGCTCGCGCGGGTCCCACGGGAAAACATTGTGTACGAGCTTGGTGGAAGAAGCGGCGACATCGTCCGGCGGGTGAACGGCCACGAGCTAAATCAGATCGAACAGATGTACAAGCTCTGGGACAACATCAAGGACGACGCATTCATCACCGTGGATCTGGAACGGAACAACCAGATATTCAGCTTCAATTTCGAGATACGCGATTAGAGGAG
>CAZOWM010000053.1:18943-21344 GCA_964583615.1 uncultured Spirochaetota bacterium | reverse complement strand
CTGCGTCGTATACGTAAACTGCGCCAGCGCACTCGGGTTCACACTCACATCAAATCCATTGCTCGCCCCTGTCTCAGTCCCTGTCCCCAACCCAGTGGCACTGTCCGTCACCGTAATCACATCCCCTACCTGCGTCGCGGTGATCGTCACACTCTCCGTCACTACCCCGTTCACGAATGCTTGACTCTCTATCGGCGGCGTCGTGTCTAAACTCGTCTCAATCGTCCCCGTACCATCTGTTATGATTACCGTGTTCCCTGCACCGTCAAACGCCACTACCCTGTTCCCAAACGCATCCTCCGCAGTAATCCGTATATCAAACGCCGTATTAACAAACTGATCAGGTATCGCTCCTCCCAAACTCGATTCCACACTGAAGCTATCAAGTGCACCGTGTGCTACATTGAACACATTGCTCGTCCCGCTCTCAGTTTGTGTTCCGAGGCCGCCTGGACTGTCAAATACCGCTATCGCGATATTGTTCTGCGCCTGCGTAATCTGTACATTTTCTGTGATTACTCCATTTACGAATTCGCCGCTCGTCTGCGAGAGAGAACCTGTTGTATCACTGATTTCAACCGTATTGCCCGCCCCGCTGAACGCAGTGACCGTATTCCCGTATGCATCCAGTGCAGTAATCTCTATGTTGAATGCTGTATCTGCTGTTTGATTTCCGATATTCCCACCACCCGGCGCGGTTACGGAAAAATGGTCCAAAGACCCTGGATTTACGGTGAATGTATTCGATGTATCTGCGGTAGGTGTAACAGGCCCGGTCGTGTCAGAAACCTGAAGCTGTGCAGTGTTCAGAGTATTCGCCTCAGTGATCGTCACCGTCCCTTCCCACACACCGTTTACAAACGTGAGTGTTCCAGGAACAACGGTTAGATTGTCCCCGCCGATGTCGCTCAATACAGCCTCATTTTCGTTGTAGATGTTCGGACCGCTGTTGAGCACATTGTTGTCCACATCTTCTGCTTCGATTCTTGCCGTGAATCCTGTTCCTGCTGTCTGTGGGTCACCAATCACGGTTTCAAAGGTGAAATGATCTGCTGTCCCCGGATTAATGGTGATTGTTGTGTTGCCTGTAATACCGGTTACTGCCTGTGTCGCAGTAATCGAGACGAGCCCCGCAGGCCCGTTGTAAATGGTGCCGAGTCCGGTAAGGTCAACGACTGCGACATTCGTTCCTGATATCACATTGTTTGTGAGGACTCCCACATCAGGGGTGAGTGTGACACTGTTGACCGTTGTGTCGAAGGGCGCGTCGTTTCCGACTGCGTCTTTTCCGATAACCTGAGCGGTGGCAACAAACGCCTGATTGTTTATCTGGGTGTTGATTACAAGATTGAAGTGATGAAGCACACCGGGAATCATATCAAATGCATTGGAGTTGTTTACCGGCTGTCCGCTTCCTGTTCCGGTAATCGATATGCCTGCCTGCGGAGCGGTGTTTATTCTGATCTTTCCAGACCACACTCCAGAGGTGAAATTACCTGTCACACCGGTGGTAAATCCTGAAGCTTCTGTGGTGATATCATTCGCCCCGGTGTCCTGCAGGGTGACAGTACCGACGTAATCCGTTCTGGAGTTGTCATTTGCGTCGACTGCACGCAGTGTGATTGCAAAGGGGACCCCCGCTTCCTGGGGGCTCACAATCGTATCAACGAGGAAGTGATCGAGCGCCCCTGCATTAACGGTGAACGCGTTGCTCTGACCGCTTTCGTCCGTACCGTAGGTACCACCGCTGTCCACGACCTGTATACGGACTCCTGTGTCTGCAATATCAATGGTGACGTTGAGGTTGTCGAGAAACCCGTTTGCAAAAGGACCCGCATTCAATGGTGCGATCGCCTCGCCGTTGTTCAGGCTGAGGTCGACTGTGCCGTTGTAGACATTTACTCCGCTTGCGAGCCTGTTTCCATAAATGTCTACTGCTGTGATATCTACAGAAAACGATTGTCCTGCGACCTGATTCCCGATCGCCCCTCCCGTACCTGAGGTCACTGTGAAGTGATCGAGCACTGCGGGACTGATCTGAAGCGAGGACCCTGTCTGATCCGTGGTAAATCCGCTCCCGAATCCGACTCTGAGAACAACAGGAGTGGATTGCGTGACCGTAACGTTTCCGTTCCACTGCCCACCGCTGAACGTGATTGTTACGGGGCTTATAGTCGGGTTTGCGCTTCCGTCTGCGTCGTCAAGTACGATTCCTCCTCCATTGTAGCCCGTCACCCGGTTTCCAAACGCGTCCTTCGCTTCAATGAGCACTTCGAAACTTGTTCCTGCAACGTACGGATCGCCTGCTTCTATAACTGCTTTATTGAGGATTTCATACTGTGCAATTCCTGCAGGACTCACATTGATACTGTCATTCGGCGGATTGGCAAGCCCAGACCCG
>CAZOWM010000053.1:0-18843 GCA_964583615.1 uncultured Spirochaetota bacterium | reverse complement strand
CGCTGCAAAATTCTCCCCCGCATCCACAATCACCACATCACTCGCTCCTGCAGGAGTAATGTCAATGGTGTTGCTCTCACCGCTCGGGTCAACAAGGTAGGTCCCGTTTCCGGGTGTTCCTCCGTTGTCAACGACCCTGACAGTTACTCCATTCCCAGAAGTGGTTGCGGTCACACTGAAGTCATCGAGAAACCCGTTTGTGAACACACCACTTGGTGTTGTGATGTTCCCGCCGTTGCTCAGTAAAATGTCAACCGTGGCAGACGCGCCGTCATATCCTGGCACAGTATTTCCGTACGCATCCTCTGCAGTGATGTCCAGCAGAAAGGGTATTCCTGCAACCTGGTTAAGGATCGGCTGTCCCGAACCATTTTCTACAATAAAGTGGTCAAGCCCTGCATCTGCAACATCGAATGCGTTGCTTGTTCCCGTTTCGTTTCCGGTCCCCTGACCACCAGAGGAATCGTAAACAGTAATGCGGTTATTTAATCTCGATCGGGTGATGGTGATATTCTCTGTAAGGAAGCCATTGGTAAACGTGTTGGAAATGGAAGGTGTTATAGTGCCTGTGAAATCAAAGAGATCAACGGTATTACCAGCCCCATTGAAGTTGTTTGGCCCAAAACCCACAGTGTTGTCATACTGGTCAAGTGCTGTTATAGTGATACTGAAAGCAGTTCCTGCTGTCTGATTTCCGATTACATTTATGCTGAAACGGTGAAGCACGTCGGGATTAATAACAAGTGTATAATCATTGTCCGCGACTTGAACGGTGGGCTCTCCACTCGGATCACCCCTCTTGTCTGCCCATCCGACATAATCTGCACCGATAGTCGCTGTTGTCAGGTCAGTTTGGGTGAATGTTACATCAACATAATCATTGTTATCGAGTTCATCAGTGGGCAATTCTATTAACAAATACCCTGGTGAACCTGCATTCCATGTCCAGTAAGCCCAACCGGCGGGTGGATTACCTGAAGCAGGAGCCGTAGTATAGCCTGTACTATTCACCTTTATCTGACCAGTTACCGACATACTGGGGAAACTGACATTTGGATTATATATCCTAATTTGATCGAAAAATCCCCCTCCAACCCCTGATGTGTTTGTCACCCGATAGGTAAGAGTTGTTGTTCCACTCGCCACAGTGATTTCGTGATCATTAATGGGAGAACCGCCTTCATAAATATTACCGTCTGCCGACGTACCCTCTTGTCCGAGGAGCGTACTTGCCCCTCCAACTACCGTGACAAACAAAACAACGAGGATGAGAAGCCTGTTATGCATAGTTTTCCTATATATAAGGAGTATTCTACGGTAAAAAATATCACAGTTTATGAAAATATCAATACAATGTCATAAAATATAAGGAATTAACAAATAAATAAATGAATTTATATTAAATGAAAGAGGCCAACGAATTACGTACATTCACAGAGAAATTTTCGACACAGAAAAAGAGATACATGAGGGAATATGCATGGGAACAGTATTTCTCAATCGTTGAACAATATAACAGGGCTGATATGGATGTAGTTAAATCATGGGGAATTACTTATTTGAATGATATTTCACAGGAACAGAGCCAATACTGTTCGAGTTTCTCGCTATTCTACTGTAAATCGTACGTGCTCAGAACTGAGTATCAAATCCTTCCCTACGATGATATCCAGCCAGTATGTCCCCTTACTCTGCGGTTTCTCTATTGTGATCGTATCTGTTTTATATTCAACAACAGGCTGCCCGTTGACATACCATTCAAAAATATCCAAGTCTTCAAGACTCAAAGGATTCTCGTATTCATCAAAGACCGATGCATGAACAGACACGCTCTCTTTGTAAAGAGTCTGAGGGGGAAGTTCACCATTCTCAGGAATGAGTTCTTGCTTATCCCAACTCACTGTGATGATAAACGGGTTCTCCAGCTCAGCCGTGATAGGAATCACAACGCATCCGATGAGGAACAGAAAAAAAGCTGGTATTAAATAGCAAATGATTTGTCTTATCTTTTTCATCTTTGGTTTCCCTGTGACCGACGTGCGAGACTTTTTCGTCTCTATCCTGATTCTTCAATCGTAAGAAAGATCATACTTTGTCACTCCTCTTCCCCCTCTACCGCGAGCACGCAGTCAATAGACACATCAAACGCTTTTCATCGATTACTTGTGCACTCCTTCTTCTCCGGCAAGGAGAAGAAGGAATGCTTTCACTTCTGATAATTCCGAAGAGACTCTTCTCTTCATCAGAGAGCAGGCAGAACCTTGAGCTTGATCGTTTCAGAAGCCACAATATTCCCTTTTACCGCCTCGAGGTTGATCGACCAGATGCCAGGAGGTAAGCCGCTGCCGACAGTGATTTGACTCTGCGAAGCAGTATCAGGAGAGACAGGTGTATAACCACTTAAAGTGATAGACGCCCCATTACCATTGAGCCACCATGTGTACTGAGAATGGTAAAGGAGAACTGGAACACCATCACTATCGGTCACTTCCGCAAGAATAGTGATATCTGTGCCTTCAGTGAACTCATAGTATTGACCGGATTCAGGATCATATGGCTGCCCATCAATCTGGAAAGCGATGTTCAGCGGATCCTCCATGTTGGTAGCAATATCGATCTCTACAAACGCATTGAGTTCCTCTACAAGCTCCACAATAAAAGTCGATGTCGTATTTGCTGCGATTCTCATGGCTTCATGGGTTGACCATAAGAGCTTGGCCAGTGAACTATCTTCATACATATTAATAATGACTCGATAGTAGCCATTTTCCAAATCACCTGACGTGTACGATTTTGCATCCTTCGAATAACCCAAGCCTGGCGGATACTCTATTTCGGATTCTGCATCAAAGGAACCACTTTCAACAACAGTATTATCGATTTCCTTGATCTCTATGGTGATTTCCGGTTCAGTGCTGAGAGCATCCAACGGCCACACCACAGTAAAATCCGCAGTACCCACTCCAACAACAGGACGCACTGTTATAGGAATTGTCTGGTACTTAACAGGTAAAATTGGATATCTGTTAATCGGGTCATCATTTGGAAAGCCTTTACCAATGACAAAGTCAGAATCCGTATTAAGACCATTGTACGCCTCAACGACAATGAAGTAGTCTCCTGGTGACAGAAACTCAACGACTGTTGCCTGGTTATTTTGATCTGGATCCACTTCTGCTTCAAAGGATGGATCAGCAGTTTCAGGATCAAGCCCGGGGCCCCATCCCTTTACAGAAAATAACTCAATATCCATCGGTTCGTCCGGAAGAATTGTCTTTGATGCAAACTCATCGCCTCCGATGCTGAACTGAACAAGGACTCCATCTTCAGGAGCCGTTTCTTGGTTGATGGCACACCCTGCAAGAAGTGCAATGACGAGTATTAATGAGAGTATACCCGACAGAAGAAGTGATTTTTTCATTTTACTTCCCTCCATATTTAAATACATTTTAAATTGTTTACTTTTTCAGAATAAAAAGAAGCCTCCTTTACCACGTTTGCAGGATTAGTGTCTACAAAAGTATAAAAAGCGACACCTCCCACATTAGAGGAAGTATAGCACACATCTAAGATTTGTCAACTTTTTTTATCATTTTTTATACTTTTTTTTCACGGTTTTCCTTAATTTTTTGCTGTATATACAAATAATATTGTATACAATTATATACACAATTGTTAATAAAATTTATACATTTCATGAAAACAATATGAAAAAATCTTCGTTGTTGACCTGTACCGTAAAAACCATTAAGTTTATGTTAACAGGGGTGGTGGTTTGCCTGAGATTATACCCTTTGAACCTGATCCGGGTAATTCCGGCGGAGGGAGCGCATGCGAAAACCTCTTTTTGACAAATCAAATATACCGGTTTTCCGCTCTTTATGTAACAAAGCAAAGCGAATCTCACCAACTGAAAAATAATCGGACCAACTCTCAGGATTACCACCCTCCTGCAATGAACACAAGGAGGAAGACATGCATACACACAAACTCAAGATTGTATGTGCGTTCTGGGTACTTTTTTTTGGAGCACTGGTATTCGGAGCACCGTTTTTTGTATCAGCCCACGGGGCTGATCTCACCATATACGCCTACGACTCGTTTGTTTCAGAGTGGGGCCCTGCAGGAAAGGTAATCCCGAAATTTGAAAAAAAATACGGCGTGAATGTGCAGGTGATCTCTGTTGGAGACGCGGGACAGGTGCTTAACAGAGCGATCCTCGAAAAAAACCGCCCCAGAGCGGACATCATTCTCGGGATCGACAACAACCTGCTCTCAAAGGCGCTCGAGGCGGACCTGCTCGCACCCTACGCTTCGCCGAACCTGAGACTGATCCCGGAAGAGCTCGTGTTCGACCCTTCCAATCACGTCACCCCGTTCGATCACGGGCATTTTGCGATCGTGTACGATTCGGTGCGTCTGAAAGATCCCCCGAACAGCCTCGAAGACCTGACGAAACCCTCATACAGAAAAAAGATCATCCTCCAGGATCCGAGAACGTCGAGCCCGGGGCTCGGGTTTCTTCTCTGGACAATTTCGGTGTACGGCGAAAATTACGTCGGCTACTGGAAGCGTCTCATGCCCAATGTGCTCACTATCACAGAGGGATGGGATACTGCATACGGCCTCTTTACCAGCGGGGAGGCGCCGATGGTGCTGAGCTATACCACGAGCCCTGCGTATCATGTCGAATACGAAGGCACCACCCGGTACAGAGCGCTTGTATTCAAGGAAGGGAACTACCGTCAGATCGAAGGCATGGGGATTCTCAAGACCACAAAAAATATGAGGCTCGCACGCCAGTTCATCGATTTTATCCTCACAGAGGACTTCCAGGCCGAGATCCCTCTCACAAACTGGATGTTTCCGGTGAATCCTGACCTTGAGCTTCCGAATTCTTTTTCCTATGCGCCGAGGCCGGAAAAGTCTCTTTCTCTTGATACCTATGAGATCAGGAGAAACGAAAGCCGCTGGATCGACGGCTGGCTCGGCGTGGTCACGAAATAGGCGTTCACCACAGGAGAGTGCTGAGAATACAGTACATACACAGGGGTGTATTGAAATGCATGTGAGATATACCGGAAAACGCGGGCGCTGACGATGAAGAACCCAAAAACCCATACAGCGATTGGGGAAACTATAATAGGTGGAAAAGACGTTTTTGTTTTTCTTTTCCCTCTGCTCTTTTTATCGTTTTTTTTCTATTTCCCCATGATCTCTATTCTCGCAGAGGGGCTCACTGAAGAAGACGGGAGTTTCACGTTTCGCCACATCACCGCCGTTCTTTCGGACCCCTATACGGTTCGCATCATCGTTTTCACCGTGGAGCAGGCGCTTTTGAGCACCCTTGCCTCTATTCTGCTCGGCCTCCCCGGCGCGTACCTTCTCGCACGCTACGAGTTTCGGGGCAAGAGCCTCATCCGTGCGATCACCACGGTCCCCTTTGTGCTCCCCTCAATCATCGTTGTGCTCGGATTCGTGATCTTCTTCGGGAACAACGGGGTGCTGAACCGCGGGCTCATGACGGCGTTTTCCCTCGAGGAGCCACCGCTGAAGATCCTCTACTCCATGAAGGCGATCATTCTCGCGCACACCTTCTACAACTTTCCCATATGCATACGGCTCGTCTCCGCTGTGTGGAGCAGGGTCAACCCGAACCTCGAGCGCGCGGCACAGAGCCTCGGCGCGAGAGGGTTCAGGCTCTTTTTCAGGGTGATTCTCCCGCAGATCATGCCCGGTGTACTCGCCGCAGCAGCCCTCATCTTCATCTTCTGTTTCACGAGCTTTGCGGTGATCCTCGTTCTCGGAGGCGGCCCGAAGTATTCGACAATAGAGGTCGCGATTTACAGATACGCCAAAGTGAGCCTCGATCTCAAGGCAGGAAGCGCGCTCGCGATCGTGGAGTCTTTTCTTTCTGCAGGATTCATGTATCTCTACATCAGGCTCCAGCAGAAAACGGGGTTCGCGGAGGATATTAAAATTCGGTACGAGAAAAAAACGCTCAGAAGCCTGTTTCACTCACCCTTCGGGGTACCTGCCGTACTGTACCTCGTGGTGACTTTTTTTCTCATCATTGCGCCGATGATTGCTGCAGTTGGTTACGCATTCGTGGCCAGGTCCGGATGGGCGGGAAAGGCCTCGTTCACCCTGAAGTGGTTTTTAAACATCCTGCAGGGGTCTCAGGCGAGCGCGCTTGCGATTTCCTATGTTTCTTCCATAAAAAACAGCCTGCTGTTCGGGTTCTTCACCATTGCTGCTGCGCTCCCCCTCGGTACGACTATCGCATACATCACCACGAAGAAACATCTTCCGGGAAAGGGGCTCCTCGAAGCAGTCACCATGCTCCCGCTTGGAATCTCCTCCATTATTCTGGGCCTCGGGTACATCAAGGCATACCAGAGCCTTCCCGTTGATCTGACAGGCAAATGGTACGCCATCGCCTTTGCCCACACGGTCATTGCATACCCCTTTGTACTGCGTGCGGCATCTTCCGTGTTCAAAAAGGTCAACCCCCGTCTCATACAGGCAGCGGTAAGCCTCGGTGCAACACCGTGGAAGGCGTTCTGGCGGGTCGAGCTCCCGATCATCAAAACAGGGCTCATCGCAGGCGCAACGTTCGCCTTTGCAATCTCCATCGGCGAAATAAACGCCACCCTCATGCTCTACAACCCGGAGTTTACCACGCTGCCCATCGCGATCTACCGGCTCATTTCTTCATACAACTACTTTGCAGCGTGCGCGCTCGGCAGCGTGCTCATGGCACTCTGTTTCACCGTATTCTTTTTCATCGACAAAATGGGATTCGAGGTGACGTGAATGGGACTCGAGCTTGTTGAAATAAAAAAAACCTACCCGGACTTCATCATCGACCTTTCTTTTCACGCGTCAACAGGTGAAATCCTCACGCTTTTAGGCCCGAGCGGGTGCGGAAAAACGACTACTCTGCACATCATTGCAGGGTTCATCCGGCCGGACAGCGGACGAATTCTTCTGAATGGAAACGATATGACAAACATGCCTCCACACAGGAGGTCTGTGGGGCTCGTGTTCCAGGACTACGCACTCTTTCCCCACATGAGCGTGTTCGGAAATGTCTCCTTCGGTCTCCGCATGCAGGGGTGGGAGAGAAAAAGGGCCGAACAGCGGGTAAACAATCTTCTTAGGCTCGTGCAGCTCCACGGATATGAGCGTCGGTTTGTGACTGAGCTCTCAGGTGGGGAGCAGCAGCGGGTGGCGCTCGCGCGTGCCCTTGCACCTGAACCGGAGATCCTCCTCCTCGATGAACCGCTCAGCGCACTCGATGCCCGTCTGAGAAAGGACCTGCGTGGTGAGATAAAGAGGATCCAGCGGGAGCTTGGGATCACCACTGTGTACGTCACCCATGACCAGGAGGAGGCGCTCGCACTATCAGACCACATCGCGGTAATGAAAGACGGTCGAGTGGCCCAAACAGGGACTCCATACGATATCTACACGCGCCCCGAGCACCCATTTGTCGCGGATTTCGTGGGGACTACCAATGCAATTTCCGCACAGGTTAGCAGGCGTGAAGGCGACCTGCTCGTGCTTTCAAGCGAGGAAGGTGAGCTCAGGGTGCGCTGTGAAACAGACCACACGAGCGGCCGGGAAGTGACACTGTATGTGCGGCCTGAACATTTCAGAGTGAACGGTCCCGATGAAAAAAACAACATTTCAGGGCGCATCACAAACTGTGAGTATCTGGGGGATACAACCGTAGTCACACTCCGAAGCACGCACAGACAGTACACTGCAAAGCTCTTCGGGACCGCACACTGCAGCACAGGTCAAAATGTGCACATCGCGTTTTCTCCGGAGGATTGCTGGATCCTTCCATCAGATCCGCCTGCATGGGATGCCGCAGGCTGATTCTTTAGAGAATCCGTTTATCTGATTACTTTCCGTGTATCAGAAGAAGGTGTACGCTGAGGTTCAGTCCTTTGTTTCACCGAGCTTTCCCATCATCTCATCCCACTTGTCCTGCAGATAGCGTTTGACGAGGTATTCCTCGTGATAGTCGGTTGCAAACTCGTCAACGACATTCGACATATCGCTGAAGAGGTCCCGGAGCAGGGGAAAAAGTTCTTTTGCATGCGAGGGCATACGCGCTGCGCGAAACCGGGGCGCAAAAAGCGCTTCCTTTAGTTTCTCCATAGTATTGTTGTCGCCCGCCTCGAGGAGCGCATCCGAGTTCGACTTTCGCACGTGGAGTATCTTCTGCGTGATTTCGAGCACGCGCTCGGGAATGTAGGCTTTCACCCCGCCTTCTATCCCCTTTGCCTCGATCTTCCCTGCGGACCTGCACTGCACATAGGGCTCAACCTCTGCAAATGTCTCCTCTGTGATCAGTACCTCTCCCGGTTGTGCAGCACTCTCCATCCGTGAGGCGATGTTCACCACGTCCCCGTATATGTCTCCGTCCTTTTTGATGACCGGTCCTGTGTGGAGCCCGATCCGCACGAAAAACCGCTCTTCATCCACGGTGTAGCGGTTGTGATTTCGCATCTCATCCTGTATCTCGAGTGATACGAGAACAGCATTGACGGGATGTCGAAATACCGCGAGTATCCCATCTCCCATTTTCTTGATCACATGGCCGTTGTACCCGCCGATGATCGGAACCACGATATCTTCAAATGTTTTCACAAGAGATATAAGGCTCGACATGTCTACACGTGTAGAGCGGTTGGTGTATCCCACGATGTCGATGAAAAACACCGTGAGCACCTGCGAATGCTCCCGCCTGAACCGGAACTCAGCCTTGGGATGATGAATGAGGCTTTCTTTCTCATCCAGGGCAGGGCTTTTTTCGCCGGTGTATTCTGGCACGATCTCTTTTGAGAAACGATCGAGACTCTCCACGAGGATTCGCCTGGCCTCCCCGATGTACTTTCCACCGCAAATCTCAGGGAAAGCCTCTCTCAGCGTATCGTGTATCGGGGTCTTCGGAGAGTGCACAAGGCTCAGCAGGTGAGGGAGAAGCTGTGGGGTCAGCCTGTCTTTCAGTCTGATTATCACCTGGGGAAGCACAGTGGCATCATTCGATTCGATCCAGTCCTTCACGATCTTGTCCGCATAGTCGTCTTTCAGCTCGAGCAGCGCAAACAGCGCTTCGATGCGGACCTGCCGGTCAGCGTCATCGAGAAGGAGATACAGACGGTTGGTGAGCACATCCATCGGCACGTTTTTATCCCGCCTGCCCAGTTCCCTGAGGATGTGGACACCGCTCAATTTTGCACTTCTGAGCTTTTTCCGCGTGAGCTCCATGAGCGTGTGAAAAATCGTTGAGTCGCAGTACCGGGAAATGATTTCCCCTGCCATTGAGTGCAGCTCAGCATCATCCGACTCGTCATACAGACGGTAGAGATGTGAGGGGACCTTTTCGATTCCCTTCAAGTCCATTGATTTCAAGGTGTCGAGCACTCGATATTTCGTTCCCGTGTCGATATCCGGTTTGAACAGGAGCCCGTAAAGCGTGTCAAACACATCCTGCGGGGGAAGAAATCGCGCACCCAGAATGAATCCGTGGAGAAGTCTTCTGTTCTTTGACGCGGTGCGGAAGAATTCTTGAAACTCGAGCACCGCATTCTTTGCCTGAAGCTCACAGAGTGTAACGATACACGTGATCTCCAGATGCTCGATTCTCTCCTCCCTGGCAAAAGCGAGAACCTGCCAGATCTTCTTTACAGCGGACCTGACTTTGAGCCACCCTGCTACCTTGACGATCCTGCACAGCCTTCCAAGGAGTGCGGGATTCTCGGTGTTGATGTTTTTTACAATCGAGTATGTGCTGTATCGTTTTATCCGTTCAGTCTCCGTGAATAGAGGGATAAACGCCTCAAACCCCTTTTCCCCGTTTCTGCCAAACGCTTTGAACTCTTTTCTGATCCTGCTCATCAGGCCTTCCGGGTTTTGGGGCAAATCATCCTTGAAGAAGCGCTGAATGTCACGGATCAGGGGATCGGATAAATACTTTTCGCAGAACCGCGAAAAAAATACCGCAAGGAGTCCGGAACGCTCTTTCCTGTTCTTCAGAAGAAGAGAACCCTTGCTGAGCTTGCTGAAAACCGCCTCCAGATGTACCAGGGTGAGGCTCATGAGCTCATTTTTTGCGCGTGGAAAACGGCGTTTTGTAAGCTCAATCACCGCACGTATGATCCGGTCGATCTGCTCCTCCGTATCGGTGTCTCTCGGCGGCATCAGGAGCAGGAGACGGAATACCTTTTTCACGGAAACGATATGTTCGATGTGGTGTGCGAGCGTGTGTAAAAACGAACGGATGGTCTCCTTCTTTGCATTTTGAAGAAGGGCGAGAAGAAAGTTGTTCTTCGGATTGCTCGACTTTAATAGGTATGCGCAGAGAAAAATGCCGAGCACATCACTCTCAAACGTATGAGCGCAGCCTTCAAGCTGCTTGAGAAAGTCTGAAGCGGATGCAATGTCTTTTTTCAGTATCTTTAAAAATACCTTTTTCTGAATACGGGAAGGAGCGTGAGCAATGTAGTATGAGAGGGATTCGAAGTCGCCGATTTCCACGAGCCCTTCGGCTGCAACCTCCTTGAGCTCCGTGATCTGATTTTCCTCTATCAGGATCCCCCGGTTGAGCTCCGCCACTCTGCTGTGTGAGGCGAAAATGCTGATCGCAGCCTCGAGTATTTCACACTTGAGCTCTGTTTCCTGAAAAAGGGAAAAGTAATTCAGAAGCTTATCCACAGTGATCGGATCACCAATAACGGAAAACGTGCGTATCGCCTCGATTTTCACCGGTAGTTTTGCCCGCTCAACAAGATGGAAAAGATGTGAGATCACTTCGAGGTTCTTCTTTGAGGCCGCGGCACGAACCGATGCACAGCTGATATCTTCATCTGGACTGTAAAAATAATGAGTGAGAAGGGAGTACACTCTGCGGTCGGCGCAGTGCGAAAGCCCTGTGAGAATAGTGATAAGACTTTGTTTCTGGTGCACGGTTGGCTTACCGGCTTTTGTCTCGAAGAGCTGCATGTATACACAACATCCACTTTTTGGGATCTATACATTGAAGGATAACGAATTTTTCATGAAACATCGACAGTTTTCTTTTCACAGTTATCTTCAGTATCGGAACACGCCAAACGGCGTTTTACCGAGATTCGGGCCACACACCAGCGCACCGGGCGGCTGTTTTTGCTTTACTTTGCCTTTTGAGAATGATAGATTTAACGTTGTCTCCCGTATCCCGGGATGTAGCGCAGTTTGGTTAGCGCGCATGGTTTGGGACCATGAAGTCGTGAGTTCGAATCTCACCATCCCGAAGGGCGTCTGTAGCTCAGGTGGATAGAGCAACAGCCTTCTAAGTTGTGGGTCGCAGGTTCGAGTCCTGCCAGACGCGGACATGGTGAGCGTAGTTCAATTGGCAGAGCGCAAGATTGTGGATCTTGTTGTTGTGGGTTCGAGTCCCATCGCTCACCCATTGTATCAGCAATTGACTACAAAACGGCATTGAGTTAATGGAATACTCCATGTGAAGGGAATATTCCTGGTGAAGAATTCGCGCTTTCAGCAGCAAAAGTCATAGATCAATGCTGCAAATGTTTTTGACAGGTCTATCAAATCCTGCAGTATTACGTGCTCATCTGCCGCATGCACATTGTCGCCACGGGGGCCGAACACAACAACAGGCGTATTCCCGTAATTACTGAAAGAAAAGAAATCCGTTCCAAATGTCGCAGCCCCCACTTTGAATTCCCTTTGAGCAAGGTTTTTCCCATTTTCGATAAGGCTATCAATGAATGCTCTATTCTTTTCCGATTTGATGTTGGTGTCTCCTCCCTCGATTAACCGGTGATGTTCTTCACGAAACACGATTGTCCCGTCTTCCATATTCTCACGAAATTCCGGATAGGTTTTCAAAAAGGAAAACAACTCTTCATTGAACGTTTTGTTGTCTTTTTCAGGATAGTTCAGTACATAGACCACCGATCGGCATTCGGCAGGGAAACAATTGATTTTGTCGATTCCAATCTCACCCGCCTTTATACTCGAGAACATAAAATTCATCGGTTTTTCTATGTCTTTATATATTTCATACTCCCCCTTTTTTTGGTTCAAATGATCTTCATAATCCTCTAACGCACACATCAATTTTGACATGAGAAGAATTGCATTCAGTTTTCCCGTTTGTCGAAACAGATAATTTGCCCGTGTGCTGCCCTTCACGATTATATCGTACACCTTGCTACTCAAGTTACTGACACCGATAGTCAGAAACGAAGGCTCGGGAATAATGGCAAAATCACCCACGTACCCCTTCATCACGCATGCGAGCGCGCCATTTGCCCCTCCGAACTCCTCGTCAACGACACTTTCCAAAACGACCTTCCCTTTGATCGGTATATCCAGATCAAGAATTGTTTTCAGTGCAAATACAGATGCAATAATCCCTCCTTTCATATCTGCTGAACCAAGGCCATATATCTTGCCGTCAACAAGCTTAGGTTTGAACGGCGCCGTTACTTTCCAGTCGAAATTATGGGATGGAACGACATCAATGTGCCCATTAAAAATGACCGTCTTCGTTTTTCCCTCGCCTGTGAAGCCAACGAGATTATCGCGATTGGAATAATCCCTTCCTTTTAGGTAGGCTTCACTTTCCTTAAATCCAGGCACTTCATCGGGATTGAATCTATCGATATCCAGTCCCATCTCTCGAAATATATTCTCCATGATGATCTGCCCGTTATTCTCATTTCCATAGGGCGGAGTATTGATGGTATCAGCGGCAATCACATCAAAAAGACGGTCGACCATCCAATTTTTATTGTTGTCAATGTATGTAGTAATTTTCTCTTTCATCTGTACACACCTCTTGTCAATTGTAATATTGGAAACCGCGAAAACAGAGTGGAGAAAACTTTTCCCTATTCTTTTATCGCTCCCTCCAGTAATCTTCCGGTTAATTTCCGTTGAAATATTATATAGATAATGGCGACCGGCGCGAGCGCAATAACGATTGCAGCAAAAAGCTTCCCATAGTCTGCTGTATAATGCTGTTTCATCAAGATATCGGCAAGACCGAGGGGAAGCGTCTTTAAACTTTTTTTACTTATGAGGACATAGCCGAGAACAAACTCATTCCAGATTCCAAAGATATTAAAAATCGTCGCGACGATTAACCCGGGTTTTGCGAGCGGAATCATTACTTTCCAGAATATCTGATGGTATGATGCTCCATCGAGAAATGCGGCTTCTTCCAGATCCTGCGGGATCACGTTAAAAAACGGTACGAGGACGAACACAGTAAATGGAAATGAATACGCAACATATACCGGAATGAGGCCTGCATACGTACCCAGGATGTGTAGATCCTGAAGCATCAAAAAGAGGGGGAGAATCAACAAAGCCGCAGGGACGAAGAGACCACTGATGAACAAAAACAGCGCGGTAATCCGACCGCGAAACTTCAGGCGACTGACAGCGAAAGAGGCCATTGCGGAAAGAAGAATGATTATTGTGACGCAGACGGTCGTAATAAACACGCTGTTTCTGAAGTACACACCCACATTCCCCTGTTTCCACGCATAAATGAAGTTTTGATACTTCCATACCGAGGGGAGACCGAAAGGATTCGTAAAGAATTCAATGCTTGAGCGAAAAGATGACATGAAAGACCATAAAACAGGAATAAGCACAAAGAGACTATATGCGAGGCACACGATCTGAAGGATCACAAAAAATGCAGAGTCTTTAAACCGCTGAAGAAACATATCAGAATCCCTTTTCTCCGCGAACCACACGAGCCATAAGCATTCGAAGAACAACCGCTGCGAGCGCGAAAATTAAAATAAACGCGGTAACGCTGATTGCCGCACCGTAGCCGAACTCGTGGTATTCGAATCCTACCTGATATATATATGTGGGCAGCACCTCAGTCGAGCGGTGCGGTCCCCCTTCGGTTAAAAGTTTTACATACGTAAAGATCACGCTGAAACTGTTCCACATGAGAAAGACAACCGCAACAGCAATAGTGGGACGTATGAGGGGGAGCACAACGTGTGAAAACTCCTGCCACGTTGAAGCCCCATCGATACGCGCAGCATCCAGATATGACTGCGGAATTTCCTGAATTGCCGCAAGGAACAGTATGATGTACAACCCTGTGAATTTCCAGATCATCGGCATTGAAACCGCATACAATGCGGTGCTCGACTGCCCCAGCCAGGGGGTCGCACCTATGTCGATCCCGATCAGTTTCAGAAAATAATTCAACATACCGATCGTTGGATGATAGATAAAGAGCCAGATAGTCGCCACGATGACATCGCCGAGCATGTTTGGAAAAAGCC
This sequence comes from uncultured Spirochaetota bacterium, assembly GCA_964583615.1. GTDB lineage: Bacteria > Spirochaetota > B62-G9 > B62-G9 > DRHN01 > CAZOWM01. The sequence goes on along the minus strand of CAZOWM010000053.1, from coordinate 4,504 downwards.
AGGTCGCTCGATAAAACCTGCTTCCCCGTATCTTCCGGGCCAAATGGAAAGCAAAAAACAGTGCGACACTTACTGAAATCACAATGACGAAAACCAGTAGAATGATATTATTTGTCAAAGAGCGCCAGAATACCGGATCATGAGCCAGTTTTACAAAATTCTCAAACCCGATGAACTCCTCGGTTCCGCGGGTTACCCCATGCCAGCGAAAAAAACACAACCGAAACACCGTCAAGACGGGGTAAATCACGAAACCGATATAGATGAGCAGCGCGGGCGCCAAAAAGAATACCACAACCCTGACCGGAGAGTTCACCCGTACTCGTATCTTCCGCTTTTGGGACTTCTTTCTGTTGGGCACAGTTTATTCTTTCCTCAAAGAATAAATTTTCCCTTCTGTTTTGAAAGGATTTACATCGACTCCTATTTATGATCCAATTTCAACAGAGTGTTTCATTACTTCAGGTGAAACTCGTGTTTTACTACATTTGGATCATTTCTCAGCTCATCCGCCACCTTTTGCACGGCTTCGCACACTTGTTTCGGTGACACTTTCCCCTCTTCCATCAATGCGAGGTTGTCTTCAAGCGCTGTCTCCAATTTCGGATACCACAGCTCGAGCGTCTCACGCTTGGCAATGGTATATTCGGCATCCTCGTAGTACTGTGCGCAACTCACGACTGCGCGGCCGAATTTGTTGTCTGGAAGCCACTTACTCGATCCTTGATATGTTGTCGGGTTGCCAGTATTCTCAACCGTGTATCTCGCCATTTGCTCAGAGGTGAGAAGCTTCAGATATTCAACTGCCAGATCCTCTTGTTCGGTCGCAGAAGATATGACCCACAGCAATGCAGAATCATGATCCTTGTTGTACACGTTCTGAGGGAAGGAGCTTTCAGGAAATGCAGGGAGGGGCATTGCCCTCACCTCATGTCCTTCGGGCCAGACCTGCTCCTGTTCCTTCGGGAACCAGCTCCCACACGCAACCAACCCGGCATTCCCGACCATCACCTCAGCCTGGGATTGAAGGTGGTTCATCCCCATGTGCCCATCCTGAAAATAGTTGTCAATCAATTGATCGAGAAACGAAAACGCCTCTACCACCTTTGGATCGGTCCATGAGTTGGGCTCAAGATTGATGCAGGCTTCCAATTTTTTTTGTCCCCCCATCCGCGCAATGAACTCCGTTAAATACGGATAGGTGAGATACATCGGGAACTGCCCCTGATTTGCAATAGGTGCAATCCCTTCCCGCTTCATGTCATCGAACAGTTTGAACGCCTGGTCCCAGGTTTTCGGAGGCTTCCACCCATGCTCATCCCAGACTGTTTTATTATACCACCACCCGTACAGGCTCGGAAAAAGCGGGATGTACCAGATATGCCCTTCGTATGTTGCAGCAGCAAATGTTCCATCCGCGAAGGTATCGATCCATTTCCCATCTTTATCAATTGCATCGGTATTCAGAAAATCCTCAAGAGGTTTGAACTGCCCTTCGTTTATGGCTCCCCAGTGGTCAAAGAGCCACCCTGGCGCCACAACATCCGGTGGGTTCCCTGCCACGAACATGGGCTGAACTTTTTCCCATATCCTCGGGTCGGTGGTTACCTCAACTTCCAATCCCGGATGCCGTTCTTCTAGCAAGCGAGCTGCTTCATGAACCCATTCCACACCATACCCGCCCTCGAACGCGGCCACTCTGAGAGTTACTTCTTCCTCCTTTGTGCCAGTCGCTTCACTATTCTGAACACCCAGAAAGCAAAAAACAGCTGCAATGATAAACACGAGCGCACACACATTGAGCTTTTTCATCTTTTCTCTCCTTTTATATTTTTCATTGACCAAACATAGTGACGATCAAATAGAAGATCTCAAAAAAAAACAACAGCACGCCGGCAAGATCTTTTTTGTAAATCAACAGGTGAAAAGATACACTGAATTTTTCCAATATTACATGCTATCAGTCTTATAACTCATTATTCATAGTAGCTTAATATTGTCAACTAAAATGAATATCAACGGATATCAACGAGGGATCGCCACGCGCAGGCGTTTTGAGAACAGGAGAAGCAGGAACAAACTCACCATTTTAAAAAGTACAACCACCACGCACACCCTTGTCAAACCCAAAACAGGGAGGAGGACAGCTCCCCCTAAAACTCCGCCCATAAAGCCCCCGAAAAGATCTGACTCATAGAGGGTTCCGGCGTATTCTGCTGTTTTGCCTGCTCTTCTCTGCAAGAGCCGGCCGGCAATAGGAAACTGTGCCCCCACAGAAAAACCGCCTGCAAAACAGACAAAAAAGAAGAGGGCTTCCACCACACCCGACGGGATCTTGTCCAGCCCTGGAACGAATTCTGTTGAGAGAAGCGGCAGGGAGGCCGCAAAAAGCATGATTGCTGTTTCAAAGAGAAAAAAGAGGCGAAAATCTCGTCGTATTCCCTTTTTAAGAGGGTGGTAAATGCTCCTCCAGAACCTGTGCCGGCCATGAAGGAGGCGATAAGCATTCCGATAATGGAGTAAACATAGCCGTAGAGGACCTGAAAACTGAAGACAATGAGAAGATTGAACACCTCCCCCACAGCAGGGGCGTATACGGCGTGCCACAGACCGAGGCTGTAGTAGACCCAGGTTGGTGTAAAATCCCTGTTGGATTTTGCATCTTCCGGCAGGAGAGAATCTCTAAGCCAGTGCTGCCACCGTGCGTCCAGACGGTAGCGGATATAGCCTGGTGTTATGAGCTTCATTTCGATTCCTCTTTTTTCCAGCCTGTGGGCCAAGTCATCGGGAGTGACGACTTTCAGATCAAGTGAGGGGGAGGCTATAATAATATTTTCTTCACCGAGAATCGTGTATACTGAACTATAGACCTCATGTATGGAATTGAGAACGCACAGGTTAAGCTTTACCATCTCCCGGTTCAGATAGGTGAGGGAGCCCGGTGTCCTGATCGCAATGACACCCCCATCGGCCAGCCTGCCTTTTGACAGAGAGAAAAACTCCCTGGTGAACAGACGGTTCGTCTACAGGTCTGAGGGATTATCCAGTCCCACCAGAATAACGTCATATGTGTGTGCTGTCTTTTTAAGAAAAAGCCTCCCGTCAATCGGGGTGACGTGCACCTTTTGGCTGTGCATCTATTCCACTGTCAGGGGAGTGTGAAATCGGGTTACTACTTTGAGAAGAATGGGGTCGAGCTCAGCATAGTCAATCCTGTTCGGTGTGTGTTTCAGAATCTCGTGTATGACCCTTCCCGCCCCGCCGCTTATCACAAGCACATTTACGGGATGCTCCCAGAAGAGCATGGGAAAGTGGACGAAGCTCTCAATAGATTCCGTATCCGGGTGTGGCGTGGTGATCACCGGAAATCCGTCTGAATAGAAAGTATACTGGTCCATCGAACGTGTTACAGCAATGTTGCCGAACTTCGAGATGGCGCTCAAAAGCACCTTCTTCCCCTCATAGTGCTTTTGTACAGAACCGCTGTGCAGTATACCGGGAAAGCCTGCAAGGATAAGAAGGGGAATGGAAGCGAATAAAACAGCCGTGAAAATGGGGAAAAAGCACTATATGCCCGAGCCCGACTCCCCAGGCTGCTCTAAACCCAGGGATACCCCGGATGATCCGGGCAAAATAGATCATCGGAAGAAAACTCAGAGAAGATAGAAGGCCGAGGAAAATATAGAATTCGACCTGCCGCTTCACACCTTCTATGATCTTTCCCAGAGTAATGGCTCCCGCTGCTTCCAGGATAAGCCAGTTTGCGAGTATGATATCGATGGAAAGCTCGTTTCCGAGAAAACTTACCAAAAGCTCTCTGAGAAGAATGACCTGAGCGCCGATACCGCTCACCCCGGTTACGGCCACGGTGGCGAGCAATACCGTTCTCAGGTTTCTTTTGGTCACATGAATGGTTCGAAAGCAGTATGTGAAGTTGAGCCTGTGACCGGGCACGTTCCCTATGGTGACGTAGTGTATGCTGCGCGCTCGAGCCATACCCTTTTACTTGTATTTGATAAGCAAATATGTACATATGTGACCCGAAATTGAATATTCCTATCTAACACCTGTTATTTTCGGAGAAGATGATATAATTAATATGTAGAGAAGTGGTCAAAACGGCTAATGAATTACACCGTTTTACATAAATCATGGATGAGGGCATTTTTCATGAAAATTTATACAGAGAAAAAATCTCGATCATCATTTCTCATTTCTTGTGTGTTCATATCTTTAGTCTTATCGAGCTTTTTTCTTCAGATGTGCACCACTGACAGCAACAACCAACCCATCTTACCTGATAAATATATTGCTGGGTATACGAAAAATGACAGCATTCCAAGTGTTTTTGTTCCATGCTACTGGAAGAACGAGGCAAGAACCGATCTCCTCGATGTTATCGATGATACGAAAGATGGATACGCTCAATCAATATTCGTATCGGACAGTGATATCTACGTTGCCGGGTATACGATCAACAGTTCCGGTTTTGAAGTTCCCTGCT
>CAZOWM010000052.1:0-21726 GCA_964583615.1 uncultured Spirochaetota bacterium | reverse complement strand
AACAGTTTCCTCTGGAAAGGCGGAAAACACCAGGCAATGCATGAAACGGGCAAAGATCTCACTGATGCACTTGAAGAGGCGCCGCACGGACCGGACCTTCTTGAGAAAGTGCCTGTGGTTGGTATTTTGAAAGAAAAAGCGAAGTAGATCTTTAGTAAAGTATATATATCATTGGACATACATGGAGAGGGTATATATATTATTCCCTATCTCCTCAGGAAGGCACTCAGATCAGAAAGTTTACAGGGCGCTCGGTATTTCTCATCCTCCTTCCCCTTTTTGTGCTTGCCCATTTCAGCCATCACATCGTGTCTTCGCTTCTAACCCCCCTTCTCCCCTTTATTCGAGACAGCTTTTCTCTCTCGTACACAAGGGCCGGGATACTGGTTTCCGCGTTTACCCTTGCCTATGGCATCGCACAGCTTCCAGGCGGGTGGCTTTCTGACAGGCTCGGGCCGCACCGCCTCATCATCATCGGAATCTCCGGTGTTGCACTCTGCGGTTTGCTTGTAGGCCTGTCAACAAGCTATATCATGCTCATTATCTTTTTCATTCTCATGGGTATTCTTGGAGGGGGGTATCATCCTTCGGCAAGTCCGCTCGTTTCATCAGCCGTAGAAGAAAAAGTGAGAGGTCGGGCCCTCGGAATTCATCAGATTGGGGGGACGGGGAGCTATTTTCTCTCACCGCTCATCGCTGTTGCGATCGGTCGTGCAATCGGATGGCGGGGCTCCTTTATTACGATCTCTGTTCCCACACTCGCATACGGACTCCTGTTTTTCATACTCCTAAAACGCTGGGGGTATACAGAAACGCAAAAGAGGAAGGATTCACGCAAAACGACTGATTCGTATGGGGATGATGAACCGACAGGAAACCTGGTTTTTGTAATGATCATTGCAGTGTGTGTTCAGATATTCGTCTTTTCTTCATTGTCTTTTATCCCTCTTTATGTAGTGGACCACTTCAACGGCAGTGAGGAAGCAGCTGCTGCGCTTCTTTCTGTTGCTCATTCCGCGGGGATATGGGCAGGGCCCCTTGCCGGCACCCTTTCCGATCGCATGGGAAAGATACCGATTATTCTCTTTACAGGAATCCTTTCAGGACCTTTGATTTACCTGCTCAACTACGTAAGCCTCGGTGTGGGGATAACTGCGGTGCTTCTCCTTTTGGGAATGATGCAATACATGAGCATGCCGGTAACAGAGGCATATTTTATCAGCCATTCCCCCAAACGGGGCCGTTCAACGGTACTCGGTGCTTATTATTTTGCAAGCAGAGGAGGGCCCGGACTACTGGCCCCTGTTATGGGATACCTCATCGACCGCTACAGCTTCTCAACCGCATACCTCTTTACAGGCGCAGTAATGGGTTTCATCGGAGTAGCCTGCACTGTGATTATTTTGTCGAGAAAAAGCTGAAAACCGAACGCAGGGTCTTTCCCGCTCCCCGATATGTATAGACTGCGAGGGCATTTGAATCAATGCAATACTTCTTATTGTTTTATACAGTGAAATTTCTCCGGCAGGTTTACTATTACATTTTCTCCACTGCTGAAAATCCCCTTGCCTTCAGGGTTGGAAACATCCAGAATGAAGGGTTCTTCAATTCCTTTTATATGGATGTTGTACCGTACAATGGATCCTATATACGTAGCGTCTACTATTTTGCCGGCAAAATTGTTTTTTTGAACCACTGTGGATTCCTTTTCAGCTGTTGAAGACTCAGGCCGGATTACAAGTGTCACATCATCACCTTTTTTCATCCCCTTTAAATCAGAATTTATGTTTATCATCTCCCCGATCGAGGTTTGAACCTTGTATGTATTATCTCGTAAAGAATCGATTCTTCCCTTAATCAGGTTTATGTAGCCAATAAACCGTGCAACAAATAGGGTCGCAGGTTTTTCGTATATTTCAGTCGGGGTTCCGATCTGTTCTATCCGGCCTTCGTGCATTACAATAATTCTATCAGACATGCTCATTGCCTCTTCCTGATCATGGGTGACAAAAATTGTTGTTAAATTAAGGGATTTCTGTATTTTCCTTATCTCCTGTCTCATTGTGACGCGAAGATTTGCATCGAGATTTGATAAGGGTTCATCCAGAAGAATGATTTCAGGTTCAATAACAATGCATCGCGCGAGGGCGACTCTTTGCTGCTGCCCCCCGGACAATTCTGTTGGTTTTCTTTCCTCAAGCCCTTCGAGCTGTACAACCTTTAAAATATCTTTTACTTTTGTTTTTATTTCCTCTTTCGAAAGTTTCCTCAGTTTAAGGCCATAGGAAATATTTCCAAAGACCGTCATGTGCGGGAAGAGCGCATAATTCTGAAACACCATACTCGTTTTTCTCTTGTCAGGTGAAATATCATTTATCGGTTTTCCGTGCATAATCACTTCGCCTTCAGTCGGGTAATAGAATCCCCCGATCATTCTGAGGAGAGTTGTTTTCCCACAGCCTGAGGGACCAAGAAATGTTACAAACTCACCTTCATTTATGGCGGATATGCTGAGCCTATCTACTGCAATGATATCACCAAAGTGTTTGGTAATATTTTTTAATTCAAGAACTTTTTTATTTGCCATAATTAGAACCCCTTGAGCATTTCAACTTTTGTTTTTTTCGAGATCAACTTAAGCAGCATAAGGCTGATAAAAACAACGAGTGTGAGCATAACGGCCATTGCTGATGCTTTTCCTATATTGCCCGTTTCAGCAAGCCTGAGTATGAGAAGAGAAGCAAGGTTCGTGCCCGGAGCTATAAGAAAAATAACCGCACTTATCGTGATCATTCCCACCATGAACGTGTAAAGAAAACTTGCCGCAAATGCCGAACTCATCAACGGGAGTGCTGTGCTGATGAAGGTCTTAAAACTGCTCGCGCCGAGATCCCGTGAAGCTTCCTCCATTGATATATCAATCTGGTGCAGTTTGCCTATTCCCGCTTCAAGCCCCACCGGGAATTCTCTGAAAGAGATATTGAGAATAATAATAAGTATGGTCCCCGTGATCATTATGGGAGGTTTATTGAATACGAGTATGTATCCGATGCCCATTACCGTCCCTGGAACAGCAAACCCGAGAAGCGCAATAAATTCAAGAAAATTCCGTCCCATAGGTTTTTTTCGCACAATGATATATGCAAAAATTATTGAAGTAAAAGAGGTGATCACTGCTGCGATCCCGGAGACAGTCAAGGACGTTTTGAGGGCTTTCCACCCCGCATAACTGGAAAAGTGTTCAACAGTGAGTGTATTATTGATCATAAAGATCTTGGTAATTGAGCTCAGAAATATTACGGAGAAACAAGCGATAATTGTAAGGCATATGATTAGGGAAAGCAAAAAAAAGGGATATTGAATATACCAGGTGATTTTTCTTTTTTCCGTCCCGATCATCTGACCGCTTACGGTGATGAAAGAACCCTCTTTTAAGAAGTAGTTCTGTATTATATATACAAAGACAGAGGGAATTATCAGTAAAATACAAAATACCGATGCCATTTCCATATTTTGTTCGCCAATCCAGAGGTTATACGCATCTGTTGCCATTATGGGGAGCCCGCCTCCGATGAGCATGGGATTTCCGAAGTCCGCAAGAGACATGATAAATACGAGCAGCGCTGCTTTTAAAAGCCCAGGTAGACAGAGTGGCAGTATTACCTTGAAGAGAGTTCTCGACTGGCCTGCTCCAAGGTCCATTGAAGCATCTTCAAACGTTGGATCGAGAGATTGGAGTATATTGTTTACCATCAGAAATCCCAGAGGTAAAAATGAAAGAACCTGTGCAATGATAAGCCCGGGCCAGCCGTATATATTTGGACTTATTCCCAGAAAATGATAGATCAACCCTCTTCGTCCAGCGATGATGATAAGTGCAAGAGAAAATATAAATGGTGGCGAAATGAGCGGAAGCACGGCCCCCATTCTTAAAAAACTCCTGAATGGTAGATTTGTCTTGCTAACCGTGTAGGAAAGGGAAAATGAAACAATGAGTATTATTACTGTGGTGATAACTCCGAGCAGCAGGCTGTTTATCATTGATTTATAGTAGTAGGAATAGCGAAAAAAGTTGCTGTAATTAACAAGCGAAATACCTTCTGTTGCCCTGAAGGAAGTGATAAGGACAGATAAAACGGGAAAAACAACGAAAAGTAAAAGCATTACTGTTATAATTACGGTTAAAGAAAGAAATACAGGGTCTTTTTTCATCCCCATTGCGGTGCTCTGCTCTCTTAGAGCTCTACTCATTGGCCTGTCCTGTATAATGAATTAGTTATTCGATTATAACAATATAAGGGCAGGTTCACGACCTGCCCTTATTTATTGAGAAAAAATGTGACTTGTCTTTTAATACTCTACTTGGCAAACTTTGATTTCCACTCACCCATTATCCGCTCACGGTTTTCCGCTGCCCACATCGCATCGTAATCTATGAGCTTTGGATCGAATTGTACAAGGGATTCAACCCCTGGATATGTAACCTTTGACCTGTATTGTGCCACCACCTCCTGGAATTCTCTGCTCCCAACATAGTCTATGAATTTTTTTGCACTTTCCGGATTTGGCGTATTTTTATAAATAACCGCAATGTCGAGTACAAATCCTATTCCCTCCTCCGGTATAACCATTTCGATCGGATACCCCTCCTTTTTTCTCTTTTCAATTGCCTGGTCCCAGGTAATACCAATAATATACTCACCTTGTGCTGCGAGCTGTCCGGGCGCAGAACCTGACTTTGTGTACTGTGCAACATTTCTATCGAGCGCTTCGAGATATTCCCATCCTTCCTCTTCACCGTAAAGCTGCATGATTGTTGAAACGGTGAGAAATGCTGTTCCCGATGTACCGGGATTTGGCATGACAATCTCACCTTTCCATTTTGGATCAAGCAGGTCTTTCCAGGACCTCGGCATATCATACCCTTTTTCTTCCAGGAGTTTTGTATTTACTCCTATACATGCAAACCAATACGACCACCCATACCAGTAACCGTCAGGGTCTTTATACTGGTCAGGGATTTTCTGCCATGCCGGCGACTTGTACGGCATAAGGAGCCCTTTTTCCTTGGCCATGAGTGCAAAGGAAAGCGGCCAGCCGAAGTGCATATCGGCACCGATATTCGGAGATTCAGCTTCAACACGGGCCCACGCTTCCCCAGATGAAAGCCTCAAGGGCTCGAGCTTCAAATTTGTCCCCTTCACTATTGCACTGGCAAAGGGATCTAATTCAGATTCATCATTATCCGTGTAATACTTTATAACTCCCGTATCGACTGCCTCTTTTTCGGCATACGCGAAAAAGGCTGAAAAACCGAGAAGAATAATCAAAACAACAACCAATCTTTTTTTCATGATGAAACCCTCCTCTTAGTGAAAATGATTTAATGAAAAACCATTTGCAGAGAGATAAAAAATATTCTTTATAATGTAGCTGTGAGATATAATTAATAAGGAAAGAGCATTTTTTGTTGCCAGCACGATTTCATTATGCCATAGTGGCATATCGTTGTCAAGCTCTACTACGATAAGCAGTAGATAGGTACCATTCACAACAGGGAATAGGAAGATAGGAAGCAAGAAAAAATATTGTGCGATTGAACACCATGTATAAATTGATCTATCCGTCTATCAAAGCTTCGAAGTAACATTTTCAAAGGCACATAAAATACCCTATTTGTCAATCTATAATAGATATTTCCTACTTTTTTTGCTTTAATTAATTCGGGCAATATACGTGAATGAAGTAATTGTAAATATGTTTCATGGAAACATTTCGCATTATTCAGTGTTTCATTTATCGCTTCAGCAGCGATTGCTCCACTTTTTTGTGCATAATAAATCCCTTCTCCAGTAAATGGATTCACAAATCCACCGGCATCGCCTATGAGTACCGCGTTGTTTGCCGCCGGAATTTGGTGATAGTATCCCAAAGGGACAAGAGCACTTTTAATATGTGAGACATTTATGTTTGTGAGATCGAAATTGGCGAGAAAAAACTGAAAGCTGGGTATTATTTTATGGTTTTTAGCACTTAAACCGCCGATACCACATATTATCTTCTCAGTATTCGGGAAAATCCAACAATAACCATATTTTAAATATCCGAAACAAATTACAGGAGAAGTGTATTTCTCTAATTCAGTGGTACTATCAATAAAAATTTCAAAAACAATTGCTCGTTTCTTCTTCCATTTTCTTGTATTCAAATTATTTGATTTCGATCCAGCATCCCAAATGTGCGTACAAATACAAATATAGATTAAAAATAAAATATATTGGAGAAAGTGCGCATTACTCCTGCGCCCTGCCCTCCTCTTGTAAGGTTTTCATATATTCCTGCCATTCCGAAGATGAAATGAACCCCTCATTCCTGAAATACTCACGTGCTTCATGCAAAATTTTTTCTATTTCCTCTTCCTCACTCTGCGTCAGCGGCGGCTGTACCGTGTGAGTGGAAAGTATCTGCTCCATTCGTTCCTTCGCATAATCTATGTCGTTTTTCTTACCCGCATTTTTCCATTCCGGATACGTCAACCTGTCTGCGCTCTCTGTCACGTACTGCTCCCTGTTCCACCACCGCCTCGTGTGCGCCTGGCCGAGGAAATGTCCCGGTATCGGTCCCACCTTGTTTATCAGATCAACTGCAAGAGAATCTTCGCTCACCTCCAGACCTTCAACGAATCTTCCTATCATGGCTGCGATATCGTCATCAAGGATCGCCTGGACAGGATGAGAAGTAATCTCCCCGTACACGCTGCTGTGTATCTGCACGGCACTGGCTCCTGAAATCGCGGCAATGAGACTGGGGATGGTTTTTTCGTAGGCGAGCTGAAACCCTATGACCTTGGAATTACTCACCCCGGACGAAGAAGCAACCGTCGGTATGCCGTACTTCCGCCATACCTGATTGAAGGCTGCAAGGTGAAGAGAGACACAGATGTCGCCAAAAGCCGGTGCTCCGGTCTTCATGTTCTGAGGAAGTGCGAGATTTGCCACCGCGACCCGTGCTCCAGGTTTCAGAAGCTGTAAAAGTACGATGTAGGGTATGAGCTCCGCGCTGCTGGTAATGACCGCTCCCGCGATGCTCGCCGGTGCGGTGCTTCCCGCTGTTGCCCCGTCCCATATCATGCTTGGCAGATCATACTCGGCAGCAAGAAAACAGGCATTCGTTTGATCTGTGTAGCACGTAAGAGGTGAAGAGGTGTTCGGATTGGCAAAAAGCTCCGTACTGATGGCCTTTGCCATCCTGAAGGTGAATCGGTCTATATCATTGTTGGCGATTTCCATGGTCACTTTCGTTGAATGGGCAAGCCGTATCGCTGCTCCCTCCATCTCTTTCATGTTCTCCGGAATACCCCGATACCCGAAGTACGGGTAGTTGTTTATGAAATGAACGGTAGGCAGCGCATCCAGCACGGTGACCAGATCGATATGCTCTTGCCTGCTCGGGGGCCTTGACTCCCATGTCTTCAGATCTACAATATCCCTTCCAGGAAAATTGAAAAACACTACGTGGTCTAGACCGAGGATCAGGTCATGGTCTGGATTCCTGGCCTTTACCCTGAAGCTGCTCGGGCATTTCCGCAGGCATTCCTCGACCAGAGCAGGGGGAAACCGTACCAGCTTTGTATCAAAATCGACCGTGCAGCCGTTTTTCTTGAATACTTTCAGTGCTTCGTCGTTGTATATCTTTACGCCAGATTCTGCAAGAACATCGAGCGTGCCCTCGTGAATCTGCTCCACCTGCTCTTCGGTAATGAGCTCGAACGGCTTGAACCTTCTTAAAAAACCTCTCAGCGCCATAACCTCCTCCTTTATCATGAAAGGTTGGAACATCACCCCTTTGCTGCTCACCTTAACTGTACGGATAACCCGGTGATGCCAAGTCTTTTTGATACTCTTCCCATTCTATAGCCGATAGTAACTCTTTTTTTCTGTAGTGCTCCCGCGCTTCTTTCAAAATACGCTCGAGGTCCTGCTCCTGGCTCTCTGTTAAAGGAGGATCCACTTTGTGGGTGTTGCATATCGCCTCACACCGTTCCTTCGCGATTTCGATGCAGTCTTTTTTCCCCTGCTTCAACCACTCGGAATGGGTCAGCCTGTCAGACGCACTTGGAATGAACTGCTCTTGCTTCCACCATTTTCTGGTGTGCGGTTGGTTCAGATAATGACCCGGAATCGGCCCCACTTCATCTATTACCTTCACGGCAAGAGTTTCATCATTTACGTGGATTCCTTCCAGAAACCGCCCCAGCATCCCGGCAATATCGTCGTCGATAACCGCCTGCACGGGATGAAACGCCAGCTCTCCATACATAGCACCCTGTATCCATAACGTATTGGTTCCAGATAAAGCCCCGATTGCAGCGATAATGGCTTTCTCATAACCAGCCTGGTAATCGATCTTCTTCGAATTGGGATAACACACCCCTCCATCCGTGGGGATTCCATAGCTGTGCCAGATTTGATTGAACGCAGCCTGGTGCAGCGATATTTCTATCGACCCGAACGCAGGTGCCCCTGTGCGCATGTTCTGAGGAAAGGAAAAATCCTGCGCAATGACCCGTGTGCCGGGCCTGACAAGCTGTGCGAAGACCAGGCCGGCAATGATTTCAGCGTTGCCGCTTACAAGTGAACCGGCAATGGTAGCTGGTGCGGTACCACCGTATACGCACCCAGATGTGGGTAAAAGCACAAAACCCGCTTCGACGATTCGAAAAGCTGCGTCTATCGTTTCCTCATAAAATGTGAGTGGAGGAGATGCCGCCATCATGGTGCGCAGCTCTGCGCCCACCGCTTGGGCCATCTGGATATTGAAAACCTCGCACCCCATTGAATACCCGGCACAGGTAAACTTGCTTGTGTTCCTCAGGCGCGCGGCAAGCCCCTCCGGCATGGCCATAACAGGAGGAATGTGCTTGAACCCGAACCACGGTGTGTACCATGGGACAATGGCCACGTGCCCCAACCCATCGAGCACGGTGACGGCGTCGTAATACTCTTTCCTGGTAGGTGTTCGAGGCTCCCAGGTATCGAGGTCAACTGTTCTCGTTCCGGACAGAGCCTGAAAGTAGATTGTGTTTCCACCCCATACCATGTCATTGTTGGGATTTCTCGCTCTCACGTGAAATCTGCTGGGAGCTCTCCGCAGGCATTCTTCTACCAGGCCCTCAGGAAACCTTACCCTGTTCGTATCATGGTCAACCATGCACCCGTTTTTTTCAAACAGCTGCAGCGCCCTTTTACTGTCGAACCGAACCCCTGTTTTCCTAAGAACATGCAGTGTTGCTGAATGGATCTGTTCAATCTGCTCGCCGGTCAGCACATCCAGGGGCTTCATATTCCGTACAAATCCCTTCACCACTATTCTCCCTCCTTTCTTTTTTACTGCTTTTCCAGAAGTTTCCTCGCAAGCTCCACTGCGCCAGGCGCAGTTGGATCATACCCGTCGGCGCCGATTTCTTCAGCGAACTCATCGGTAACCGCAGCCCCTCCGATCATTACCTTCACCCTCTCCCGTATTCCCTCTTTCTTCAATGCATCGATAACCTTTTCCTGCTCCGTCATGGTGGTGGTCATCAGGGCAGACATGGCAAGCATGTCCGCACCGTGTTTCTTTATCGCCTCAATGAACACTTCGGCTTTTACATTGACCCCCAAATCTTCAACCCGGTACCCTGCTGCGGTGAGGAGCGTGGTTACCATGGTCTTGCCGATGCTGTGAATATCACCGAACACGGTGCCTGCAACCACAACTCCAAGGCTTTCCCTGTGGACGCCCCTCCTCTTCATTTCATCTTCCAGCACCGGGGTGGCACCCTGCATGGCATCGGAAGCCCCAACAAGGTCAGGAAGCCACAGTTCCCCCTTTCCAAACGCGTCCCCGATTTCTTTGATAGCAACTGTCATCGCGTTCAGCGCTTCAATCGGATCGATGCCCTTTTCTACGGCCTCCTTTGCAGATTCTTGTGCCAGATCCACGTTGTACTCAAAGATCGCCTTTCTGAGATTATCAATGATACCCTTTTGTTCGGCTGTCATTTCGCCCCTCCTCATTTGTTATTCCATATGCAATATCGCAGCGTACACCTTTGCATTGTAAACCGAGTATTTTTTTCTCCACATTTTTCTAATATCCCCATGCGTATCTATTATCCGGAGAGTTGAGAGCCCGCTCATATATACCACTCGGTAAGGTTTTAGATAATCTGACCCTCCCTGCTTGAACATTCAAAGCAGTCCATTATCGATGTAATGCTTCTTTGCCTTCTCCAGTATGAGCTGGATCTCTTTTTCCTGTTCTTCCGACAGAGGAACGGGATGGTGGGTTTTCAGAATTTCGTTCATCCTCTCTTTTGCCCTGTCCAGCGCGCATTTCTTTCCCTGTTTCTGCCACTGGCCGTATGGGATCAGGTCCGCCACCTTTGGCACGAACTGCTCTCTCTTCCACCACTCCCTGGTATGCGCGGTGTTGAGATAAAATCCAGGAATCGGGCCAACTTCGTTGATGAGATCAAGAGCAAGGGTCTGATCCGACACTTCGACCCCCTCTATGAAGCGGCCGATCACACCCGCCACATCGTCGTCCATGACCGACTGTACGGGATGGTGGGTTATCTCTCCGTAGACCCCCCCGTGAAACTGGATGATGTGCGCTCCTGAGAGCGCGGCAACCAGGGCAGGGATCGCCTTCTCGTAACAGTTTTGATAATCGATCATTTTTGAGTTGGTCGGTCCTATCGCAGAGCTCTGTACCGGTATATCATAGCTCCTCCAGATCTGATTAAACGCAGCCTCGTGGAGGGAAATGCCGACAGAGCCAAAAAAGGGCGCTCCAGTCATCATATTCTGTGGAAACACGAAGGCATTCGCCACCACTCTGGTTCCAGGCTTCACCAGCTGGCAGAACACGATTCCACCGACAATCTCGGCGATACTTGTTATCAGTGTCCCGGCAATTGTTGCGGGTGATGTGCCGCCCATCACCGCACCGGAGGTAATATGGAGGGGAAGACTCGCGCTGGCAAATCTGTATGCAGACATCACCGCATCTTCATAAAAAGTCAGAGGCGGGGAGTTCTCCATCATCCCCTGTACTTCGGTATCTGCCACCTTGGCCATTTCAATGGTGAATACCTCACAGTCCTTCTGGTATCCGGAAAACTGAAGCTTTGTCGAGAACCGAATCTTGGCAGCAGCGCTTTCAGGGATCGACATGACGGGAGGAGTGTCATCAAACCCGAAGTAAGGAGTATAGGGAGTGAGAAAATGCAGGTTGTCCAAGGCATCGAGTACGACCAATGCGTCCCTGTTCTCCTCCCTGGTCGCCCTTCGAGGTTCCCAGGTATCGAGATCAACGGTGTTCATTCCCGGGAACGCGCAAAAGTAAGTAGTGTTTCCTCCTACAATCAGGTCATGGTCCGGATTTCTCGATTTGAAGTAAAAGCTGCTCGGTGTTTTTCTCAGGCACTCCTCCACAAGCCCCGGCGGAAACCGTACCCTCATCTCATCAGAATCAACCTTACAGTCGTTTTTCTTGAACAAATTCGAGGCCATTTGGCTCTCGAACCGGATGCCAGTATGCTGCAAAACCGCGAGCACTCCCCGCTTTACATCCTCGACCTGCTCCTTGGTCAGAATCTCAAGAGGCCTGAAGTTCCTGCGAAAGCCTTTTAACGACATGGCAAACTTTCCTCCTTCTGTGATCGGGAAAATCTCTATTTAACCCACTGGGCCGCGAAAAAGGAATTTTTTCAGCGAATCGAAAGATTGTACGAATACAAGATTCCGGTCGTAATGGACGTACTATCGGGGCCCGACATGTTCATTATCTTGCGCACCGGAAGTACATCCCGGGAATTAATGATAATCGTTTTCGATTATTTCACGTATTTTTAGTGAAGTCAAGGGTATTGCAGAAATTCCATTGATGAGGCATTTGTTGTTTATCCCCGCGAGGGAAGAAGTTGAATACATTTTACCGAAACAGTTCCGAAAAAATACCGTGCGTTTCTCTACGGCCATTCAGCCATTTCATCCATGTTGACAGTGAAAGAAAGAAAAATGACCTGATTTCAGTGGGGGAACTCAGATATATACCGCAAGAAATCATAGTCCTTGAGCGTGAGCCCCCTGTTTGCGATTTCCTCAAGAATCAAATCCACAGCCCAATGAGATGCTTGCCCAACGACGGAGGTGCACTTATCGGTATGTCCTCCATCTTTTTCGAACTGCTCTGCATCTTCACTGTCCCAGAGATCGTAGCTTCTTCCAAAGATACTGCTCTGGACCCCCCTGCAGATGACAGACCCGTAGGTTTCAATAAACATGTCGTGTAACCGTTTTATTAAATTCTTGGTGCAGGTCTTGTTCTCGCCGTCACCATCAAACAGTTCTCTCCTCCTCCCGAAAAACAGGCTTATCATAATACTCCCTCCTGAGTATCCCCCACATGGGCCATCTCCGAGATTAGAAAACCCACCAGCAAGACCGTATGCTGCCCTGAAGATATAATCGTTTCTCATATCCAGTGTGTCCTGAACAGCGGCAACCGTGCATTGCGCGCAGTTTCGAAAATCCCGTTCGTTTGCAAACCCGAGTTGATAGGCTTTTTTCAATATCTCAGCTCTCTTCATCCCTTTCCTCCAGCAGAAATAGTATCACAAAATAGTGAGATTTGATCCATCAATCAACCAAAAACGTAAATGGTCCACTTTTTATGGAACCTGTGGGCAGACACAGATCATTATGCATTGAAAAAAAGAGTAAAAAAATGGTGGAATCGCTTTGTTCTTTTTGTTCTTTTCAGTATACTTATACAAAACTCGAGGGGGAAAAAGCAAGATGCATGTGACGAGTATTGAGAGGACGGAAGAAAAGACAACGCCTTCAGGTGTATCTGTTCGATGGTTAATTTCAGAAGAGGACGGTGCGCCTCATTTTGAAATGAGGTATTTTGAGATCGGGAAAGGCAGTAGCACGTCTGGAAGATCTCATCCGTTTGAGCATGAAGTATATGTTGTCAGGGGAAAGGGAAAGATAGAGGGGGATGATCAAACCGTTGCTATCACTCCAGGTGATGCCATTCTCATATTCCCTGGAGAGAGGCATAAGTTTATCAATACCTCTGACGATCCACTGGGGATCGTATGCCTTATTCCGAAGGGCATGGAAAACGAATTGAAGTAGTATTTCACCACAGAGCGGCCATTTAAAGTAAAGTCCTTATATGGTGCCCACGAAAATGAGTACAAAACGGAGAGATGCTATGAACACTGTGCTATGTTATGGGGATTCAAATACATATGGAAGAGACCCGGTAACAAAAAAAAGACTTGAACGTGACGCCAGATGGCCCGGCATACTTCAGGAAATACTCGGTAACGAGTATTATGTGATAGAGGAAGGGCTCAATGGACGGACCACTGTATGGGATGATCCAATACGTCCTGGATACCTCAAAAGGAATGGAGCCCTGTATCTTTTGCCCTGTCTCGAGTCGCACTGTCCCGTCGATCTGCTCATAATCATGCTGGGGACAAACGATCTCAAGGCCATGTTCTCCGTTACTGCGTATGATATTGCAGAGAGCATGGGCCGCCTCATCGAAATTGCACTGGGAAGTAAATGCGGGGTAGACGACAATCCTCCAAAGATGGTGGTCATGTCGCCTCCACCACTCGGAAAACTATCAGAATACACGGAAACGTTCACCGGTGGAGTCGAGAAGTCAAAGAAACTTGCCCCTTACTATCAAAAGGTTGCCCAGAAGTACGGATGCCTTTTTTTCGATGCCGGTTCCGTTATCCAGTCCAGCAAACTGGATGGATTGCACTTTGACCGGGAGGATCACAAAAAACTCGGCAAGGCTGTGGCAGGCCTTGTCCTGGATATTTTCCGATCACATGATGTCTAGAGTACATAAAAAAGGGTGCGCCATGCTCCCTGTTAGAGTTCTGTACTCTTTTGTTTATACGACATCTCGTGCATGAGATCTCTCAATGCCTCGTAAGTTTTCACGTATTTGTCGAAGTAAAACTGATACATTTCATGACTTTCCCTGTCTGGTTCTACCACATATTTTATCCTGACCATACTATTTGAAGCATCGATCAAGCTGCCATGAAGCCCTGCGCCAACAGATGCACATATGGCCGACCCTATCATGGTCGCTTCCGGAAACTCAAGCACATAGACCGGAACATTGCTTACATCGGCATGGATTTTCAACCACAGACTGCTGTTTACGAACCCTCCGTTCGCATAGAGAGAATGTATGTTCACTCCGTTATCGCTGAGGGTACGGAGGATGTTCTCGGTTCCATAGGCGACACCCTCCAATATTGCCCTGAATAGATGGGCCGGAGTCGATTTCAGCGTCAGACCCCATATCGCGCCCTGGAGGTTATAATCTGTATAGGGAGTTCTGTTCCCCTGCCAGTAGTCCAGGAGGATGATACCCTCGGATCCGATCGGTATCTCCGATGCTTTTTTACTCAGTAAATCAAAATGACTGACTCCTTTCTTTTTTGCCTCGAGCTCATAGTGTTTTGTGAAATACTCCTTGTACCACTTGACAATTGAACCTGTGGATACCTGTCCCGCCTCGATGACGTCAAGACCGGGTAAAACGATGTCATAGTGGCTTCCGAACATCCCTCGAATATTCTTGGTACCATTCACAAATGTCACGATAACGTGAGAAGACCCGCCTATCAGTGTTGCCTTCCCCGGTTCGAGCACGTTCGCGCCAAGCGGCGCAATATATCCGTCTGTTCCGCCTCCTGTTACGACCGTCTTGGGGTTAAGACCAAGCGCCTTTGCTGCTTTCCCCGATAGTGGTCCGATGACTTCGCTTACTCTGACGATCTTTTCCGGAAATCTTTCAATCGCATCATCAAGTCCGATGGAGTGATAGAAAGCTTTCGGCCATTTTCTTTCACGGCTGTTGTAGAACCACCTGTGGGTAGTATGCGTTATGCTCGCTGTGGGAATACCTGTCAGCCGGTAATTGATGAAATCCGCCTGCTCCATGAAGTAGCGGGTTTTATCGTACGTCTCCCTTTCATTCTCTCTCAGCCAGAGTATCTTTGCTATAAACCACTCGGCACTCAATCCGGCTTTGCAAATCTTCAGAATAGGATCACCTGTTTCGAATATTCTCTGTGCCTGAGCAGTCGCACGGTGGTCCATCCACATGATCGCATTTCTCAGAATCGAGCCGTTTTTGTCTATTGCCACCACAGTGCTTGACGTCCCGTCTACACAAATCGCGACAATATCATCCGTATTTATTGCACTCTCAGTGAGGGCCTCACGAGTTGCGCATACCAGACATTCCCACCACTTGTCCGGTTCCTGCTCCACCCACCCGTATTTTGGAAACTGTGTTGTGCATTCCTTGCTCTTGCAGATTACCGGGTGTCCATTCGTATCGAAGATGCCAACCCGCATCCCGCCTGTTCCTGCATCAATTCCTAACACATAGGGTTTTGAGAAATCCATAGCCGGACCCTCCATCTCCTGAAATTGTTCATTCGTGCACACTCTCCGTAAGCCAACCCAGAGCCGATACTCCCGAGACTTCAGGTCGCAAAAGCACTCTTATAATACCTGTGACTCATCTCCCTCCAGATACGGAGATAAATTGACCGGTAACATATGTGGCATCTTCTGAGGCAAGAAACACCGCAACGCTTGCCACCTCTTCCGGCTTTCCCAGCCTTCCGACAGGAATTGATTGTCTATGCTCCTCTCGTACTTCTTCATACGGAATATTGAACTTTTCTGCTCTTCCCACGAGCACAGATTCAAGCATCCTGGTCTCTACCCTGCTGGGACAGATTGAGTTTACCGTAATGCCGTCTTTTGCAACCTCCAGAGCGAGAGCTTGCGTAAGCCCGTTCACGCCAAACTTCGCTGCAGAATACGCGGTACGTCTCGGCCGTCCGATGATACCCGATTTTGATGATATGTAGATAATCTTGCCGAACTTCCTCTCCTTCATGTTTTTTAGAACAGGTCTGGTGATATAGAAACTCCCGTTTAGATTTATATTGATGTGTAAAAGCCACTCCTCGATGGTGATATCTTCGAGCCTATTTTCAATCGAGACTCCGGCACTGTTTAACAGGACATCGATTTTTTTATGCTTTTCGATCATCTTCGCAACTGTCCGATCAACCACATCCACCTTGGTTATATCCAGATTGTAGCCCTCCGATACTCCTCCGATGTTTTTAATTTTTTCTCTCGTCTCGGCGATACCCTTTTCTTCTATGTCGGCAACCAGCACAAAAGCCCCTTCCTGCGCAAATCGTACTGCGCAGGCTTGACCGAGCCCGTTACCACCTCCAGTAATCAAGACGACATAATCCTTGAATCTGTCCTTACAAATGTACTGTCCCATAATCTCGCTCCTTCAATCTATTATTGTGTTATTTTGGACAAAAATAAATGTTATTATGATAGATATTAAACATAAAATGATACTATTCTGTCAAATACTATATAATAAATGAAAAGAGAATAAAAAGTAAACAATAAATCGCAAACCGCATGTGTTATTTTTGAAAAACTTATATATTTAAACGGTGCATTTCATGAAGCGATTAAATCCCTCACAAATGACCCACTCTCTCATATAACAATGCTACAAGCTTGAAAAAAATGCTCCTCTCTGAAGCCAATATTGAAAGATGATCTTTTTTATTTACAAAGAATGAATATTTATTACAATCAAAATAAGACATTCATCATTAAGGAGCAATTATTATGAAAAGAGCGATAGTGATTGTCACGGTTTCACTGATTACAGCTGTTTTTCTCTTCGGCTGCGCTTCCACAAAGAAGGTTAAAAAGCTTGAGTCAGACAACGCACGCATCATGTCCGAAAACGTGACTCTCAGTGAGGAGCTTGATCGGGCACAAGCCCGGATAGCCGATCAGGAAAATCAGATCTCCGTGCTTCAGAAGGAACGGGAACAGGAAGTTGCAGTGCTGAAAAAGACCTATGACAACCTCATCCGTGAGCTGAAGAAAGAAATCGACAGTGGAGAAATCCAGGTCAAACAGATCAAAGACCGCCTGCAACTGACAGTTGCGGAGCGCCTGTTCTTTGATACCGGCAAGGCTGAGATAAAGCCGGCGGGGCAGGCTGTGCTGCGTCGTATCGGACCAATTTTAAAAAAAATACCCCAGAAGAACATCAGGGTCGAGGGTCACACCGACAATGTGCCGATCGGACCGTCACTGCGTGCGAAGTACCCCACAAACTGGGAGCTCGGCGCTGCACGATCGGTCACTGTGGTACGTTTTCTACAAAAGGAGTCGGGTATCGATCCGTTACGCCTGAGCGCCGTCTCCTACGGACAATACCGTCCCATCGCAACAAACAAGACCGAAAATGGACAGGCAAAAAACAGGCGAATCGAGATCATACTGATCGACAGGGATATGGACCTGGCGAAGAAGATGCAACAGTATCTCTAAGAGATCTTTCCGTAACCGGAGCCAACGCTCATACGAGAAACTTTTCGAATATCCGGAAGCAGCGGAGGCAGTCCTTAAGAATATCCATGCTCGACCTCATTGTTCCAATCATCCTGACCGGAGTCCTTCTGTACTTGATACCTATTCGCTATGTAACGACTCCCCAGAATCACGTTCCACTGACACTGTTTCTTATCTACACTCACCATAAACGATATCGTCAGGTGGACAAAACGAATACTTCCCGAACAGTCCAGATCGATATCCCCAATATGAGGAGTGTGACCCGTATGCTTATAGCTTCGGATCGCACCCACATGCTTAAGAGATTGCCTCCCCTCGTCTTCCCTCGTTTTTATGTCATAGATTTTCTATCCATCGTGCTCCCATTTTTCATCAATCTTATGCTCCTGCTCCCAGTCGATCATACCAATATCAAAACCTTCGATAAACATCGTGCCGTAGTGCTGAATGGTTTCTCGAACATCTCATTCTCCTTGCAGCGAATCGATTTCTTCGTCGTGTGCAATAACGACGAGTACATCCTCCTTCTCCAGAACCCTCAAGAGGGAAGCTGGTGTTGCAACATCTCATTTACATACTCGTGTGTCTTATACAGCTGCAGCGGACAAATGAAAAAGCTCCCGCCCACCACTCGACTATATCACAATTTCCCTCCCCTCACTCGCTGCCATGCATTGCAGCCTTCCCTTTCGCTGCTGTATTGCTCTGTGACTCTGCTCGACAATGCCGTCAAGCTCCTTGTCCGTACGGTCTGGGTCGTGATGAAAGAGAAGAAGGCGCTTTACCCGTGCGTCAATTGCGAGGTTGACAGCCGCCTCATATGTGCTGTGTCCCCAAGTTTTCGCAAATGAGTACTGCTCATTCGTGTACTGCGCATCATGGATGAGAAGATCAGCATCCCTGCAATGGTTTATATCGAACACTGCCTTCATGGCTTTCATCCGCGCAGGGAAATACGGTGGTTCCATCTGAT
Source organism: uncultured Spirochaetota bacterium (assembly GCA_964583615.1). Lineage (GTDB taxonomy): Bacteria > Spirochaetota > B62-G9 > B62-G9 > DRHN01 > CAZOWM01. The sequence goes on along the minus strand of CAZOWM010000052.1, from coordinate 3,237 downwards.
GTTCCAGGTATCGTTTCAGCGTTTCCTTGGCAATGGGCCCCCCACGCACATGAATGGTAAACCGGTCGAAATAAGCGGGCTTGAAGAAAGGAAAACCCATGAGGTGATCCCAGTGCGAGTGTGTGAGAAGGAGATAAATCTCCTTCAGGTTCTGCTCTTCCACCAATTTTTTCCCAAGGTTCCGTATACCCGTTCCGGCATCGATTACCACTACCGAGCCATCATTGAGTCTGAGTTCTACACAGGTGGTATTCCCTCCGTATCTCAGTGTGCCCTGGCCTGGTATGGGCAGGGAACCACGGCACCCCCAAATTCTTATCTTCATGAATCCTCTTCTCCTCAAAATGGTATGAAGCCAGTATAACACAGGAGTCCAACATTCGAAACATTAAAATACTGTTGTGGTCAAAGATAGTTTCCCGGTCTACCTGCCACGCAAATGTAATTGTCATGAGCTGCTCTTCTTTGTATTATTGAGCACTCATGTTTCGTATACTCATCATGGCTTCACGTTTCCATGTACTACTGCTATGAATAAACCACAATTGACACCAGGAGAAAAGGTCAGGGCGCGAAAAACCCTAACCAAATACTATTTCTTTAATGTCATATCCTTTGTCTTTCTCAGCGGAAACATCATTACCCTCTTTGCCCTTCGCCTGGGTGCCGGCAGCATATTAATCGGTGTGCTCTCTGCTATCAGCTACGCAAGCTACGTTGCTATATTTTTAGGAAGGCGTCTTGTCCCGAAACTTGGCGTAGTCAGGCTTATGGGGCGCTACTGGCTCATTCGCTACTTTGCAATGATCCCGATTCTCGCAGCACCCCTCTTTGCAACGAACAACGTGCATTTCATAGCCTTTGCTCTGATCCTCATCTCTGTCTCCGGCTTCAACATCTTCCGTGGTATTGCGATACCGGGGTATAATCCCATAATCGGTGAAATAACCTCGGCAGAAGAGCGGGGCAGTTTTTTGGCCCGCCTACAGGCGATCAACCACACCGTGACCCTGCTTCTGGGCATTGCCATGGCGCTGTTGCTGGGACGAAATGCCCCCATATATATGTACGATCTTTTCATCACTATCGGGATCTTTTCAGGAATCTTTGCAACTGCCGTGTTCTTTCGTCTGCCTGAGATGATGAAAACAACGGAAAGCATATCTGAAGGCATGCTGTCGAGCTTCAGGTCTGCGCTTCACCGTCCTGCCTTCAGAAAATTCGCGGTAGTTCATTTCCTTGTGTCCTTCTCCACCTTTATGGTTACTCCCTTCCTCATCCTCTATCTCAAGGATGTCTATCTTCAGCCTGACAACTTTGTAATTTTTTATACCGTATTCGGGAGTCTGGGGGGCGTGATCATGGCTCTTGTGAGCGGTTTCCTCATCGACAGGATAGGAGCGAAACCCCTCTACTTTCTCTTTACCGGTGTCATCACGCTGTCATTGGCCCCCATCATACTTTCTCCGACTCTCGGCAGTACGGAGGCCGTTATATTTTCGATATTCATATTCTTTTTTCACAGCTTCGGAAGTTTTGGTGTTGTAACTGCAGGACGAACCTACTTCTTCAATGCCATTACCCCGGAGGAGAGGCTGAATCTCGGTGCACTGTATTATCTTATCGAGGGACTTGGGGGAGGTCTCGGCGCGTTATCGGGAGGCATCATTCTCGACTGGTGCAGGAGCGTGAGCGCATCGGTAAAAAGCGGTTATGCGCTCTACTTTCTTTTACCGACCATGCTCTTCATCGCTTTGGTATTCATTGCCTCTCGAATGGAAAGGCTCGGCGCATACTCTATAGCAGACACGTTCAGCATCATATTTTCACCACGGGACCTTCGTGCAATCAGCCTGTTGCACCGTTTAAGAAGGTCAACCAGTTTGTCAGAAGAAAAGCGTGTTATCGAAGCCCTTGCAGGAGCCCCTTCTGAAATATCAATCGGGGAGGTGCTGACAAGGCTCAAATCGCCGAGATTCACTATTCGAGTCGAGGCGCTGGCTGCACTGCAAAAACTTCCGGCAGACGATCGGGAGGTACAGCCGCTCATCAGGGAACTGAAAAACCACACATACACCACAGCCCACCTGGCAGCTGAAGTGATTGGTAGAAAGGGCTACACAGAGGCGATCCCAATACTCCAGAAGCAACTGGCCTCTGACAATTATTTCCTGAGCGGTGAGTGTATGGTTGCCCTCGCCCGTCTTGAAAACCGTGAGAGCATTTCCAGTATCAGGAATATACTCACGCACACCGCCAACCCTCGTCTCATTATACATGCTGCTGCAGCTCTCGAAATCTTTGAGGATGCGCTGACCATACCTGTACTTTTCAATAAGCTCAAGCGAAAGACCTCCCCCTATCTGCGTGATGAGATCATCCTTTCCGTAGCGGGAATTCTTGGGATGGGGTCTTGGTTTTATCCGATCTGTACGCGTTTTCTCGAAAAAGCAACCGAAGGTATCTCCCTGCTGGAAGACTATGCTCAAAAATTCGATACTGTCGAGCACATTACCAAGGAGGTACACAATATAATCAAACTAATGAGCCGCAGGGACAGGAAAGCATTCGCACAGCGCGCAGGCACCCTCATAAATAATCTTGACATATATATCGGTGAGGTCAATGTCTCCGATTGCTTCAGCACAGCCCTCAAGGACGAGAGACTGCTCCGACTCGACCGGTTTTGCTTCCTTGCCGTTTCCTTTATCGTATGGACGTTAAACGGAAAGCAGCAATTGAGAACCGATGATCGATAGGATGTATCAATGAAGCTTCAGGCGATACCGAGTGCTGCTTTATGTAATGAGGAAATTAACATTTGCCGCTCTTCAGGAGTTCGAAGAGAATGAAGGAGTTTCTGGAGGAATTCATACTCAGTGGTGATATATTGATCGTGCGCTTTCTTTCCCCGCGGAGTAATGTGAAGATTGAATGAGCGTCGATCGTGGGGGCTTCTAAGTAACTTCCCACAAACATACTGATGTTACAGTAATTCATGTAATAGCCCCCGTTTCTTTCTCAACGAGGTAAAATCCCATTTGCCTTGCTCTCCTTTTCAAGTTGTATAGTACACGCTGTCTGTATTGTTCTTCATAATAATCCTGGCCGGCATCGACATATTCGGTTCCGTGTTTCAAAAGACTATATATCAGGCGTGCTAGTTTATGGGCCGTGGCTGTGTAATTGCCTTTGGTGCTCCCAAGCGGGCTTTTTGACGACGTAAGAAGGCTCCAA
>CAZOWM010000051.1:0-22307 GCA_964583615.1 uncultured Spirochaetota bacterium | reverse complement strand
TTAAACAGGAAAGGCAGGAAGAAATTTCATTTAATAAGAAATTGGTGGAATATCCACCAAGGGGTGTTGGGGTCTATACATTTTCAACGAAGTGCTATTTTCTAGAATCAAAAAAATCGGCAAAAGGCTCATTTCCAGTTTTCAGAAAAATGCCATAGAACACATATCAGGATATTTCACATATGTATCGGTTTTTTAATGATGTAATCAAAGAGAAGAGACTGTCTTTTTATTTTTAAAAATGCCTATTGACATAACTCACCAAGCGTATTATCCTGTAGGAAATAGCGCTACAGGAGAACGTGCATTGGTTTATAGAGAGATCTCGTTGCTGGAGTTTCAGGACCAATTCAATTCCGAGAAGAAGTGTTTGGACTATCTGTTCAGCGTTCGTTGGCCGGATGGCTTTCGCTGTCCGAGGTGCAGCCATAGCCAATATTACAAGCTTACTCCAAGGGGCTTGTATAAGTGCCAATCCTGTGGTTACCAAGCATCGGTAACAGCAGGAACTATTTTCCATAGGACAAAGGTTCCTCTGCAAAAGTGGTTTTGGCTTATCTACCGGATGGCGATCTCCAAGACAGGGGTTTCCATAGCAGAGATGGGTAGAGAACTTCAAATCCGAGATTACAAAACCATTTGGGTAATGGCCCATAAAGTTCGGGAAGCTATGGCACAAAGGGACGCTCGGTATCGCTTGGCAGGGCTCGTTGAGATGGACGAATCCTTCTTCGGGCCAAAGTCGCGTGAAGGCAAGAGGGGCCGTGGAAGCGAGAGAAAGACTACCGTTTTGATTGCTGTGTCTGTCTATACTGACAAACAAGGGCTTGAGAAACCGGGCTTTGCGCATGCTCAAGTCGTGACTGATGCCTCTGCAGAGGTCATCAGCGGAATGATGGATAGGTTGGGAGTTGTACAAGAGGATAAAGAGTCTATGATCCAGAAAATCCGAACCGATGGCTGGAAGTCCTACGGTAAAACGGCGAAGGATAAGAATCTTGAGCACCATCGTGTCATCCTCATGAATCCAAAGATAGCGGGTCATTTGCTCCCCTGGACGCACCGGTTTGTTTCCAATGTCAAAGGGGTTTTAAGAGGGCCTCACCGTGGAGTTTCCGCAAAGCATCTTCAACGGTACCTCTCTGAAGCCTGTTATCGATTTAATTGTCGATACTGGGATCACCAATTGTTCAATCGTCTCCTATTCGCCTGCACAGTTGGAAAGCCCATTACCCGTGATAGTCTTTTAGCCCCGGCTATCGCAACCTGTGGTGAGTTATGTCAATAAGCATAATTTATTAATTTGATCAAAATCGGAAAACTTGAAATCAGGGCTTACCCTTCACAGAATATCCACGCCAAACTCTACATAATGACATTTAGGCAAGGCGACATGGATTAGACAATGAAGCTCTTCCTGCGGAAATGGCAAGGCAATTCGTAAGCGAGGCGCACTCATTGACCGACAGTACGCAGCCGTGGATGCAGGCCAAAGACGGCCGTTGGGACAGGGATTCTTCCCGCGAGACTCAGAGGTCTGGCCTGGAGGGTTCGAGCAGCTCAACCAAACGTTTGCGATTCGTGCGGTAGTCCGGCTGCTCCAACACGGGACAGCAGCTTAGCTCTTTGTCTTCTTCCCGCAGCTTGGCTGCAAAGCCCATGCAGGAAACACAGCCGCATTTGCCGCAGTTGGTGCGGGGAAGCAGACGATAGATCTCCATCAGGTTTGGCAGCGTTCGTTTCTCGTAACAGGGCTCGATACGCTCTCGCCCGCGCCAGGCCTCGTTGACCAGGGCCACCGCGCGGTCGATGAGATCATGCGCCTCCTCGCGGTCCAAAGCCGGCGCAGCCTTGATCTCTCGGGACCGGAAGGCGAAGCTGTGATACTGATCCTTCCAGATGAGAATTCCCGTATCATGGTCGTAGTCGGCACCTTCGAGCTGAGCGTTTAGATAGGGGAGAACCGCGCTGATGTCTGTCTTTAGCGAAGCTCTGGCGCTCCAGGTGGCAGCTCCTGGTATGCACGGCGGTGTGTGCAGCTCGAGCTCGTAATCAGAGATCAATTTTTGCAGCGATTCGCGACAGGAACCGTCTTTGTCAGGCATGATATTCCCCCTGTATTTATCCCCATAAAAGAGCATTGGAGAAATGGCATTATTACACATTTTAATTGTATCATGCTAAGTGCAATCCTACCTATAGTCAAATATATAAATATTGAAGAAATACAGAAAGCCGCGAATAGCTTTTGTGAAATTAATAGAAAGACGATCGAAATCTTATACTCGTCAAGATAAGCCAGCCAATGTAGTGAAGCCCAAGCGATCGAACGAAGTGCAGCGTATATCCGCTGTTATGTGTATTAGCGCCTCGGTATTTCTTAAAAAAACACTATGCGCTTATTTATATACATCCTTACGATGACCTATCCTCAATACAAGAACGCTCTCTCTAAGTATCGTGTATACGACGCGATAATTCCTTAATCTATAAGAATACAAGCCTTTATAATTTCCAGTGAGTCTTTTCCCTTTCGTGGGATTTTGTGTTAGTGCTGATTCAAGAGCATCCAAAATCTTTCCAACTTCCTTTTTATCTATCTTTTGAAGGTCCTTCTTGACTGATTCCTTGTACAGTATGTTATATGCCAAGCGATTTCCTCAACTCTTTAGGGGAAAGAATCCTATCATCTTTATCCCGTAGCCTGTCCAGCGCAACCTGATAATCAGTGTACTCATCGAGATATTTCTCTAGTGCTGATTTAATAATAAACGTTTTGCTCCTGTGTATCTCGCTTGATAGTTGTTCGAGCCTTTCGGCGATCTCATCAGGTAATCTGAGAGAAATTGATTTACCCATGGTAAAACCTCTGTAGTCTATGTATTCATTGTAATACAAGTATAACATTTTATTGTTATCTAATTCAAGCTGAATAGATCAAATATATTCCATCTTGAGAGATTTTAACAGAGGAGTTACCGCACGTATGTATACAATGACAGGTATGGTGCCGACAGTATGGAGATATTGCCTTCGTGGCAATTCACATCCAGAGGCTTCGAAGAAAAATCAAAGAGGATCCTGCAATATCGTACTATATCGAGATGATTCACGGCTTTCTGTACAGATTCAACCCTTCCGTGATGAAAAAAGAAACTCAAGCGAAACACATAGAAACACACTGTATTTACCATTCGCATAACTTTTGTCAATAAAAAGCTGCAGAATATCAAAAAGTCCAGGGGATTGACTCCAGGGGCCTGCGGACAGGCGGAAACCTGAACGCCCCGGACTCATCCTATTCATAATGTAACGCGTCGATCGGGTTCATCTGAGAGGCCTTTCTCGCGGGGTAGAAACCGAAAAAGATCCCGACCGCTCCGGAGAAGACGAACGATATCATAATGATAAGCGGATCAAGCACCACGGTAAGGCCTGCCAGGATACCGATACCCTTCCCGAATCCGATGCCCACCAGTATCCCGATTACCCCTCCAAGGAGGCTTAAGATCACTGCTTCGATCAGAAACTGCGCGAGAACATCGGCGGACCGCGCACCTACCGCGAGGCGGATGCCGATCTCTCTCGTCCGTTCGGTCACAGAAACCAGCATGATGTTCATGATGCCGATACCGCCGACGAAGAGAGAAACACCGGCAATCGCACCGAGGAGTACGGTGAGGAAACCGGTAACGGATGAGGCGGTCTCTATGATGTCGGTCTGGTTCCTGATATGGAAATCGTTCTCCTCTCCCTCGCCCAGACGATGCGAAGCGCGAAGCAGGGTTTCCATCTCCGCCTCGGCCTGTTCCATATTCTCAGTGGACTCTGCAGATGCCATGATCATGTTGACAGTCTCTCCGTCGCTCATCCGGTACAGAACGGTTTTCGACGGTGCGAGGATCACGTCGTCCTGATCGTTTCCCATTCCACTTTGACCCTTCTCCTCCATGAGCCCGATTACGGTAAAGGGGACATTCCCGATTCGTATCTTCTCTCCCAGAGGAGGCTCTTCTCCGAAAAGCTCCTCTGAAACAGTTTTGCCTAAGACAGCAACCTTCCGTTTTACCTTTTCATCCCGCACGCTGAAGAAGGTTCCTTCCTCCACGTGCCAGTCCCGTATATCAATGTAATCAGGAGAGACTCCTTCTACGGAAGTCTGCCAGTTTTCGCCCTCCGCGACCACCTGTTTCGATATCCGTATCACAGGGGATATGCTTTTTAAAAGAAGGGACTCCTTGTCGAGTTTTTCGATGTCCTTCATGCTGAGTGCAGCGAGAGAGCCCGCACCGCCCCTGACCCCTCGGCTCTCTGCAGAACCCGGAACAGCCGTGAGAAGATTCGTGCCGAGAGAAGCGATCCGGTTTTCTATATCGACCTGGGTGCCCTTTCCTATCGACACCATGATGATGACTGCGCCGACACCGATGATGATGCCGAGAATGGTGAGCACACTCCTCATTCGGTTTTTCCCGATGCTTTTGAATGCCACCTTGATCAGGTTCCCGATCTTCATCGTTTATCCTCCCTATATGCTTCGTACCCGGATGATGTTTTCGTCTGCCGGCCCACTGCCTCGTCCCGCACGATCATTCCATCTTTCAGCTCGACAATACGCTTCGCAGAGAGAGCTATGTCGTGTTCATGGGTCACGAGCACGATAGTGATTCCCTGACTGTTGAGTTCCTGGAAAAGCGATATGATTTCAACGGTTGTAACCGAATCGAGGTTTCCAGTGGGTTCGTCCGCAAGGAGAATCGACGGCTCGTTTACAAGAGCGCGGGCGATTGCGACCCGCTGTTTTTGCCCGCCGGAGAGCTGGGACGGGTGGTGTGAGATGCGGTGTGCAAGGGAAACACGCTCGAGGGCCTTGATTGCCGCCTTTTTATGATCATCAATTCTTCCCGAACGATCATAGAGGAGGGGAAGCGCAACGTTTTCCAATGCGGTTGTTCTCGGCAGGAGGTTGTAGTTCTGAAACACGAAGCCGATCTTCCGGTTTCTTATGTCGGCAAGTTTCTGCCTTCCCATAGGAGTAACCGGTACTCCGTCGAGATAGTATTCGCCTTCAGTCGGGGGGTCGAGGCAGCCGAGTATGTTCATGAGAGTCGATTTTCCCGATCCTGAAGGTCCCATGATAGCTACGAAATCACCCTTCTCAATAGTCAGCGAGACTCCTCTCAGCGCATGGACATCTATCTCTCCCATGTGGAATATCTTTTCCAAATTTTTCGTTCGTATTGTTTCCATGATTACGTTCCTTAAAACATGTCCTTATCTTGGGGGCCCCCCTGGTATCGGAAGGAGAGTGTTACGAGAAATAGGTGTCTTTTTTTTGTTCTGGCTCGAGGTGCCGGTAATTACCTGCATGCCCTCCCTGAGATTCGTGGTTTCCAGGATTTCCGTGAAAACGCCGTCGGAGTCTCCCGGCGTGAAGAGTTCAGCCCTCGGGTATCCCTCCGCCGTCAAACAGAACACCCTCGCAATGCCTGCAGGAACCGTTGTTCTTACAGGCATCGCAGGCACATCATCCTTCTTTTTGCCCTTGACGAGATTTGACAGTAAGCTTCCCTGTTTCGGAGCTTTATCCGGGACCATCGGCTGGGAAAAAAACGCACTGTTCGGTACGAGAAGCGCGTCCCGGCGGTCGAGGATAATGAAGTCTATGGTCGCGGTCATGCCGGGAAGTAACAAACCGTTGTCATTCGCTACATCGATAACAACCGTATACGTTACCACGTTCTGGATTGTTTCGGGCTGGAGACGAACCTGCCGGACCACTCCGTCGAACACGAGATCGGGGTAAGCCTGGACCGTAAACCGTATTTTTTGTTCTTTCTCTATCTGCCCGATATCGTTCTCGTCGACATCGGCCTCGATCCGCATCTCCTTCAGGTCCTTTGCGATAACGAAGAGCTCGGGTGCCTGAAAGCTCGAGGCAATAGTCTGACCGGCGTCGACCGATCTCTCAATGACTGTGCCTGATACCGGTGACCGTATCACGGTGTTTTCGAGATTGTTCTGCGCCTGCACCAGTTTTGCCTCTGCGGCGAGCAGGTCAGCTTCCGCGGACTGGAAGCTTGTTTTAAGGATAAGGAGGTCGAACTCGGAGATGTGTCTCTTTTCATAGAGTGTCTTATTTCTGTCATACTCCGCTTTCGATTTCTCGACCACTGCTTCAGCCTTCATGACTGCGGCTTTTACCTCGTTCACCGATGCCTCGAAAACAGCCGGATCGACGAGAGCAAGGGGCTCACCCTCGGTTACGAGATCGTTGTAATCAACATAGACCTCCTTTAATGTTCCAGAGACCTCCGCTCCTACCGCCACCGTTTCTACCGCACTCAGTGTTCCAGTGGTGGATACCAGTATCTCGAGATCTCCCCTTTCTATCGCAGCAATTTGAAAAGCTGGGGCGTCTTTGGATCGCTTTAAGCTTCCCAGCCCTATAAAGGACAAGACAACAACAGCAGCTGTGACGGGAATAAAGATCCTTTTTCTTTTCATAATCTTGCTCCGTACGGAAGAATTGTTTACCATTGATAAACATATATTGTGTGTACGGAGAAGCAATAAACGGGAGATTAACTTTTCCTAAATTTTATGTGGTGACAGTGTAAAAATCTCCGGTTTCTTGGTGTGGCAATTTTAATACAAGGAATCAGGGGAAGTGATGAAACTGCTATCCTCGATAAGTTCAATGCTGCCTGATAAGCAGTTGCACACGTTTTATCAATAGAGCGTTCTTCTTCCAGAAAGAGTACACCATATATTTTTTCTACAAAATGTATACGTACTAATACATAGTTGACCCGCCATAAAGTGAGAGTATTATGTAAATAATTCATATTGATTTTTCAAACTGCGTTTGGACCTATTGATTCTCGCAGTGGGAATCGAAAAGGCTGGTAGAAAATGAAGGAAACGAAACTCATGGTGACCGTGTTCGACCTCAACAGGCTGCGGGTTTTGATCGACTCTGCACGAAAAACCGGCCTCGGTGAGAGAACAGTCCTGGGAAAACTTGAGAAAGAGCTGAAAAAAGCTACAGTGTGCTTACCTGAGCGCATCCCTGCAAACAGGGTTACAATGAATTCGGTGATCAAACTACGGTACCTCCCTGAAGGAAGAGAAATGGTTTATATGATTGTATTTCCACAGGATGCAAACATCGAAGATAAAAAGCTTTCCATACTTACTCCTATCGGGTCATTCCTTATAGGACGCTCTACCGGTGATATCGTTGTGTGTGCTGTTCCTTATGGATTGAAAAAATTGGAGGTCATGGATGTTCTCTATCAGCCGGAAGCAGCGGGTGTTTATTCGGTGTGAGCGGTGAATGGTTTTTTTTCGATTTGCTTCTTCACCTGCAGAGTGCAACCGGAGGGGTACGCTGTAAGGCAGACGTTATTGCATATTTTTGGATCAATAATCATATGCACAGAAAAAAAACTATTTCTGAAACAGGTATCTGTAGATACTGTCTCTGCTTGCCTCTGAAATATGATGGAAGGCGACGTGAAGAAGCTTTCCCTCATCGGATATGCGGAGGACTTTCGCACTGAGCTGTATAGTCTCTTTTTTCATTGTTCGAAAGGAGAGCGCGAGTTCGTCTTTTTCATGAAACGTTCCCCCTGGATTTACAAGGGTTGCCCCTCCGCCACCCAGATCGGTAAGAGTGGAACGAAGCGGATGTTCCCGAGAGCCTGAGAGTTTTATGAGTGCGGGGACCCTGGTCTTTTTTCTGTAGAACCGGCGCCTCTGTATACGTTTTATGGACCCGGTGTGTGCAATCTCGATGAACCCCTCTTTCGTGCCCGTCACCCGAGAAGAAAAGGTAAAGATCCCCGACGGCCTCTGAAAGTATATTATCACTGATGTTCCTGTACTGGGCGGGATGCATCCCTTTTTCAGCTCGATGCAGAGCGCGTGAGCGGCGGATGTTCTCAAAATACCGGGGCAGTGGGGTTTTCCCCGCGTTATGACGAGCACAGGAAGATTTTCGGAAAGCTCGGTGCTCGAGTGGAGGGTCTGTTCCAGTATCTCGCTTCGGAACCCGAGCTTTTTTCTGATCGACGAGAGCAGGTCCGGGGAAACCTCGTGCGTCTGTTGAAGTTTTTTCACACATGTGTTGAAGAGGGCACGGTTTTCGAGGAGCATGTTCTTTTCGCGTAAAGGGTGAAGAAAACCTGAAAGGAGCTCGAGCACATGCCGTTCCTGCATGCTCAACTGCTTTTCATCGACGATATGGTCGAAGAGCTCCTGAGCCCGTTTCGAATGTTCAATTCTGCTCTTCTTGGCCTGATGACGGTATGCAAAGATGAAAAGGCAGAAAAACCCGATCACGAGTGCGGAGAATATCGCGATTTCGAGCGGGCTCTGCTGGAATCCGCTGGAGATTTCTTTAAACAGAAGGGTGAGTTTCTGCTCGTCCAAGACAAACACATTCCGTCTCCACACGTGTATACACGCCTTTATAATAATTGTACCCTTGCCAGGTCTTGAAGGCAATTGGAAAACGGCGGGGTATCCCGGTGCACGGATGACGGAAAAATGTTCGCAGCCTCTGAGAATCGAACTCAGAATGAAACGCAGGCATTACGCCATCTTGTTTCCCATTGACCAATCATTCCAGACCCACCTGGAATGTGCACGTTGCCCGCGAGCACAACGTACGCTTGATTTTTGGCTGCGCTTGGGTTGGTCAAAGCCTTACAATCACTTGACCCAGTGTGCATCCGGCTGAGGGCCCGATCAACCGGACAATGGGTCGCAATTTTTCTTCCACTTATACTACATTTTCGGATTGTTTAAAAATTCGCTTATGACGATTTGTATGTTTTGAATGTCCATATAAAGTGGAATAGCTCACAGTCCATGGGTATATTACACTCACGGCGCGGCTCGAACCGGATATTTCGTGAGAAACTAATATACAGTCGGGGGTCCGGTCAAGATGAAAATAACGAATCTTCCTCCTTTTATATCAACAGGCGAAATGAATTCTTTTGCCCGCAAGACGATACAGTACCGTAAACCTGCTATCATCGATCGGCTCATGGATTTCAATGTGTTCCCTGAGAAGAACGCAAGGGCGCTCACCGGCCTGAAAGAAGAGATGAAAGAAGGAAAAGTCGTTGACCCCTTTGAACGGGTGGGATATTCGCTCGGCTCTCTCGATGAGGAGTCACGAGATTACTGGCGGGCCGACCTGCCGAACTATGTAGGAAGGTCTTGGCTCGACATCCCGTTTTACTTTGCCGAGGCGTACCTCTACTGGAGAATACTCATCGCTGTGGGCTATTTCGATTCTCGTTCCGCTTTCTTTATTAGAGACCCCTTTCAATCCTTCAAGAACAGGGAGCTCTTTGCAAGGGGGGGAGGACTCGATGTGGGAAGGGTGATCGTCGATACCTTAAAAGAGATGCGCGGGGAGGACAAAACTGCTGAGCTGCTTATTGCAAGCTCACTCTGGGGGAACCGTATAGATTTGAGCCTCTTTTCGATTGCCGAAAGGTCGAGAGAAAGAATCCTTACGGCACAGGAGGAAGATCTCATCATCAATGACATGCACAGGCTCAAGCAAATCCTCAAAGAAGCAGCTCACATCTCCATTGTGCTCGATAACTCGGGTCACGAGCTCGTGTGTGACCTGCTCCTCTCCTGGTTTTTGCTCACCAAAACTCGGGTCGACCGTATCGATCTTCATGCGAAGAAATATCCCATCTATGTATCTGACTCGATGGTCAAAGATGTCGATCATACCCTCGCTGCATTCAAATTTGACTCGCATCCGGCACTCAGCAGGATTGGAAGAGATCTCGGTGCACACGCAGCTTCAGGGAGACTCCGCCTTTTCGACCACCCCTTCTGGAACAGCTCCCTTCATTTTCCCGATCTTCCTGAAGAACTCATGCGCACGCTCTTCGCATCTGACGTGGTTTTATTCAAGGGGGATGTCAACTACCGGAGGCTTCTCTCGGACAGAAAGTGGAGCTTCGAAGCGCGCATGGAGGATATCGTCACGTACATACCCGTGTCATTGGCATTGCTTCGGACGATGAAGAGTGAAATTGCGGTGGACCTCGATGAAAATCAATCCAAAGCGCTTTCGTCCTCCGACCCGGAATGGCTGGTAAACGGAGAGAGGGGCATGATACGGGTGGTTGAGAGAACATAAGACGAAGCGAACGCTCGCTTCGGCCTCTGCACTGCACTTACGCTCTGTTCGAGCAGTCGAACGCGTTCCTGTTTTTCTCCAATGGTGACTGCTGTTGCATCGATTTTTTCATTGCGTTCTCACCTGTCCGTTGTACAATGAGACTGACATAAAAAAATACTACGGGGGAGGGAAAAAATGGTGAAAAAAGCACTGTTTGTGTGCGCTGTTTTTCTGATCGCGGCTCCTTTGGTTTTCATCGGGGCACAGAAAGAACAGCCTCTTGGGTCGGAGGAGAACCCGATTATCTGGTCATTCGTTCCTTCCGGGGAGATGGAACGGGTGGCAGCGGGTGCGCAGTCTGTTGCGGACCTTCTCTACGAAAAGACCGGTCTGCATATCAGCACGAATGTTGCGACTGAATATGCAGGTGTGATAGAGGCACTTTCGAGCGACCCTCCTGAGGCCCACATGGCATCCCTCGCAACCTTCGCATATGTGCTCGCGGCCGATCGCGGTGTCGCGGAAGCTGCGCTTGTCTCTGTACGGTACGGAAGCCCGACGTACAACGGTCAGATCATCGCACGAAAGGACAGTGGAATAACGAAAGTATCGGATCTAAAAGGCCGCACGTTTGTGCGTCCTGATCCTCTGTCCACGAGCGGGTGGATCATTCCAATGCTGACGATGCGGACAGCTGGTGTGAATCCGGACACGGATTTGCGTGAGATTGTTGACGCAGGGAGCCACGAATCAGTCGTCGCAGCGCTATACGCGGGTGATGTGGATGCGGGTGCAACATACGTCGATGCGCGAACGCGAATAGAGGAGGATTATCCGGACGTGATGGAGAAGGTAGTGCTGATAGAACTCACTGAGGACATTCCGAATGACGGTGTGCAGTTCAGCCCCGTTGTGCCGGAGGATCTCCGTGAGCGGATCGTGAACGCGCTTGTTGAGATCGCGGAAACGGAAGAGGGAAAAGAGGCTCTGAAAACCGCCTACCAGTGGTCAGGGCTCGAACGCCATGACGACACATTTTACGATCGATTCAGGCAGGAACTGCAGGCATCCGGACTGTCTATCGAAGATCTGCAGGAATAAATCAACGCGTTCTGATACCATACCGAGACTATGTTCGAAGTAAAAAACCTCACAAAAGTGTACGACGACGGAACGGTCGCGCTCAAAGACATCAGTTTTGCCGTTGAAAAAGGCGAATTTCTCGTCATCATCGGCCTGAGCGGTTCAGGGAAGTCGACGCTCCTCCGCTGTATCAACAGACTCATCGATCCCACGGAGGGCTTAATCGTGTGGGACGGGGTTGACATCACATCAGCGGACTCGAAGGTCCTCAGGGGAATTCGCAGGCAGATCGGTATGATCTTCCAGCACTTCAATCTCGTCAAGCGCTCGAACGTACTTACAAACGTGCTCTCCGGGCGGCTTGGATATGTCCGCCCAATTGCAAGCCTGTACTACCGGTTTCCGCAACACGACAGAGGTCTTGCCATGAAGGCGCTCGAGCGCGTGGGGATTGCGGGCCAGGCCTTCAAACGTGCGGACGAGCTGAGCGGCGGCCAGCAGCAGAGGGTTGGAATTGCCCGTGCGCTCATGCAGCAGCCTCGCATGATACTTGCAGACGAGCCGGTTGCAAGCCTCGATCCGGTGCTTGCTCACATCATTCTCGGATACCTCGAGAAGTTGAACCAGGAGGACGGCATCACGGTGATCTGCAGCCTTCACTATCTCGATCTAATACAGCGCTATGCCTCCAAGGTGATCGGGCTCCGCGAAGGAAGGATCGTATACCGTGGCAGCGGAGAGGAGATACGACGCATGACGGACGAGGAGTTTAAAAATATCTACGGACAGGAAGCTGTCAGGGTGAGTGCCGGTAAAAGAGAAGGGGATGGGTGAGCGCCATGAATAGTTTCGGCAACCAGAAAAAAAGCAGCGCTGTTTCCGGACCTGTTGCTGGCGCTGCTTCGCTCGTGGTTCCCGGCCTCGGGCAAATAATTGCCGGACAGCTCAGACGCGGTGTGCTGATGTTCGGTGCTCTCGGGAGCTTTCTCTTTCTCTTCCTGTGGCGTGTACGCCTTCTCGCTCACAGAGAGGTGGGTATTTTTGCACAATTTGTCAAAGCATTTCAGCGCAGGCCGCTATTTGTCGGGGCACTGGCGGCAGGTATTGTGTTTCTCTGGCTGTGGAACGCATGGGATGCGTTCAGGCAGGCTCAGTTCGAAAAGAAACGCGGAAGCGCGATATTCATTGTGGTGATTATAATCTTTTTTATCCTCGGCTGGCAGATCAGCCAGATAGATTTGTATAAGATGGTTACAGAGTTTCCCGACGCGGTTCCGCCCCTTTCGAAAGTTCTCTGGCCCTGGAAAGCGGCCGTCGAGAGAGAAACAGAAAAGATCAGTGCGGGGGCAGACATCCTCATCGGGTGTGAGGGAACACCGCCCCCTCCACCTGAGGAGGTACCTGGAAAGCCGTATTTTAAGGCAGACCCGAGGTGCGGAAACCTTTCCATGTTTGATGAAGACAATGAGATTGTCAAAGGAACTACGCTCACGTTGTCCGGGCACGGTTTCATTCCCAACACAGAAACTCAGATATGGTGGATAGACTCGCTGGGAAATGAGTTTCGGCCGCGGCAGGAGGGTGAGTATGCGCGGGTGAAGACCGACAGCGAAGGGTCTTTTACCTACACACTCGTCATGCCGTACAGGTTGATTCCACCGAGCGCGAAGGGTGTGCAGATTCACCGGGTGGAGGCGCGGCAGATTTCATCGTTGGGTGATCTCGTTATAGCGGACCCGCTGAGACTCACCCTCGAGCGAATGGCGGAAACCATATTTATGGGAATGATGGCGACGTTTTTCGGGATAGTGTTTGCGATTCCGGTGAGCTTTCTCGCAGCTCGGAACCTCATGTCCGGCTCCTGGGCAACTATGGCGATCTATTACATCACCCGGACGATACTGAACATCATCCGCTCCATCGAGCCCCTCATCTGGGCGCTCGTTGCGGTTGTTTGGGTCGGTCTCGGGCCCTTTGCCGGTATCATCGCGCTCACGCTCCATTCCATTGCAGCACTCGGCAAGCTCTACTCAGAGGCGATAGAAAACATCGATCCCGGTCCCATAGAGGCAATCCAGGCCACAGGGGCAACACGCCTGCAAACGATCATGTACGCTGTCGTGCCGCAGATGATACCGCCGTTTGTTTCATTTTCGATATATCGATGGGACATCAATGTGAGAATGTCGACCATCATCGGTCTGGTCGGAGGGGGCGGGATCGGGTTTTTGCTCGTACAGTATATTCGGCTCCTCGATTACAGGGCGGCGGGAATCGCGGTGTGGTTTATTGCCATTACAGTGGCAATACTCGACTACGTGAGCGCCGAAATCCGACAGAGATTCGTGTAGAGAATCATGGACACGATAATCAAGAGAGATGGAAGAATCGTCCTCTTCAAGAGGGAAAAGATCACCCTGGCAATACTGGCCGCGGCAATTGCCGTGGGGGGGCGTGACAGGGAAACAGCGGAGAGAGTGACGGACGATGTCATCGCACGGCTTGAGTCGCGGGAAGACCCAAAGAGCATTCCGACTGTGGAGGAGGTCCAGGACCTTGTTGAAAAGTCTTTAATAGAGCGTGGACATGCTAAAACCGCGAAGGCATACATAATCTACCGCTATGAACATGCGCTCAAACGAGCGGGAAAAGAAAGCCTGATCTACTCTGCTGAAAATATCCCCTACAAGAAGCTCTGGCATTCGATCCTATGGGGCGTGGACCACGGATGTGTGAACCTCGAACAAATGAAACGCATAATTGAGGAGGGAAAGTACGAAAAACTTATTTCGAGCTCGGAGGAGTTTTATCATAACGAGCTGAAAGAGGCGGTTCAGAGTATTCTCGCACGAATCGAGGATATCAGGATCATCATCGTTTCGGGACCTTCTTCTTCGGGCAAAACCACGACAACCTTTAAGATCTCAGAAGAGCTGAAAAACAGAGGGTACCATCTCGTCTCCCTGAACGTTGATAACTACTTCCACGATCTCAAAGACCAGCCGCGGGACACAAAGGGAGACTATGATTATGAGACTCCACAGGCGATCGATCTGGGTCTGATCAACACGCATTTACGGCTCCTGCTCGATGGAAAGAAAGTTCCGGTTCCCTATTACAACTTCAAAACAGGGAACAGGGAGGGAGTATCGGAAGAGCTCTCTCTCGGAAAAAACGAAATCATTTTAATTGATTCCCTTCACGGTATGTTCGATGAAATGACTGAAGGGATAGAGGAAGTGAAAAAGTTCAAGCTCTACATCGAAACCCTCTCGCAGCTCAAGGACAGAAACGGCAGATTTGTCCGCTGGGCGGACGTGCGGATGCTTCGCAGGATGGTAAGGGACATGCAGTTTCGGAATTATAGCCCGAAACAGACCATTGTTCACTGGCATTATGTCCGCCGATCGGAGCTCAGATACATCGTGTCTCGTCTCAGGTACGCACATTTCATCATCAACAGCTTTTTGCACTACGAGCTCCCGATTATGAAGCACAGACTCGGTGCACTTTTCCCGGGCTTCGTCGAAGCCTTCAGAGAAGATCCGGAAAATGAGGACGCATTCGCGCGGTCTCAGAGAATATGTGAGATATTCGAGGAAATTCCCGAATGGCCCGATGAGCGAATCGTCCCGGAGAACTCTTTATTACGGGAGTTTATCGGTGGGAGCAGCTACTCATATTGAAACCGCGAGAGGCATACGGCCGCTTGAGAAAATTATCATTTTCATCAGACGGCGTGCCTGCACACCACCGAGGACGATGTCACGAGCGGAAGAAAAGAAGCGCTCGGACGCCGGCTCGAGGCAGTGCTCTCCCGATTGTGGAAGCTGTATGCAGGTGGAGCCGAATAGCAGAGGATTTTTTTGGTGGTTTGAGTGGTGTTTCGTATTATACTCTCTATATAATAAGTAACCCTCAGTGAAAAGGTTTTCGCGTGTCTTTCGAGAACATTATACCTCTGTTTCCTCTCGGCGTCGTTCTCCTGCCGGGTATGGACCTTCCGCTGCATATTTTTGAGGAACGCTACAAGAAGCTGATCAGGGAATGCATCGACACGGATCAGGAATTCGGCGTGGTCTATTACAGCGGGAAGATGATGCTCAGGGTAGGCTGTACCGCAGAGATATCGAACGTTCTGAGAAGCTACGAAGATGGGAAGATGGACATACTCACCACCGGGATGAGGCGTTTCCATATCGAAGAGCTTTTCGAATCAAAGCCCTATATAGAGGCAAAAGTGGAGTTTATTCGCGATATTGAGGAAATAAATGACGAAGACATGAACTTACTCATCCGGAAAGGTGCGGATATCCTGAAACAGCTGTACCGGATGAGTGAGGATAAGGAGAGAGACCTTTCTTACATGGATCCTGAGTCGCTTTCATTTTATATCGCGTCTACCCATGGGTTTACTCTCGATGAACAGCAGCGGTTTCTTGAAATGAGGAGCACCAGAGAGAGGCTCCAAAAAGGAATCGAATCTCTGCAGAAGATCATCGAACGTCTGAGGCTCTCCAAGGAGATAAAGAGGATATTCGGACGGAGAGACGATCAGGGAGAAATAACTCCCCTGTAGTGTGTTTTCGCCTTTTCAGTATTCACCGCTGTTTTTCCTCACACTTTTCTTGGCGTGCCGGGCGGAGAGTTCTTCGAGTCCCTGAACGGTTTTCGGACAGTCCTTTTTCAATATCCGGGTGGAATACGATCTGTTTTTCGACACGATGTATGCTCGTAACCTTCTTTCCTTTGATCTCCGAGAGAGGCGGAAGGGAGGTTCGAAGAACAAAAGGTCTCTTGAGACGCACCCTGTTGAGCGGCCTGCCGAAGATTCTCTTTTTCAGGCTTTCGATATATGCTTCAATGTCCGGCAGTTCAGGCATGGGTTCTGGTCCCGTTTTATTTTGTTTTGAAGTATGAAAAATACTATAATGCCGGAACTCGAGCGCGTGCAATTTATCTTGACAGACACGGGATATCCTGTCAGAATTTATTTAGGAGAAGTTGCCGCGTAGTTTAATGCCTGAACGCTCTTTTCCAGGGACGTGCGTTTCATCTTCCCTGTGTATGGCGTACATGCCTCATGGTGTTCGTTTTTTGAATAACATTTTCATCCGCTCATTCTCTTTTCCCGCTAAGACAGGCACGTTCCGTAGTTGGAAGAGATATTCCACACTGAGAAAGGAGAATTCCATGAGGAGAAATAATTATCTGCTCCTCGTCTTTGTGAGTTTTATCCTCATGATCTGCTCTGCAGGAATCATTTCTGCATTCATCGACGCAGACCTGAGGACGAACGCCCCTGCGGTCCGCGATATTGGAGTTTTCCCGATCGTTTCACTTGCTTTTCTTGTTTTCGTGATCCTGCTGCTCCATATCATTCTGAAAAAGGCAAAGAAGTCTCTGGCCCTTTGCGGCGCACTGAAATTCGGTGTGCTCCTTGGGTTTTTGTTCTTTGTTCCACAGAGTATCCTCCTGTATGAGAAGACGAGCGTTTTCTTTAATAGTGAGATTGTTCACTTTTCGATATACAACATTCTTGAAGCGTTCCTCACGAGGTTTGTCCTGCGTGTTCTCTACGGCTCCCGCGAAGGAAAGTTTTCATGGAGAATCCATGGAAAGAATATCTCCCGCACGCACGATCATTTCCTCTCCATCCTCCCGTTCAACGACCAGCTCACCATCAGCAGTAAGAGACCGTGCAGTGACAGCACACACTTGACCCAACAGTGAAAGGGTGATTTTTTCCCCGATGAGGGTGCATCTCTTCAGGTATTCATCCCTCACGAGTGAAAAGCCCGAAATGAGATAATTGCTGTACCGGGAAAAGAACCTTTCGAGAAGACGGTTCAAAAAATCGTCTCTGTTTACATTTGAGCCGATGAGGAGGTTCAGGGATGTGGCAGGCTGGTCGATTTGCGAGAGCTCTTCTGGAGCCATGTTGAGATTTATCCCTGTACCGAGCACATACCCCAAGAGAGCATTTTCTTGAAAGCGGGTTTCAGCGAGTATACCTGCAATTTTTTGTCCCTGTGCAAGGACGTCATTGGGCCACTTCAGGGCCGTATCCACACCGTATTCACCGAACACCTCACAGAGCGTAATCGACATGTACAACGTCAGACCGGTGAGCGTATCCGTTTTCTCGGAAGGTTTCAGCACGATACTCATGTAGAGATTGCCAGGGACATTCGATAGCCACGGCCGGGCGAACCTCCCGTGCCCTTCTGACTGAATGTCCGCGATGACGACCTCTCTGTCCCGTAGCACTCCGAGGTTCCGGAGCGCATAGCTGTTCGTTGAATCCACTTCTTTCAGATATATGATGGTATGCATCGAGTCTGTTAAATGCATTTAATGATGCAGAGGATGTCTCCTTTGGAAATCGTTGTTCCCGCCTTCAAAGGAATCTTCGTGATATTGCCGTCGCAGTGCGCATCGATGTTATTGTTCATCTTCATCGCCTCGACTACTGCGATGGTATCACCAACTTTTACCGTGTCGCCCAGTTTTTTTTCATAGCGGATGATGACACCGGGGAGAGGAGCCCGCACCGCTGTTTCACCTTCTTTGATTTCCACTCCCTGGTTTCCCTTCGAAGATTGTGTGGAGTACTGAGTGGAAGAGACCGCACCCTGAACGGCGGGAGCTCGAAAGGGTATACGAACCCCTGGATTCGGTGAAAAGTAAGAATATCCGTTCGGTTCGCTGACTTCGACCTTGAAGTACTCGTCGTCAACGTATACATCGAAGCTTCGAAGCCCATCCGGTTTTTGGGGAATGTCTTCCAAGATGGTCGGCTTTTTCCCCGCTGTTTTTTTCCCTACCCTTTTTCTGACGTTGGCCTTGGCCTTTCCTTTCAAATAGAGAATACCTTTTTCCCTGCATGTCGCGGCGATAAAGATATTTTCATCCGTTGCGTCGATGCCGTTTTCCTGCAGCATCCTTGTTGCCAAATCCACACCCTTTGTGGGATCATCGTCATTGATAAGACGCGGGCTTCGTGTTGTCGGCTCGAGGCCGAGCTGCTCTTGCGCGAGCTTTACAATTTCTGGATTGGGCGGAACAGGCGTCTTTCCGAAATATCCGAGTACCATTTTTCCGTACCCCTCTGCGATCTTTTTCCACGGCCCTATCATCACGTTGTTGAATGCCTGCTGAAAATAGAACTGTGAGACAGGGGTAACCGATGTCCCGAACCCCCCCATGGCGATCACCTCTCCCATGTTGGCAATGATCTCAGGATAGCGGTCGAGAATGTTGTTGTCGCGCATCATTTGTGTGTTGGCTGTCAACGCGCCTCCGGGCATGGGGGAAAAGAGGATCATGGGCTCCACCCGTGATGCCTCTGGAAAATCTTCATAGTCCTTCATACACTCTTTCAGCACTTCCTCTGCCTTCATGACTTTGTTGATTTCGATGCCCAGATCGTAGTCTGTTCCTCTGAGCGCGTGAGCCATCACCACGATGTCCGGCTGGCATGTCCCTCCCGAAACAGGAGCCAGTGAACAGTCAATCGCAGTGGCACCGGCTTCGAGGGCTGCCCTGTAGGTGATGATACTCGTCCCTGCAGTCTCATGGGTGTGAAAGCGAATGGGAATTCTTCGTGGAAGCTTGATCCGTGCCTTTTTTATGGACTGGTAAACGGTGTTCGGGGTAGCTGTGCCGGAAGCATCCTTGAAACAGAGAGAGTCGAAGGGTATGCCTGCGTCGAGAATTTTTTTCAAAACGTCTATATAGAACTCAGGGGTGTGTGCTCCTTCCACCCCCAGAGGAAGTGCCATGAGAGTGATGCAGATCTCGTGTCTCAGGCCTGCGTCTACGATGCAGTGCCCGCTGTAATCGAGGTTGTTTACATCGTTGAGCGCATCGAAGTTTCTTATTGTTGTGATGCCGTGTTTTTTGAAAAGCTCGGCGTGCAGTTTGATGATGTCGCTGCTTTGCGATTCGAGCCCCACGACATTTATTCCACGTGCGAGCGTCTGAAGGTTTGCATCCAGTCCCGCCACATTGCGAAATGCGTCCATCATGTCGAATGCGTTTTCATTGCAGTAAAAGAAAAGCGACTGAAAACGGGCGCCTCCTCCGGCCTCGAAATGTGTGAGCCCGGCTTCAACGGCGGCTTGCACTGCGGGGAGAAAGTCATCCGTTAGTACACGGGCGCCATACACGGACTGAAATCCGTCTCTAAAGGCGGTTATCATTACGTCGATTTTTTTCTTTTTGAAGAATATCATGTGCTGCTCCTTCCGGAAGAATTATGGAAAGAGATGTTCGATTGTATACCCTGCCTCCCACCGGTGTTGGTGTTCCCAAACTGGCGTGCCTGCGTCCTTATCCTGTTGGGCGTTATGACAAGGTTTTTCGCCCTGTGCAGGAGAATTCCTCTGTCCGGAACAGATACGTTGATGTAAGGAAGTGATACATGGAGGTCGAAAACTCGTCTCTGCACTTTTGACCGGAGCTGCATAATAGATTGCCGCCCGTACAACGACCAGCGGTTTATCAGCCTGTAGTGGACTTTGTGATTCGCTGCGGCATGCCTTCTGTTTTCTTGCTCCTCCTTGAGATAGGAGAGGACCCCGATTATGGCTGCAATATGTGTGTTCGTCACAATCCCTCCCTACAGGGGAATGTTCCCGTGCTTTTTTGGAGGAAGTGTCTCGTTTTTCGTCTTCATGAGTTCCAGGGCGGAAATAAGTTGTTTTCGAGTTTCCGATGGCTTGATAACCGCATCCACGTACCCCCTGTTGGCGGCGATATATGGATTGTAGAGAAGTTCTTCGTATTCCTTGATCTTTTCCTGCCTCATCTTGTCCGGATGTTTTGCCCCGGCGATGTCTTTTCTGTAGATGATGTTTACCGCGCCGTCGGCCCCCATGACGGCGATTTCAGCCGATGGCCATGCAAACACCATGTCCGCTCCAAGATGACGTGAGCTCATTGCGATGTACGCACCCCCATAGTCCTTCCTCGTAATTACCGTGAGCTTGGGTACCGTGGCCTCAGAGTAGCTCCACAGCAGCTTTGCGCCGTGGCGAATGATCCCTCCCCACTCCTGATCGGTGCCCGGCAGATATCCCGGAACATCCGCAAAGGTAACGAGCGGGATATTGAATGCGTCGCAGGTTCTTATGAACCTGCTCGCCTTGTCGGACGCGTCTATGTCCAGACAGCCTGCAAGGAACTGAGGCTGATTCGCAATGATACCCACTGTTCGCCCGTTTAATCGCGCAAACGCAACTATGAGGTTTTCAGCAAAGTATTTATGCGGCTCAAAGATATACCCGTCGTCCACGATATTGGAAATTACCTCTCGCATGTTGTAGCTCTTCCTCGGGTTGTCTGGTATTATTGTGTCAAGATCGGGACACAGACGCTCCGGATTGTCTGTCGGTTCATAGTAAGGGGGGTCTTCCATGTTGTTGTTGGGAAGGAAACTCAACAGTGTTTTGATGCTGTTCATCGCATCTTCTTCATTTTCACAAGCAAAATGGGCGTTTCCGCTTTTCGTGTTGTGCGTGAGTGCACCGCCGAGCTCCTCGTGCGACGTCTTCTCTCCGGTCACCGCACGAATTACATCCGGCCCCGTGATGTACATGAAGCTTGTGTGTTTCACCATGAAGACAAAGTCAGTCATTGCGGGCGAGTAGACGGCGCCGCCGGCGCACGGCCCCATGATCGCAGTGATCTGAGGAATCACTCCTGAAGCCCTGGCATTTCTGAAGAATATGTCTCCATACCCTTTGAGTGCATCCATTCCCTCCTGGATTCGTGCGCCGCCTGAATCATTGAATCCGATGATGGGGAGACCTGCCTTGAACGCCTTGTCCATGATTTTACAGATCTTTGCTGCGTGCATTTCCCCCAGTGAGCCGCCGCGAGACGTAAAATCCTGAAAGTACGCGCACACCGCCCTTCCGTTCAAAAAACCGTAGCCTGTAATTACTCCATCCGAAGAGATCACCTGCCGCTCGAGACCGAAGTTCGTGCTTCGATGCTTTACAAAGAGGTCGATTTCTTGGAATGTTCCTTTGTCAAAAAAGAGTTCGATCCTTTCACGTGCGGTCAGCTTCCCCTTTTCATGCTGTTTTTTGACAGAGGTTTCCCCGCCCATCTGGTGAACGAGCGCCTGTTTCTTTTTAAGTTCTTCATTCTTTTTCTCGACATCTCCCATAGGACCTCCATCAAACAGGGAAATCGAATCCGAAATGTATGAGGTGCACTAATATTAAAAGAATATTAAGTTTGTGTCAAGCCGCATACCTCCGCAAAGAGAAATGCGTGTGCTCTCGGTTCCAGAACCTGTTGTGTCCGGGTTCAACCGTTGATAAGCGTTTTTACTGTATTCAGGAGCGTCGGAGGATCAAAGAGCTTTTTCATGAAGGCTTCGGGCGCTTTCCCGTAGTATGTTTCCATGTCATCCGCGGTGAAGCTGAATCCGAGCCGCTCATTGACACTCGTGAGCATAATAACCGGGATGCCGGCAAGTGCGGTGTCATTCTTTAATTCGCCGAATACCCTTCATTTTCAATAATCAATCTCAGGCTTTCGGCTGTGTCGAAATCATCGTCTGCTATGAGTATCAATCCTCTGGATTCGGATATGAAAATCCCCCATGCCTGCTGCAAGAGAATACGAATACAGTTATAATGAAGAGATTGAAACGAGTCAAGTCAATTTCGATAAAATGAGATGAAATGAGGTAAAATGAAAAAATTCCCAGGATTCTCCGAATACGGGACTGCGCTGAACCACATTTTTGTAATTACAAAAATGAAATAGCGCACCGAACGCTGCATCCACGATATTCTTTCTAATTCTTAATTGCATATTATGTGAAGGATTAAAAAACAGGAGTGATCCATACCTATTTGGCACATGAATTGCTGAATTAAAATTAACGGGATTACTGTGTTCAGGCATGCGCTTTTTTTACAATGGCCGGGCCTGAGCGCAGAATTTGAGTTTTTCATTTGGCTTTGCGTACTGAAAACCGAAGCCGGGAAGGAGAAAAAGTATGGGAGAACTTCCAAGAAGTCCGAATGTATTTCATCCGACG
>CAZOWM010000050.1:0-22997 GCA_964583615.1 uncultured Spirochaetota bacterium | reverse complement strand
TAGTAAAATCACAAAACCTTAACCTGTGATTTGTATCCTAATTCATTATAATACAAAGAATTATACTAAAATATCGGAAAAATGGCAATGGAAAAATAACTGATTTCTTAAATCTTCGCCTTGTTAAATGCACTCTAATTCGCTGAAACACATAATCTTACATGCTTTTCGGTCAGGCACTAATTATCTGTCTTAATGATGTTCTTATAATAATTTCGGTGGTTTATATCAATGGGTAGTGCAATACTCCATCATTCTGTACCTGTTATTGGGACAAAATTGGGACAAAACATTGCATACCCGGTTATATTTCACACTATTTCGTTATACCAAATAGAATAGCTCAAATTACCCATCTCATTATCATTTAATAACTTAGTATAATGGAGTATAACATCGTATAACTCAAGAAATAGCTAGAATTGGGCTCATAACCCAAAGGTCGTAGGTTCAAGTCCTACCCCCGCTACAATATATAACCCCTTGACTCATAATGAGTTGAGGGGTTTTCTTTTATACAAGGGTTTGACAATTGAATTAAATGGGTGAGAACAATCGCCACTCTTTTCTGTTCTTGCCATGTTTTATCCTTGGCTGTGAATAATGATGTGGTAATCACAACGCACTTTTATGTAGCAGTGAGAAGCAGACTACCCGAAAAGGTTTGGTGCAAAGCCAACGGGATTTAGGTCCAAGAATCTTGTGCGTCGGTGAATAGATCAGGCGCATTAAAAAATCCGCTACGACAGAAACGCCTCTTTATCTGTATAAAAATGAAACAAACCAAGTATAAATGATGAAGCAAACAAACGAATTTCACCATGGTGAAGATGAGATCGTACAGGTGCTCGAAATGCCGTATGAAAGGTTTCTATTAGAAAAAATCAAAATACATTATACTGTTGAGTAGTACGATTCGAGAGGAGGCAGTGAAATGCGAGATGTGTATGAAGAGATATTTGATTACGTGAGGGATCTGGAAATCATCGATACTCATGAGCATTTGCCGGCATTCGAGCATTTGCGGGAACAGGATACCGATGTGTTGAAGGAGTACCTCTCACACTATCTGAGTGCAGATCTCATTTCAGCGGGGCTTTCGAAAAAAGATTACGAGAAAGGAATAAACGGACAGCTTCCGCTCATGGAAAAGTGGAAGCTCGTCGAACCTTACTGGGATTATGTTCGCCACACGGGCTATGCGCGGGCTCTTGACATATCGGTGAAGGCTCTCTACGGAATTGAGCGGATCTGTGCGGATACTCTCGAAGAGCTCGACCGGAGCTTTCAGCAAACCCTCAAAGAAGCTCATTATAAAAAAGTGTTGAAGCAGAAGTCAAAGATAAAGCTTAGCCTTCTACACGATATTCCGAGGGTGGAAGGCAAGGTCGTGTGCACCAGCACTCTTAAGTGCGATCGGAAATTTTTCAGAAATGTCCTTCCCATCGATCGATTCATATATCCTCAACAAATCGACGATATATCCGGAATCGAGGACGAGGCGCACATTCCCATCTGCTGCTTCGAGGACTATCTCGATGCCAGTGAAATCCTTTTTGAGAATGCGCTCAGTCACGGTGCCGTTGCATTGAAGAGTGCGCTTGCGTATCAGCGTCCGTTGTATTATGAAAGGACAACGAAAAACGAGGCTGAGGAAGAGTTCAACGAGTTTTTCAAATTCAAACACATGGGAACTTACCTCCCACCGGCGTTTGATCCCGGGAAAAAATTTCAAAACTACATGATGCATTTTCTTCTCCTTCTGGCAAGCCGGAAAAAAATTGCGATTCAGTTTCACACCGGAATACAGGAAGGAAACGGCAATATACTTTCCCAGAGCGACCCCTCTTTGCTTTCAAACCTTTTTCTGGAATATCCTGATGTCGACTTCGATATTTTTCACATCGGTTATCCCTATCATGATATCGTCGGGGTTCTTGCAAAAAATTTTCCCAATGTATTTATCGACATGTGCTGGGCTCACATCATCTGCCCTGAAACATGTGTACATACGCTCGTGAACTGGATCGACGCGGTTCCTCTTAATAAGATAAACGCCTTTGGAGGTGATTATCTCTTTGTTGACGGTGTGTACGGTCATCAGTATCTCGCCCGTGAGAATGTGAGCAGAGCACTGGCGATAAAGGTCGGGCAGGATATCTTTGATGCGGACCGCGCGAAAGAAATAGCGCAGATGCTTTTTTACAAGAATCCGTACACGCTGTTTAAATTAAAGAATTCAACTTGATCGTGAGATTTAGAAAAAAATATGGAAACAGTGAAAAAAATCGCACCCTCACACATCGATGAGTTTAGGATAATCGTCATTAATGCATATCTCCGCTTTTCCATGCTCTACGAAAAGGAGGCGAGTGGTTTTTATGAGATGACCCTTAGGCAGAACGAGGACCCTTCTATTACGCTTATCGGGTATTACCGAGAAGACACACTGCTCGTTGTCATGAGACTTCACGATTGCATTATAAATTTTCACGGCAGACAGATACTCGCGGGGGGCATCGGTCTCGTGGGAGTGGACCTCCTTAACAGGAAAGAGAAGGTCGCGAAAATGTTGATGCACTATTTTCACACGTGTCCGAAGGGATGAAATGGCATTCGTCGCTTCCTACCTCGCGCTCTATGAGAGCGGACAGCTGAAAAAAATCACCGAAGATGTGAAAAGGATTGTCCACACGTGCACCCTCTGCCCCCATAGGTGCGGAATAGACAGGAGTGTGGACAGGTCTGGGTTTTGCCGGAGTGGTGTGTTTCCCATTGTATCTGCATGGAACGCGCATTTCGGAGAAGAAGCAGTGCTTGTGGGAATGAGCGGCTCTGGTACCATTTTCTTCACGAACTGCAACCTCCGCTGTATCTACTGCCAGAACTACGAAATTTCACAGCTCGGTTACGGAAAAGAGGTGACCTTCGATGATCTCGCGTGCATGATGGTTGAGCTTCAGAAAAGGGGGTGCCACAATATAAATTTCGTAACCCCCACGCACATGGTATATGCAATCCTTGAGGCGCTTCTCATCGCGGTGCCCCGGGGATTGACGGTCCCGCTCGTGTACAACAGCGGAGGATATGATTCCGTTGCGACACTTCGTTTGCTGAAGTCGGTTTTTGACATCTATATGCCTGATATAAAATACACTGATGCGGACACAGGGTACGAGCTGAGCGGTATTTCAGACTACCCTGAAGTTTCCCAAAACGCGGTCAGGGAAATGCACGATCAGGTCGGAGATCTCGTGCTCGATTCTGCCGGTGTTGCATGCAGGGGCCTTCTTGTGCGCCACCTTGTTCTGCCCAACAATCGGGCCGGTTCGAAACAGGCGATCGATTTTTGTGCAGAACTTTCGACGAACACGTACCTCAACCTCATGGATCAGTATCGTCCCGCGTACAGGGCGCTGGAGTTCAGGGACCTGGGAAGAAGGATCACCTCGGATGAGTTTGAACAGGCTGTGCGATACGCAGCTGCACAGGGATTGAAACGCCTCGACAGTATCCGCATATGATTAGCGGGAGAGTTTCAATTGTGCAAAGAGCTCGGGAAATGAGATTCTCTGCGCGCCCGGAAGAATCTGCTGCATCCTTTCGGCCCCATCGGGGTTCATGCTGTGTATGACAATTTTTGCGCGCACATTATTTTCCGCGATATATTTTGCAAGCTGATAGCCGGTATTTTCTTCCTCTGAATCCACAAACACACGGTTATCAAGATCGTGATCGAGAAAGATGAGGTCAAAAGGGCCGTCTGTGCTCAATGCGGTCTTTGCCTCTTCCACATGCCCGAAAAAAGAGAGATTGTGGGGAGGGGAAAGCATTTCGTGAAATATCCTTCTTCGCTCTTTGGAATCTTCGAGAATTAAAATTTTCATCCTGGTCCTTTCATTATTGAAAAATCATCGCGAACTATTTTTCATGTTGAAATTTACGCTATAAATATCAATATGGATAGGAAAAAGACAAAAGTGCTGTTTTCGTATCGAATTCTTGCGGTTTCTCAGGGAAGCTTTTCGTCTAAATAATCGATAACCATTTTTTTTATGCCATCGTCGGCATATTTCAGGGAGTTGATGGCGAGCCATGAATAGGGGTCTTTATCGTACCATCTTCGCTTCTTCACAGAAAGCGGAAACTCCATCACGCGACGGTCGACAAGATCCGAATCGTATTTCTCGATTATTTTTTTTATTCCGTTCAGCACCATGCTGCGTTTCGTTTCATTGATGTTTTTCAACTTGTTCAAAAGCAGACCAAGTCCCGGATAACTGTCGTACCAGCGTTTGCCGTTTACTTTTTCCATTGTCACCATTGTACCGTGAATGTGAAAATTTGCAATAGTTTCTATTTTTCCCGGATGAATTGTTCACGCCAGGCATGCTGATTTATTTGACAAACCGGAAATAATCAAAGAAAATGATGGTACGATCTGAATTGTGGGGATTGAATCATGGGATTTAATCTGGGTATTATCGGCCTCCCGAATGTGGGGAAATCCACGATATTCAATGCGCTGTGCAATGCGGCTGCGGAAATGGCGAATTACCCGTTCTGTACAATAGAACCGAACAAGGGCGTTGTGCCTGTGCCTGATGACCGGCTGGGAGACATCGGAGCAGTATTGAAGAAAGACAACCCCATACCAACGAGAATCGAATTCATCGATGTTGCAGGGCTCGTAAAGGGAGCTTCCAAAGGGGAAGGGCTTGGAAATCAATTTCTCGGCCACATTAGAACGGTCGATGCGCTCGTCCATGTGGTTCGGCTCTTTCATGATGAGAACGTTGCACACCTCACCGGAGACGTCGATCCGGTACGAGATGTGGAGATCGTGAAAACCGAACTCATGCTTTCCGATCTGGAAATACTTCAGAGAGTACAAAAAAAACAGGAGAAGCTTGCTGTCTCTGGAGACAGCGAGGCGAACAGACGGCGAGAGGTTATCGAGCGATGTGTCGACCATCTCGACGGGGGAAACCTGCTTAAAACCCTCGCCCTCCTTGAAGACGAGAGATCGCTCATTTGTGAACTCGGTCTGGTATCTGCAAAACCGGTGCTTTACTGCGCGAATATCGATGAAGGGGCACAAGGCTCCGCCGATGTTCAAAGATTACGCGAGTATGCGCTGAATGAGTCATCAGATGTGCTGACCATTACAGGGAAGCTGGAGGAGGAGATTTCAGAGCTCTCGGAAGAGGAAAAGGAGGAGTTTCTTAAGGAATTGGGCATCGGTAAATCGGGACTGAAAAGACTGATCGGAGCTTCCTACAGGCTTCTTGATCTCATTACCTACTACACGTCAGCCACAGAACTTCAGGCATGGACGCTGAAACGTGGAGAAAATGTGTTGAGGGCCGCGGGACAGATCCACACTGATTTTGAGAGAGGATTTATACGTGCGGATGTCTACTCCAGCGATGATCTTCTCAGGGAAGGTTCGGAAGCCCATGTGCGTGAAAAAGGAAAGCTCAGATCAGAAGGAAGAGATTATATCGTACAAGACGGGGATGTTATCAAATTTCACTTCAATGTGTAAACATATGAACTCACGAGTGGATGGAATAAAATTTACAGGGTATTTCTCCGGGGTTGTCGGGAAAGTGACGGAACTGCACGCAGAGTACTACGCTGAACACTGGGGTTTTGACAGAAATTTCGAGACGCAAGTTGGAAGAGAATTCGCGGATTTCATAGAAGGGTTCTCAGAATCGCGGGATGAACTCCGGATTGCAGTAAGAGGAAAAACACTCATAGGCAGCATTGCTGTTGACGGGAGCCTTGCCGCAACGGACGGTGCCCGGATCCGATGGTTTATTGTTGCTCCTCCTGAGCAGGGGAAAGGCCTTGGGAAAACACTTTTTTCCCACTCTGTACAGTTCTGCAGGCAGTGCGGGTATGAAAAGATCTTTCTTTTGACGTTCGAGGGTTTGAAAAAGGCCAGAACACTGTACGAGCAACAGGGATTTCGGCTCTCCTTCGAACACGAGGTAGATCAGTGGGGAACACGTATCAGGGAACAGAAGTTCGAGCTCCGTCTTTTCTAGGAGCATGCACCAGCGGGCACCCCCGTGTTCAATCGGTTCTTCCATCCTCAATGTTGTTTTGTTGTTGCAGGCAGAAAAAGGATTCGGAAAAATGAGAGGCGTAGGCCGATGGGCAGGGAAACTCGGGGACAAAGTGTTCAGGAAATTCGGGCAGAAATGCTTCATGACCTCATGAGGATTATCGACGAACGTACAAAGTCGCTGAGGTGGAAGGCGTGAGCGTACTTCGGGAAAAAGTTCGTCTGGTACTAAGAAATCGAGAAATCGCTTTTTATTGACGCCCTGAGAAAATATTCGTATTCTTTTGGATTCGGGTACCTGAAAAAAGCAAAAAGCCAAGAGGGGGAGATTCATGTTTGGTATCTTTGCAGGACTTTTATCGAGTATTGTTGCGATAATCGTTATGATTTTTCTCATCAGATCTGTCGTTTCCAAAGAGGAAGGGTCGGATGTGATGAAAAAGATTGCTCGCCAGATACAGCTTGGGGCCTCGACCTTTCTGAAACGGGAGTATATATACATTGCTGTTGTAGTTGTGGTGATTTCAGCTGCAATGCTTGTGGCGCCGAAGTATTTCGGGCATGAGTCTGCTGTTTCATTTGTATGGGGTGCGATCGTTTCAGCCTCCGCGGGCTATATTGGAATGACGATTGCGACACGCGCGAACGTTCGTACTACCCATGCAGCTGACACGACCGGGATGAAGGGCGCACTCAACATTGCGATATCCGGAGGTGCCGTGATGGGCCTGAGTGTTGTGGGAATATCACTGCTCGGGCTTGTGCTTCTCATGTTTGGGTTCAGGCTTTTTTCAGAAACCGATCCGGGAATATTTATGCACAAGGTAAGCATGATAAACAGCTATGCAATGGGAGCGAGCCTGTTCGCCCTTTTTGCGCGTGCCGGAGGCGGTATCTACACAAAGGGAGCTGACATGGGAGCGGATCTCGTTGGGAAAGTCGAAGCGGGAATCCCCGAGGACGATCCGCGCAACCCGGCGGTTATCGCTGATAATGTGGGCGACAATGTCGGCGATATCGCAGGGCTCGGTGCAGACCTGCTTGAATCCTACGTGGAGTCGATTATCGCAAGTATGGTCCTTGCCGCAGCGACAGCGTCAATTGGCGTCATGCAGTTGAGCTCTCAGGCACTTCCTGTGGTGAAGAGTCTCGTTCAGATTGTACTCTCGATTGCTTCTGCGGGTATCATATCATCTATTCTCGGCGTTCTTTTCGTGAAAATAGCGTCGAGAAAAAATCCCCAGGCTGCGTTGATGGGGGGGACGTATTTTGCAGCAGGCCTCACGATCCTCTTTGCCGTGATAATCATTTCACAGATGGGCGTCGATTTCGGAGAAAGACCGTTCAGCAAATGGGGGCTTCTTTGGAGTCTTGTTTCCGGAATCGTTTCCGGAATCATCATCGGTTTTGTCAGCGAGTTGTTCACATCAGGAAAGTACAAGCCTGTGCAGAAGCTTGCCGCAAACTGTGAGACAGGCCCCGCAATCGCTGTCATAGGTGGAATATCACTCGGTCTGAAGAGCGTGTTCATCCCTGTGGTTGCGCTCGTGTTTGCAATCATCATCTCATACAGCACTGCGGGGATGCTCGGCATCGGGATCGCGTCATTCGGGATGCTCGTAACGACCGGTATGATCGTGTCAGTGGACAGCTACGGTCCGATTGCGGACAACGCGGGAGGAATAGCGGAAATGGCGGGACTACCGAAAGGGGTGCGTGAAGTCACCGATAAACTCGATTCTGTGGGAAACACGACCGCAGCGATCGGGAAGGGGTTTGCCATCGGTTCCGCAGCATACGCGGCAATCGGACTTCTTACAGCGTACATGGTTTCCACCGGTATTGCATCGGAGATGTTCGCTCTCTCTTCGATAAAGGTTCTCGCCGGGCTTCTCATAGGCGGCATGCTTCCGTTTTTGATTTCTTCCATGCTTTTCGAAGCAACTCAGAAAGAAGCCTTCAAAATGGTTGAAGAGGTACGGCGACAGTTCAAGGAAATCAAGGGTCTCATGGAAGGGAAGGCGGAGCCTGATTCTGCAACATGTGTGGATATCGCGACGAAAAGCGCATTGAAGGGAATGATGGTTCCGGGAACAATCGCCATCCTTACCCCGCTTGCAGTTGGAGTGCTCTTTGGACCGATTACCCTTGCCGGGACCCTCATCGGCGCGATCGTCACAGGGATCATAATCGGAATTCATTACGCTAACTCCGGTGGAGGAATGGACAATTCGAAGAAATATATTGAAGAGGGAAACTTCGGCGGAAAAGGCTCTGAGGCGCACAAGGCGGCCGTTATCGGCGACACGGTGGGAGACCCAATGAAGGATACGGTCGGACCGTCGATTAACATCCTTATCAAGCTTATGAGTGTAATCTCTCTTGTGCTCGTTCCTTTTATTAAAGAGCTCGGCGGAGTGATCTGGCACCTTTTCTGATCGAAAACTCGATCCCGCTGAACAACTCGTGTGCAATCGCCAAATATGTCAGCGATATGCTCAATTCAGTGTCGTCGGATCACAACACTCAAAAATTACAACCAAACTCTTTCTCCCTGTGTGCGACCATTGCGGTATATTTACATTAAATAATGTGCACCCGGTGTTTTATACTCCAGTTATCCTGGGAAAATAAAAGTGGCGAGAAAAGTTCTCGTTTTAACCAGCGGTGGGCTTGATTCATTACTTACGCTTATGATCATGGAGCGGGCCGGACTCGATGTGATGGGAGTCCACTTTCTCACGTGGTT
Organism: uncultured Spirochaetota bacterium; assembly: GCA_964583615.1. Taxonomy (GTDB): domain Bacteria; phylum Spirochaetota; class B62-G9; order B62-G9; family DRHN01; genus CAZOWM01. The sequence continues at coordinate 14,172 of CAZOWM010000050.1, read as the reverse complement.
CAACATTCCGAAATATACGCTTCTCAGAGATTACACATGCAGGGAACATTTCTTTTACGGTTTTCGGGTGCTGTACGTGGATCTCTCCCGGGAATTCATGAATATTTTGCTCTCACCGCGGTACGGGTACGGAAAAGGCGCAAACCCGTGCATTGACTGCAAGATACTATTCTTTTCTCGTGCACGTGCTCTGAAGGAATCTTTTGGCGCGGATTTTGTCGCGACCGGAGAGGTTGTTGGGCAGAGGCCGATGTCGCAAAAAAAAGGTACGATGCGGCTCATCGAAAGAAAAAGTGGTCTCGAGGGCCTTCTTCTCCGACCTCTCTCCGCAAAGCTTCTCATACCAACGATTCCCGAGGAACGAGGATGGGTGCACAGGAAAGATCTGTATGGAATCTCCGGACGGAGTCGGAATAAACAGATAGAGCTCGCAAAAGAGTTCGGTATTGAGGAGTATCCCACTCCGGCAGGAGGGTGTATTCTCACGGAGAAACAGTTTTGTGTCCGTTTCAACGACCTTGTAGACCACGGTTCCGAGATAAATGTTCCCGGCCTTGTCACACTTCGATATGGACGCCATTTCAGATTGTCCGACTCTTCAAAACTCGTCATCGGGAGACACCGGAAGGAAAACGAAATGCTCAGGCAAATTCAATGGGGGAATGTGAGAATCGAACCGCTCAGCCATCCCGGGCCTTTTTCTCTCCTTGATTGGAAAGGGGAAAAAGGGGTGCTCAAAAAAGCGCTTTGTATTGTCGCGCGTTACGCTGATTACCCCGGATCCCCTGAATGTCTGAAGACCAGGGTTGTAATCCAGAAACGTAAGAAGACGGTTTGTTACAGGGCCACACCGAATGAAGCGCTTTCTCAGGTCACCATTATCCGTTAGGCAGTGAAATTATTTGAAAATTGACACCCTCTCCTTTATGATTTATGTATAGCAATTACTTCTTTTGTTTTAAGAGAAAAACCGGAAATTTGCGAAAGGATCGCGCGTAGTGTAATCGTGACTTTCTTTTATTTTGTGATATACTGTAAATTACGATAAGTATGCATCTTCGCCGGTTAATGAGTAAATGAAAAGTATCCTTTTTGTGCATCAAGACAGGAAACAGTTACACGACTTTAAATTCCTACTCGAAAAAAACGGCCTGATCGGTATTCGACTCATCCTCTGCGAGGATGTACAGGACATACAGGCGATCATACGGGAAAACGAAGTTAGTTGTATTTTTTATGAGATAGAACACTCCGATTTTCTTCAAGACCTCGAATTTCTTCGGATTGTTGTGCACGACATTCCCAAAATTGTAAGCGGCAACAGGGTTGGAAAGAAGGACCTCATCAATATAATAAATCACGGAGCGGTATTTTTTTATCTGGAGAAACCGTTTCAGGAGTACGACTTCCTTTCAGCGATAAACAGCGCGCTCAGTTACAATAATGACGTGCAGCTGAAGTATCAGAAAATGCAGAAACAATACATCAAACAACAAGTGGAGAAGCTAAATAAGATAGGAATTGCACTCACAAGCGAACACAACCTTGAAAAATTGCTTGAACAGATAATTTCGCAAGCGCTCTTTCTGGCGCATTGCGACGCAGGGAGTATTTACATAAAAGAAAGTTCGAATCTGACGTTCATGGTCGCACAAAACAACACGCTTAAGAAACGATACGGAGAAGGGTATGAGGAGAAATACTTCAAACGGTTTCATTTTCCAATTACAAAAGACAGGATATCGGGCTACGTGGCGGCGACCGGGGAAACGCTCAACATTAAGGATGCATATCACATACAGGAAGACAACGAGTATAGATTTACAGACGATTTCGACAAGCGCAACAACTACATCACCAAGTCGATGATCGTCGCCCCGATGAAGGACCCACAGAGGAACGTCCTCGGTGTACTGCAGCTCATCAACTGTTTAAATGAGGACGGAAAGATCATCCCCTTTGATAAAAACCTCGAGAGTTTGATTAAATCACTTGCATCTCAGGCTGCGGTTGCGATCCGTAACGCGCGTCTCATCAATGAGGTGAAGGAGGCACATCTCGACACGATCCTTCGTTTATCGGTGGCAGCAGAATTTAGAGACGATGACACTTCCGAGCACCTCAGGAGAATGACCACATATTCCGTAATCGTGGCGAAGAACCTCGGCCTCGATGAGTACGATCTGGAGATGCTCAAATACGCAGCACCGATGCACGACATCGGAAAGATCGGAATACCCGACTCGATACTATTCAAGCCAGGAGAACTTTCCCGTGAAGAATGGAACGAGATGAAGAAACACACGATATACGGTGCGCAGATACTCGAAGGGTCTGATTCCGATGTTCTGAAAGCATCCCGTGTCGTTGCCCTGAACCACCATGAACGCTGGGACGGAAAAGGCTATCCAAACAGCCTGAAAGGCTCAAATATACCGATTCTTGGTCAGATCGTATCCATTGCAGATGTGTTTGATGCTCTCGCATCCAAGAGATGCTACAAGGATGCGTTCACGTTTCAGCACGCGGTTGAAGAGATTAAGGAGTGCAAATACAGTATGTTCGGCCCTCATATCGTTGAAGCGTTCATGAAGGGGCTTGACGAAATAATGGAGGTTTTGCAAAACACCCAGAAGAGTATTTTTAGCAAAAAACCTTTTATTGAAGGAACCGTTGTTGAAACTTGATTATTCCGAAGACTATCAGGAGTGTTATGTATGCGGGAGAGAGAATAAAAATGGGCTCAACCTCACTTTTATATATGATGATGACCGTGATGAAATCTACACACGGTGCAGGTTTGCGAGGTATATGCAGGGGTATGCGGGCATTGTTCACGGCGGCTTCATTTCCATGCTCCTTGATGAAGTAATGGCAAAAATGTGCCTGCAAAGGAAAATCCGGGCAGTGACCGGAAGGCTGGAGATTAAGTTCAATAAACCTGTATACGTGGATGAAGAAGTTGAGTTTCGGGCACAATTCGAGGATATTCAAAAAAAGAAGGTTCTGCTCAGTTCCCGTTGCCTCGATCTGAACGGTTTACAACGCGCGCACGCGCGCGGTCTCTTTATACTGGTCTGATGGGCTAGAAGTCTGCACTCTTGTGTGCTGCACCGGAAAGGTGGCACACACTGTTTATCCGTTTTATGATGAATGTATTGTCAATAAAATCAAGCTCGCTCAACCCGCATGTATCAACCTGCAGTTTCCAAAAAGAAGAAGATAAGAGGTCCATCGCTTTCAGCAGAAGAAGCTTCAGAACTACCCTGTGTGTGACGAACACGCAGTCCCCTTCATTGTTGTGCTCGACGGAAAGGCGGTGGAGTTCGGTGTAGAAGGCATCGAACGCCCTGTTGCAGCAGGAATTCAGGGATTCCCCGTTCGGGAACACTACTTCCTCGGGATGGTACAAGTACAGAAAGTAGGTTTTCGGATCGTTCTGTTTTACCCACTCGAGGGTTTTTCCTTCCCAGTCACCGAAGTGCACGTCAGAAAGCGCTTCCAGAATCGTCACGTCACGTTGAGACTCTTTTGCAATCGCGTTTGCTGTATCGACGGCGCGCGTCAGCGGTGAAGTGAATATCCGGTATACGCTCCGGCCCCGAAAATATTTTCCCGTCTGTGCGGCCTGTGTTTTTCCTTCTGTACTGAGCGGTACATCCTTTTGGCCTCGAAATACCAGTGCTTTATTCCATTCGGTCTGACCGTGCCTGACGAGAAAAATCATGTGCCTGCTCCAGTAACTTTTAAATTAAAATGAATTGACTTTTACTTTTTAAATTATAACATTAAAATCGAAAAACCGTCCCAGATATATCTGTTATCTGCATAAAGGCTCAAAACGGGTGTGATCAGTTCATTCCGGATTTCAGGTTTTTTTCTTTCAGCATGCATTGATACCAGTACTGTTTCATTACACGAGAATCAATCGGCCAGCTATCATCCGAGTCTGTGAGGATTTCAGTTGTTCTTAGTATTCATAACTCTCACAATCATGGGTATTCTTTTACTCTTTACGGTGATGATATTTTACCGCCGCCGCAGGGATGTGCCGGAATATGAGCTGTCTTATCTTCATGAAGAAGATGAGACAGATGCAAGTCACGACGATAACCCCCAAACTTCTGAGATAGAGCACGCTTCACCACCCGGGGATGCGGATGCATATATTCCGGTTGTACGCCCTAAAAGCAGCGTGCCCGGTCTCGGGAAACTTGAGCTCGTTCACTACATTGGAAAAGGTGCATTGTTCTCAATCGATTCTCTAAAAGATCCTTCACAAATACACATTGAACCAAACAAAATGAAACCCGAAATCGAGGGAGAAGTGGTACTGAGCTCTAAATCGCTGATCATATTCAACAGTAAAAACAGCAGAAAAATCATGCTCGTATCTATCGGTAAGTATTATTTCCGCAATTCCTATTTGATTATAAAACGAAAAAATGCTAAAAAAAAGAAGGATGTATTACATGTATTCGGGAATCCAGCAGATTTTCGATATATTTTGAGAACAATTACCTAAGATATGAGTGATTTAAAGTACTCGAAGTATCTCTACAAACCGAAAAGGGGAAGGAAAAAGACCGTTACCATTATCTTTTCCCTTCTTGTTCTCTGCGGCGGCGCATTATACTCGATATTTTTCCTCGATTTCTACAGAATTTACACCGAAGTCATCAACTTTTACCGGATGACTTTCAACGATTACCGATTTCTGCAGAAAAGTCTCGATTCGGGAAATTATAATGTCGTGATCCATGAAAGCGAGCCTTATCTGCTGGAAAAACCGTACAACGCGCAACTCCTCCGCTACAGAGGAGAGGCCTACTATTTCATCTCCACAGGCTTTACAGGGAAAGAAAAGGAAGAATCGATTGAGAAAGCGATACTGTATCTCAGAAAGGGAATCGTGCTTTCTCCATTTGATGAAGTGCTCACGAAGAGTTATTATGTACTGGGCATGTCTTATTTCAGGAAAGGTCCACACTACTATGAGCTGGCGGTGGAATATTTACGCCGTGCGCTCGATGCAGGCTACACGGACCCTTCTCTTTTTGAGATTGTTGGCTACTGTTATTACAAGATTGGAGTGTATGACGACGCAATCAGCTATCTGGAACGGGCGAAACAGCACACACCCACGGACGTGGTACACCTTTTTCTCGCGTACTCATATAAGAATAAAGAAATGTATATGAGTTCCCTGAAAGAGCTCGACTATTTGATCTCACACTCGGAGGATGACGCGATTCTTGAAGAAGCGTATTCATTACGCGCATGGATTTATATTCAGGAAGAGAGATTTGACCAGGCAAAGCAAAATCTTCAGAAAGTATTTGAACTGAACGAAAATTCTGCATATGCTCATTATTGGAAGGGAATTATTCACGAGAAGGAAGATGATATGATTTCGGCGCGGAGGGAATGGAGGCTTGCTCTGAAGATCGATCCGAAACATATTGGGGCGATAGAAAAATTGTATTGAACATAAGTGCTCGGAAAAGAAGAGGAGATCCGTATGGCTTTTGGCAAGTTTTGGGGCTCATTTTCCAATGATATCGGTATCGATCTGGGAACGTCAAATACCCTCGTGCTTGTGAGAGGACAGGGGATTGTGCTGTCAGAACCATCGGTTGTTGCTGTGCACAGTGCGACGAAAAAGGTACTTGCACTTGGCCAAGAAGCGAAAAGGATGCTGGGGAGGACACCGGGAGAGATTATCGCAATACGCCCGATGAAGGATGGCGTTATATCGGACTTTGAAACTGTTGAGAAGATGATCAAATACTTTTTTCAGAAGATACACAATCGAAAAGCACTCGTGAAGCCGCGGGTTGTCATAGGGGTTCCCTCCTGTATAACCGAGGTCGAAAAGCGTGCGGTACGTGAATCGGCCGAACAGGCCGGCGCTCGAGAGATCTACCTTATTGAAGAATCTCTTGCAGCAGCAATCGGGGCGAATATTCCAATTCAGGAGCCTGCCGGGAACATGGTGATCGATATCGGTGGAGGAACCTCGGAGATCTCGGTGATTTCGCTTGGAGGTATGGTGATCACGAGTGCAATTCGGATAGGTGGTGACGAATTCGACGAAGCGATTATCAACCACATGAAAAAGATACACAATCTTGTCATCGGTGAGCGGACCGCGGAAGAGGTGAAGATCACCATCGGAAATGTATACCCGGAGAAGGAGGTACACACGGTTGAGATACGGGGCAGGGATTCGATATCCGGACTCCCGAGAATTCTGACTCTTGATTCTGTAGAAATTCGTGAAGCGCTGCAGGAGCCCACGAACATGGTGCTCGAAGAAATCAAGAAGACGCTCGACCAGACACCGCCGGAACTTGCTGCGGATATCGTTGAACGTGGAATCGTCCTGACAGGTGGGGGGTCGCTTTTGAGAGGATTTCCGAAATTGATCAGTAAGGAAACGGGTGTTCCCGTCATCCTGGCTGAAAATCCGCTGACATGTGTGGTTCTCGGAACAGGAAAGGTTCTCGAGGAATTGAAATATATTAAAAACGTGCACTGAAATATGATCTATTATATCAACATACCTCACGGAAAGTGATGCGTAAAAAAGTGTTGAGCTTTCCGGTCTCATTTTTCCCTATCCAGGAGGGGACAAAACACAGCCGAAAAATCCGGAAAGAGTGATGAGTGATATACGTTCAACGCACTTCAAAATCCTTGTTGTGTTACTGGTGCTTTTGTTTATTTCATTTGCCCTCATGGGGTTTTCTCAGAATAAAATCACCATTCAGTTCAAATCCCTCGCGTTCTCCGTGTTCTACCCCTTTCAATGGGCAGGTGTCAGTACGATTACCTTTGTAAAGGATTTTTTTTCCAGCATTAAACACAACAAATACCTCAAAGAAGAGCTTGCGCAGACGAAAAAACTGCTCGAGGAGTATGAAAGGACTCAGTTCGAATTTGATGAAATAAAAAGAGAAAATGAGCGTCTCAGACGGTTGATCGGCGTTCAGTCTGAAATGGAGTATGAAACGGTCATTGCCGAAATTGTGGCAAAATCCCCGCAGAATTTCTATAAAACCCTTATCGTTAACCGGGGGAATTCTTCAGGTATCAAAAAATGGATGCCCGTTGTCGCCTATCAGGACAACGAGAAGTGTGTCGTGGGAAAGGTCATAGACGTACAGACGTATTCTTCTCGGATTCATCCGCTCATAGAGCAGACAAGTTATATTGGGGCGATGTTGAAAAATTCGAGATACTCCGGGCTCCTTGTCGGCCAGAGCCCCCTGTCGGAGAACTGTATTCTTCAATACATCGACAGAAGGGTGGATATACAGTATGGGAATACTGTGGTGACTTCCGGGATGGGAGGGGTTTTTCCGAAAGGGATCCTCATCGGCGAGGTTGTCTCAGTATCAAAGAAGCGATACGGCATCTTTCAGGAAGCCATGGTGCAGCCGAAAGTCGATTTGGGGCGCCTCGAGGAGGTCTATATTATTACCAAGGCAGTGATCGGGGATTTCAACACACTTTTCGAGGAAGAGTAACTCAGTGAAGAAGTACATCGTTTTTATTGTTTTCATCATTGGTTTTATTTTTCTCCAGTCCGCACCGTTTTACGAGAACATTGGAATACGGGGGGTGAGTCCTGATTTACTGCTCATTATGGTAAGCCTATCCGCACTTATTCTCGGACCACTTCCCGGACAGGTCATCGGTTTTATCACAGGACTGGTTATTGATCTTATACCCCCGGCGGGTTTATTGGGGATATCCGCGTTTACATTCACGCTGATCGGGTACGGTGTCGGGGTGGTAGGACAGAAGATATTCGGAAACAGCATTGTGCTCACCATCTCGCTTCTCTTTTTCGTCACAATCATAAAGGCCGTTGTGCTCAGCATGTTTGCCGCCCTCTTCCTCAAGCCCGGTTATTTTGGATACTTCGTGCAGGGAAAGGTGTTTCTGGAGGCAGTGCTGAACAGCCTGATATCGCCAGTATTATACTTCATCATTACGAAAATAGAGGCAAAAGTCGTAAAATAGTATGCCACTGATTCCACGGAAAGTACATAGAGACGATGAATTGAAAAAGAGGCTGTATGTATTTTCCGCCGTACCGATCATCTTTATTGCCGTGTTCATTGCAGTGCTGTTTTCCCTTCAGATTGTACAGGGGCCAGATTATGAATTGAGGGCAAAAACGAATAGAGAGCAGTTTTCAATTTTGTCAGCGCTCAGAGGAGTGGTCTACGATTCGAAAAAAGAGACGGTGTTTGCACATAATAGAAGATCCTTTGCCGTGATTATCGTGCCGCAGAACCTTCCTGAAGACAACGAAGAGAGGGAACAGTTGATCGAAAGGCTTGCACTCCTTTTAGAGATGCCGAAAGAGGAGATTCTTGAGATTGTCAACCAGAAAATCCGTTCCGCTTACGACAGCCAGGTTCTGCGTACGGATATTCCTTTTGAAACGGTTGTTTTCCTCGCAGAGCATAACAGGGATTTCCCAGGTGTTTACTGGAAAAGTAAACCGGTGCGCATATACCCTCAGCAGGATATGCTCTCACATGTAATCGGATATGTGGGAATGATCAGTGAAAGAGAGCTTCTCGAGAAAAAGGAAAAAGGCTATAACCTGGAAAGTGTCGTTGGAAAGAGCGGTGTCGAAAAGGTGTATGACCTGGAACTGAAAGGAAGAGACGGCTATGTGCGGCGTATCGTTGATGCAACAAATCAGGTCACGGCGGAAATTATTGACAGTGGTGCGGAGCCTGTTCCCGGCAACAACGTGGTGCTCACGGCAGACAGCCGTATCCAGGAGATCGCAGAAAAGGCGCTTGGCGAGCGAATAGGATCGGTTGTAGTCTCTCGGCCCCGTACGGGAGAAATACTCGCACTGGTTTCGTACCCGCGATACGATCCAAACCTCTTCTCTTCGCAGCAGAACAAAACTGCATTCAAGAGCCTTATCCTTGATAAGAGAAAACCTTTTCTCAACCGGGCAATTCAGGCTCAATATCCCGCAGGCTCGATTTTCAAGCTCGTTGTTGCGCTTGCAGTGCTCGATACGGAGGCCATCCCTCCGACGAAGCAGTTCGTGTGCGGTGGGGGATATCAGCTCGGGAACCGTTTTTTTGCCTGCTGGACAAATCACGGGAAAGTCGACCTTTATCATGCCATCGTACACTCATGTGATTCCTATTTCTATCAGGCTGCTCTCGTACTCGGTCCGGATGTCATTGCAAATTATGCGAATATGCTCGGATTCGGGAAGCCCACAAAAATCGATCTTATCGGGGAACTTGAAGGTATTGTGCCGGATCCGGACTGGAAGAGGAAAAATGTTGAAGATATCTGGTATGATGGTGATACACTCAATATGGCCATCGGACAGGGCTACATTCTCGTGACGCTGCTTCAAATGAACTGTTTTACGAATATGATTGCAAACAAAGGTACGCTGTTTCAGCCCTACATAGTGTCTGAAATACGTTCTGCAAAGAGCGATGAGTTGATCTATAAAAGGAATCCTGAGGTTCTTGTTAAAAGCTCCATCGATAAGAAACATTTTGATTTCATCGTTTCTGCCATGAGAGATGTAGTAGTAGAAGGCACCGCACGGTGGGGGGGCGCAGTCATGTCCACAAATCCTGCCGGCAAAACGAGCAGTGCAGAAACTGCGGGCGCCGAAGAGACACACTCGCTTTATACCGCATTTGCACCCTTTGACGCCACCGATGAAGACGAGGTGATCTCTGTAACTGCCATCGTGGAGCACGGGGGTGCAGGGAGTGTGTCCGCAGCACCGCTCGTGTCTGAAATACTGGAATCAATTTTCGGGAACTGTAATCAAGAAACCGCCAGAAGGAATATCTGGAAAAAGAGAGCGGAAATATACCGCAACCGCAAAGCGGATGCAGATATGATAACCGATTGAACGGGTGAAAAAAATATGCAGCACGGGGTGCGACCTTTTAAGGTTGATTTTGGGCTCCTTTTGTCTTTTCTCACTCTCACCGCGCTTGGCATTCTGACTATATACAGTGTGACCAGCGGCGCGGGCGGGAGCAGAGGAGTTGAGAAACAGCACATAAAGCAGATCTACTGGGCAATTACCGGGATTGCGATTTTCATACTGCTTCTCTTCGTGCATTATCAAAAACTGGGAGAATACGCGTTTATCATTTACATTTGCAGCATATTAATCCTCGTTATTACCCTCTTTTTTGGAAAGCGGGTGAGGGGGGCGAAGAGCTGGATCACGGTTATCGGCGGTTTTGGATTTCAGCCTTCTGAGTTTGTGAAGATTTGCACAATACTAATGCTCGCAAAGTATCTTGAGAGAACCGGAGAAGAAATAAAAAAGATTGTACATGTGGTGATCGCACTCATTATTGTAATTGTGCCGCTTGGGCTTATTGTACTCCAGCCGGATTTCGGAACCGCACTCGTTTACCTGCCGATTGGGATTGTGATGCTTTACTTCGGAGGCATCAAGGTGGCGCATTTTCTTTCCATGCTCACTGTATTGGGGATCGCTATCGCGCTGCCGCTTTTGACCACATTCAGCACTCTTGTGCAGTCGTCTTCTCTCGCTTTCCTTCAGATGCTCAATGACCCAAAGGCTATTCTCATCATTGCGCTCATGTTTGGGATACTCACAGTCATTTCTTTTATTCTTCACAAACTTTTGAGGAAAGATTTCATACTGAAGTCTACAAAGATTTTTTTGATCTTTTTCTCCGGGCTGATTCTCTCCGCGTTTTTCAGCCGTCTGCTGAAACCCTATCAGGTGGAGCGTCTGATTGTTTTTCTCAAGCCCACTATCGATCCGTACGGTGCTGGATACAATATCATCCAGTCCAAAATCGCTGTTGGAGCCGGGGGCTTCTTCGGCAAGGGGTTACTGGGCGGTACACAGAGTCAGCTCGGTTTTCTTCCGGAAAGAAGCACTGATTTTATCTTTTCGATTTTTGCGGAAGAATGGGGATTCATAGGTGCATTTTTTCTCCTCGCCCTGTATGCGCTTTTTCTCTATCGGGGGATCACGATTATTAACGATTCAAAAGATCTTTTCGGGAGCCTTGTGGCTGCGGGAATCGTCGGCATGTTTCTCTTTCACATCATCATAAACATCGGTATGACGATAGGGATTATGCCGGTGACAGGGATTCCACTTCCATTCATGAGTTATGGCGGTTCATTCCTTTTGACGAGCATCGCAGCAACAGCCATACTCTACAATATAGAAATGAGGAGATACAGCAGGTGATGCACCCCCTGTTTCCCGAAGAGGTAGAATCGTTTCTTCCCGATGTTATGAAACCCGCCCGCTATATAGGAAATGAGCTCAACATAATTCGTAAGGACCCGCGTTCCGTTTTACTCCGCATGGTACTCTGTTATCCCGATCTCTACGAAATCGGAATGTCGAACCTTGGGCTGAAAATACTCTATGAGACAGTCAACAGGTCAAAACGCTTTTATTGTGAACGCGTGTTCGCTCCATGGCCCGACTTCGAGACAAAACTTCGTGAAAAGAATCTGCCCCTTTACTCACTGGAAACCTACACTCCTCTGAACCGTTTTGATATCATCGGTTTCTCCATCGGGTACGAGCTTCTCTATACGAATATCCTCAATATCCTCGACCTCGGAAACATCCCTCTGTTTTCTAAGGATAGAACCGAAAGCACACCGCTTGTCATCGCGGGAGGACCCGCAGTGTTCAACCCTGAACCGGTTGCAGATTTTATCGATGTGTTTCTTCTCGGGGACGGAGAAAGCGCGCTCATGGATTTTTTGGACAAATACCTGGAGCTGAGGGGAAAAACGAGAAGGGAAAGGCTGGAAGGGGTAAACTTTTTTGATTTTACTTTTGTTCCTTCTCTGTACCGCACGAAAAAGGAACAGGGGTATCTCGTAACGGATGTGGACAAGGTCGTCAGGAGAAACATAGAGCCAGACCTCGATGCGCTTCCCTTCCCCAGAAAACCGCTCGTGCCGCTCCTCAAGATCGTTCAGGACAGAATTGCGGTTGAGGTGAACAGAGGATGTCTCTCAGGGTGCAGGTTTTGTTTAGCAGGGTACACCTATAGACCGGTGAGAGAGAGAAGCCTGAGTAATGTATATGATATTGTCAGAGAGTCGCTGGAAAGCACCGGATACGAAGAAATCTCTTTGGTCTCTTTGAGCATTGGAGACTATTCCGAGCTTCACAAGGTTGTGTCCCTTATCAATTCATGCTTTTCTGGAGAAAATGTGTCGATTTCTCTTCCCTCCTTACGGGTCAACAGTACGAATCTCGATATACTGGCCATGATACATAAGGTAAGAAAAAGCGGGCTCACATTCGCGATCGAGTGTGCAGACAGAAACGTTCGAAGGAAATTGAACAAACCAGTGGACGAAGAACAGCTCAGAGCAATCATTTGCGAAGTTTCACGGATGGGATGGAAACTCATAAAGCTCTACTTCATGATCGGGGTTCCAATGGCACAAAATGAGGAAGAGAGCATTGCACGTCTCATTACCGAGCTCGTCGGGATCTCAAAGTCAATTTCCATAAACGTGAACATATCCGTTTTTGTACCGAAGCCTCACACACCACTTCAGCGTGCGCGTCAGCTCGACCCGCAGACGGCGATGGATATGCTTCAGGGTCTAAAAGACAGGTTTCGGCGCTCTCGAGCTCGCATCAAATTTCAAAATCCAAAGATGAGTGCTATTGAAGGTATCCTTTCCCGGGGGGACAGGAGTATCGGAAGTGTGGTCTATGATGCCTTTACACAGGGTGAGCGATTCAGCTCCTGGGATGAGATGTTCGATTTCAGTATATGGGAAAGGAGCTTATACACGAACAAGATCGACGGAGACCTCTTTCACAATTTTCAAAAGGAAATCATGGCTCTTCCATGGTACTATGTTTCCACCGGGGTGAGAAATCTGTGGCTCGAACAGGAGCTTCACAGGGCGGAAGACGGAATATTGACGGAAAATTGTCTGTTTTCCGAATGTACACACTGCGGAGTGTGTGAACAGAGTATCAAACCGCGCCGTGCAGGAGAACACCTTAACGAGCCCATCCCTGTACCTGCACTCCGTGAGTCGGGTTCCCGTTTTCGTGGGACAGGGGATGTGAGCGGTCCTCCGGATATGGTAAAGGTTTTATTTCGATTCTGCAAACGTGGCCTTTTCCGGTTTATATCGCATCTCGACCTTCTCACGCTCCTTGTACGGGTGGGAAAATCAGCAGGGCTTCCGTATAAGTATTCGAAGGGGTTCAACCCAAAACCCCGTTTCATTCTCCCCTTTCCTCTCGCACTGGGGATAGAATCCGAGTATGAAATCGGAGAAGTCTTTCTTACCCGTACGATCGATGAAATCACATTCAGAAAAAAGTACAATGAGCTCCTTCCCGATGGGATCAAAATCGGAAAGGCGGCGATATTTTTCGTAAACAAGTCGGTCGCCTCTTCCGAATTTATTCATGATTATCGGATTGAAACTAATGCGAAACAAACAGAATCTTTCGTTGAGTGTTTCGAAGGGATTGTCGGGAAAAAAGTCGCAGATGAGACTCCTGACCAGTTTTACGTCGCAGAAGGGAATTCGGTTTTTCTCAGACTGCATGGAAAAAACAGCATCAAGACTGTTTTGCATTCTGATACATTAAAATGGACGGACATGCGAATCAGGAGGGTCAAGATATGGAAGGTAGAAAACGGAAACCTCATCCCCTTTGTTGGATGAAAAAAATCTGAAGATTTAAAATAAAATACTTTACTTTTATCGGGAAATAGGGTAACATAGTCCTGTATGGTGAGCAACAGGTTTATAAACAAATGATCTTTATACCGTAGAAAGCCTCTAAAAGAAGAGGCTTTTTCTTTGCCTTTTTCAAAGATTTTATAAAGTTTTTTTATCTTCGCTTGACTTTAGCGTAGGGATACGGTATATTTCGGATGCCTATTAGAGTCGGTTCTACTACCTTGAGTGTCATGCTCAAGGTTTTTTATCGATGGAACATGTTCTTTGAAAATTAAATAGCAGGATTCGTGAGGGGGGTTTTCACAAAGTTAAACCACTGATTCAGTAACTAAATGAGTGAAAATACTTTATTACGGAGAGTTTGATCCTGGCTCAGAACGAACGCTGGCGGCGTGTCTTAAGCATGCAAGTCGA
>CAZOWM010000049.1:15236-23146 GCA_964583615.1 uncultured Spirochaetota bacterium | reverse complement strand
AGACCGCAGAGCAGGTGCCCGGAGTGCGGTGATAAGATGTACGGTGTCTGGAAATAAGAATATCTTCATCTTACTTTTGGCCGCTCGATGGCACCGGGAAAGGAAAAGGGCCGTTTTTCTGGAGAAAAGTGATTGAAAAGACTGGGACGATGAGTATACAATAAGGAACAATACGTGAGGAAAAGAGACCTACCAAGGAGGATACAATGATAAAGGCACGCCTCATCCCGCTCTCCTTTCAATCCGGGAAGGATGAAGAGTTCGACACCCAGCTTCGCACACTGAGACAGCTGCTTGCTGAGGAAGCGGAGATTCTCGTTCCTGTTCAGCTCGGCGAGTCTCTTCCTGAAGCTGACGCGGTTATTTTTCCCCAGCTGGTCGGAGACGCCTACAAAAAAATCGATGAAATCAAAAAACTGAAGCTCCCTTTTCTTGTGCTCACATCCGAGTTCGGAACCGTGGCAATGTGGGACTGGGAAATCGTGAGTTTTCTTCGCTCTGAGGGGATAAATGTATTCGCACCCTACAATCTCGATCTTACGAAAAAGATCTGCAGGAGCCTCGCACTCAAGCGCGACATGCATGACACGAAGTTCCTCGTATTCCAGGACAATCCCGGGGAGGGGATGCAGGCATCGATCTTCAAGAGGTTCTACTGGTGGGGAGAACAGTGCACGCAGCTCATCAAGGAACGGTTTGGGGTACACATCGAGAAAAAGAGCTTCAAAAAGCTCGCTGAGGACGCAAAAAACATTACCGACGAAGAAGCGGAGGAGGTGTGGAAAAAGTGGAGCCTTCCCACTGATGGTGTCTCCCAAAAGGCCCTCAACAGCGCAATCAAAATCTACATTGCGGTAAAACGTGAGGTCGTATCGGACGAGCGTATCAAGGGCGCAGGTATGAACTGCCTGAACGAATCTTTCTATTCTGACACCACTCCCTGTCTGGCGTGGAACATGCTGTTTGAGGAGAGAGGCCTGATATGGGCCTGCGAGGCAGACACGATGGTGCTGATATCGAAATATCTCATTCAGAAATCCCTCGATGTGCCAATCATGATGAGCAACATTTATCCGTTCCTCATGGGAATGGCTGCGCTGAAGCACGAAAAGATCGACAAATTTCCAGATATCGACGAACCGGAAAACCACCTGCTCGTCGTCCATTGCGGGTATCTCGGGGTCCTCCCCACTTCATTTTCCACGGAGTGGACACTGAGGCCGAAAGTGCTCGCGATCGTCGACGACAACGCAACCGCAATCGATGCACGTCTTCCTGAGGGCGACATCACACTGGCTAAGCTCGACCCAAAGCTGAGAAAACTTCTCGTTGTGGAGGGAACGCTTGAAGGATACTCCCAATATCCTGGATCTGACTGCAGAAATGGCGCGGTGATCAAAGTGGCAGACGGGCACAGGCTCATGTCGAAGCTTCCCTCCCATCACGAGCTGCTCATCACCGGCCACAGAAAAGTGGAGCTGAAACTCATGGCTCAGGTGTTCGATCTCGAGATTGACGAAGCCTGAAAAAAGCACTCTCTAAAACAGTGTGCCCAGCCCTTTTTGGTAGGTCAAAAGCCGGCAAAGATATGCGAACCATCAAGAGCGAGGGAGGCCGAAAAGGGGAAGGTGTACATGCATCTTCATGCGTCTCCCTGTTTTTTCCGCTCGTATAAAACCGCTGTGGTTTTCTACAACCTTTTTTACGATTGCGAGCCCAAGGCCCATGCCTGAAGCTTCATCCTGCGCACCCCGGTAAAAGGGCTCGAATTAATTCATTTTTCATTTGAAGTTAATTCTTTTTTAACATTTATGGGGTAAATATCACAAAAAGATATTTCAATTCATACCCACATCCACTACCCTGGGAGAGACCGAGCTGTCTCTCCCTTTTTATTTTAAGAGTGACATACAATGCTATTCGAAAAAGAACGTATCGATAGTCAGGATTACATATTCATCCCGTTTTTGGCAGTTGTTATCGTTCTGCTGCTCCTCCTCTTTGCATGATGGACCGGGCTCAAGGCGATCGTCAGCTTCGTGTTCACCGGGCTTCTGATATGGAAACTGCTTATTCCGGGATTTCTCAAGGGATACGATCCCATCATTCTCTCCCTCGGGATCGGTATACGGATATATGTACACGAGTGGTCAGTGCCCAGGTTTTTCCAGCAAGCTGACGCTGAAAAACACTGCGAATGATACGACGAACGTGTACACGGAGCTCAGAGGAACCCCAAACGCCCGAGTCACAATGGCGGTTGCAGCACCAGAAAAAAAGGGTCAAAACTGCGGTGAAAGGCCCTCCCCTCTTCCAGTAAAAGATGCCGAAAAATGTCCCGTACGACCATTGACGATAGAGTGAGTATGATCGAGTTCGCAGTCGATACAGACGCGAAGACGATGCTGAGTGCAAGAGAAATCGAAAGCCACGGATGCATGCGGCCCAAAATTTCGATGATGACACGATCTCTGTCCTGGACGAGCGGGAAGAGCCCTGCGACAGCGCCGTGGCGTGCAGAAAATCCTATACCCGTGACAATCAGCGTGTAGATGAACCCGTACAGGCCGAAAAAGAACACCATCCTGTTGAATGAGTGCTCGTCCCGTGGAATAAAAAGCCGCTGGACGACCTGTGGATTGGTGAGTGCGAAGAAAAACCACGGGAGGGTGAAGTTTACGAACCGGACCGGCGTCCAGAATTCCGACGGAAATCGAAGAAGCTCCAATCCTCCGTAGCGATTCCCGGTCCACACAATCCCCGCAAATGCTGCGCACACCATGAACACGCCCTGGATTGCGTCGGTTATTGCGACACCCCGAAGCCCACCGATGAGGGTCCAGAGTATGATGACGATCGCAGCAAAGCCTACCCCGTATACGAACCTGAAACCTCCAAAGCTCTGAAAAATCAATGCCAACGCGATAACCTGGCTCGAGGTGTAGGGGATCAGCGCAACGATTGCGATACAGCTCGCGAGTACACCGGCAATTCTTCCATACCTATAGGAGAGCAGCTCAATCGGAGAGACGAACCCCTTTTGCTTCCCCATTTTCCATATCTTTTTTCCGTACAGAGAAAGAAGGAGGATCGTGCCTGCGAGATATGCAACTTCGAATATAAACGTACCCACCCCGGTCTGAAAGGCGAGCCCGACAAGACCCACCATCATGAATGCGGAGTATGTCGTGGATGCATAGGTGAGCGAGGACACGAATCCATTGATCTGTCTTCCACCTACAAAATACTCCTCTTCCGTCTGTTTCACCCAAAATACAATAATCGAAATCGTGGTGCCCGCGACCATATACAACCCCAGCAGAATGAGAAACTTGTTCATACTTCCACCACACAAAGCATTTATTGCATAACGATACCACGGAGAACCGGTTCTGATAAGTACATCTTCCTCTTTTACATTTCGTATATATGTATTTTATTGTTTCGTACATTGATCTCTGAGAGTTTCCTTTGTTGCAGGATTCGTTCAAGATAGGCGTGAGTTCAATCAGGAAACAAGCCCGCCTATACGCTCTTGAAGAAAATCGAAGCCCTCCTGATAGGAATTCATTTCCTCGAGCTCCCCTCGTATTGAATCGCAGATATTCTGTGTGGGAGGGACCGGAAAAGATTCAATGACCGTGCAGTAATCCCTCGGTGCGGATTTTGGAATGGTTTCTTTTTCTCGCATCGGTGCAATAGTAAACTCCAGGCCACAGGGAGTCAAATAAATCTCCATGACGATTGATATGACGAAAATTTCTTTGACTTTCCTCTCATTGAGGAATTAGAATGAACTTCTACGCACTGGATATGAAAATGAACGAAATACAGTGGTATTTTCCCGCCTCCATCACTGAAATCGAGGAACTGTTGAAAATTCCGAAAACGATTCCCCATGGTGGAGGAACCGCTATTATCAGAAGCGGAATGGGAAGGATCAGAGGGCTCATAGAACTGGGTTACCTGGGGCTCGACCGATTTTCCAACAAAGACGGCAGCGTTCGATTCGGTGCCACCATGACTTTTTCAGAGGTTTTTGAACATATCGAATCTCTCGACCACGGAAACATCCTCAGCCGGGCGCTCTCGCGTGCCGCATCAACTCCTTTGCGGAACAGGATCACCGTAGGCGGAAGTACAGCACATTTTCCCGTATGGTCGGATCTCATGGGGCCGCTTATCGCGCTCGATGCGTCCGTGTCCCTGGTGGGCGCACACCGCGGCACTTTCCGCGTTTTCGAATACGTAACGAGCCCGGAATTGAGAAAACACACACTCATCACAGATGTGACGTGCACCTTGAGCGGCTGGCGCTCGTATTACTACAGGGAAACCCGAACAAGCTTCGATTATCCCGCATTCACCGTGACGATTCTCGTCAGGGAGGAAACCGACAGGATCGAAGACATGAGGGTTGTGATCGTCGGATGCGCCGGGAAGTTCAAGCGATTCTTCGAAATAGAAGATGCGCTCAGGGGAAAACGGTGTTCTTCTGTTTCGGTTGAAGGGATTGGTCGTGATCTTGACATCAAGTTCACCGATAAAAAGTTTATGAGCGCCGATTACCTGAGACATCTCGCAGGTGTATGGCTCGAGCGTGGGCTTGAACAGGTTCTGAGGAGATAGACGATGGAAGCGTCCTTTCGAATAAACGGAAAAAACCGCACAATTTCCTTCGGTTCGAGATCCACACTTCTCGAAGTGCTGAGAGCACACGGGTACACTGAAGTCAAAGAGGGTTGCCGGGAGGGACAGTGCGGTTCCTGTGTCGTTTTTCTCAACGGAAAACTGGTCAACTCATGCCAGGTCCTCGCAGCTTCCGCTGCAGAAAAGGATATTCTCACCGTAAAGGGGCTCGGAGACATTCACTCCCCGCATCCGATACAGCGTGCCTTCACCGAGACAGGTGCGATTCAGTGTGGCTTCTGTACTCCGGGTATGATCCTCGCCGCATACGCGCTCCTCTTAAAAAATCCCGACCCGGATGACGAAGCTATAAAACGAGCACTCGATGGAAACCTCTGCCGCTGCACCGGGTATGTAAAGATCGTCCAGGCGGTCCGGCTTGCTGCGAGGAGGATGCGGGAAAATGAGTAGCTACATCAACATCGGAAAGTCCATTCCCAAGGTCGACGCCCTTGCCCTTGCAGCAGGCACTGGACAGTTCACAGACGATTTCAGAGTGGAAAACGAGCTTTCCTGTGCCGTCTTATATTCGCCTGTCGCGCACGCGGAAATCGTTTCCATCGATGCAACGGAGGCGTACGCTCTCGCCGGGGTCGTTGATGTACTTCACTACCAGAACGTGCCAAGGGTACTCCACACGACGGCAGGACAGGGTTTTCCCGAACCCTCACCCTACGACACTGTACTCTTCGACAGGAAGGTGAGGTTTGTCGGAGACCGGATTGCGCTCGTGGCAGCGGAGGATGCGGATACCGCACGGAGAGCGGCAGACGCGATTAAAGTTGAGTACGCTCCTCTTCCCGCACTATTCGATATGGAAAAGGCGAAAAACCATGATGCGAGCCGCCTTCACACAGATGACGAACACGCAAAGATTCCTGCGGTATATGATCCTGGAAACAATGTCGCCGCAGAGATCACGATGAGCTTCGGTGATCTGGAAAAGGGGTTCAAGGACGCGGATTTCATTGAAGATCACACCTACAACACTCAGATTGTTTCTCACTGCGCAATTGAGCCACATGCCGTGCGGGCGCATTTCGACGAACAGGGCAGACTCGTACTCATCACGTCCACACAGGTCCCCTTTCACGCCCGAAGAATCGTGAGCATGGTCTGCGGAATTCCCCTTCAGCACATACGGGTCATCAAACCGCGGATAGGCGGGGGATTCGGCGGAAAACAGGAGGTGTTCCTCGAGCCCCTTGCTGGGCTTGTGACGTGGAGAAACAGGAGGCCCTCCAGGATCGTTCTTTCGAGAAAAGAAGTTTTCGTCGCCTCCAGAACGAGACACGAAATGAGAATCAGGCTCCGCACAGGAGTGAAAAATGACGGAAGGATTACCGCACTCTCGATGGATGTGAGGCTCAACGCCGGAGCTTACGGGCCGCACGCCCTCACCGTCCTCTCCAATGTGGGGGCAAAGGTGCTTCCACTGTTCAACAAAATCGAACATATACATTTTTACGGAGAATCGGTGTACACAAACCTCCCGGTTGGAGGCGCATTCAGAGGCTACGGAGCAACGCAGGGTTATTTTGCCTTCAATCAGCAGATTGATATGATCACAGCAAAAACCGGCCAGGACATTCTCGCCTACATCAAGAAATGGCACATCAAAGAAGGGGAGACATCTCCCGTGTTTCAAGCTTTGGGAGAGGGTAAAGAGGGAGTAAAGCAGTCCATCCGTTCATGCAAGCTGGAGGAGTGTATCGATAGAGGCGCAAAAGCGATCGGGTGGCGAGAAAAAAGAGGGAAACATATCATAACGGGAAAAAACCGTGTCAGGGGAGTCGGAATGGCGGTGGCCATGCAGGGGTCAGGGATCGCCAAGATCGATATGGGAAGCGCGTCTATGAAAATGAACGAGGACGGCAGCTTTAATCTCTTCGTTGGCGCGACCGATATAGGTACTGGTTCCGACACAATTCTCTCCCAGATTGCGGCGGAAGTGCTCGCTGTGCCCTCGGAAAAGATCATCGTTTTGTCTTCAGACACAGACCTCACACCTTTCGACGTCGGCGCTTACGCATCATCGACCACCTATATCTCAGGAGGCGCGGTGCAGAAGTGCGCGCAAAAGCTAAAAATGCAGATTGTGGAAGCGGCGGCCCGAATTCTCGCATCCGAGAGCGCACATCTCAGGTGTGAAAACGGGACGGTTCGTGACGAAAAAACCAGGAAAAAGATCGGTTATGCAGACATCGCACTACACACCATGTACAGTGACGAGCAGTTTCAGATACAGGCAGGTGCGTCCCACACCTCTTCTGTTTCTCCACCACCCTTCATCGCCCAGTTCGCGGAGGTGGAAGTCGACACAGAAACAGGTTCGCTGAAAGTCGTGAAGTTCGTCTCAGCAGTCGACTGCGGGCAGCCGATAAACCCCGTCCTTGTGGAGGGGCAGATCGAGGGATCCGTTGTACAGGGCCTCACCTATGCGCTCACCGAAGATTATATTTTCGACACACGGGGCAAGATGGTAAACTCCCGTTTCTGGGATTACAAGATATTCACTGCACCGGATATTCCCGAAATCGTGACCATTATCGTTCCCTCCGAAGAACAAACCGGCCCATTCGGAGCGAAATCCGTGGGAGAGATCGCGATAAACGGGCCTGCGCCCGCTGTTGCGAACGCACTCTTCGATGCAATCGGAATACGTGTATACAACCTTCCCATCACCCGGGAAAAGGTGTGGAGAATACTGAAAGAGGAGAAGCGCCCTTGATTGTAAAAAACGGCAGGGTCGCCCTCCCGGGATCAGACGAGCTCGTTCGCACCGATATACGCATCCTCGGTGAGAAAATTCATGAAATCGGAAAAGGCCTCTCTGCCACCGGCAGAGAAGAAGTCGTAGATGCCGAGGGCCTGTGCGTGTTTCCGGGAGGGATCGACCCGCACATACACTTCAATGACCCGGGATACACGGAAAGGGAGGATTTCTATCACGGAACAATGGCTGCAGCGTCAGGAGGAATCACCACTGTTTTCGATATGCCGTGTACTTCCATACCTCAGGTGACGGACGAAAAACACCTCGAAACAAAGCTTTCAGAGATAGGTGCCAAGGCTGTGGTCGATTACGGGCTCTACGGAGGAGTGTGCGCCCAGTCGTATGCGCACGGGTTTCCTCTGAACATGGAAAACCTTGCAAATACCGTTCTCGGCTTCAAGACCTATCTCATTTCCGGAATGGAGGGCTTCGCGCGGCTCGATCT
>CAZOWM010000049.1:0-15136 GCA_964583615.1 uncultured Spirochaetota bacterium | reverse complement strand
CGGCTCGATCTGGACTGACTACGCGGGGATTCCAGGGTGCCCGACCCTCTTTCCCTACCTCTTTTCCGAGGGGTACATGAAAGGCAGGATTTCGTTGAAGAGGTTTGTACGGCTCGTGTCAGAAAATGCCGCGAATAGGTACGGCATCGGACACAAAAAAGGATCCATCGAGGCAGGAAAGGACGCTGACCTCGTGCTCATCGACCCGCGAGACCGTCTTGTTGTCAGGGGGGAGGGGCTTTTCTCAAAGGGGAAACTCACACCCTTCGAAGGGATGGAGTTACGCGGAAGAATACAAAAGACATTTTTACGGGGAACACTTGTCTATTCTCTGGGAAAAGGCATTGTGGGCAAAAAAGGCGGGGGGAGGCTTGTGAGAAGGAACATATGAAATATCTTGAATCTGTGAAACAAAAAGCTCACCTCTACAGAGGCTACACCGCACAAAATCTCTCTCAGCTCGTGAAGATCCCATCACCCTGCGGCGACGAAAAGCGGGTGATTTCCGCGCTTGAGCACATGTGCAGGGAAGCGGGATTCGACGAAGTCAGAGTCGACGGTCTGGGAAACCTCATTGGGAGAGTGGGAGGAGGAGAGAGGGTCATCGTTTTCGACGCCCACGTTGATACTGTGGGGCCCGGCGATCGCTCGCAGTGGGAAAACGACCCCTTTTCAGGAGAAATCAGAGACGGAGCCGTGCACGGGCGTGGAAGCGTTGACCAGAAGGGGGGCGCCGCCTCAATGGTCACTGCTGCGAGGATACTGAAGGAACTGCAGTACGACGGCATATTCAGCATCTACTTCACCTTCACCGTGCTGGAGGAGGACTGCGAAGGGCTCTGCTGGAACTACATCATTGAAAAAGAGAAGATTCACCCTGAGTTCGCAGTGATCACTGAGCCGACGAACCTGGGGATCTATTACGGCCACAGGGGCAGGATGGAGCTGGATCTTGATTTTTCAGGCGTCTCGTCGCATGGTTCTGCCCCGCAACGTGGTGACAACGCCATCTACAAGGGAGCGCGTGCCGCTCTCGCGGTATCGGAGCTCAACCAACGTCTCGCAGAAGACCTCTTTCTCGGAAAGGGAACGGTTGCGGTTACCAAAATCGCATCCGATTCTCCCTCCCTCTGCTCTGTTCCCGACCGATGCACACTGCACCTCGACAGACGCCTCACCTGGGGAGAAACCATAGACAGCGCAGTCGGGGAGGTGTCGGAAATAGCCGGCAAGGATGCAGAGATCACCGTTCCCGAGTTCAGACAAAAAAGCTACAGAGGCGTTCTTTTCCCGCAGAAAGCGTACTTCCCGACATGGAAAATTGCAGAAGACCACGTACTCGTGCAGGCCGGTGTCAGGACCTTCGTGTTGTTATTTAGAAAAGAGCCTGAAAAGGGAAAATGGCTATTTTCCACAAACGGCGTTTCGATCTGCGGCACCCACGGAATCCCGTCGATCGGATTCGGCCCGGGTGACGAAAGGGGCGCTCACGCACCGAACGAAAAAGTTCCCGTAGCGCACCTGCACACCGCATCGGCTTTTTATGCGCTCTTGCCCTATATTCTTGAAGCAGCGCTCTGATTCTGATCGTTCTCATTTGTAGGAGGCATCGATGAAATCTCATTTTTACGGAAAAAATCTCATCAGCTTCGATACGTGGACGGCAGACGAGGTGGACACCGTGGTCGAATTCGCGTTTCATCTCAAAGAACAACGGCGTGCAAAAAAAATCAACAATCTCCTGCTCCAGAAAACGCTGTTCATGATCTTTTTTGAGCAGTCAACAAGAACGAGGAACTCGCTTGAAGCAGCGATGACCCAGCTCGGAGGGCACGCCCATGACCTTACCCCTGACAAGATTCAGATAACCCACGGCGAGTCCCCGAAGGACACCGCGCAGGTGCTCTCGAGGATGGGAGAAGGGATTGCAATACGAAACTGCTTCTACGGAAAGGGAAACGCCTACCTCACGGAGATCGAAAAAAACGCGAACATCCCTCTGATCTCCATGCAGGACGACGTGTACCATCCTCTTCAGGCGGTTGCGGATCTCATGACCATAGAAGAGCTGTTCGGGAAAAACCTGCACGGAATAAAGGTTGCCGTCTGCTGGGCCTATGCGACCACCCATGCGAAGCCACTCTCCGTACCGCAGTCGCAGATCCTTCTCTTTCCACGTTACGGAATGGATGTTGCGGTTGCCCATCCAAAAGAGTTCCCTCTTCAGAAGGACATCGTGCGCAGGGCTGAGTCCCGCGCCCGTGAAGGGGGCGGGAGCATCAGCTTTACACGCGACATGGAAGAAGCATTGCACGATGCGGATATCGTCATCCCGAAAAACTGGGGAGGGTTCGCGTACTTCGAACCCTATGAAGACATCGAGCGGGAGCGAAAACACATGAAAGAGAACCTCGAAAAATACCGCCACTGGATATGCGACAGTGCACGGTTCTCCCACGCAAAAAAGGATGCAAAGATCATGCACGCTCTTCCCGCGGATAGGGGACACGAGATCACGGACGAACTTTTGGACAGCGCGAGCTCCGTCGTGTATGAAGAGGCGGAAAACCGCCTGCATACCGCAAAGAGTATACTCGCGCTCCTCATGGGCGAGAGCACGGAACAGGTGAAATGAAAAAATCAACACCGGTGCAGGGCTACCGCTGCATCTCATGCAAAAAAACCTACGGTGCACTCCCATTTCGGTACGTGTGTGAATCCTGCGGGAGCAATCTTGAACTCCTCTATGACTACGACGCGATCAGAGGCCAGCTGCGAAAGCACCCCTTTTCGAAGAACCCCGACTACAGCATGTGGAGGTACGGCGCATTTCTCCCGGTGCGTTACACAAAATCCGGCCCCGGCGTGCACATCGGATGGACCCCTTTGTACAGATCGGAACGTCTGGAAAAACGGTTCGGCCTTCGCGGCGTATTCATAAAGGATGAGGGGAGAAATCCGAGCGCTTCGACCAAGGACAGGGCCGGAGCGGTGGCGCTCGTTCACGCCCTCCAGATGGGTGAGCGCATCGTCACCTGCGCTTCAACGGGAAATGCCGGTTCCTCTCTCGCCTGCCTCGCCGCTTCGTGCGGGATGCGCACCGTGATTTTCGTCCCTGCAGCGGCTCCGCGTGCAAAGATCGCACAGCTTCTCGTGTACGGCGCCGGCGTGATACCTGTGGACGGCACCTACGACGACGCCTACGAACTTTGCCTCGCTGCATCCAGAGAGTACGGCTGGTACAACCGCAATACCGGGTACAACCCCTACACCCGTGAGGGGAAAAAAACTGTTTCTTTCGAGATCTGTGAGCAGCTCGGCTGGAAATGTCCGGAAGCGGTGCTCGTTTCAGTGGGCGACGGCAACCTCATCAGCGGTGTATGGAAGGGGTTTCGTGACCTGTATGAAACCGGGATGATCGACAAGCTGCCGAGGCTCGTTGCGTGCCAGGCGAAAAACAGCGCTGCAGTAAAAAGGGCATTCGATGGAGACGGAAAGATCCTCCCTGTGAGCGGAGAAACTGTTGCTGACAGCATAGCGGTGAAGCTTCCAAGGGACGGAAATGCCGCGGTGAATGCGATCAGAGAATCCGGAGGGTTCGCTATTTCCGTGCGAGACGATCAGATCATAGATGCAATGCATGAGTGCGCGCGCGAAACCGGTGTGTTCGGAGAACCCGCAGGAGTGACGCCATTCGCCGCGCTGGGTGCGGCTGTTTCCGAAAAAAAATTCTCGAAGGGAGATGCTGTGGTTGTTTTGGTTTCCGGAAACGGCCTGAAGGACATCGATGCAGCACTGGGTTCTCTTCCTGTGCCGCCTCGCGTCTCTCCCTCAATCGAAGAGCTGAAAAAGGTCATGGCAGAACGCTTTGCGCAGGGCGGAGGCGGATGAGCAGCAGGCCCATTTGTGGCGGATAATCGATGAACGGAGAAGAACATGTCTGACAGGATGAACCCGCTGGACATTGAATCGCTCGCGCTCTGGATTTTCTCCGAATACGAGTCCAGGGGATCGATTTTCTCGATTCCGAAACACGCGTTCTACCGCAGGATTTCTTCCTCGAACCCTTTGAGAGCGCGAGTCTTCGGACAGAGTATCGAAACCCCGTACGGCCCGGCCGCCGGACCGCACACCCAGCTCGCACAGAACATCATCTGCGCATACCTCACCGGGTGCAGGTTCATCGAGTTAAAGACCGTTCAGGAGCTCGACGCCCTGGAGTTTGAAAAACCCTGCATAGACGCGCTCGACGAGGGCTACAACACGGAATGGTCTCAGGAGCTGAAGCTTGAGGACTCTTTTGATCAATACATAAACGCATGGATCCTCATCCACGTGCTGAGCGAGCGGCTCGGCCTGTCTGCATCCGGTGCAGGCACGGGGTGCGTGTTCAACATGAGCGTGGGCTACGATCTCAAGGGACTCAAAAGCGAGAAAATGGAACGTTTCATCAGCAGAATGCTCTCCCCTGAGAAGGAAATCTCCTCACGTGTGGAGCTGATTTACAGCCGTTTTCCGGAAATCGCGCACGTTCAGGTCCCGGGCGCAGTGATCCATTCCGCAACGATTTCAACGATGCACGGCTGTCCCCCTGAGGAAATCGAAGGGATGGCACGATACCTCATCGCAGAAAAGGGGCTCCACACCTACATCAAGCTCAACCCCACCCTTCTCGGAAAAAGAGATGTCCGAACCATTCTTCACCGCACCGGATACGACCACGTGACAGTGGCGGATGAAACCTTTGAAAAGGACCTCCAGCTTACGGATGCGGTCGTACTCGTGAAAAATCTGAAGGAGTTCGCAAAGACGCAGAAAAAGGGGTTCGGTGTAAAACTCTCCAACACCCTGGCAAACAAAAATATTTCCGGAATCCTTCCGGGAGCCGAGCGCTACATGTCAGGCGGGCCGCTCTTCCCAGTCACCGTGCACTGCGCACTCCGGCTTGCCTCAGAGCTCGAGGGGAAGGTCAACGTCTCTTTTTCCGCAGGCGCCTCGTCCGTGAACATCAGAGACATACTCGATACGGGCATCTTTCCGGTGACCCTCACCACAGATGCGCTCAAACCGGGAGGGTATCTGCGTTTCCTGCACATTGCAAAAACGCTGGAAGAAAATCCCCCCTCTTCCCCCTTCGCAGAGGAGAAAATACTGCTCCCCCTCCTCGAGGAGCTTGCACGGCGTGCGATCGAAGATCCCCTCTATCAGAAAAAAAGTAAAAAGACCTCCTCCATAAAACTCGGCTCAAAACTTGAGAGTCTCGATTGCATCGTCGCACCGTGCACAGCGGCCTGTCCGATCCACCAGGACATCCCTGCGTACATCGAGTACATCCGGAGAGACGACTACACGGGCGCGCTCCGCACGGTCATGAAAAAAAATCCTCTTCCGAACATCACCGGCTACATCTGCGATCAGAGATGCCTTGATCACTGCGTACGGTGGGACTACGACAACCCAGTTCACATTCGCGCGCTCAAGAGAATCGTAGCGGAGATTGGCGACGTACATGCGCTGGCAGAAGAAATCAAGGCGCAGATCAACAAAAGGAAACGTGCGAAATCAATCGCGGTCATCGGAAGCGGGCCTGCGGGTCTTGCAGCCGGGTTCTTTTTACAGCGGGAAGGCTTTGCTGTCACCATTATGGAAACAAAAAAGACTTCCGGAGGTACGGTCTCGCACGCAGTTCCCCGGTTCAGGCTTCCGGACGAGATTATTGCACGCGATGCGGACTTCATCGAGCGGCTCGGGGTGCGGGTGCACACCGCGGAAAAAGACGCCTTCTCGATCAATGACCTCAAGGCACAGGGATTCGACTACGTGGTCATCGCAACAGGATGCGGGAGGGTAAAAGAGCTTTCCATCGGTAGCACTGAAGGCATAGAAGGATATTATACGGGGATAGGGTTTCTCGAAATGGTGAAGGGAGGGCAAACCCCTCAGGTCGGACGTTCGGTTCTCGTTGCTGGAGGAGGCAACTCCGCTGTTGATGCTGCTCGCACTGCTCTTCGATTTTCGCCCGGGAGGGTCCGTGTTGTGTACAGGCGGGACCTGGCGAACATGCCTGCCGATCCTGAGGAGATCGATGCATGCATCGAGGAGGGGATCGAGATACTCGAGCTTCTTGCCCCCTCCGAACTCATCACCGAAAACGGCCGGATCTCAGGGCTGCGGTGTGCGAGGATGCGGCTCGGCGAGCCGGATGAGTCCGGGCGGAAAAGGCCAATCCCCATTGACGGAGAATACATCACGCTCGAAGCCGACACCCTGATCGCCGCAATCGGCGAGGATGCCGACACCTCCGTAATACTGCAAAACGGTATACACGTAGACGCTGAAGGGAGAATCAGTGTGCATGAAAAAACCTGCGAAACAAACATTTCCGGTGTGTTTGCCGCAGGCGACTGCGTGAGGGGGCCGGCAACAGTCGTGGAAGCGATCGCGGACGCGAAGAAGATCTGCCACGCGGTGGTCGAAAAAGAAGGAGCATCTCCGTCAAAGGATCTTGCGGACAGTCTGTACACACAAGCGTCTCCTGAGAGGATATCTCAGCTCATGAAGAAACACGGCCGTATCCGGCATTTTTCCCCTGTTGAAAAGCTTCCGGTTGAAAAAAGAAAGAATTTCACCACCGTCATCCACACACTCTCACCGGACCTCGCCAGAAGGGAGAGCGAACGCTGCCTTGCATGCGCTGAGATATGCAACAAGTGCGTCGAAACCTGCCCGAACAGGGCAAACATTCCTTTAGAATTCACGCCCGTGGAGCTTTCCATTCCCCATTTCCTGTCTGCTCTTCCCGGGGCCTCACCCGCGTCAGAAACACCATTGCCGCTGCACACAGTAAAGATCGAGCAGTCTATACAGATCCTGCACATCGACGACTTCTGCAACGAGTGCGGAAACTGTGAGACCTTCTGCACCCACCAGGGAAAGCCCTTCACCGACAAGTTCACGTTTTTTTCGAGTAAAGCGGCATTCGACAGGAGCACAAACAGCGGATTCTACCCAAAACCACCGCGGGCTGATCACAAAGACTGTTACAACTGCAGGGTTGAGCACACCGAGTTCGACCTTATCATCGACAAAAAAAAAGGTGAGGCGGTGTGCACATCGGATGAGTTTCGTTTCGTTTTTCCGTCCGAAAATACCGGCCCCGGTTCTGCTGGAAAGAAGATGACACTGTCAGGCCGTAGGCCTCCTGATCTCCGGCAGATGCTCGGTCTGTACCACATTATCGTCAACGTGAAACAAAACGCTTCCTATCTTCTTCACGCAACGAGGTGAGCCCATGAAACTGTTGATCAAAAACGCATCTGTGCTTCAGTACCACCCTCCGCTCCGCATGGATGGAATGAACATACTCATTGAGGACGGAAGCATCAGCGAAGTAACTGAGCACATCGGCCGCGATCCTCAGAACAAAATCGCAGACAGAGTAATCGATGCACAGGGGAGGCTTGCGGTGTGCGGAAACGTCTGCTCGCACACACACCTCTACTCCGCACTCGCGCGGGGAATTCTCGCTCATGTACCTCCTTCAAAGGATTTTGTGAGCATTCTCAAAAACCTCTGGTGGAGGCTCGACAGAGCCCTTGACGAGCAGTCTCTCTATTACAGCGGCCTCGTGGGGGCGCTCGATGCAATCCGCTGCGGAACGACCGCTGTTGTCGACCACAGCGCGTCCCCCTCCTTTATCCACGGCTCTCTTTTTGTTGTGAAACAGGCGCTCGAACACTGCAGGCTCCGCGGAATACTGTGTTACGAGGTGACGGACAGAAACGGAAAACAGGGAAGAGAAAGTGGAATAGAGGAAAACCTCGACTTCATACACCAGCAGGAAACAGCGCTTCTCAAAGGCGCAGTCGGTGCACACGCTCCATTCACCCTGTGCGACGAAACCCTCGAGAAACTCGCTGAGGCTGTCGGTGCGGTCAAACGCGGCATACACATACACGCAGCAGAGGACGCGTACGATCAGAGCTATTCCCGCGCCCACTTCGGACTCTCCGTTGTTGAGCGCCTCGAGCGCTTCGGCCTGATCGACGACCGGAGCCTGGTCATCCACGGCGTGCACCTGGGTGAAACCGATGTGGATATCCTCAACGATCACGGCTCATTTCTCGTGCACAACCCGCGGTCCAACATGAACAACCGCGTGGGATACAACAGCGGGCTTTCCCGGATTCGGAACATCGCAATCGGGACGGACGGGATGGGAGCTGACATGTTCGAGGAGACAACAATCGGGTATTTCAAGAGCATGGATGCGGGGAGTGCGCTCTCGCCTGCTGATTTTCTCAGATTCCTCTGTAACGGGAACACAATTCTCGAACGATATTTCGGCAGCAAATTTGGAAGGATCGCACCGGGATACCGCGCAGACCTCGTGCTCCTCGACTACGAACCTCCCACACCTCTGGTCGCCAAAAACATCGGGGGCCACTTCGTGTTCGGGATCGCATCCCGAAACGTTGACACTGTGATCATAGACGGCTCGTGTGTGTACGAACACAGACGATTCCCCTTTGACACAGAGCAAATTTTCCGCGATTCCAGAAAACAGGCCCAGCGCCTGTGGGATAAAATGGAAGAATACTGACTGCCTCACCCTCAACAGGATGACACCCCGGGCGCTCCAAACTCCCAATATTGACTTGACTAATACGAATGGATAATTAGAATGTTACTATCTCAATTTTTAAGGAGGGGCATCCCATGAAAAAGTGGTGGATGATTTTCTTTATCTGTGCTGCTCTTCTTTTTCCCGTACAGATTTTCGCATCGGGGAAAGAAGAAGTAGAGAAGGAGGAAATGGGAGAAAAGTTCAGGATCGCATTTATCTATATCGGACCTCCCGGCGACCTCGGATGGACTTACGAGCACGAGCGCGGCAGGAAACTGATGCAGAAAAACCTCGGTGACCGGGTTGAAAGCACCTATATCGAAAACGTGCCCGAGGGCCCGGACGCTGCCCGCGTGATTCGCCAGTACGCGCAGCAGGGCTATGACATGATATTCGCCACATCCTTCGGGTACATGGACGCGATGTACGAGGTCGCACAGGAGTTTTCAGACATCTATTTCGAGCACTGCTCCGGATACAAGACCGCGGAGAACATGTCCACCTACTTCGGTCGAATCTATCAGCCGAGATACCTTTCAGGCCTGGTCGCGGGAAAAATGACAAAGAAAAATCTCATCGGGTACGTTGCAGCCTTTCCGATCCCGGAAGTGATCCGCGGAATCAACGCGTTCACCCTCGGTGTTAGAGAGGTCAACCCGTCGGCGGAGGTACGTGTGGTATGGACCAGCACATGGTATGATCCGGTGAAGGAGCGTGAGGCTGCAGTCGCTCTTCTCGACCAGGGAGCAGACATCATCGCGCAGCATCAGGACACCACCGAGCCCCAGAAAGCTGCGCAGGAGCGCGGGGTTTTGAGCATCGGGTACGACTCCGACATGCGTTCTTTTGTGGGAGACTCGGTTCTTGCGAGCCCAGTGTGGAACTGGGGCACATACTATACACGGACCGTACAGGAGGTGCTGAACGGAAACTGGCGGACACACCAATACTGGGGAGGGCTGAAGGACGGGATTGTCATTCTCTCCGAACTGAGCCCCGAAGTACCGGCAAACGTAAAGGCCACGGTGGAAGCCGAGAAGGAGAAAATCCTCTCAGGTTCGTGGGATGTATTCTGCGGTCCGATTAAAGACCAGAAAGGAAAGATTGTCGTTCCCGCCGGTGAATGTATGAGCGACGGAGACATGCTGAATATGAACTTTTTTGTTGAGGGTGTTATGGGAACGATTCCAGGCAGCTGAAGCAATCCGATCCCGTGAAAAACAGATGAACTCTTCTCAAAACCGGCAGAGCCGCCCGATCG
Organism: uncultured Spirochaetota bacterium; assembly: GCA_964583615.1. Lineage (GTDB taxonomy): Bacteria > Spirochaetota > B62-G9 > B62-G9 > DRHN01 > CAZOWM01. The sequence continues at coordinate 5,249 of CAZOWM010000049.1, read as the reverse complement.
TTGAGATGCGGGGGATCACGAAACATTTTCCGGGAGTGCTTGCAAACGATCACGTAGATTTCACACTCTATGAGGGGGAGGTTCTTGCGCTCCTCGGAGAAAACGGGGCCGGCAAGAGCACGCTGATGAACATCCTTGCCGGCCTTTACCGTCAGGATTCGGGTGAAATACACATCGACACAAAACCTGTCTCCATTCAATCGCCTCGTGACGCCTCGGTGCTCGGTATCGGAATGGTCCACCAGAATTTCATGCTCGTCAGTACCATGACGGTGGCGGAAAACATCGTACTCGGAACGCGCTCCCTCTCCTTTGTTCCCGACATGGAGTGCATCAGAACACGCATTCGGGCGCTCTCGAAACGATACGGGCTGCAGGTGGACCCCGGAGCGTACATCTGGCAGCTAAGCGTAGGAGAACAGCAAAGAGTTGAAATCCTCAAGCTTCTCTACAGAGACGTACGAATTCTCATTCTCGATGAACCGACCGCAGTTCTCACACCACAGGAGTCCGAGGAGCTCAACAAGGTAATCACGCAGATGATCGGTGAGGGAAAGTCCGCGGTCTTCATCACCCACAAGATGGAGGAGGTGATGACCTTTTCCAACAGGGTACAGGTGCTCAGAAAGGGAAAACCCGTCACTGTAAAGAAAACCTCAGCCACAAACCCGCAGGAGCTCGCCCGCCTGATGGTGGGGCGCGAAGTTTTGTTCCGCCTCGACAAAGGGCCCTCACAGCTCGGGCACGTTGTACTGGACATTCAGGGCGTGCACACGATTGACGACAGAGGCTATCCCGCACTCAGGGGTATCGATCTGCAGATACGGAGCGGTGAAATACTTGGAATCGCAGGTGTTGCGGGGAACGGCCAGCGCCAGCTCGCGGAGGCCATCACCGGGCTCAGGCATGTAGAGCAGGGGCGTGTGCTCATCAATGGGAAAGACCTGACGAACAGGACACCGCTGGAGATTATCAGGGCCGGCGTGAGTCACATTCCAGCAGACCGGATATCCATGGGAATCGTGGGAAACATGAGCGTTGCGCACAACCTCGCAATGAAAGGGTACAGAAAACCGCCGCTCTTTCAAGTCGGCGTTCTCAGGCCCAGGCGCATACTCAACTTCGCCCTCAGGCTCATCAGGTTGTTTCAGATTTCCACTCCGAGGCCGCAGACAGAGGTCAAGTTTCTCTCCGGAGGCAATATACAGAAAACAATTCTCGCACGCGAGATAGATGCCTGCAGGGGACTGCTCATTGCCGGATATCCGTCGCGCGGCCTCGACGTGGGAGCCACAGAAGCGGTACGGAAACGTCTCCTCGAACAGCGTGAAGCCGGAAATGCAATTCTCCTCATATCCGAAGATCTCGAGGAACTCTATACAATCTCCGACCGTATTGCGGTTCTCTACGAAGGCCGCATCATGGGAATAATTCCCTCTCACCGGACCACCACGCACATGCTCGGCCTGATGATGGCAGGTGTGGAGTACGGCAGTCTCCCGGAAGAGTTGAAAACAAATACGACATCTTGACAGATGGAGTGTGGGATGCACCTTGTGTTCGAAAAAAGGGAATCACGGTCCCGACTTGCGGCTGTGCTCGTCCCTGTTGCGTCTTTTTTCGCATCCCTTCTTTTGGCGGCGATCCTTCTTCTCATCACAAAGGCGCCCCCATTTTTTACCTATGCCGCCATGTTCAGAGGAGCATTCGGCACATGGGCGAACTTATCCGAAACCCTCGTCAAGGCGATTCCGCTGATGCTTACCGGTCTCGGCGTTTCCATTGCCTTCAGGATGGAGTTCTGGAATATCGGGGCTGAAGGCCAGCTCTGCCTGGGCGGTGTCGCAGCAGCGTGGGTGGCGCTCTTCTGGGCGGGCGGTCTGCCGCACTGGATGGTCCTCCCGGCCGCGCTGTGCATAGGCGCACTCGCAGGCGCGCTTTGGGCCGGCATACCCGCAGCGCTCAATGCGTATCTCAATGTCAACGAAACGCTCACCACACTCATGCTGAACTACGTCGCGGTGTTATTCTCCGAACACCTCTATTACGGGCCGTGGCGTGATCCCAAGGGCTACGGATTTCCCGGAACCGCTCCCCTCCCTGAAACCGCGTGGCTTCTGCGCCTCACCGGCCGCCTTCACCTCGGAATCGTATTCGCGTTCGTTCTTGCGGGGATCCTCTGGTTCGGGTTCAGCAGGAGCCGCTGGGGGTTTGAGACCTCAATTATTGGAAAAAACCGGACAGTTGCCCGTTTCCTCGGTATTGATATTCCCCGAACGATCCTTTTTTCTCTGTTTCTCTCCGGCGCGATCAGCGGGCTCGCCGGTGCGTGTGAGGTGACCGGAATCTCCCGGCGCCTTCAGCAGGGGCTGTCAATCGGATACGGGTACACCGCGATTATCGTATCGTGGCTTGCCCAGCTCAATCCGATTGCGGTGCTCTTCGTTGCGGTTCTCATTGCAGCGCTTTCCGTTGGAGGTGATCAGGTACAGATGAGCATGGGACTTCCCGCGGCCGTGGGCCTTCTGCTCCAGGGGCTGATACTGCTTCCCATGCTTGCCGGCGCGCTCTTCACAGAATACCGGTTTCGCCTGATCCACGAAAATGCCCTCTCAAAACTCCGTGCTGCGGCCGGAAAGGAACCCTCCAAATGATCGAACTCGTCACTTCAATCCTCAACATAACGCTTCGTGCAGGAACCTCTCTCATCTACGCGACCGTGGGAGAGACGTTTACGGAACGGTCGGGGATCCTCAATCTCGGGCTTGAGGGCATCATGCTCACCGGGGCGGTGAGCGCATTTGCCACTGCGTACTATACAAAGAGCCTGGTCGCGGGGATTGTTGTTGCGCTTTTCATCGGAGCATCACTTGCCGTGATTCACGCTTTTTTATCCATTACGATGAGGGCGAATCAGGTGGTGAGCGGCCTGAGCATTACGCTTTTTGGTACAGGCATGGCGAGTTTTCTCGGTCAGCGTCTCGGGCCTGAATCTAACGGATACTATCTCGTCGGGCTCGTGGGCCCGCGTTTCAGGCCCTTCACGGTCAAATGGCTCGGTACTCTTCCGGTGCTCGGTGCTCTGTTCAACCAGGACTTTTTAACCTACATGGTCTATATCCTCGTTCCGTGTGCGTGGTTTTACCTTTACAAGACCCGTGACGGGTTGAGCCTGCGTGCGGTGGGAGAAAACCCCTACACTGCAGATGCAATGGGTATTAACGTGTTAAAGGTACGCTACCTCGCCACTGTGATCGGCGGGATGCTCGTGAGCCTGGGAGGAGCCCATCTTTCGCTCTCCTACACTCCGGGATGGGCGGAGAACATCACTGGAGGAAGGGGATGGATCGTCATCGCGCTTGTCATTTTTGCAATGTGGAATCCCGCGCGCGCAGTGCTCGGAGCCATTCTCTTCGGAGGGATCAATGCAGTACAGTTCAGACTCCAGGCTGCAGGAGCGACGATTCCCGCAGCTTATCTCAACATGCTCCCCTACCTCGCCACCGTGGTTGTGCTCGTTGTGGTGACCTGGTGGGAGGCCCTGAGTAAAAAGGTCGGCGCGCCCGCTTCTCTGTGCAAACCCTATGTTCGTGAGGAGAAATAGGAAAATACACGTGACAAATATTCGCACACCCGTAGAACGAAGCGATGCCCGAATCAAAATAAATGGAAAAGCCGAATACGTCGGCGACATTCGATTCGAGGGCATGCTTTATGCCAAAACACTTCGCTCGACACGCCCGCGGGCACTGATCCACAGCGTCGAGATTCCACCAATACCCGAAGGATACTTCATCGTGGACAAACACGACGTGCCCGGGAAAAACAGGGTCAAAATTATCGCCGATGACATGCCGTTTTTTTCAGAAGACCGGGTAAACTACATCGGGGAACCAATCCTTCTTGTCGTTGGACCAGAAAGGGAGACGATCGCTCACATCCTTGAGGCCATAACAGTCACCTACTCCGACATCGAGCCAGTTTACACGATCGAGGAGGCGGAAAAGGGGAGTGCGCCTCCGCTGTTCGGCAGCGACAACCTCTTTGCGTCCTACGAGATCGTCAAAGGCGACCCGATCAGCGCGTTTTCGCAGGCCAGTATCCGGTTCGAAGATATTTACAGGACCGGATTTCAGGAACACGCCTATCTCGAGCCGCAAGGCGCAATCGGGGCGTATGAAAACGGCAGGGTTACGGTGTACGGTTCCATGCAGTGTCCCTACTACGTGAAGAACGCCCTCATCCAGGGGCTCGGCTGGGCTGAGGACAGAATCCGCGTTGTTCAGACTACCACGGGCGGAGCTTTCGGGGGGAAGGAGGAGTACCCCTCGCTTATTGCAGGACATGTCGCGTTTGCTGCCATAAAAGCGGGAAGTCCGGTCCAGCTCGTGTTCGACAGGGCAGAGGACGTACGCTTCACCACAAAACGTCACCCCGCGATTATCAGGATTGCGAGCGCACTCGACGCACAAAACAGGATTATTGCAATGAATATGGAAATAAAGCTCGACGCAGGTGCATATGCGGGTCTCTCGGAGGTCGTGCTGCAGCGCGCGATGTTCTGTTCGACAGGGGTGTACAACATCCCGAATGCACGCGTTCGGGGGTCCGCCGTTGCCACCAACAATGTTTTCACAGGCGCGTTCAGAGGCTTTGGAGGGCCGCAGGCGACCTTTGCCGTGGAGATGCACATGCACGGACTCGCGGACCGCATCGGAGAGGACCCGCTTGTTTTCAAGCGGAAACACCTCTTGAAAAAGCACGACAGTACCGTCACGGAAGGAACGATCAGGCAGGAGGTCGTGCTTCCCGCACTCATCGAGGCCGTGACGGGGCCGTCAGACTACCGTGGGAAGCTCCAGCGGTTTCAGTCCACGAAAGGCACTGTTCACAGGGGAATCGGGCTTTCTGTTTTTCTTCACGGTTGCGCATTTACCGGAAGCGGCGAAAAGGACAAGATACAGGCCAAGGTAAAGCTTCGTAAAACCCGTGACAAAACAGTTGAAATCCTCGTTTCCAGCGTGGAAATGGGGCAGGGGCCCCAGACGACTCTTAAAAAAATCGTGGCGCACACGCTCGGCATCCCTCTGGAAAACGTGATCTACGAAAATCCCGACACGGACAGGGTCCCTGATTCAGGTCCCACTGTGGCATCAAGAACGGTGATGATCGTCGGATTTCTTTTGAAAAAGGTAGCAGAGAAGATGCGTGAATCGTGGAACAGTGCTCCGGAGTTTGAACTACAGGAG
>CAZOWM010000048.1:0-23220 GCA_964583615.1 uncultured Spirochaetota bacterium | reverse complement strand
CCCAGAAGGCCCACGACCTCACCTGCATGCACTCCCATGCTCACATTGTCCACCGGAACGAGGTAGATGAAATAGCCGTTTCCGATCGCATTTGCGGTATACGGAAGGTGCTTCGCGGGTACACCCCGTATGAGGAGCTCGGATGTCGCGTGAGTGATCCCAAGCATGGAAAAGGTCGCTATGAAAGGAGGGACGTTGAGGCGTGCGACAAGGCTCCCGTTCACATACCCGGGTATGAGGCCGGTCAGCCAGGTCAATAACACTCCCATCAGTATGCTTGGGCCTGGAGATATGCCCATGCCGGTGAATAGAACGACGAGCTTTGCGGACACGATGCTCGCAAATCCCATAACGAATCCCACGGAGAGATCGATCCCGCCGGTAATGATCACAAAAGTCTCTGCAGTCCCGAGCAGGAAAATGGTCGTGCCGAAAAAGAGCACGATCTGAATGCCCTTCAGGCTGAAGAAGGCCTCAGTGGTGAAGCTGAACACCAGGGATTCCAGAATCAGGAATATCAGCGCCCACCGGCGTCCCAGAAAAATCAGAAAGCTTTTTTTCTTTTCCGAACTGCGGTTCGGATTCATTTGTGTGCTCCAGTCGATTAAAACAGGTCGGGAAACATCTGATCTATCACCACCGCCATGATGAGGATGAGCCCGACTGCGATGAAACGGTAGAAAGGCTCGACCCCCGATATTGAGAGCCCGTTTTCCAGGAGCCTTATCATCACCGCACCGATACAGGCACCCAGTATGCTCCCCTTTCCCCCCATGAGGCTCGCACCGCCGATGATCACACCTGCGATTGCAAACAGCTCGTACATTGAGCTGAAAGGTGTGAAATTCCCGATGCCTGTTTGAAATATGTTGAAAACTCCTGCAAGCCCGGCAAGAAAGGAAGAAAGGGTATAGATAGCAATGAGGTGCTTCTTCACGTTGATACCTGCCCTCATAGAGGCGTCCATGCTCCCGCCGATTGCATAGGTGTGCTGCCCGAACTTCGTGTGCTTCAGCACGTGCCAGAGAATGAAGAGCACCACAAAGGAGAACACAAAAGAATTGGGGAATATACGGAGCAGCTCCCTGATCTGCGTGTCCTGCAGTCCGTAGGGTCTGTGTAAGAAGGATATTGCTCTGCCGGGAAGCACGTAGAACAAATACCCGTTTCCGAGCTCAACGAGGTTTGACGGGAGAAAAGAGATGGGAAAACCCTGACAGATACGAAGTGTGATTCCATTGGTCACTCCCCACATTCCGAGCGTCGCGATGAATGGAGGTACACTGAGCCTTGCGATGAGGATCCCGCTGATCATGCCTGGAATTAAGCTGATCGCTATACCCACCATGCTTCCGATCAGGATGCTTGTGGGCTGAGGAAGCGCAGCAGCATGCAGGAGCTGCATGATCTTTGCGGAGAGCACAGACGAAAGTCCCATGACAAAGCCAACAGAGAGATCGATCCCCCCTGTGATGATCACATAGGTCTCGGCAGCGGAAAGGAGAAGAAATATGGTGGACAGATGGATGATATTCTGGAAATTCTTCAGGCTGAAGAACCCTCTCCCTGTGAAACTGAATATCACGATCAACAGAAACAAAAAATTACGGCCCAATTTTTTGCGACCGGAATAAGCAGACTGGAACTCCCCTTCAGATTTTCTGTACCGACGCCGTTGCCTGCCAATTCGTACTCTCCTGCAAGAGATACACCACCTTCATCCACTCTATTTTACAAAAAATGGGGGAATGTGCAAGAAGACTTTTCGCTTCCCGCACAGGCCGTGATGCCGCTCATGCGAAAAAGAGGGTTTTAAAGCTGATCCCTCAAATGCGTGAACACGGGCATTCTGGCTTCAGCCTACTCCACTTTCAACTTTTCATGCTCTACAAATTTGAGATCTCTGACCTTGTATCCATGATTCATCCTTCGATTGAAATTCCCGTTTATAATAACGTTCTTTATGAGGAATGGCGAAAAATTCGTGCAGACCCTCCTTCCCAGCTAGGGTGTGCATTGTTCGCCCTGCGTCAATTGAGCTCAGGCTCGAGGGGACCTGCAAGATCTTTGAGGAAAAAGAGCCTGCCCGCGAGCGTCGGCATGTAGCTCGAGGGGACCCAGGTGTCAGGCCCGTATTTGAGCGTCACACACAGGCTCATTCCCTGCCACATCATACCCCTGCCCAAGGTGCCATCGGCACCTCCGATCGCATAGTCGGCCTTGAGAAAGAGCCCTGGGCCGATGGTGTTGGCCCGCGCAGACACGAGAGTCGTCCTGCTCTTGAACGAGGTAATTGCGTTCTGCTCAATGGTCAGAGGATGCAGTTTTGCGGCAATGCGGTGGGTCTGAGCCTTCCACTCATTCTCGGTTGAGAAATCTCCCGCGAAGTGGGGTTCCCAAAATGCGATGTGGAACACTCTGCCGATTCCGTATACGACCACAAGGCGAGCGCTCTTCTCGGTCAGGCCGAAAATCTGCTCTGAATACTTTTCAAGGCTTCCCTTGGTTGCAAAGTGCCGCTGCTTTGGAGGGATAGTATGCTTTCCAAGGGGACCGTAGAATGCACGCTCCATGGCATATTGAAAGGATCCGGGGTTGTAAGGAGAAAGTGTGTTTCCCTCCCTATCGCTCCACTCATCCATGTTGAAGCCGTGCACGTGGCCGCAGTCGATATCCCACTTGAACAGGAAGTGCACCACCCATCGGTACATGCCCATTGGCCCTACTGGGAATATGAAGGCAATCTGTTTGCCCTCCTGTTTTGCACGGTATATCTGAAGCGCAATCTCGTGGCCCATGAGCGTATCGAAATCGGCAACCGTGTCACAAGCCACGATACTGTAATCATGATGCCACCATTTCTCTCGTTTCATCAGCGCTTCGAGGTTATAGCTGCAGCACTTCTCGATCTTTGCTAGATCCCACCCTGCGGGGAAAAATCCCTCGAGGAGGGAACCCTTGATGGTGGTAAGTAGATTGATAGCACCCACTGTACTTTCCTTTCGTTATTAATTACCTGCGCATTTTAACAGATGACACGCATTCACTTGTTATACAGGAACCTATGCCCAGGTCATGGGGCCCGGTTTCTGCTTCAGGATAATTGTACGTAGATAATTCACCGCCTTTTCGAGCCCTTCAGCAGCCGACATAAGGCTGTCCTCGTGCTCTATGCTCATGACGTAGTCGTATCCGATCATGCGCAGGTTGATGAGGTACTGGGTCCAATATTCCTGGCCATGGCCCCATCCGACGGTTCTGAAGTTCCAAGACCGGTGAAGTTCATCGCTGTAGGGCTTTGGATCGAGTGTTCCATTGATACTCGAGTTGTTCACATAGGTCTTGCAGTCCTTTGCATGTACATGTTTTATGGTATCTCCCAATGCGATGATTGCTTCGAGCGTGTCGATACCCTGCCACTCAATATTACTCGAGTCATAGTTACAGCATATTTCCTCACCCACCGCCGCACGAAGCTTGAACAGGGATTCAGGATTGTAGAGCATGTCGCCCGGATGCAGTTCAAAGCAGAAGTACTTTACCTTGTGCTGTTTCATGAATTTCACCATGTCCTTCCAGAAGGGAATAAGCTTTTTTTCCCACTGCCAATTGAGCATTTCCGGAAACCAGTCCGGCCATGGTTCATGCACCCAGTTCGGCATGGTATCCTTCTCGCACCCTGCAGGGCATCCAGCAAAGCCTATGATACGATCGACCTCGAGCTTTTCGGCCAGCAGGATTGTCTTCCGGATGGATTCGGCATGTACAGGGCCAATTTTCGGATCAGGATGCAGGGGGTTCCCATGACAGGAAAGCGCACTAATAAATATGTTTCTGCTTGATAGCATCTTTTTAAAACTCTTCAGCTTTTCGTCGTCTTCAAGTAGCTCATCGGGATTGCAGTGTGCATTTGAAAACATGGCTCCTGAATAGAACTCCACAGCTTCCATCTTATAATTCATCATCAGGTCGAGAACCTTCTCGACCGGTTGATCAGCCATCATAACCGTAAGCATTCCGAGTTTCATAAACAACCTCCTCTAATTATGGTATAAAACCATTGAGCACTTTCTTTTAACACGAAATTCCTCTCTACACCTTCACCTTTTCCACGTCGTGCCATTTCCCATCCGTAATCGAAGCACTCATAGCTTCGAGTACAGCCTGGTTCTTAACTCCTTCATAGAGGCTCGGCTCGGGCAACCTATCATGTGCTATCGAATCGAGCAAATGATATACCTGATTGACGTGCGAGTGCTCCCATCCAATCATATGCCCCGGAGGCCACCATGCAGCCATAAAGGGATGCGTGGGGTTTGTGACGAGAATAGTCTTAAATCCCTGTTCATCGCCGTCCTTTGTTGCCAGATATTCAAGCTCATTCATCCGTTCTAGATTGAACCTGAGGCTTCCCTCGCTCCCGTTTATCTCGAACTGACCGCCGTTTTTATGACCGATCGCGAATCGTGTTGCCTCAAATGTTCCGAGGGCTCCATTTTCGAATCGAGCCAGGGAAATGACCGCATCGTCGACGGTTACTTTACCCTTCTTCTCCCCTGCCTTTGCACTCAACCCTCCCTCAGAGGACGGCAGCTTTCGCTCCTTGATAAAGGTCTCTGCCGTTGCTGAGACCGAGTCGATGTCGCCGATGAGGTATTGCGCCATGTCTATGATATGGGCACAGAGGTCTCCGAGCGCCCCTGACCCCGCAATGTTCTTGTCCAATCTCCACACCAAGGGGAAATTAGGATCAATAATCCAGTCTTGTAAATAAACGGCACGGAAATGGTATACTTTCCCAATTTTTCCGTCATCGATCATCTTCTTCGCGTAAGATAGGCTTGGAAACTTTCGATAGTTGAAACTTATCATGTGTTTGACACCAGCCTTCTTCACCGCGGCAACCACTTCCTTCGCTTCCTTTAAGTTCATTGCCATCGGCTTTTCAAGGAATATGTGTTTCCCTTTTTGTGCAGCTGCAATCGCGATTTCAGCATGTAAGTTGTTTGGAGTGTTGATATCGACAAGCTCAATATCACTTCGATCGATGAGTTTCCTCCATGAAGTTTCGTATCCCTCCCAACCATAAGTTTCAGCAGCTTTTTTCACACTTTCCTCGTCACGTCCACATATCGCTTTGAGTTCCGGGATGAGAGGACAGTCGAAAAAAATAGGTACTTGTCTAAATGCGTTACTGTGGGCTTTACCCATAAATTTATAACCGATCATTCCTACACCTATCTTGTTTTTTGGCATTACATCCTCCTTATCATGAGAAAGTGTATCTGTAACTTGTCATCATACAATGACACGGTTTGTTTCTTCATCGAATATGTATATCTTTGACGGATCGATAGATACGCGAACCGAATCATTACTCTTGATTCCCCATGCTGCAGGGACTACCGCAAGCAGGATGTCCTTCCCTGCTTCAAATGTAAGCACTGATTTTGAACCAAGATGTTCGATGGCAACGACCTTGAACTCGCCACCGGTTCCATCTTTTTCGACCTTGATATGCTGGGGCCGGATTCCCACTCTAACGGAGCGGTAACCTGAAAGTTGTTTTGAAAATGATGTTACATCAAGATTTATTTTATTTGCGGTCAGCAGAGTCTGATCACCAGTTTTTTCAACGGAACACTTTAAAAAACTCATGGGAGGAGATCCGAAGAATCCCGCCGTGAACATGTTATTCGGTTTGTTGAAGATTTCTCCAGGTAATCCGATCTGTTGTATTTTCCCCTTGTGCAAAACTGCAATACGGTCGGACATCGAAATCGCTTCAACCTGATCATGTGTGACATAGACCATGGTCTGTCCAAGATCACGCTGAAGTCTCTTCAGTTCCGAGCGCATTTCCACACGGAGGATCGCATCGAGATTGCTCAAGGGTTCATCGAACAGATACACCTTCGGACGTCGGATAATTGTTCTACCGAGTGCGACTCTTTGTCGTTCTCCGCCGCTGTATGTACCAGGCATCCGTTCGAGGAGATGGGATATGTGCAGAATTTCAGCGACTTCATGTACCCGCTTATGAACTTCCTTATCGGTAAAACCCTTGATCCTGAGAGGTGTTGCGATATTCTCAAAACCTGTTTTGTTCGGATAAAGCGCTAAGTTCTGAAAGAGCATGGCAACGTCGCGTTCATTAGGATGGACATCATTCATGAGCACGTCATCGAACAGTACATCCCCTTCGTCTTGTTTCTCGAGACCGGCGATGATGCGAAGTGTCGTTGTTTTACCAGCATTGGTTGGTCCGACAAGACAGAAGAACTCCTTGTCCCTGACGCTGAAACCGATCCTGTCCAGGGCCTGAACCTTCCCAAAGGCCTTTTTTATACTTCTTATCTCGATATGTGCCATGGGTTCACCCTTTTACTCGTAAGTTCCTTTCGGTCTCCGCATCGAAGATATTCATCTCATCAACGGCCACATCAAAGTACATCCGTTCACCAACTTTGGCCGAGTATTCCGTCTCAATGAGAGCCCTGATGATGGTGTCATCGATTCTCAAATCGAGAATCGTTTCAATTCCGAGAGGTTCAACCGCATAGACTTCGGCAGCCTGTGCGGTTTTTGTATTTTTCGTCTTTGATACTGCAATATGCTCAGGTCGAATCCCGATCACGAGTTTTGAGTCTCGTACTCTTTCACCTGTTAGTGCCTTGAAATTAGAGATATCGATTGACATGTTGCCTCTGTGGAAGATGGTATTGCCGTTTCTCCTCATTATCTCACCACGAATGATATTGGAAGGCGGGCTCCCGATAAACTGTGCAATAAAAACGTTAGCTGGTTCCCGATAAATGGTCTGGGCATTGTCGTATTGCTGCAGCTTCCCCTCTTTCATGACGGCAATGCGATTTGCCAGTGAAATCGCCTCGATCTGGTCGTGGGTAACGTAGATCATGGTAATGCCCCAGCGGTCGTGAAAATGTTTCAGCTCAACGCGTGTTCTCTCCCTAAGCGCCGCATCAAGATTGCTAAGCGGTTCATCGAGAAGCATAAGTGAAGGCTTCGTGCTCAGTGTTCTCGCTAGGGCGATCCTCTGTAATTCACTCAGATTGAGCTTGTTAATATTCCGATACAGCGCATCTCGGAGGTTAAGACTCTCCGCTATTTCGAGCACCTCACGTTCTATCTGTTTTTTTTGGACTTTTCGTACCCGAAGTCCGAAGGCAATATTCTTATAGGCGTTCATCGTCGTGAAAATGGCGTACTCCTGAAAGACCATTCCCACATTTCGCTCTCGAGGAGGAATGTCATTGGCGCATTTTCCGTTGAAATACACTTTTCCGTGATTCGGCCTTTCGAATCCCGATATCATATTCAAGGTCGTTGTTTTCCCACATCCCGATGGGCCGAGGAGAGACACGATCTCTCCATCCTCGATATCAAGGTTCAGGTTGTCGACGGCAACTAAATCCCCGAACTGTTTCGTTAATTCTTTCAATACGAGCTTCATAATATCACTGCTCCTCGCAGTTTATTTTTTAACCGCTCCAAAGGTCAGACCCCTGACGAGGTGTTTTTGAATGATGAATCCGAAGATGATCACCGGTATCGTCGCAATGGTACCCAGAGCCGCCTGAGGACCATAAAGATGCCCCTGTGTCGTACTGAAGTATCGTGAGATTAAAATCGGAAGGGTCATAACCTTTGTCGATGTGAGAAGAAAGGCAATGAGAAACTCACTCCAGTTGAGGATAAATATGAACAGGGCTGTCGCTGCGACTCCACCTTTTACGAGCGGCAGTGTCACCTTGAGTAAAGCCTCAAAATTCGTCATACCATCCACGACCGCTGCTTCCTCTAGCTCGTGAGGGATATCGTCCAGAAAGCTCTTGATCATCCAGACCGAGAAGGGTAACGTGAAACCGGTGTAGACAATGATGACTCCGAACCGGCTGTCGAGCAACCTTAGAGCGGCGAACATGACGACGAGGGGGATCACAACGGCAATCGGTGGAAACATACGCGCTGACAGTATAAAGAAAGAGAAGAAGTTACCACCGAACTTGTATCTGGAGATGCTGTAGGCAGTCAAGGTACCGATCGCAATCGATAACACCGTGGCGCTCGAGCATATGATAAGACTCGTAATGAACGGCATGAAAAATGAGCTCTCACCTGATATCCTAATCTTCGCTCCTTCGGTATCGGCGGAATCACGAACACCCTCATCGGACTGCCACCACCCACCTTTCGCCCTGCCTGGCCCCAGAAAAACTGTCTTATAGTTGTACAGTGTGGGTTCATCAGGTATCCACTTGGGCTTGGGCGGTGTCCATTCGTTCACAGGTTTGAAAGATGTCGATATCATCCAAAAAAATGGAAAAAGGGTAATCAGGATGATGAAGGCGATCGCCACGAACCTGAGTACGTTTGAAAGTTTGCTTCCCTCTTTGGAATAAGGTGTAAAACTCATAGGCATTTCCTCATGCAATTTCTTTCACGACTGGTTTCAGAATATAGTAAGAAGCTGCCAGGAAGATAGCCAGCACGATGAACGCACCAGCTGCAATATAGCTTAATCTCATATAAGTAAATCCTGCAGAGTAGAGATAGTAGGAAATTGTTTCTGTAGTCGTACCCGGACCACCTCTCGTGAGAATGAACACGACATCGAAGATCTTGAAGAGTTCCATTCCCCTTATGACCACAGCTATGAGCACTATGGGTTTAATCAGTGGAAGGGTCAGCATTCGAAATATCTGAAAGTTTTTCGCACCGAGACTCACTGCTGCCTTTACCTGATTTTCCGGAACCGATGTTAGACCAGCCATGAGTATCAAGAACATTAGCGGTGTCCATTCCCAGATATCGACTATCATTATCGTAATGAGGCCAAGCGTCGGGTGGGACATCCAATGGAAAACGACCTGCCTGCCAAGCAGGAAACTCAATACTTGATTAATCGGACCGTTCTCGATAAAAAGCATGAAGAAGTTGTATCCCGCAACCAGGGGTATGATCATCATCGGAAGTAACATGATTGATACACATATCTTCTTTCCCCTGAAGTCCTTTAGAAAGAGCAGGGCGTAGACGAGACCAAGGCCCAGTTCGACCACGACACACACGGTGGTAATGAGGATGGTGCGGACGACCGACATGATGAATCTGGAATCCTTGAAGATGATATCATAGTAATTTTTCAGCCCTATAAATTTTGCATGCCACCAGTTTGTCCCGAGTAATGGTGTCCAATTGGTGAGACTCACCCAGATCTCAACAATGAGCGGAAAGATGAGCAGAAAAAGCAAAACTACTTCGATCGGTATGATGAGTGCAATAGGAAACGGTATCTTCTTAAAAACATTTTTCATCGTCTTGCCCACTTATGGATTGTCTCAAAATGAATTGTTTCGGCCTACCTGTATTTCAACCGGCAGGACACCAATGGTGGTGTCCTGCCGCAAAAAGATAAATTTTACGCCTTTCGTGCAACCGCGTCATGTACGGATTGCGGGAAGTACTGTTTCAGCCATCTCCACTGCTCGATTTGCTCATCCCGCCCATACCGTTCGGTGACGCCTTCCCAAACCTCCGCCGCGTCATCGAGTGCTTTTCGCGCGGTCTTCAGACCGCGCAGAGCTGCCTGAACCTCTTTGTCGAGAAGGTCCATATACTCGATGCCTCCGACTACCATGATTTCGGGAAGAGATACCTCAAGGCTCGCCAGCAGCACCTCGAGGAACTCCTTCGTGTAGGCTTCGATGACTCCCGGATCGGTAAAATGGTTGTACCTGAAAGGATCAAAGTACCCGCCGTCCTCGAGCACTGCCTTCGCACTGATCTGCGGGCTCTGATTGTACTGGGCCCAGAGGTAAGCGAGCTCGGGATACTTGGAATATCGGGAAACGATGAACGCCCAGCTGTAGGGGAGCATCGTTGCGTGGCACACCTTTCCCTTGACCTCCCACCCGGGTGTTACGACGTAGGAGAGTTTGTTTTGTGCAACGTTTCCAGGCTTGTTATTATAGCGTGCGAATGCGGGCCAGGCAAAGGTCGAGTAGGCGAGTCCGTCACTCATGCCTTTGTAGGTTTCACCCCACTGCATGCTCCAGACACCTGGATGCTGATATTCTGAAATATCCTGCAGGTACTGCAGTGCTGCAATACCATCCTTGTTGTTCACCATTGGTTCCATGTTGTCGTTGAAGTAATAGTTTCCCCGGGAAGCGAAGACCTGCAGAAACGCAAATTTACTGTAGAAGGCGTTGTAGAGGTGAATACCACCGTAAAAACCCTCATCCGGTCTGTTGAAAAACTTGATCTGGTCTGCAAGCTCGGGCCATGTCTCGGGTTTCTTTAATTCATAGCCAAATTGCCTTTTGAAAGCCTGTTGTTCTTTTGGATTCTCCAGGTAGTCCTTTCGAAGAAACAGGCTCCAAGCATCACCATCCGTATCGAGGGCATACACACGACCTTTGTAATTGCCGCCGAATTTGTCCAACGGAGAAACTACACCGTTTGGTCCTGTGAGCTCGGGATCGTATTTTGCGACCCAGTCAGTCAGATCAACAGCGAGTCTTGACTCAACGCAGGTTGGAATCATATGCGGTGGTGGTGGCGTCACGTCAAACTCACCGGTTTTGGAGACTGCCTCCTGAAGCACTTTTGCAGCATAATCGTCGCCATACCCTGCTTCAAAGAAGGAGACAGGAACACCGGTCATCTTTTCCCACTGGGGTCCGAATGGTGCCATGTTGCCGAGAGAACCAGTCGGAACCATGACCTTGAGCTCGGCACCCGGATACCTTTTAGCCAGCTCACGCGCAGAGTTCACGGCCCGTTCCATCGGATTGGATCCTACAACCTCGAACATCTCCTCTTCCATACCTGCTTCTTCTTTCTTGGTGGCGTACAAAGACCGTGTTAGCCCACTGGATAGAATGAATGCAGCACCTGCCGCCACTCCTCCTCTTTTTAAAAACTCCCGTCTTTTCATCCGTTCGCCGAATGTTTCATCCTTACTGCTCATGAGGTCCTCCTTTACCCTTTTTATTTAACAGCTATATGGCTGTTTGCCGCACTGTTTGCTGGAGAAAAGATTTCGGAATCGATCGCATAGGGAAACTCTCCAGTAAGGAGAGATTCTATGGCGAAAAAAGAAGCACCGATAACACCTGCATCCTCACCTAACGCGGATAGCTTTATCTCAACAGGCGATACAAAGGGTATCGATCTCCTGACGTTTTCTATAATAGGTTCGACGAATAATTCATTCGCCGACGGCAAATTACAGAAATCACCCCCGAGTACGATAAGCTGTGGATTGAGAATGAGCGTCAGCTGGATAATTTCAATGGATATGATATCCACGACTTCCGCGACAATTTTCAGAGCCACTTTATCACCCCGTGTCGCTGCAATACACACGACAGAGGGATCCAGTTTTTTCATATCATTATTGACTATGGTGGAAATAATGGTCGCTTTTTTGTTTTTGATTTCCCGCAATGCGAGTGTGCGTAATGTATCTACTGAAGCGTGATTTTCAAGATATCCCTTCGTTTTTACTTTATAACCGAGATTTTCTCTTCCAATAATGGAAAAACCTATTTCACCTGCCGCACCGTTTGTTCCTCTCACCAGGTAATTTTCTATGATGATACCGGCACCGATACCGTTGCTTATCTCAACATAAACAAAGTTGTTGACATTTCTCCCCTCTCCGTAGTTTTTCTCTCCGAGTGTTGAAAGCCGAACTACATTTTCAACGTATACAGGTATGTTGAAAACACGTTCCAGCTCCTTCTTCAGGTTCAGACCAATTAAATTGTTGTAAAGTGGAGCATCGAGTACCTCACCGCTTTTCTGATCAACAACAGCAGGAATACCGATACCTATAGCCTCGAGGCAACAGTTAGCATGATATTCTACCTGTTTGTGGCAATCCAAAACGTTGCGAATATCACCAACTAGGCTTTCTATAACGTGAATTTCTTCGGTAAATCTGAATCCATGATACGTGCTTAAGACCTTTCCGCTGAAATCAGTGATCGCTAGCTCAACTCTTTCCTTAATTAAATCCACTCCAATCACAATACCCCGTTCGGCATTTATCCTAAGTTGTGTCGGCCGCTTTCCCGTACCTGTGACAATTTTATCTGTTTCTATGACATACCGCTCTTCGATAAGCTTTTCGATGACCCTGGACACTGCAGGCGCACTTATTTGTAGATCCTTGGAAATACGCGCCCGATAAGAAGGTCCGTTTTCCCTGAGGTAGTGAAAGATGACCGATCTGTTGATCCTATTTTGTAGTACTGAATTGATCGTTCCATTAAGCTTAAAGATTCTCATGTAAATTGATCCGTTACTTACTCACTGTTAGTAATTGAACATTTTCACACAAAATATTGCTTCTGTCAATAAAAAAAGTGCTTGGAATATAGATATCTTTTTTCAGGTGAAGGGAGTCTGTTCCTGACCATCTTCTGCATTTTTCATTGTATTCATACAGGCCTTTCTCCTTTTGGTATAATTTCTTGTCTTGAAGCTAATTAAACCAGGAGAAAGGCCTTTTGTATACCTCTTAATGAGGAGAAATATAGGTGGTTAACCCTCTTTTTCCTTTACTTGTAAATGAACTGCTGCATGTCTGGATCGTTCACATTCTCTCTGGTGAAAAACTCGAATCCAGGAATGACCTTCTTGGGTACATCCGCGCCTTCAGTGAAGTACTTGTACCCCCACTCCACGGCGAGCTGTCCGATTTCGGCAGGCTTCTGAGCGAGCACAAGGTCCACCTTCCCCTCTTTGAGCGCGTTTATCAGGTCCACGGTCGCATCCCAGCTCGCGATCTTCACAGCGCCGGTGAGCCCTGCATTCACCACCGCCTGATAGGCACCCTAGGCGCTGAACAAGTTGGTGCCGAATACTCCAACGATGTCCGGGTTTTTCTGCAGCGCGGCAAGTGTCTGCTCCTGGGCCTTCTGCTGCACGTCCAGGTTATAGTCCACGCCGACGACTTCCATGTTCGGGTATTTGGCAATTCCTCTCTTGAAGCCTGTCACTCTTCCCATGACGGATGACACGTCGGGGTTCGTGGTATTGACATACACCTTCCCCTTCTCCCCGAGCATCTTCGCCAGGTGCTCGGCAACCTTCTCACCTCCGAGCTCATTGTCAGTCCCGATATATGCGAGTGGAAATGAGTACTCGCTCTTTTTCGAGTAATCCCCATTTCCGATAAAGGTGTCGCAGGTGATGATCTCCACCCCTGAATCGTAGACCTTCTTCAGCGGGGCAATGAGCGCATCAACCGAGGTGGGGACTGCCATGAGCAGGTCGATACCGCCTCGTGCCATCATTGCTTCCAGTATCGGCACCTGCACTTCCGGGCCCCAGGATTTGGGATACTCAGAGACGATGAGCTTCACCCCGAGCTCCCCGGCCTTCTTCCGAGCCCCTTTCTCGATCATGCGCATGAAGGGGTCTTCGATGCCCGGCGCGTAGGCAATGGTAAGCTCCTCTTTTCCAGGCTCTGGCTTTGGAGCTGAGCCGAAGAGGAAAAGCCCGAGGGAAAAAACGATCAGTACACTGAGGGCAACTACAAACACTTTTCTCATACTACACCTCCATTAAAATGATTATTTGGGGGGTTATCCCCATCATTTCTCTACAATATCCGTGCCATAACACAGTATGCGTTCAATACCTTTTTTCTCATTCGGCTGAAAAAATCGTTCTGTGCACAGCTATAACTCTTGATATATAATGGATTGCTAATGAAGGCCAAAAAGAGATGAGTGAAGAGTATTCCCCCTAACATCACCAACATTCCAGGAGGGGGCGAATTGAACCCTCGAGGGAAAAATGCATACCCTGTTATACATATATGGGTAGGATTGTATACACCCTGATGGTATATCAAATGCTCGGGGGAAACACCGGGGTAAGGGTTCGGGAAAATAATTTTTGGTGTTTCAGCCCTCCCACTTAACAACTGGTCTCCGCGGCACACAGGGCGAAGACCATATCACGACCACTTGAATCTGATCACATACTGTGACTGCACTGCCGCAGACCACGCCTTTTGATGCAACAACACAATGGTAGCAAACAAAAAAATGTTCAGAAAGCTTGCTCTTCCAGCTTCTTTCGAAAGAACAAAAGACATCTTCTGCCTCGGATTCTCAAAAACCGCGGATGCTTATCATATCGTGAGCATCAATAACTTCAGTCTCTCAGTACGGGTCGTTCTTCAGCAAAAAAAACTGAGATCCGATTGGTGCCTCAAGAAGATACCGGAGTCTCAAAGCTACGATTCTTTTACAAAAAGAAAATTGTAGATATACAGAAAATGAAGCCATCCGACATGGATATAGCCCATTTTTAAACTAAAAAATGTCTCCTTTTCAATTTTACCGGACAGGGAATATTTTTCGTTTACAATCTTTTGTACCCTTTTCGCCTTACCGTGTATCACACGTTGGTCTTGTGAAGCTCGTCCCATATTATTCCTGCGGCAAGTGAAGCGCCTTTTCCCACCACTTCCGCACATTTCTCATGGCCTTGTTCCTCTTCAAAGGCACGCTGGTCCTCCGCGTTCCAGAAATCGAATTCACGCCCGAACATCTTCTGCTGACAATCTCTACAGCGTATTCCCCCAAACTCCTTCTCGAAGCGGTCGATTAGTCTCTTTGCGGGCTCGGTTGCGCGTGTGTTCTGAACCGCAAAATCAAACTCCTGCCTGCTCCGCCCGTAAAAGAAACTGATGGCAGCAATCCCCCCGACAAGTGCGCCGCACATCCCGATTCCCCGATTCCCTCCACCGCCGTGAAATGCAAACAGCGATCTGAAGAGTATATCACTCCGTATACCGAACACATCCATAAGTGCTGCAAGTGAAGCCTGCGGACAGTAGTGCGCAGTCTTTTCGTATGCATAGCCGAGTCCGTATGCCTGCTCAATCACCTCTTCACGCGTGCGCATACTCACTGAGGACTTGAACTCCATTTTTATCTCCTTTGAAAAAAGATGATTTTTGTATCCTATAGAGCCGGCCATACCGTGCTCTCAAGTGATTACAGGATCCATCGCGTTTTTCTCGAAAAATTCTCTGCACTCCTTTGAAACAGTCACATGAGCCGGAATTGATGTTCTCACCTGAAACACAGCATCCCCTATATGCTGTACCTCGCATGGGAGACCATCAAGACATCCGAGCGCATTTTCCAGAAATGTGCCGTGCACTCAGTTGGGTATCAAGAAGGGAGGCTTAAGGTCCTCCATCTAGAGAAGCTCTTTTTTTCTCAGAAAAAAGACCTTCGAAGTTTCAGTGGTGCTTCAATTCTCATTTTCAGCGCTTATTTCGGCTGTTAGATGGACTCTCGCACAATCAGTTCCGTTTCGAGCACAACCTTTACCGGTTTTTGTTCCACGTAATTGCTCCCGTTAAAAATCCTCTTGAAAAGGAGGTCAGCAGCAGTCGTTCCCATAATGTATACGGGCTGTGATATGGCAGTAACCGTCGGAGTAACGAGCGTCGTCCATACAGAATCATCAAACATGAGAAACCCGATGTCCCCCGGTATTTCACACCCGCTCTCCTTGATTGTCTGAAATGCGCCGGTTGCCATATCGTAATTTGCAACGAAAACTACGTCAATCTGCACGGTTTCGATGATCTCGCCCATTAATTTCCTTCCGGACTCGTATGAAAAATCTCCGTATTTGACAAGCCTTTCATCAAAGATAATTCCTCGCCCGGAAAGGGCTTCCATATACCCTTTGAGACGCTCGGCTCCCGTCATTCTGTCCATCGGCCCGGCAATGCATCCGATTTTTTTATATCCCCTGTCGATGACGAATTCAATCGCTCGGCGCGTTGCCTCTCTGTTGTTCACCAGCACACAATCGCACTCCACTCCCTGTGTGATTCTGTCGATGAACGCAACGGGAATTCCTGAGGAAATAAGAAAATTCAGATAGTCCGCATTTTTGCCGGTTGGTGATAGAATGATGCCGTCGACCCTGTTCTCATGGAGGACTTTGAGGTACTTTCGCTCCTTTTCGGCGCTGTCTCCCCCATTGCAGAGAATCGTGCTGTAGTTGTTTCTTATCGCTACATCCTCCACGGCTTTTGCGAGCACGGAGTAAAATGAGCTCAGCACATTACTGATGATCATACCGATCGAAAGCGTTTTTCTCCTTCTCAGGTTACGAGCGACTGCATTTACACGATACTGAGTCTCTTTAATTACCTGCAAAACCCTGTTTCGCGTGCTTTCCTTGACAAAGGTATAATCGTTCAGTACACGTGAAACGGTGGCGGTTGAAACACCCGCGAGTTTCGCAACTTCATCGATATTGAGTTTTTTTGTCATTTATAAACTGGAAAGAGGAAATATTGAAATCGTTTGCAATTTTACCCTGGCATCTTTTCCGTGTCAACTCATATATCATTTTTTTAAACAAACCCAAGGGCGCTAAAACCCGAGAATCTTATTCCTCGAGGAGCTCGAGTAACCGTCTATACGTATCGTTTACCTTCTCCAAACCCTGTTTATCCAGGGCATTCACGCTTTCATCGGTGAGTGCTTCCAAGCTTGATAGCGATTCCTCAAGGGCGTGTGAAAAATCCTTGTAACTGCTGAACCAATAAGAACCGTCATCATCGGTGACGAGTGTGAGAAATCCGCACTTTTTGCTGTTTTTTGTTTTTGTACACGGTTTCAGTAGGTCGGGTATAAACCGCACGATCTGGTATGCGTCTCTTTCGTATTCGAAATGCGCACCTCTCGGCCACAGTTCCAGTATTTTCTCCCCTTCTTTTATTTTAGGGATCACTTGAAGAATCCTGTTTAGATTCATACCGCTGAGAATTTCAAAATTTCCCACAAGCACTTTTCCCTTCATACCTTTGAAATTCTGCAGCTGTTCGGTATCAATCCCGGAAATCGCCTTTTGTATCGACTCCAAGGGGAGCAGTACGATCTTTTTTTTCTTACTGTCAAGCAGGATGTCAAAAATACCCCTTCCGATCTTCACACGATTTGTATAATCTCTTTCAGCTACACGCTTCTTTGCGGGTACCCCCTTTTTCCTGACAAAGCTCGTGTACATCTCGTAGGAAACCATCCTCAAGAGCTCCGGAGAGAGTGGAGAGACAGAACGGGCGTACATCTGAGATGTCTTCACGATCTCACCGGCAACGATGAAATCCGGTCTCTGCCTGTACATCACAGAGCCAGGATGTATCTTAATACCGTACGCAGTCAGACTGCTGTACTGTGATTTCCCCGAACGCTTGCACACAAACTGTATCAGCCCGTTCGCAACTGACGCGAGATAATGCTGAAGGCTGCCTCCACCGGTCTGGGGGATTCCCATCTCACCCACAATTTCTCCAAGCTGGCGCTTGACATTGACGATTTCCTCCATTCCTCTGTAATCAAGGAAGTAGCGTTCGCAAAAGTCCTGATGATTATTCGATTTTGTGTATGCTCTGTAAATTCTCAAGTAGGAGACAAAGTCACCGAGCTTGTGTCTGAATGAATGGTGCGCCTTGCGCGCTTCAAGCTCGAATCCATGGGGAAGTAAAAAAGGAGCTCTGTCGTTGAGAAACGCAGCTCCAATGAGCACTTCATCAAGCACATCGGGATATTCCATTATAGCCGAGACTATCATCCTCGAGAGTCTCGGGATGATTGGAAACTTTACCATCATTTCCCCGATTGCAGTAAGAGATCTGTTCTCATCTATGGCACCAAGGAGACGGAGCACATTTACTGCGCCTCTGATGTTTCTGTATCCCGGATTTGAAATGTAATCGAACCGTTCAAAATCCTTGATCCCGAGTTCGGCCATTCGTAAAATAACCTCTGAAAGATCACGCCTGTATATCTCCTCTTCGGTGAAGAGCGGTCGGTTTTCATATTCCTCCTTTGTGTAAAGCCGATAACATGTACCTGCAGCGGTTCTCCCAGACCTCCCCTTTCTCTGATTGCATGATGCCCGTGAAACAGGAACTTCAACGAGGGAAGAGGTGAAATTCTTTGTGTTGTAGAAGTTAAGCTTCGCAAAACCCGGATCGATCACATAGCGAATTCCGTCAATCGTCACACTCGTTTCCGCAATATTCGTCGCAATGATCACCTTTCTCATTCCGGGATACTCGTTAAATACTCTCTCCTGCTCCTCCTGTGAGAGCCGTGAATAGAGGGGTAAAAGCTTCATCCGCTTTTCTTTATCCATACGGCTGAGAACGGAAATGCATTCCTTGATCTGCCCTTCACCTGAAAGAAATATCAGCACATCCCCTTCTTTTTGCTTTTTCTCTATCTCTGTAATAATATCCGAGATCTTTTTGAGCAGGGAGTCGAACTCGTGCGCATTTTCGGGCGGCGTGTAGCGCACGTCAACTGGATACATCTCTGACTCGATCGAAATCACAGGGCACTCATCAAAATATTCAGAAAAGATTCGTGCATTTATTGTCGCGGACGACACGATGATTTTGAGATCATCCCTTTCACGAATGATATTCTTGAGGAGTCCGAGAATAAAATCGATATTGAGGCTTCTTTCATGCGCTTCATCGACCATGATCACCCCGTATTGAGAGAGAAGAGGATCGGTTTTCAGCTCCTGGAGCAAAATCCCGTCGGTCATTATTACTATCTTTGTTTCAGGCACCGTTTCATCTATGAAACGCATCTTGTATCCGACAAGTCCCGGTATCTGTCCTCCGTACTGGCGTGCAATGAAACTCGATACCGAAATCGCTGCAATTCTTCTCGGCTGAGTCACACCGATTTGTCTCTGTATGGAGAATCCTGCGTCAAAAAGAATTTTCGGAAGCTGGGTCGTCTTTCCCGTACCGGTGGGGCTTTCAACAACGATGACCTGGTTCTTCCGCAATGCATCGATGATGACATCCTTATGCATGTACACGGGGAGTTTTTCAATATTCATTTTTCCCTTCTCGTTTGTGGAATACCTTCTGAAACGGGATATACTCGTACTGCATACTTCGTTTTCTTCTCACACAATAATAATAAAATTATTTGTGTAAAATCCATTTTTGTGTATACTATTAAGAAGAGCTGATCTTTTCCATTACTCTGATTCCCAGTGCTTCGGCATTGAGAATATTCAGGAGGATGTAAAGGGGCATAATAATCAATACCCGGTTGACGGTACATTTTTGTGCTGACTCAACGTTAGGTTCTCCCCTCGGTTTTTGGAAGGAGTAGACCTTTGCCGCCCGAGGATTAAGCCGACATCCCGGAGGGAAATATCGGGCGTTACAAAAAACCTGCTCCCGGTGCGATTTGCCTTTTCCTTCTGCACACGGGGACCGAAAAAGGCGAAGTCAATTTCCCCCATCAACAATCGTTGATGCGCTTTAGAGGGTATTGGTGGAAAACCCGATTGGCGATGTACCTGAGCTGGTCCCTTTCGTGTTTTTTTTAGTACAGTGGTCAGACTGGGCCGCTCTGAAGGCCTTTTACACCGTGTTTTTTCTTCTTTTCTGTTCCTTTTTGATTATATATATCTGCGCTTTCGAATGTATCAGCTTCAAGAACCTGTTGTCCTGATGATAAAACCGCTCAAGTATTGCCTCGAGCTCATGTATGGCTTGTGAGGACTTTTGTACATACTTTCCGGGATCGGTTGTATATCGGTCGAGGCGGAGAAATATTTTTCTCAGCCCTTCGCCAATAACCGCGTTTCTCTCCTCCTCAGAGCCGGCGAATTTGTATCGCGAATAGACTTCTGCGAGCATATCCATCCTGATAATGGCCATGGCTTTTCTCCGCCCGGAGCACTGGCAAAATACGGAGAATAAAAACAAAACCGGATACAAAGAATATCCATGTAATATGATATCTTTCTTTTCCTACGATTGCAAGTGTTGTCTCAAGCCTTTCTTGACAAACCGGGTGCAACAGCTTATTGTTTTTTTCATTCACTTCCTTGCTATACCGTAAAAAGGAGGTAAGAGGTGACCCATGAATATGAAGCGGTGGTTGTAGGGGCGGGAGGGGCGGGCCTGTACGCCGCCCTGGAGTCGAGCATTTCTGCAAAAACGGCGGTCATTTCAAAACTCTACCCCATGCGAAGCCATACCGGTGCAGCGCAGGGGGGATCAGCGGGAACAGATCGGTTGATGACTACCTCCACCTCGACGCAACCCATCTCGGGAAAGAACTCATCGAAGTAAAACTCCCGGATATCGCAGATTTCTGCCGAACATACAAGGGGATCGATCCTGCGGAAGACCCGATTCCGGTTCAGCCGACTGCCCACTACGCCATGGGAGGTATCCCCACAACAAGTGACGGACAGGTCATCGCCGATCCGTACGGCACCGTCTATGAAGATCTGTATGCGGCTGGTGAGTGTGCATGGGTGTCTGTACACGGTGCAAACCGGCTGAGCACCAACAGCCTTGTAGACCTCGTCGTGTTCGGAAGTCGGGCCGGTCAACACATGGAGCGGTTTGTGAGGGACGCTGATTTTGTTCCAGTGCCCGGGGATGCCGACGACGAAATACGTTCCCGAATCGAGCTGATACTGAGCGGAGGAGGAACACACGGTGAGAATATACGCACAGAAATGGAATCAGTGATGATGGAGAAAGTGGGCATTTACAGAACGGAGTCTGAGATGTCATCTGCAGTGGAATCGATCAGCAAGCTTCGGGAACGGTACGCACAGGTTCGGACCCAGGATACGCGCGGGGAGTACAACACCGATCTCCTTGCATGCAAGACGCTTGTGAAGGATGTTGCAAGTGGGGACGGCGACACGATCAGCGTGGAGCCTCTGGGGAACCTCCCTGTCGAAAGAGACCTCATGGTAAGGCAATCGGATTTCTTTGAGAAATACCGGTCTGTGAAGCCTTTTCTCATCTCTGAGCAGGAGTTTGTAGAAAAGGAGCGGTTACAGAGTCCGGAACAACAGGCAGAGTTCGACAACGCCACAAAGTGCATACTATGCGCAGCATGTTATTCCGCCTGTCCCGTCATTTCGGAGAAAAACCCTTCTTTTCTCGGTCCCGCCGCGATCGTGCAGACAGCGCGTTTCCTCGACGATAACCGTGATACCGGATTCGAAGAGCGGCTTCCTTCACTTGACAATAAAAACGGTGTCTGGCCGTGTGAAAACCACTTTCAGTGCACTGTGGTCTGCCCCCGCGGCATCAAAGTCACGAAACTGATAAATCTTACAAAGCAGAAGATAAAAAAGTACAGAAAACAGCGCGGGGAACATATTCATGATGGTTCGGCGTAACAGTCTGTTCCATCAAATCATTCCACCATCGGGGACATCACCATGAAGCTGTATGAGTATCAGGCAAAAAACCTGTTCAGAGAGTATGGGATCAAGGTGCCGGAGGAAGAA
The DNA here is from genome assembly GCA_964583615.1 of uncultured Spirochaetota bacterium. GTDB lineage: Bacteria > Spirochaetota > B62-G9 > B62-G9 > DRHN01 > CAZOWM01. The sequence continues at coordinate 1,845 of CAZOWM010000048.1, read as the reverse complement.
ATCGCCGACTCTCCAGACAAAGCGGTAGAGGCTGCTAAAAAATTCAATTACAGGGCGATCATAAAGGCACAGGTATTGGTTGGAGGGAGAGAGAAAGCGGGCGGCGTGCGGCTCGCGGAGGGGAAACAGAACGTGAGAGCCACCGCATCCGAAATCCTCTCCATGAGCATCAAGTCTGTTCTCGTAAGGCGCGTGCTGGTCTCTGAAATAGTAGACATAGAGCGGGAGTATTATCTCAGCCTCACTATCGACCGCTCGAAGAGAAATATTGTTCTTATTGTAAGCGCCGAGGGCGGGGTCGACATAGAAGAACTCGCGCACTCAACGCCGGAAAAGATACATACTCTTCTGATCGAACCTCCAGTGGGAGTGTTTGAAGAAAAGGTTCACGCATTATTCCATGGCATCTTTCAGGGGGCAGGGCTTTTAAAAAAGGCAACGAATATCGTGCACTCCCTCTATTCTTTGCTCTCCCAAAAAGACTGCTCTCTGGTTGAAATAAACCCCCTTGTGCTCACCCCATCCGGTGATCTTGTTGCTCTTGATGCAAAGGTAATCATCGACGACAACGCGCTTTTCAAGCACCCTGACCTGGAAACCTTAAGAAACAGCGAAGAATACAAAAGCGATGAGCTGGAGGCAAAAGAGTATGGGCTCAGCTTCGTCGGTCTTGATGGAACCATAGGCTGTATTGTCAATGGAGCGGGGCTTGCAATGGCAACAATGGACATCATCAAGCTGTTTGGGGGAGAACCGGCAAATTTTCTCGATGTCGGTGGAAGCTCAAGCCCGGAAAAAGTCATGCACGCCTTCCATATTCTCACCCGCAACAAAAAAATCAATGCGGTGCTCATCAACATCTTTGGGGGGATCACTCGCTGCGATGACATCGCACGCGGCATTGTACAGGCAAAAGAGTCATTCGGGCTAAAACTTCCGCTCGTAATTCGGCTGATAGGAACCAACGAGAAAGAGGGAAGAAAAATCCTTGAAGGAGCGGGAATATCCATGCACGAGGATCTTGTGTCAGCTGTTGAAGAAGTCGTACAATTTTCAGAATAACCCGGATCGAAGTGTCGGAGGACAAATGAGTATTCTTGTGGGCAGCAGCACAAAAGTCATAGTTCAGGGGATTACCGGACACGACGGCTTTTTTCATGCGGGAACAATGATCGAATATGGAACCAATGTCGTGGGAGGAGTCACTCCCGGCAAAGGAGGACAGACAGTACACGGTGCGCCGGTGTTCGACACGGTACAGGAAGCGGTACAATCTACAGATGCGGAATGTACCGTACTTTTTGTCCCTGCTCGGTTTGCTTCCGCTGCAATAAGAGAGGCAGCGGACGCAGGTATAGGGCTGATCGTGTGCATTACCGAAGGAATTCCGGTGCTCGAGATGATTGAAACATATCACCATGTGCGTACACGAGGCGCCAGGCTCATCGGTCCAAACTGTCCCGGAATCATTACTCCCGGACAGTGTAAGATCGGGATTATGCCAGCCCGCATACATATGCCGGGGAAAATCGGGGTTATTTCCCGAAGCGGCACTCTCACTTATGAGATTGTCTACAACCTGACAGCCTCGGGAATCGGCCAGTCTACCTGCATCGGAATTGGCGGTGATCCGGTAATAGGAACCGGATTTACCGAGCTTTTAGAGATATTCGAAAAAGACGGGGAAACTGACGGTGTCGTTCTCATAGGAGAAATCGGCGGTGAGGGTGAGGAGGAAGCTGCAGATTTCATTTGTCACCGGATGAACAAACCCGTTGTCGCGTTTATCTCCGGAAGAACCGCACCTCCGGGAAAAAGAATGGGTCACGCCGGTGCAATCATCTC
>CAZOWM010000047.1:0-27934 GCA_964583615.1 uncultured Spirochaetota bacterium | reverse complement strand
AATCGTTTTGCCAGAGTCACACTGTTGCCGGACCCGTGATACTCGATCACATCGAAATAGAGCGAAGCAAGTAAAATACCCCTGCCGTGGGCTGAAAGAAGCGTTTCCGGCTCTTCGAGAAAGGAAAGCTCCTTGTAGTTGAATCCGTTTCCCTCGTCTTCGATTTCAATCTGAAGTTGCGCCCTGGAGAACACGCTTTTTATTTTGACCTTTTTCTCTGCTTTCTCTGCTTCCTCCAGGCGCTGTTTTAGCAACGCGTTGTAGGTATTGTTGCTCAGTGCCTCTTTTTTTTCCTCGTAGGTAATTCCGAGATTTCCATGTTCGATCGCGTTCACGAGTATTTCGTAGAGACCGATCTTCAGACCCTCAACGGATATCTCTTCGATTTTTGGGGGAAGGTTGAAGAGAATCTGGTTCACCGTTCCCCAGATTCTCGTTATGTTGTTACCGATTGAAAGCGTTTTTTCCTCTCTGACGATGATTTCCTTCAGTACTTCAAAGCGTTTTCTGTTTTCTCTTTTCAGGATGAGGCTGTCCAGTATACTCATCAGCTCCTTGAGGTCCATCGGTTTTTTGATGTAATTCGTGGCACCGGATCGAAGGGATTGAATAACCAGGTCCTCTGTGCCGTATCCCGTCATTATGACGACGTCAGCGTCCGATTTCATCTCCTTTATTTTTTTTGTTACGTTTATACCGGACATCTCGGGCATGTTTACATCGGTAATGGTGATATCGGGATTTACTTCTATGAATTTCTGTATGCCATTTCTTCCGTTTTCGGCTTCGAATACAGAGTACCCATTTTCAACCAGTGCCTCCTTCAGCACCTCCCTTACCGGTTCTTCATCATCAATTATGAGAATCTTCTTCATAGGAAACCTCACACACATTATAATTGTGAAATGTTGAGAATTCTTTCCATCCGTTTTCCGAGTTCCTGCATCTCATGGTGCTTTCCGCGCTTTTTGCATCCATTCATGTAGATCTGGCACTTATTCTGGTACACATCAAGCGTGCTGAGGAGAAAATCCCCGTGCACCGTTCCGCTTGAAATCAGCTTTTCCAGAGCGTGTATCCTGTACCCTTCTATGCCTTTGATCTTTTTTGAAAGCTGGTCATCGTGGCCGCCTGATTTTACAACCAGCCGCTCATCCACATAACCAACAGGATACCTGGAAGTAATCCTGAGCCACAAATCATAATCTTCGACAAACTCGAGTTGTTCGTCGAACACACCGCATGTTTCAAACACTGATTTATGAATAATGACTGAAGAAGGGCTGATCAGGCAGAGGTGAAGGGAAGGTTTAAAAAACCACCCCATGGATTTTCGATGTTTTTTCCCCTGATTGATCCTTACCCCGTTTCTTATCCAGATTTCATTCGTGTGACAGATCATGTACTGCGGATGTGCTCTCAGAAACTCCACCTGGCGTTCGAGTTTTTGGGGCAACCAGTAGTCATCTGAGTCGAGAAACGCAACCCATTCCCCATCCGCGGCCATAATTCCTCTGTTCCGCGCACTGCTTACCCCGGAGTGAAAGATGGAGAGAAATCGCACTTTCCCGTAATTTTCCGCAATCATTGCTTTTGTTGAGTCTGTGGACCCGTCATCAACGACGATGATTTCAAAGTTCCCGTATGTTTGAGAGAGTACGGATTCTATTGCTCTTCCGAGCACATGAACCCTGTTGTAGGTGGGAATAACGACCGATACCACGTTCACGCCTTTTAGGGAGTATAGGTTGACGATTCAGAATACCTTAGATTTCAGATACGTATCTTTTTCTCTATCAGAGGGCCTCACCAGCCCTCGTTTTTCGAGGTGAACAAGAATTTTTTTCAAGCGCCTCTCTGAAAAGTGCAGATTTTCTTTGAGTTTTGCAAGACTCAACCTGTACTCCCTCTCGAATAGATTGTATACAATTCGTTCATCCATTTTTAGGGCTTTCTCCCCGTAGTGAAGAAAGCCGTGACGGTCGAGTGAAGCCTTGAGAGCTTTCTTGTTTGCAGGAAGATTTACATCTCCAACGCGAAGGTATGCCTGTGTCTTTTGACCGTTTTTCACATAACAGGGCTTGTTGTTTGCTTCCTTCACCTCTATGAAAAGTATTTCATTGTTCTTGAATGTGATTGTTTTTACAGTGACATCGAGTTCAGGGATGAGGAATGGTATTGCCTTTTCCAGGCGCTTTATTTCGAAATTCCTATCAATTACCCCTACCGGAATGCTCGACTCGTTTATGCCGACGAAAAGACTCCCCCCTTTTGCATTTGCAAAGGCACAGAGAGTTTTTGCAACCGAAACGGGTGAGGGGAGCGTCGCATGAAATTCCGTCTTGTAACCCTCACCGAGGGTTACGATTTCCTCGAAAACATCGATTGGAATAGTTTCACTGCTCTGCTGAATCATGCCTTAAGTATAGGTCCCTTTATTTTCCTTGTCAATTGTAATTTATGACACCATAAACCTTTACTTTTTCGTGTGTTTGATTATTATCTATACCGAACTTTGAAATTTTCATGCACACACAGAGGAAACATGCAGGACAAACAGGTGCTCTACAGGGGTCTTCTTCACACACTTATCTTCGTACTCGGTTTCACCGTCATATTTGTTGCTCTCGGAGCAGGTGCGGGGTCTATCTCGATGTTTCTCAACAGGCACAGGCGTCTCATTTCGCTTGTGGGCGGAGGCGTCATCATAGTATTCGCAGTACAGATTATGGGGGTTTTAAACATACCGATCCTCAACCTTGAAAGAAAGGCAATATTGAGCAGCAGGCCGCGAGGAATTCTCGGGGCGTTCATTATCGGAATCACTTTTGCCGCAGCATGGACTCCATGCATCGGACCGATTCTCTCATGCATTCTCATCCTCGCGGCAACGAAGGATACCGCAATCAAAGGAATGATGCTGCTGGTCTCTTATTCCGTAGGTCTTGGAATTCCGTTCCTATTCGCTGTCGCAGCATACGGGTTTTTTCTCTCATTTTCCTCTTTTATAAAGAAGCATTTCAAGACCATAAAACTGTTGAGCGGCGGGCTTCTTCTTGTGATCGGTCTTGCGCTCATGCTCGGGCAATTCTCAAAAATTTCTCAGTTTCTTACGTTTATTCCAGACATTTCACTCATAGAAACGGACAAACTTTCCGTGTTTGTTGCAGTTGCGGCTGGGTTTGTAAGTTTCGTGTCTCCCTGCGTGCTTCCACTCATACCTTCCTATCTGACGTTCATTACCGGTGTCTCAATCACGGATTTTAATGGGAGAGAGGCTCAATAGAAGCATGATCTGGAGGATATCAGGGGTAAACTCTTCTTCCGAACAGAATGGTTCCGAGCCTCACCATTGTGCTCCCCTCTTCGATGGCTACCCTGAAGGAATTGGACATTCCCATGGAGAGAGTATGCATAGAAACGTTTTTCAGATTCAGGTCTCTTATCCTGTCGAAAATTTCCTTTGTTTTTTTGAAGTAGGGGCGCAGTTCTTCCGGGGCTGCTGTAAGCGGGCCCATGGTCATGATTCCCTCGAGTTTGAGCCATTCAAGCGATGAAATATCAACAGCTACCTGTTTGATCATCTCGAACTCGGGTTTGAGCCCGCTTTTTGAAAGCTCGCTTCCGATGTTTATCTCTATGTATACAGAAACCGCTCTGTTGTTTGTGGATGCTCTTTTATGGAGTGCCTGTGCTTTCTTGAGTGAATCGACCGTTTGTATGACATCGAATATTGAAAGAGCTTTGTTTATTTTATTAGTCTGCAGGTGACCGATCATATGCCAGCACACGCGGCGGGCATCTTCGCCGAGCGCCTCATGGATTATTTCTGCTTCCTGGACGTAGTTTTCCCCGATGTGTGTTATGCCTGCATCGATCGCTTCCTTGATCTCTTCGGCGTTTCTGGTTTTTGCGGCAGCCATGAGGGTGACATTCTCTGGAATCTCCCTCCGGATTTTTTCAATATTTGCTGCGATGCCCATAGAATATCCTCTTCTACACTTTCGATTTCAGGGATTTCTGTTTACGCCACTGTATGCACTGCCTTTTCCTGAAACGAGTTCTTCGCCATGAAGTATTGTTTCTACTTGGCATTTTAGTCCTTCTATTGCATTCCGAAATGTGAATCCACGTTTGGTCCGCTGATAGTATCGTAGTGACCGCTTTTATATTTCTCTATGGCCTCTCTCACACTTCCCGCAGCGTCGGTAATCACATTGATACCCGCCGCATTCAGTATGCTGTAAGCATTTGGGCCGCAATTTCCGGTAAGCACGTAACTGGCTCCCTTTTCTGCAACCAGCTGAGCCGATTGAACGCCTGCACCGCCCATGGCTGCAATATTTGGATTTTCAATTGCCTCGAACTTAAGCGAATCCGTGTCAACGAAAATAAAAAATGCACATCTTCCGAAACGCGGATCTACCTGGTTTTCGAGAGTCGATCCCTGTGATGATACACAGACCTTCATTTTTCACCTCCAGCAAGAATGCATAATACATAGAGAATATATAATGATAATGATTATCATTTCCATATTAGTTCGATTGGTACGCTCTGTCAAACAGTTTTTCCTGTGCCTGAGAGTGTGTCAAAGAAAGAAAAGCGATTCAACGGCCACAGCAGTATTTGTACTTTTTTCCGCTCCCGCAGGGACAAAGATCATTTCTCCCCACCTTCTTTCCGACCACCACCTGCTGCCGTTCCATTATCTTCTGTGCTTGAGGTCTCTCGGGGTGACTTACGGCGGGCTCGGGAGCCCTCCCTGTGTGAAACTGATCGTACTCATCATGCTGTGTTTTATTGATCTGCCATATTCTCTGTGTTTGTACACGCGGGGCAATACGTACTTTGAAGATGCTTCTAATAATGTCGGTGTTGATGTTCTTGATGAGCTCTTGAAAGAGATTGAATGCCTGGAACTTGTACTCGATGAGCGGGTCTTTTTGGGCGTAACGCTGATACCCGATCCCCTCTCTCAACCCGTCCATCTCGTAGAGATGCTCCTTCCATCTGCGGTCGATTGCCTGCAGCGCGATAAAGCGCTCGACCTGGGGAGCGATCTCTTCACCGATTTCCTGGATTTTCTCAGCAAAAGCATCTGAACAGAACCGAGCGAGTGCCTCCCTGAGGGCGTTCACAGACAGCTCTGCTTCGGAATCGATATCCGATTCCCACTGCTTCCTTATGATGTCTGAAAGCCAGAAGAAAATCGGTCCGGCCTCTTTGTAGGAGATTCCGGAGCGTGGAAGCTCCTGTTCTTCGAGCTTCGCTTCGGTCATTTCTTCCATGATCGCGGTAGTCTTCTGGTCGATATTTTCGTCATCAATGAACTCACGTCTCTTTGAATAAATGAAGTTTCTCTGATCATTCATGACGTTGTCGTATTCTAGGAGGTGCTTTCTGATTTCGAAGTTTCTGGTTTCGACTTTTTTCTGTGCACTCCCTATTGCCTTCGACACCATAGGAGAGTCGATCTTCTGATTTTCTTCCATTCCCATCCTGAGCATGATGCTCGATATCTTCTCAGAACCGAACAGTCTCATGAGGTCGTCTTCGAGCGAAAGATAGAATCGTGACGACCCCTGATCGCCCTGTCTTCCGCTCCGTCCTCTCAGTTGGTTGTCTATTCGACGCGCTTCATGTCTCTCCGTACCGATTACGTGCAAACCGCCGAGCTCAACCACTCCTTCGCCGAGCTTGATGTCAGTTCCTCGTCCGGCCATGTTCGTTGCGATGGTAACGGACTTCTGCTCTCCTGCTTTGGCAATTATCTGCGCCTCCTTCTCATGATGTTTGGCGTTCAGCACCTCATGGGCAATCTTTCGTTTCTTTAATATCTTTGAGAGGAGCTCCGACTTATCGACCGATATGGTCCCGACAAGCACAGGCTGACCTTTTTTATAGCTTTCTTCGATTTCGTCACCGATCGACTTCCACTTTTCCTTTCCAGTCCTGTAGATCCTGTCAGGGTGGTCTTTCCGGATTACCGGTTCGTTGGTGGGAATAACGACAACTTCGAGGTTATATATTTTTGCGAACTCTTCTGCCTCTGTGTCTGCAGTACCGGTCATTCCTGCAAGCTTGTCGTAGAGGCGAAAATAATTCTGAATGGTTATGGTTGCAAGCGTCTGTGTATCACGCTCGATTGTCACGTCTTCTTTTGCCTCTATCGCCTGATGAAGTCCCTCACCGTAACGTCTGCCCGGCATGAGACGGCCGGTGAACTCATCCACGATGACCACACGCCCGTCCTGCACCACGTATTCGACATCCTTTTCGTAAAGCGAGTACGCCCTCAGAAGCTGGTTGATGATATGCAACCTCTCACTCATCTGGAGATACTCTTCCTCGAGCTCACTCTTTTTCCTGTAGAGATCCTCACCGGAAAGTCCCGAACTGTCGAGCTCAGCGATACTGTCCGTGTAGTCCTGGAGGATGAGTTTTTCGGGATTGGAAGGGGAGAGCGCGGCCCTTCCCCGCTCGGTGAGTGTGACTGAGTGGCCTTTTTCCTCGATGACGAAATAAAGCTCCTCCTCGATTAGGGAGATGCTTTTCGTTTGATTGTAATAAAACTCCGTTTTCTGTATCAGTCGTATGTTTTCCGGATTCTCTTTCAATTTCAGCAGGCGCTTGTTTTTAGGATCGCCCTTTTCGGCCTGAAGGAGCCTCTTGCCGGCATCTTCCGTATTATTCTGGGCGAGAAGATCTTCGGCTTCTTTGAGAAAACGATTTACGATCGACTTCTGTCTGCTTACGAGATTCATGATTTTTGGTTTAAGCTCGTAATACTGACCGGATGCTGAACCTGCAGGCCCTGAAATAATCAGGGGAGTGCGCGCTTCATCGATGAGCACGCTGTCAACTTCATCGACAATTGCATACGAATGGCTTCTCTGTACCATGTTTGCGTAATCATCAGCCATGTTGTCTCGCAGATAGTCGAACCCAAACTCATTGTTTGTCCCGTACGTGATGTCTGCTTCGTATGCATTTTTTCTCTCATCAAAAGGTATGTCGTGATAGAGGTATGCCACTTTCAGGCCGAGGAACTCATAAATCGGCCCCATCCATGTGGCATCACGTTTGGCGAGGTAATCATTTACCGTGATGAGATGCGCTCCTTCACCTTTAAGCCCTATCAGATAGAGGGGAAGTGTGGCGGCGAGTGTTTTTCCCTCACCGGTCTTCATTTCCGCAATTTTCCCCTGGTAGAGTACCACACCGCCCATGAGCTGCACATCGAAGTGCCTCATATCGACGGTTCGTCTCGCGGTTTCGCGAACAACTGCAAATGCTTCGGTGAGAATATCGTCGAGTGTCGCGCCATTTGAAAGGCGCTCCCTGAACTCCGAGGTTTTATTTTTCAGCTGTTCATCTGATAAAGGTTGGATTTTCGATTCAAAATTATTAATTTCTCTTACAAAAGGTAGTAATGATTTGATATCCTTTTCATATTTACTGCCGAAGATTTTTACGAGAGGGTTTGCCATACTTTCAATTTAATATTCGTGTCATGAAAAATCAATTCTATTCATTGATGGGGTACACTCCCCGATACTCGTTTCTGAGAGGTTTTACAGTGATGAAAGCACTGAAACCTGTCTTTTCCGGCCTTGTAATGATCATCCTCGTGATATTTCTATTCAGCTGTTCAAGCGGCAAGGTTGAAGAGCTGAAAAAGGAGAAGCTGTTCAGTATTCCTATAGGTGAAGACGAAGAGGAAATCGGAGTAATACGCGACAGAAACGGTTTTTTTTCTGGGCCCCGTTCGGTTCTTTTCAAAAATGGATTCTTTTACGTTGTTGATCCGGTAAATAAAAAGATACTGAAAATCACGACACCGGGGGATGTGATCCTCGTCATTTCATACGGAGATAAACCTGAGGCCTCGGATCAAGAGGTTCTTCGGACGAAGCAGAGAAGGCAGTTCCATTTTGACGAGATCGGACAGATTGCCGTTGACAATGAAAATAATATTTTTGTTGAAAACAGATTCATTGAGCAATTGCCAGAAAAAGAAGAGATCGATCTGTTTAATCCTGAGGGAATGACCTCTGGGGGGAACAACGAAGTATACATGTCGAGAATACTGAAGTTCGACAGGCTCGGTTTATATCAGTACAGTATCGGGAAGAACGGCAGGGATACGGATCCCTTCTACTTAGTCTACAGAATTGACGTGGACGAGGATGGGAACTTGCTCGTTCTCACAACCGATGATGAGTGGGAAACATGGACGTATTATAAGTATGATACAGATGGTAATTTGATCTTTACCTCCAAACTGAAAACCGAAGAGGTATACAGCCTGGAGGATATGGAGGAGACCGCATTCTTTGTTATGGATGTACATCCTGTATACGATAAAAACCAGCTTGTGTTCTGGATTTCACTTTATAACACCGAACACGATACGAAAACCCTGAAAAAAGAAGAGGACCTGTGGGGTGAGGAGATCGAAATTGACGACCCTGAAAAACTGAAGGAGGAAGAGAGCAGGGTAATCAAGCACACTGGGAGCGATCTTTTGTACTACAAGCTCCTTCATGTCGACCTTGCGACGAAGGAAATAATCCGGTCTTTCAGGTGGGAAGACGACAGAGGGGCGGTCGTGGAGCCCACGGAGGAATTCTTTGGGATAGATGGAGAAACGAACGAATTCATATGGAGGTATATTGACAACTCAAAGGCTATCATTTCGATCTACAGACCGAACGGTACACTTGTGAGTAGGAGGAGTTTCATCTTTGAAGAGGACGGCATATGGACCAATATCCGGGTGGCGGTTGACGGCTCCGTGTCTGCGCTAAAGATCGACGACAAGCGCCTGCAGTTTTACCGGTGGAGAAGTGACAGGTTGATCACAACCGCATCTGAAAAAGTAACCCTGAAAGAGTTCTTCAAGGAGAAGGTTCAGGAATTTAAAAATGCAAACCGCTGACCACAGGGTGAAGCACTACGGAAAGAATTCTCTGAAACAGGAACGAAACGCTGCTGACGAGCATGGCGCTGCCCGCACAATGCTCGAACAACAAGGGGTAAAATTTCACTACAACAGGGGACGTCGTCTCAGTAAGCTGAAAACCGGGAAACCAGCGAGAAAGCTTCGCATTTTTTCGAAAGGGCGCACGAGGTCCCTTCTTATCATTCTTATCGACATCATACTCATCGCACTATTGATATATATACTCAATAAACCAACGAACCTCTATTTGGAAAAGAGTCTCGACGATGTGTATTATGAATTGAATGTAACAGCAATCAGGGGAGGAAAAATGTTGATCGGACTGACAATCAGGAACCTCTCCGAGGAGAACATGGCGATAAGCGACTCGCTTCCTGTTCTGTTGAAGATTACTTATGGTGACAACAGCGAACTCACCTATGAGAAATATGTGGAAAAGAATACGGTTCTTCTCACCAATGAAGCGACCTCGGTGGTCTTTCTCATCGACAGTGAAAAACTCCCAAGGACTGGGCAGTTGGACGTCGTCTTTGAATCGGACGTTCTGTTTACAAGAAATGTGCGTTTCTGAGACGATGCTTCGCGTATCAGCAAGAGGAATTGGAAAATCCTTGTTTGTCATTGTATTTATATTTACTTTATCGTAAATTTTACACAAACTTTTTTGAGGGATAAAGAGGAGATTCATTATGGCCGGTCCGGTAGGAAACGCTGTTATTGGTCAGTCAGGTGGCCCCACTGCAGTCATTAATAGAAGCTTTATCGGCGCGATCACGGAAGCGCGAAAACATGCCGAGATTCAGGAATTTTTTGGAGCACGGCATGGTATCCAGGGTATGCTTGAAAATGAATACGTCAGGCTTTTCGAACAGCCGAACTTCGTTTTGCAGCAGATTGCAGACACACCAGCCGCAGCACTCGGCTCCATCAGACACAAGCCTTCGAATGAGGAGTGCGGGAAGATTTTTGAAAACTTCAAAAAGATGGAGGTACGATACTTTTTTTATATCGGGGGCAATGATTCGGCGGAAACCGCGTATATCATAAACAGTTTTGCGGCAAAGGAAGGGTACGATCTTCGGGTCGTGCATATCCCGAAAACAATCGACAATGATCTTCTCATCACCGATCACTGTCCGGGATTCGGAAGTGCCGCTAGATACGTCGCGTGTGCATTTATCGGTGACAATGAAGACAACAGGGCTCTCAAAGGCGTAAAGATAAACGTGGTTATGGGAAGAAACTCCGGCTTTCTCACCGCAGCAAGCATTCTCGCGAAACAGTATCCGAAAGACGGACCACATCTTGTATATATACCGGAACTCCCGTTCGACATCGATAGATTTCTGGATGATTTGGATCATAAATTCAAAGAGCATGGACGGGTATTGATTGCAATTTCAGAGGGGATAAACAAGCAGGGGATTTACAATCTGAAAAATGGCCAGAAGCCCGAGTATATTGCAAAATGGCTCAACACATTCGTCACACTGAATATTCCAGAGAAATATATGCCGAAAAGCGAAAACAGGTCAGTTGAGCTGGACTCTCACGGAAACGTGAGCCTGAGCGGCTCAGGGATGATGGGAGATATCCTTGCAAACATTGTAAAGAGTTCTCTCAACATCAAGCGCGTGCGGTCGGACACGCTCGGATATCCTCAGCGTTCGTTTCCGCTCGCGATTTCCGAAACAGATGCACAGGAAGCTTTCAAAGTGGGTGTGGATGCAGTCATTGCTGCAACCGGTGACCACTTCGATGAAGGGAGTATTGCGATCAGAAGAAAAGATTCAGAAGGAATGTACGGTATTGAGACTTATATCACTCCGCTGCAGAGCGTACAGAAGAGAACAAAGAGTTTCCCGAGAGCGTGGGTCTCCGAGGACGGGAACATCGACGAGCGGAAATTCGTGGAATACGCTAGTCCTCTTGTTGGGGACCTTCCCATGGCAGGCAGATTTGTACGAGCAATTTTTTAACCGCTATTCCCTCAAGCAAGGAAGGTACTTTCTTGGTGCATATAAGGTGAAATGAAATATTATTTTCTTATAACTCCGTTATGTATTCTTTTTATTATCGCACTTGTACCGTTTTCCGGACTCGCTTTCTCTGAATCCGACGCGTATACCTATTTCTCAATGGGATACTACTATTTATACAATAACGAACTCGAAATGGCGAAAAATCAGTTTGAGCTCTGTCTCTACCACGAAGAACAACCGGCCCCTGTAATCTATACAATACTTGCTGAGATCTACGATATGCTCGGTCAGCGCCGTGAAGCGGAGGAGTATACGGACATAGCACTGGAACGTAATCCGGAAAACGAGACCGCTCTCAAATACAAAGCCCTTTTTCTTATTGACAGACAGGAGTACGAAGAGGCTCTTTCCTATCTGTTAAAGCTCAAGGAAATTGATCCGAACGACGTGCAATTCCAGTTTTATATTGCAGAGATATACAGTGAACTTGGCGATGAAGATAATCTGATTGAAGTTTATAAAAACATACTCACACTCACACCCGACAATATTGATGTCCGTTTGAATCTCGGCTACCTGTTTACAAAGAACGGAAAGCTTGAGGAAGCAAAAAAAGAATACGAGAGTGTTCTGAAATATGAACCGGAGAATGAAAAAGCCCTTTTTTACCTCGCCTATCTGTATCTCAACGAAGGAAGTATAAGCGAGGCGATAAAACAGTTTGAAATACTCGACGCAAAGGACCTCCTGAATGATGAAATGCTCGAGGATTATGCAGCGAACCTCTTCATCAACAACAAGGATCCGATTCCTGTTATCAGAAGAGTAGAAAACAAGGAGAATATGAGGAAGGTTACGGAAGGGATAGTGCGTTTCTCCGAGGGTGACTATGAATCGGCCAAAACCCTGTTCGAGGAAACCGTTTCAGAAGATCCTGACAGTATTCCAGGATACAAAGGTTTGATAAGGATAGCGGAGAAGAGAAACAACATAGATATGGAGCGAAAGTGGCGGTTCGTTCTCGCAGGGTGCTACTACAGGCTGCGCCAGTTCGACCGCGCGTTCGACGAGGCTGTTCGGGTCAAGGAAATTGATCCCGCCTTTCTTGAAAACAGATATCTGCTGGGGGATATCAACACAAACCTCGGGAAAGTAAAAGAAGCGATTGAAGAGTACACATATTTCGAGGCGCGTGCAGAAGAAAAGGGAGATATACATATTAAACTTGGTCTCAGTTACGACGAGCTCGGAGACCATGAAGCAGCAATAAAAAATTTTATAGCTGCAACGGAACTGTACCCGGAAAACGACGAGGTCTACTACTATCTTGGAATTGAATATAGAATTATCAAGAACTACAGAAAGGCGGTCGATGCATTTGAACGGGCGGTTCAGCTGGAAGATGACAACGCCTATTATTATTTCAATCTGGGCGTTTGCTACGAAAGGCTTGGATTATATGATGAAGCAATTTTTTATCTCGATAAATCTGTCCAGCTGGATTCCAGCAACGCGTCCGCAATGAACTATCTTGGGTACATTCTTGCGGACAATGGAATGCGCCTGCTCGAAGCAAAGGAGTTGATCGAGAAGGCGCTCTCCATGGATCCGGAAAATGGTGCATATCTCGATAGCATTGGATGGGTGCACTTCAAGCTCGAAAATTTTGAGAAGGCGAAAGAGTACCTTGAAACAGCAGTACAGTATATGGATGAGACAGACACTGAAAATTATTTGATATACGATCATCTCGGGGAAACATATTTAAAAATCGGACTTTTCGAAGAGGCGATTGGTGCCTGGAAAAGGGCGCTTGAGATGAAAACGGTGGAAGAGATCGAGCGGAAAATAGACCATGTCCGAAAAGAGAGAAGAGGAAAATGAGAGCCAACCACTGGATTGTGTATGTGTTCGCAGGTTTGTTGGTCATTGCTTTCGCATCGTGTACGGGAAAAGCGGTAAAGGTCGGGCTTGAAGAGTCCGAACCACGCATTACATCAGAAGAGAGGGACGAGGCCGCCGTTCTTTTCGACAGATTGGTTTCTTTCAACAACAAGGCTTCCTTCATCGAAGGAAACGCATTTGTCATATACAAAAATAACAAAGAAACGTACAGCTTTCGCATACACGCAATTGCTGACATGAGCAGGAAAAACTACAAACTCAGTATCGATGAATATATATTCAAGATCCCGCTGTTTACGGTGATCAAGAACAGTAACGACGTCCTTGCAATTACTCATTCGAAAAAAACCTACACGCTTCTCTGTTACGAGGATCTTGATTTTTCACGTGTGACTGATCTGCACATCCCGAAGGATTTTTTTATTCATGCGGTGTTTGGAGCCTTCTATGTAATCGAAGGGAGCAAAGTATTCAGTTTACCTGAAGAAAATGTCCTTCGAATCGAAGGAACAGATAAAAGCCAGCAGGTCGTATTCAGTGACGAAATGCTGCCGATTGAATCCACCTACTCTCTATCCGATAAATTCGTGAACGTGCAATTTTCAAAATACAGGGAAGTTGCTTCCATACAGTTCCCGCATAAAATTACTCTCAGTGATGATCAAAAAGTTCTCAAGATCAACTACTCCAACGTACGGATCGATACACCGGTAAGCATCGATACATTTGCGCTTGACACATCCGGGCTCGAGGGATATTCACGCACGCAATAAAAGTACGGGTGTGTAATGTTGTATAATTCTGTGTATTTTTTACCACAAAAGACAAATCGTTTTGAGACCACGGATAAAACGAATTTATAATTAATTAAAATACTGAAAGTTACGAAGCTCACACCGAATGAAATCTGGCATTATTATTGCTATATTAGTGTTAAACGATAATTACCGCGGGAAGGAATTTGTATGTTTTTTCAGAATACAATATGCACTGATATAAGATTTGAGGGGAAAGGGATTCACACCGGAGAACAGTCCACCGTACTGATAAAACCCGCTCCAGTGGATACGGGAATCGTATTCGTACAATGGGGTGAGGACCCTTCGAATGGAGTACAGGCACATATAGACAACCTTATTCACACAAATAATTCGATAACGGTCGGGAAGAATGGAAACTCTATTCAGACGATCGAACACTTCATGGCTGTGTTTTACGCATATGATATTCAGAATCTCTTTGTGTTTGTCGACGGAAAAGAGCTTCCCATTCTTGATGGGTCCTCTGTAAAAATCGCCGAAGCTGTTGAGCACGCCGGAATACAGGTGCAAAACGCCTTCAGTGAAGTATTTTATATTCCCTATCCGATCTGGGTTGAGGGCGATGGCCGTTATCTTATCGCGCTTCCGAGCGATGAATACAAAGTGACATACACGATTGATTTTTCATCGAAGAGCACGGCGGTGGGTGCGCAAACTGCATGTTTCAATGTTGACAAAGAAACATTCAGAAAATTGATTGCACCTGCGAGGACTTTCGGGTTTTCCGAGGACCTCGACGGATTAAAAAATAAAAATCTGGCGCTAGGCGGTACACTGGATAACGCACTCCTCTATACAAAAGACAGACTTTTAAACAAGGGACTGAGGTTTGAAAATGAGTGTGTTCGGCACAAAATACTCGATCTCATCGGAGACCTCTCTCTCACCGGATATAAAATGCGGGGGCATTTCATCGCCTACAAGGCAGGGCACGCGATGGACGCCGAACTGGTACGAAAGATCACCCAGCTGATCAGCAGAAAAAGAATGGCACGGACCGTACCGAGTACAATACTCAAACAAAAAGAAATTGAGTTTATCAGGTTCAAACGCCGTATAAACCTTTCCTGAATTTTGGAAGAAGTAGACCTCCTTTATTGATATACAGTTCACTGTGAAAGGGGCGCTGAAAAAAGCGCCCTTCGTTTTTCATACGCATAAAGCGATTAAAACACCTTGAGTCGAAGCTCACCTCCCAGTCCCACAGTAAGAAACTCGTCAAGAACGTCATACGTAACAAACTTGAATTTCAAAAAATCCGTGAGCTCGAGTACAAGCCCAGCGTTGAAAATTCCTCTCTGTGAGCTCCAGGCAAGACCGAGCCCCTGTCGTACGCTGAAATTCGTGAACTCACCGATTACAAAGAGTTTTTCACCGATGAGAGACCGGCGTAATCCCACGAAAAAGTTTATTGCGTATTCTGCGTCGATTCCGAAGGTATATCCCAGCCCCATGTTTATGTACCCCATATTTCCGGCACTGTCGCTCAGGACTCCGTAAATGCTCACCGGTGTACCGTCGACGTTCGCTTCGTCGCCAAGAAGCTCAAGCTGAATGCCCGCAGATGCGCGAAAGCTCCCGCTCTGATGGAACAGATACTTCGTGCCAAATATATAGGGGGTTGCACCGATATCCTCGTCCTCACCGGTCAGTATTTCCTTTCCAGCGGAAATTTCCCAGTTATTCAGGAGTGCAGTGTTCAACGAAACGTACACATTGCCGGGATCAAAAATATAGCCCGTGTTGATGTGAAGAGCGCCTGTCGAAGGGGTGCTGGTGATTGGAATCGTAAAATAGCCGTATGATCCGGTGATCGCTGTGTTAGCAAAGAGCGGAACCCCTGCACAAATGAACATGCAGCTCATGAATAAAACAATTCCTCTTTTCATTGTTCAACCCTCCAGATTTATTTGAAATTATTGTAATATGCCGTTTGACTATTTTCAATGATTAAAATAATGGAAATTCTCTGACGAAGAGGGGCACGAAAGAATACACCTTTACAGGCATTTAAAAGAATATTATCTTTCCGGTACAGAAAAGTACCATCCCGCGCGGGGACCCTATGAAGTATTCCAAAATATTCATCCCAACCGTTAAAGAAGCGCCCAAGGATGCGACCATTCAAAGCCATATTCTGATGATCCGGTCCGGGATGATAAAAAAGCTTAGCAGCGGTATCTATTCGTTTCTTCCGCTCGGATACAGGGTATTGAAAAAGATAGAGGGAATCGTCCGCGAGGAGATGGATCGAATCGGATGCAACGAGTTTTTTCTCCCCGTTCTTATCCCTGCAGACCTCTGGAAGACAAGCACACGATGGTTTTCAATGGGAAATGAACTTTTTCGGCTGAAGGATAGAAGCGTACAGGATTTCGTGCTTGCTCCCACTCATGAAGAAGCATTTACCTACATTCTCAAAGACCATATCAAATCCTACAGAGACCTTCCTCTATCCGTGTATCACATAGGCTACAAGTTCAGGGATGAAATGCGGCCTCGGTTCGGCGTCATGCGTGGAAAAACATTCATCATGAAGGACGCGTACTCATTTCATGCCGCGTCGGATGAAGAATCACTGGACAAGACCTATAACGAAATGGCCAATGCATACCGTATCATCTTCCAGCGCTGTGGACTTCAGACCATACCCGTATCTGCGGATTCCGGCACCATGGGAGGGTCTCTCTCAGAGGAGTTTATGGTTCCTTCACGGGTCGGAGAAGAGGTGATCGTTCAATGCACTCGCTGCGGCTATGTAGCAAATCTGGAAAAGGCCGAGTCCAGGCTTGAGCACGTTGAATATGAATCCGCGGGCACATTGGAGATGGTTCATACTCCGGGTACAAAAACAATCGAAGCAGTCGCAGAATTTCTTCATGTCTCTCCACAAAAAATTATTAAATCGCTCGTTTTCAAGCTCCCGGATGACCGGTACGCGATAGCCCTCATCCGCGGCGACCTTGATGTAAATGAAACGAAACTGAAGAATCATCTCGGCATCACAGAGCTCACTCCTGCATCTGAAAGTGAGGCGATGGAAAAACTCGGTGTACCGCTCGGGTTTACGGGCCCAATTGGAATAGACTCCACCCCGGTTGTTGCGGACCACAGTATACAGAACATCCGCGGCGGCGTGGCGGGAGCAAACAAGCACGATTATCACTACATGCATGTCGACGCCGGCCGTGATTTTACACCGGATGATTACATCGATATTCGACTCGTGAAGGAGAATGATCTGTGCCCGAGATGCGGCGGTGAAATGAAAATGTTCAGGGGGATCGAGCTCGGACACATTTTCAAACTCGGAGACAAATACACAAAAGCATTTTCAGTAAATTATCTCGACGAGAATGGAAACACCAGAACTCCGATCATGGGGTGTTACGGAATCGGAATTGAACGGACGATGGCCGCCGTCATCGAGCAGAATCATGATGAAAACGGGATCATCTGGCCAATGAGCATTGCGCCCTTTGATGTTCTCATACTTCCGGTGAAGTATGAAGCTGAGGTGAAAGAAATCGCGGAAAGTCTCATGAACACGCTCGAATCTCTGGGAATGGAAGTGCTTCTTGATGACAGAGACGAACGAGCAGGGGTTAAATTTAATGATGCAGACCTCATTGGAGTCCCGTATCGAGTCACAATCGGTGAAAGGGGATTGAGAAATAACACAGTCGAGCTTCACGACAGACGTTCAGGGCAAAACGAGCTTGTCCCCAGAGACCGCATCGTCGAGATACTGAAAGAAAAAATATCGGCGGCAAAGAGCACGAAAAACCGCAGCTGATACATAGGCGCTCAGAGTGCACGCCATTCTTTTCATACGAAAATCTTCATTCTACGGGGGAGATGGATGAGCGACATCGCAGTCATCCTTGGAAGTGATTCCGATAAGAACATATTTGAAAAGATTTCGCGTACTCTGATCGAATTCGATGTCTCTTTCGAACGGAGGATCATTTCGGCACACAGGACGCCCGACGCATTGCGAGATTACGTGCTGGCAGCGGATCATGGGGGCGTAAAAGTGTTTATTGCAGTTGCAGGGATGGCAGCTGCGCTTCCCGGTGCTGTAGCAAGCTTTACGACAAAACCTGTGATCGGAGTACCGGCCGCATCCGGCTCGCCGGTCATGGGATTTGACTCACTTTTTTCCATCGTTCAAATGCCGCCTGGCGTGCCGGTTGCAGCGGTCGCCGTAAACGGCGGGGAGAACGCTGCGCTCCTTTCGATTGAGATCCTTGCACTTGTAAACAAAACACTTGCGAAAAAGCTGGTCGCTTTTCGCGACAGACAAAAAACAACCGTAATGAAGAAGGACGAGCAGTTTCGAAAAGACACTTTGGTCTAGAAAATGTGCGCTATTTTCTGTGGGTTTTTGAATTTCCGGTAAGGGGAGTACTGTGGAGAGAGATATTTATTCGAATCTGAGCCCCCTTGACGCGCGGTATTACAAAAGCAACAAACAACTTCTCGATGAGATCTCCGCCTATCTCTCCGAAAAATCCGTAATTCGATATGAAGCAGTGGTTGAAGCGGCAATCATCACGGTTATGGAGAGATACGGCATCATTCCGAAGGGCTCGTCAGAGAAGATGAAGAAAGCCTGCCGGGAGATAGACCCGGAAGCAGTATACAGAGAGGAAGAAATCACCAGACACAACATACGGGCGCTCGTACAGGTGCTTCAGCGCTCTGTCGGCGAGAAACTTGCGCCGTATATTCATCTTACCGCAACCTCAGAGGACATTACGGGGACTGCAGCGGCTCTGAGAATGCGTGACGTGTTTTTTCGAGTTGTTTTGCCCAGAGCGGCTGAGTTCATGGACGTGATACTCGCCATCGCACAGCGTGAGGCAGACACGGTGCAGATAGGAAGAACACACGGGCAGCATGCGGTTCCGATTACCGTGGGATACCTCTTTGCGGGGTATGCCGACCGCTTTGGCGGGCGGGTCATCAAGATCATTGATGCAGTACGGGAGCTCAAGGGCAAGCTCAGCGGTGCGGTCGGCGCATACAATGCGCAGTCGCTCATTTTTGACGATCCGCGAAGGTTCGAGGAAGAAGTGCTTTCAGAGCTCCGCCTCTCACCCGCCTCCTTTTCGTCTCAGATAATTGAGCCGGAATATACGCTCGACCTGATACACGCGGTTGTGTCCGCATTCGGTGTCCTCGCTCAGATCGCTGATGATATACGAAACCTGCAGCGCACCGAAATCGGAGAACTCGGGGAGAGGTTTGAGAAAGGGCAGGTCGGCTCATCGACTATGCCGCATAAACGAAATCCATGGAACTTTGAACACGTAAAGTCGATGTGGAAAGAGTTCACACCCCGCATGCTCACGCGGTACTACGATCAGATTTCCGAGCACCAGAGGGATCTCACGAACTCCGCGTCGGGGCGTTTCACCGTGGAAATTGTCACTGGTTTTACACTCGCAGTGGACCGTCTGACGTCGCAGTGCAAAAAACTTGTCGTGGATACAGAGAGGCTGAATAACAACCTTGAAATGACAAAGGGGATGTTTCTCGCAGAGCCTCTCTACATTCTCCTCGCTTTACAGGGGGTCAGTGACGCACACCAGGTTGTGAAGGAATTGACACTTAGAGCCGAGAAACAGGGAAAAAGCCTGTTCGAAATACTGGAGAAAGAAAAAATTTCTCAGGAGATGATTCGCACAGAAGCGTGGGGAAAGTTATTGGACAATCCGTCGTTTTACACGGGAAAAGCCGGGGAAAGGGCTCTTGAGATATCTCGACTCTGGAAGTCACGTGTGGAGGAGATACGAAAAGAGTGCGCTGATTACAGGGACTCGTTGTTGTGAAACAGAAATCGAACCGGAGAGATGTAAAAAGACGATGCATGGAAATGAAGAGGCTGTTTTGAGTTGCACGGAAAAGCCGAGAGAGAAGTGTGGAATCATCGGTGTTGTGTCGAAAGACAAGAGCTATAATGCCTGTGGAGACATCTATCTCGGTTTGTACGCACTCCAGCACAGAGGACAGGAAAGTGCCGGTATTGCAACGTACAAAGACGACTTTCTGTATGTGAAGAGAGGAAACGGGCTTCTCGTACATGTGTTTGAATCTGCCGATTTCGATTCACTCCACGGGAATCTGGGAATCGGCCATGTTCGTTATTCAACCACGGGGTCCGGATATTTTCGAAATGTGCAGCCCATCATCGCTCGCTACTGGGGCGGGATGATGGCAATCTCCCACAACGGAAACATTGTAAACTCCAGGGAACTGCGCGATGAAGTTATCGAGAAAGGCGCAGTCATCCATTCAAGTTCTGACACCGAAGTAATTCTTCACCTTATTGCGCATCAGAAAGAGCGCGATATCCAAAAGGCAACGCTCCAGGCTCTTTCGAGGCTGAGCGGCGCCTATTCAATCGTCATGATCGCGGGAGAGCGACTGATCGGCATACGGGACCCGTTTGGATTCAGGCCTCTCTGCCTCGGAAAAATAGTCAACGGGTATGTACTTGCGTCGGAGACGACGGCGCTCGACACAATGGGCGCAACCTTTGTCAGAGATATTAAACCAGGCGAGATGGTTGTCAGTGACGGAGATGAGCCCCAGTCCTTTCTGTTCAAGAAACACGAACGAAATGCGCTCTGCGTATTTGAATACATCTATTTTGCACGTGCGGATTCTGTTATAGACGGGATAAGCGTGTATGAAGTGCGCAAGAGGATGGGGGCAGAACTTGCGCGATCAGCACGGGTGAAGGCCGATGTGGTCATACCGGTACCGGATTCCGGGCTGACAACGGCTATCGGCTTTGCACGAGAGGCGGGAATTCCCTATGAGTTGGGGCTGTTCAAGAACTCATACGTCGGGCGTACGTTTATTCATCCTGGTACGGAAGAACGCGGGACGCGGGTGAAGATCAAGCTCAATCCTATACGAAGCGCCATCAAAGGCAGGAGAGTTGCGGTTGTCGACGACTCGATCGTTCGAGGCACCACGAGCAGGAAGATCGTCAGGATGATACGAGATTCCGGCGCGAAGGAGGTGCACATGTACATCAGCTCGCCTCCGATCACCCATCCGTGTTTTTTCGGAATCGATACCTCGGAGAAGAAAACTCTGATCGCGTCGACGCAGACCGTCGAAGATATTCGCCGTTTCTTAAAGGTCGACACACTTACGTACATCACGATTGAAGGACTGTCCAAAGCGGTGGGGAAACCTCTCGATAGTCTCTGTTACGCCTGTTTCAATGGTGATTATCCTGTGCCCGTTATAGAGGAGGGGAGAGAGGGAAAGATGCTCCTGGAGGACTACAGAGTGAATGAAATGTAGGGGGAAGAATGGGGCTGAGCTACAAGGACTCAGGAGTCGACATAGAAAAGGGAGAGAGATTCGTCGACCTTATAAAAGGAAAACTGAAACGAGGTGAAAAAGAAAACATTGGACTCTTCGGAGCCCTTTTCGAATTGGACTGGAAATCGTATAAAAACCCTGTGCTCGTATCATCGACCGACGGCGTCGGAACCAAGCTGCTTTTAGCGAAAGCTGCGAAGAATTATCGCTCCATAGGTATCGACCTCGTTGCGATGTGCGTGAATGATGTTGTTACTCTTGGCGCGAAACCTCTTTTTTTTCTCGATTATCTGGCATGCGGGAACCTCGATGTAAAATACGGTTCTGAAGTGATCGACGGAATCATCGAGGGGTGCAGGCGTGCAGGCTGTTCGCTTCTCGGAGGAGAAACAGCCGAAATGCCGGGTGTATATGCACAAGGAGACTATGAGCTTGCCGGATTTTCCGTGGGAATCGCGGAGAAATCAGAAATCATCGATGGGAAAAAGATATGCGGGGGCGACATGCTCGTGGGGATCAGATCGAGCGGAATTCACAGCAACGGATTGAGTCTCGCACGGCATGCGCTTTTCAAAGAAAAAGGGTATACACTCCATGAGAGAATTCCGCGTCTCAGGGGAACGCTCGTCGAAGAGCTCCTCATACCGACCAGAGTGTATGCAGACATTGCTCTCAGCACGATCGGCAATGCGCCTGTCAAAGGGATTGCGCACATAACAGGCGGCGGTATCGCGGGGAATGTGAGACGGCTCCTCCCGCATGGACTCGACCTACGCATACGGTGGGATGCGCTCGAACCGGTTCCCATATTCGAGACAATTCAGCGTGCCGGAAGTATAAGTGAGAAAGAAATGAGGAAGACATTCAACCTGGGAATCGGAATGGTATTTGTCACGGACAAAAACGGGCAGGAAACTTTGTGTGAACACCTCAGAAACAGGGGAGAAGACCCGCTTCTGATCGGGGAGGTTGTGGAAACATCGAGATGAGGTCCGGAGGCTGGCCGTATGGAAAAAAAGAAAATAGCGGTGTTTCTGTCCGGAAGAGGCTCAAATTTCAAGGCAATTTTTGACGCAGTGGGCGGTGGAAGGGTCAACGGATATATAGATGTTGTCATTTCTGATAACCCGGATGCAAAGGGGCTTTCCTTCGCTCGCTCGCACGGCATAGGATGTGCGGTGTTCGAAAAATCCAGAACAGAAAGCAGAACCGAGTATTTCGACACGATCATCGATTTTCTTGATGGCAGACAAATAGACCTCATCGTGCTCGCTGGATTTATGAAGGTACTGAGCGGCACGATCATAGAGAAATACAGACACAGAATCCTCAATATTCATCCAGCCCTCCTGCCGTCCTTTCCCGGTGTGCATGCGCAGAGGCAGGCACTTGACTACGGCGTGAAGTACTCGGGATGTACGGTTCACTTCGTGGATGAGGGAGTCGATACGGGTCCGATCGTGCTCCAGGAAACGGTCTCTGTACGGGAAGACGATACTGAAGGTACCCTTTCGGACAGAATACTTGAACAGGAACACAAGATTTTTCCCCGCGCGGTTCAATTATTCTGTGATGAGAGGCTCAAAGTAAAAGGCAGGCGGGTACTGATAAGGAATCCCTGAAAGGAGACATTTCTATGAAAATGCACAACGCGTACAGAGAAATAGAGCTGAGCGGAGTAAAACTCCTACGAAGGGGGAAGGTGCGGGACATATTCGATGTAGACGATAAGCTTCTGATGGTTGCATCTGATAGAATATCCGCATTTGATGTTGTGCTGCCAAATGCGATTCCTTACAAGGGGAGGGTGTTGAATTCACTCTCCACATTCTGGTTTCAGAAGCTTTCTCATATCATACCGAACCATCTCATTACCGAGCGCGTCGGCGATTTTCCTTTTCCAATGACCGAAGAAGAACGCCGACTCCTCACGGGGAGAAGCATGCTTGTGCGCAAGGGCGAGATGATAGACATCGAATGCGTTATCCGCGGATATCTTGACGGGTCGGGGTGGAGGTCTTACCGTGATACGGGAATGTTGTTCGATATCCCGCTTAGGTCAGGGCTGGTACAGGGTGATCGCCTGCCGGAGCCGCTTTTCACCCCCACAACCAAGGCCCAAACCGGACACGACGAATATATCAGCTTCAGCAGGGTGAAGGACATTGTAGGATCGGACACCGCGCAGTTTCTGAGAGACACTTCCATGAAGCTCTACGAGACCGCCTTCGAGTATGCCTATGAAAAGGGCCTGATCCTTGCTGACACCAAGTTTGAGTACACACTCATCAATGGAGAGATAAGGCTCGCAGATGAAATATTTACACCCGATTCCTCACGTTACTGGGACGCAGAATCTTATAAACCTGGTGGTCCCCAGGCGAGCTTCGACAAACAGTACATACGGGACTGGCTTTCAGCGCAGGATTGGGACAAGACACCGCCTGCGCCGTCTCTTCCGCAGGAAGTGATTGAGAAATCCGTGGAGAAATATCTGGATGTGTACCGGAAAATCACG
Source organism: uncultured Spirochaetota bacterium (assembly GCA_964583615.1). Classification (GTDB taxonomy): domain Bacteria; phylum Spirochaetota; class B62-G9; order B62-G9; family DRHN01; genus CAZOWM01. The sequence goes on along the minus strand of CAZOWM010000047.1, from coordinate 4,393 downwards.
GGAAAGAAACTCGAGTGAGAGGCGGAGGAAAGAAAATGAAAGCCCTTGTGATCGGGAGCGGGGCGCGTGAACATGCGCTTGCATATTTCATCGGACAGAGTACAGCGGTTGACCGCATTTTCTGGACACCTGGGAACGCGGGGCAAGAAGCCATCTCTGAAAACCCGGGCATAAACCCTGGCGAATTTTCCGCGCTTGTGCGGTTTGCGAAAAATGAATGCATCGATCTCACGGTTGTCGGCCCGGAAACGCCGCTCGTAGAAGGAATTGCGAACACATTTTCAGAAAACGGCCTCACCGTATTCGGGCCTTCCGCTCAGGGGTCCAGAATTGAGGGGAGTAAGATCTTTGCAAAAAGGCTTATGGAGAAAAAAGCGATTCCCACTGCACGTTTTGCACAATTTTCTGATCTCTCAAATGCTTTTGAATATGTGAAAAGCATCCCCTATCCATCGGTGATTAAAGCGGACGGGCTTGCCGCGGGCAAGGGAGTAACCATTGTATCGAACGAAAGGGATGCAGAAAAAACTTTACGCGCTCTGTTTGAAGAAAAGATATTTGGGGAGAGCGGCTCACGGGTCGTGATCGAGGAATTTCTTGAGGGAGAAGAAGCAACTGTTCTCGCTCTCTTCGACGGCAGGAGCATTCTTCCTCTTATATCCTCTCAGGACCACAAACCGGTGTACGAAGGAGACAGAGGGCCGAATACAGGCGGGATGGGTGCGATTGCACCTGCGCCGGTTGTGAGTGAAAAAGTTATGGAACGGGTGATGAATCGGATCCTTCTTCCACTCACTGAGGAACTGCGGGAGAGGCATTTTAAGTACAACGGTATCATCTACGCCGGTCTGATGATTATGGAGGAAAATCCCTATGTTGTGGAGTTCAACTGCAGGTTCGGAGATCCGGAAACAGAGGCTGTTTTACCGCTTTTGGAAACGGATCTGTGGGAACTGCTGTACAGGACTGCACGAGGGGAACTTGAAGGCTGCGGCATCAAATGGAAACAGGGGTACGCGTGTGATGTGGTGATTTCCTCGGGTGGTTACCCCGGAGCCTACGAAAAAGGCAAGGAAATCAGCGGCCTCGAGAAACACGCAGGTGAGGAGGGGGCGTTCATCTTTCACGCAGGCACAAAAAGACAGGGTTCGGCTGTTGTCACAAACGGCGGGAGGGTGCTGAACGTCGTCGGGGTGGGAAACACGCTCGAAACGTCGATCAACCGTGCGTATGAAGTGGTGGAGGACTTATCTTTTGAAAACATGCACTACAGAAAGGATATTGGATACAGAGGCCTGAAGTATTTTTCATGAGGCGGATGGGAGGGTGGAGCATATGCATTACGATTTTACAGAGAAAACAGTGATTGTCACAGGTGGTGGGAAGGGATACGGGAGAGGCATTGCAAAGGTCTTGAAAAACTGCGGCGCGCATGTGTGGATCACCGGCAGGGACCAAAAAGCTCTGGAAAAGACATCGAAAGAGATAGGCGGAGAGTATATACGGGCTGATGTGTGTGTTCCAAAGGACTGGGACCGAGTTATAGACTCGGTCGTTGAGAAGCAGGGGCGCCTTGATGTCCTGGTAAACAACGCTGGTGCGGCAATCAGCATCAAGCCTTTTGATGAGCAGACCGATGAGGAAATAATGGAATCCATTTCGGTCAATCTCACAGGATCATTACTCGGGTGCCGCAGAGCAGTTCCGGTCATGAAGCAGCAGAAGTCCGGCACGATCGTGAATGTTTCGAGTGCCTGCGCCCGCCAGGCATGGCCGGGATGGTCGGTGTATTCCGCAGCGAAAGCGGGGATCGTGCAGTTTTCGAATTGTCTCTACACCGAGCTCAGGGAGTGGGGGATACGTGTCACTTCACTTATCCCGTCGTGGGGTGCAACCGGTTTTCTGGAATCAGCAGGACTGCAGGCGTTTGACGCAGAAACCAATGCGCGTTCCATACAGCCTGATGAGCTCGGAGATATTGTAGCAATGATATGCGCCCTTCCCCCTCACCTCGAAATCCAGGACATGACCGTGTGGCCTCGCGTGCAGAAAGTGGAACCCCTCTAATGTAGTATGTTTGCAAGAAGTCTGACTTTTTCCATTGGTAAGAGTAGTCAGAAACAAATGATGGGGAAATCGGGGGCTTTCTAAGGAGTAATGAAATGGCAAAACAGAGTAACTCCTCACCGTTTCACTTTAATGGAGAAGTACTTCATTACCAATAACACTATTGAATTACTATTTGAAAAAAATTTAAGCATTGCAAGAAGATCAAGGAGGTAATCATGGCTAATGGAGGAAGAAGTACTAGTGGTACAGGTATAGCAGGTGCAGCTTATTTTATGGGTTTAATTGCAGCAGCAGTCTACTATATCCAAAATGCAGTTTCTTTTGGTACGGGGGTGCTGGGTTTCTTAAAAGCTCTGGTCTGGCCGGTTTTCCTGGTCTACAATTTACTTGAGTTTCTAAAAATGTAGTATTTTCTCTGATGCAAAGAAATGAAAAATAAAAATGCATAGACCGATGTTTATGTACTACTCACCCGATTCTGATGGACGTTCGAGCAATTGATGGCTCACAGAATCGAGGAGAAGAGGGCTCACGAAGGCTCGATGTAGGTATTGGACAGAAACCACCTGCCCACTTTGGCCAACGCCCACGGAGCGTAGAACCCCACGGTTATCAGACTCAGGAGTATCTGTCCACAGACTAGGCCGAATCCCTTACCGTTCTGGTATTGGAAGTGAAAGGGCCGGCCTTCCTCGTTATTCAAGCTAACTCTCGAAGCAATCATAGTTCAAATGCTATCTATCTCTTAGCAACCTTTTTCCGAGTTCGTAGCCTTCCCTCAACTTCTCCTCTCTCTTTTTAATCTCTCCCCTCCGAGTAACCCCCGGCACAAGCACCTTTCCCACTAACTCCATCTCCAAGTACTCGAGACTTCTCTCAAAGAATGCCACCACTAATTCCGCTGCCTCATCCTTCTCTTCTTCAAATGGCACGGCTATCGCTGCCCGTTTTCCCTTAATCTTCTCCCTATTCTCCGGACAATTGAAGTAAACAAATCGATCTATGAACCCTTTCATCAATGCTGTCGGTCCATACCAATACACCGGCGTGCCAAACACCAGGGCATCGCTTTCCGCTATCTTCGAGTACACCCCTATCATATCATCATTCTTACTACACCGTCTCCCTTTCCAGCAGGCGTGGCACCCATCACACTCAAGGATCTTCAAATCTCTGAGGAGAAGATGTTCTACTACTGCCCCTTCCGAAGTCGCCCCTTCCAGTATTCTGGATACCAGAATATGTGTGTTCCCTTTTCTGCGCGGACTGCCGACAACCCCCAACACTTTCTTTATCCGCCTCTCCATTCATTATCCCCATCAGCGTACAAAGTTTTCAAAGAAGCTTCTTCTTTCAGAAAGACCTCCTAACGAACAAACTCAGCGGTGGTCGAGGTGTGACCGTCAGCTGGAGTTCTTGTTTGTACCTTGATTTTTCACTTCATATCCCTGTTAACTGTTTGAGGAGAAAGCGCAGGTACACATATGGCAATATATTCGGCCCCCTCTGGTTTGGGAATGCTATACTGAACCCACTCGCCACGATGGGCAATAATAGCTTGACCTGCCAGGACCTCGAATACTTCCATTTCAGTTGCTACGCACAATACTCCATGCAAAACAATGGTATACAAGTGATTTGATAAGTGTCGGCATTTGATGAGCTTTCTTTGTATGGTCTAACGATTGAATGAACTGCCGATATGAAATTTATCAATCCTAAAAATCTTAATCTTTACCGTATATTCAGTATATGATTTTTTTTTTAAAATGTAAATTGGAGATATAAGTGATAACTACTAATGTGGGATGTTATTGTTTTCAATTTCACCGTATCCCCCGGTATAATACGAAACTTAATAACAATTAAGACACAATAAACATTAAGGGTTCGCTCCGTATATCTGCAGATGCTTATATGCTTCTCAGATGAGTTCCGCCATCCCAAGCCTGCTCCCGTCTCGCATGTAGTGCCACATCAAGGAAGTGCCGAGGACAAAAAGAAAAATGGTGAGATATCCAATCCAGTTTCTCGTGTGCTGCGGGCGACCGTTCTTTGGCCGTATTCGTCATATGTGCGGTAATAATAGACAGCGACGCCGTTTTTCATTCGGCGTCGATATAGAACATAATCTTTTCTGTACCTTGGCACATCTCCCCCTATGCAACCTATAATTGGCTACAAAGCGGTTACATCGGGGTAATTTCTGTTTGTTAACACTTTTTATATCAAAGAGATAACCTTTGGAGGCGGCGGGCCCCTGCCCGTGTTTCAACAAGCAATGTACGTTAAAAAGTGTACAGCTTGAGAAAAGCAAAGAGTG
>CAZOWM010000046.1:22406-28261 GCA_964583615.1 uncultured Spirochaetota bacterium | reverse complement strand
GGGGATCTTACGAAGACGAGCTGTGCCTTGTCGATGCAAAAGCGACCTCAAACACCGGTGTGCAGGTGTTTTTTTCAGAAGATGTGGACCTCACAAGCGCCCAGGAACCGGCACACTACGCGATTTCAGGACTCTCAGTCATCAGTGCAGTCCGCAGCGCTTCAGATCATTCGATCGTGGACCTGACCACATCAGCGCAGGAGGACACCACCTACCTCCTCACCGTTACAAATGTCATCGATGACAGTTCGAAAAGCTTTTGTGGTGATGTTGCGCCCTTTATCGAAAGCGTGAGCTCATACGGCAACTCAAAAGTCGCAGTCTTCTTTTCCGAGCCTGTGGAGGAGGCCTCTGCGCAGAGCGCATCGAATTACAGCATTGTGGGGCTCAGCGTCTTTACGGCAACGCGCTCAACAGACGATTACTCGAAAGTCATCCTCGAGACAAGCTCCCAATCCGGAAACACGATCTACACGCTTGCAATCGGGAACGTTACCGACGAGAACGGAAACCCTCTCACAGACCCGAACACAATGCAGTTTTACGGAACCGGCACAACAGACAACACTCCGCCGACAGTGCTCTCGGCTGAACTCGTTGACGGAAATACCGTATGCCTGCATTTTTCCGAGCCAATGGAACAAAGCTCTTCCGAAACAGCGAGCAATTATTCTCTTAAGGACAATTGTAGTACCAGCATCACTGTTGATATAGCAGAGTTACAGTCATCTGACACTGCAAATGTCTATCTCCACATAACGGGGACCTTCTCCGAGAATTTTTACACCGTGACGGTGAGCACTGATGTGCGAGACAGCAACTGGCAGCAGCTTTCCGACTATCCTGACAACATGGCATCCTTTTCCGGTACAGGAAGCCCGCCTGAAAGCTTCGCAGACGGACCGGTGATCGAAGACCCGATGAATGAGACAAGCACAGCATTCTGCATGCTTACAAAGTACAGGGGGAGGGTCTACATCGGACCAGCAGATGCTGACAACGCGGTGTTCAGGATGAAGCCTGATGGAAGTGATCCTGAAATCGTGAGTTTGTTTTTCGATACTGGATCGGTGATCTCACATACGCTTGATCCGGGACCAGACGGAGAGGATGGCATCGACTACATCTGCGGCTACACAATAGGCGGTGAGGAGTACCTTTTTGTCGGACCTTCCAAATCGAGCGGTGATCTGGATTATATTTACTACACCACAGAATCCGGGACGAAACTGCACTTCGATGCAATCGACCTTACGGGAGCGAAGAGTCAGGGAGAGATGAAGGGTGTTTCTTCCATGGTTGTGTTCAACAACAGACTGTTTATCGGTTTTACAGACTCTGACAGCATAAAGCCTCATCTCCTCATGTTTAATAACATCGTGCAGAGTCCTGTCTTGAACATCGACGTCTTCAACCTGTATGCGGATCTCATGCCGCGTATCGGCGCAAATGGAGACTTCGGCAAGGTGAACACCGGGGGCATTGTGAGCATCGATTCATTCTGTGCATTCAACAACAGGCTTTACCTTGCGTGCGGAGGGCACAACAACATCGATGAGGACGGTGGCATTCTGCGTTCGACGACCGCAACACCAGGTCCATACGATACCTCACCCGGAGACTGGGAGGACGTGACACCCACTTCAGACCTTCTCTGGTACAATGACCCGCTGTTCGACCGGTTTTCTGCGGAGCTTTCGGCCGTCAACAAGCTCACTCCTTCGGACAAGGCGTTTCCCGCAATGGCTGTTTTCAAAGGCGTTCTCTATGCTGCCCGTAACACAAAAGACGTTTTGAACCGCCCCCAGCTGTGGAAGTTCGATGGTTCCGCGTGGACACTCGTGGCGGGCAGCGGATCAGGAATAACGAGCATGGGATACACCAACAACAACGCGCTCTCGCTTCTTGCGGTAAACGGAGACCGGCTCTACATCGGCTTCGACAACAGCAGCAGCGGATTACAGGTATGGCGCAGTTTAGCAGGTATAACCGATCCACAATTCGAGTCGGACTTCGAGCCTGTAACGCTGGATGGTTTTGGCGACCCTGCCTTCAATCAGCGGATCTATCATGGACTTTCCATTGCTGACAAGACCAAAGACTATCTCTGGCTCCTGTGCGGGAAAAGCGGCGACAGCATGCAGGTGTTCCGCACGAACAACGAAGACTGAGAGAATACCAAAAATAGCTTTCCCAGTAAAGTCCTTCCTATTGATGAAACAAGATTAAGTACATATAGTAAAAATTCGCATTGCAAAATTTAACGGGTTTTTTATATAGACACTGGTGAGATTCAGCAGACTGCCACACAATTCAAGATGAGTTCCAACGGGTGATCACATTTCAACAGATCAGCCGCCGTGCATGAGTTTCTGGGAGGTGCGAATAAACCTTTCATCGATCTTCCTCTTCAGCTGAAACGCAAACCTCCCTTTCATCGAGAGCTTATTTCTCCAGAAAATCCCCTTCCCGTCTCCGAGATTGAAGATCAGTAGAAATTTCTTGTACCTGCGAAACGGCTTCAGCTGGAGGTTTCTGAATACCGCGAGGTGAGCATGACCTGTCCCAACCAGAACGAGATGTTTCCACATTGCATTGCTCACACATTAAAATGGGTGAATGTTGCATTTCATACATCGGTCTGAAAATGTAACATTCACGCATACGTTGCATGGTAATTTTGAGAGCTTCGGATAAGAGACGTCGGTGGATTCAGTGTTTTTCACCAATATATCTAAACACTCGAAGTTCGATGTAAAATGTTTTTCACCATAAAGAGGTGTAAATTCCGTTGTATTTCCCAAAAAAAGAACGTACACTGACATCCTGTCAACGATTGAGGCTTCAAGAACACGAGGAGAAAATCATGGATGCCAAACTCTACTCTCACGGAGCTGCAGAAGAAGTCACAGGCTCGAAGCACTTTCTCAGCTCTGAAGGCCGGACCGTCATGATCGACTGCGGAGCGTTTCAGGGCAAACGCTCCGAAGCCGAAGAAAAAAACAGAAACTGGAGGTTTGATGCCTCTGCTTTACACGGCGTGGTCCTCACGCACGCACATTACGACCATTGCGGTCTTATGCCCCTTCTTCCGAAAAAAGGGTTCGAGGGAAATATCTTCACCACTCCTGCAAGCCGCGACCTCGCAAGCCTCATCATGATGGATGCTGCACATATACAGGCAAAAGATATTGAATACCTTAAGCGAAAAGCAATGAAAAAAAAGATCCCCTTCGACAAGAAGCCGCTCTACACGGAAAGAGACGTGTTATCATGCCTTGATCAGTTTGTGACTGTCTCGTACCATCGCAGATTTCTTGTGGCTGACGGCATCGAGGCGATGTTTTACGATGCGGGGCACATACTCGGATCCTCGCTCGTCGTGTTCACCCTCAGAAATAACGGTAGTGAGTGTGCAGTCGCATTCAGCGGGGACCTGGGGAGAAAAAATCTTCCCATTCTCCGTGACCCAGAAAAGATCCCGGACGTGGATTATCTCGTCATCGAGAGCACCTACGGAAACCGGCTGCATGAACCGGTTGAACAGGCCGAGGCAGAGCTTGCTGAGGTGATCAGCAGTACCGTCTCACGCGGTGGAAAGGTCATTATTCCCGCGTTCGCAGTCGAGCGCACACAGGAGCTTGTGTACATTCTACACATCCTCACTGATCGCGGGCTCATTCCAAAGGTCCCGATCTTTGTGGACAGCCCCATGGCAACGAACGCAACCTCCATATTCCGCGTGCACCAGGAGTGCTACGACAATGAGACACGGCAGGCGTTTCTGGATCATCATAAAAATCCGTTCGGTTTCAGCGAGCTTACCTATGTCACCGCCACGGAAGAAAGCAAAAAGCTAAACTCCCTCGCAGAACCTGCAATCATCATCTCCGCATCCGGCATGTGCGAGTCTGGAAGAATTCTTCATCACCTCGCTAACAACATAGAAGACCCACGCGCCACGGTTCTGATCGTCGGCTTCATGGCCCAAAACACGCTGGGGCGAAAGATCGTCGAAAAGCAGCCCGAAGTGAGAATATTCGGCGACCTCTATACACTGAGGGCGCAGGTCGAAGTTTTAAACACGTTCAGCGCCCATGCCGATTACCGTGATATCTGCTCATACATCGAGAATCTGGACAAAAAGAGGCTGAAAAAAGTATTTCTCGTACACGGAGAGCCGGACGCGCAGGCACACCTCAGCACCATGCTCGGGAACATGGGGTATGACATTACGATCGTCAAGTACGGTGAGTCGTACCTCCTCGATATGCAGTGAGCAGTATAAAAAATCGCGTCTTATACCGAAAAGCTGAAGCCAAACACGGGTGAACTGTCTGTGATAATCACTCTATTTTGCCAAACCTTCGAAATCATTGCCAGGCTCAGAAAACGGCTGCGACGATCGAGATGAGAACAATTGACACAACAGTGCTCATCGAAAGCATCTGTGCAACATAGTGCGTATTGTTTGCGTCGTCCTCTTTCGTAAAGAGAGTGTATACGAAGGGAGGCGGCAGAAAAAACATCACGAGCAACGCCCGTACGTAAAGAGGGCCGAGATTCAGCATTCGCACAAACAGCAGATCGCTTACAAGAAGCGCGATGATGAAATGGACACAGTACCGAAAGATAATCGTTTTTCCTGTGAGCCACAGAGTTTCTTTGCGCATCCTGAACTCATAGCCTATCACGATGCAGATCAGCGGTACGGTTATTCCACCGAGTGAGGTGCAGAAATCCCGAATGAAGACATACACGGAATGCTCTGAAAGCACGCTCAGCTTTCGCAAAAGGCTGAAAATGATACCGATCACGATTGAAAGTATCACCGGAGACGTAAAAAACATTTTCACCATTTTTCGCGAATCACGTTTTCCCTCTTTCAGCTTCATGAGTGGTGCAATAAGGGCTGTCCACACAAAGAACAGCTGCCCCAGATCCAGGGCAGCAAGGATACCCGCATTTTCGATACCATATATGGAAATAAATACCGCGTACCCCACCATTCCCGTCTCATACCCTCCCATCATGAGCGGGAAAAAAGGGGTTTCTATCCGCAACACGCGCGCCGACGCTTTCCCCAGGAGGACCATGATCCCGCAAATGGAATAAATAATAATGAAAATCACAATCAGATTTTTCTGAAGCTCGATCCTGGAGAACACCACAAAAAGAAGGCACGGCAGGGTGATGAACACGATGATCTTCCTGATGTCATTCACCGACACTTTCTTTAAAAATCGGACCCGCTGAAGAAAGAAACCGAGGAACAGATACATGAATATGGGCAGAACGCTCTTAATGACGGATGAGTGTATGAACATATTATTCTCAGCTTATAGTACAAAAAGACATTCGAGCACGCAATAAAAAATCTTGTCCGGCATATTGAAATCCAATGTCAGACAAGATTTATAGAAAACTTGGTACATGCGGATGCACTCAACCGGCCTGCTCTCAAGAAATTTTTACCGCATGCTCCATATCTGAAGTGTCAACAAAGGCCATATTTACCCCGGTGACTTCGCTCTATTCTTTTAGTGTTTCCCGAATGCTTCGGACGATTCTCTCAGGAGTCGGCATATTCTCCTGCTCGAGCGGATGCGCCATGGGCGGGGTTATGTCATAGCTCGAAATAATCCGAACCGGGGCCTTCATGTGCTTGAAGCTGGCTCGTGTAACTTCATGAGATATGTGGCTCGCAAAGCTCGCCGTGTAATACGCCTGAAGCACGATCGCAGCCCTGCCCGTTTTGTTTACAGACTGACCCATGGTTTCCACGTCCAGGGGAACGAGTGTTCTTGGATCAACAACCTCGACCTGTACCCCATCCTCTTTTTCCATGATATCCG
>CAZOWM010000046.1:0-22396 GCA_964583615.1 uncultured Spirochaetota bacterium | reverse complement strand
GCTGCTTCGAGCGTCCTGCTGACCATGTTGGAAAGTGCAATCACGGTAATGTCTTTTCCTTCCCTTAGAACCCGGGCTTTACCGAACGGCACTGTGTAGTCCTCATCCGCAGGGACAACGTCTTTTTGCAGGTACACCATCTGGTGCTCGATGAAAAAGACCGGATTATCATCACGGATGGCGGTTTTGAGGAGCCCCTTCATGTCGTACGCGTTTGATGGCATCACCACCTTGATTCCAGGGAAGTGCGCAATAACGGATTCAAGACTCTGCGCGTGCTGCCCTGCATACCCCTTTCCTCCGCCAACGGTGGCACGAATCGTAAGGGGAATCGCACTCTGTCCACCAAACATGAACCTCGCCTTTGCTGCCTGGTTTCCTACCTGATCCATAGCCTGAAGCACAAAGTCGATATACATCAGCTCCACTACTGGCCGTAAGCCGACCATCGCAGCGCCGACTCCGGTTCCGATTATTGCTGACTCCGAAATCGCTGTATTGAACACTCTGTCCCTTCCAAATGTGTCGAGCAGACCGAGCGTTGCCTGGTAGGCACCTCCCTGTTCCGCTATATCCTCCCCCCAGACAACAACCCGTCTGTCACGGATCATCTCTTCGGTAAGCGCCTCGAGAACCGCGTGCCGCGCAAGTATCTTTCCTTCGCTGTCACGGGGAATGCGCCGCGGTTTCTTGAGGATGTTTACTGTTTTGTATTCGTCGCCGATATCACTGGAGTTCGTATCAGAGAACACACCGTACATGATGTCCTTTATCTCAGGATCTTTGCTGTTTGCGGCGAGAACGGTCAGTTCGTGCATCTTCTTGTATGATGCTTCCCACAAGGCATCCGCCTCATCCGTTTGCATGATTCCGCATTCGTCAAGCTGTTTCTTAAACCACTCGACCGGGTCGTGCCCCTGCCAGTGCTGCCGTTCCTCTGCGGTTCTGTAGAGGTTTCCCTTGTCCTTGAAGTTGTGCCCCCAGTACCTGTACGTGTTGGATTCAACCAGCACCGGCCCCTCTCCTTTCAGGCAGAGCTCCTTGGCTTTAAGTATGGAATCGCGCACGTTCAATACATTCATTCCGCAGATTGTCTCTGCATGCATGCCGATCGTATTATACCCCAGCCCTCTCTGCGAAAGATAGTCGATTCCAGTCACTTCACCCTTCTGCTGACCGGTGTAGCCGTACTGGTTGTTCTCCACATAGAAAATGATGGGGAGGCCGTGCTCGAACTGAGCCATTGTGGCAAAGTTCATCGACTCGTGCGCAATACCGTTGTTCATTGCACCATCTCCGATTGCGCAGAGAACCACTCTGTTTTCCTTCTGTTTCGCCACTGCAAGTGCAGCTCCTGTAGCAATTCCCAGACCGCCTCCGACAATTGCATTCGCTCCGAGGTTCCCGACGGAGAAATCAGCCACATGCATTCCTCCTCCACGGCCTTTACAATACCCGGCCTCTTTACCGAGCACCTCCGCCATCATCCTGTAGAGATGATAATCAATGACAGCATCGAGCGTGTTGTCGTACTTGTCGGTATTGAACTTGTTCTGCGCTGCAGTTCTGAGCACTTCCTTCAGCTCTTCTTCGTTCATAGCGTAATACGCAAACAAACCCTTTGCGATACAGTGTCCGTGTGCGCGGTGATGAGCGGTAATGTAGTCCTCTCTTTCCAGGGCGCACATGGCCCCCACCTGTGCAGCTTCCTGACCGTAGCTGAGGTGGGTCGAGCCCCTGAACACATATCCATCATGAGGGACGAGGCTTTTGTTTTCGAGATCACGGACCGTGAACTCAAACGCCCTCTGAAAGAGCATCCCCTGCAGCAGAAGCAGTGAAAACTCTTTCGTAATAGTACCTTTTTCTAACTCTCCCTTGAGTATGAGATCCTTTTGAAATATAGGAATATCAGGAAAAGACAATGTCAGGCTTCTCTCATGATCGCAGGGAATAACATCTATTGCTTTCATTGGTAAATCCTTTCAAAATTTATTCTGCTTCTTACGCATAGTTCTTCAGGGATTCGACAACAAAACTCTCCATTTCATTCGTTGCCTTGCTGAAAGACTGGGCAGTTGCCACGGTGCAGGAATGGGTATTGAACTGCGGAGGCTCCAGTCCGTTCGGATCGTAGGCCTCCCTGAAAAACTGAAACTTGTTGAGTTTTTCAATCACTTCTTCTGGAACCGGTTCTTTCCATGCGTCGGGATCGAATTCGATGTCCGTGTATTCGTCGACCTGATTGATATACTTTGGTGGACAGGTAAACACTGCATTCGCTCCCCCAAGCTTCTCGAAATGCCAGTTCTCCTTTTTGCCGTTCACCACGGGCCCCAGGCGCATCGAGCAGATGAGCATCTTGCTCGGAAACCCATTGTCCTTGACGTAGTGCAAAGCTTTTTTAAATATCGCGATGCTCGCCCACCGCTTTTCCGCTTCCGTAAGTTCGATTCCGATCTTTTCAGATTCCTTGTCGAGGTCACCGAGCTCCTCATAACGTGCAGACATCGAAGTGATCACGCTTCGCCAGTGTTTCAGATCGACACCGTTTTTCTTGGCGATCTCATACCCCTCTTTTACGGCATTTGCAACCGCGGCAAACTGCGGCATTATAAAGGCCAGCGTACAGTTCGTTGCGATTCCCTTGCTCGTGAGGAACTTTAGGATACGCACACCCTGCTCGGTTCCCGGTATTTTTATCATTACATTGGAGCTCAGCGCAGCAAGCTCGAGTGCCTGCTTTGTCATGGCCTCTTCGTTTTCATAGTCGCGAGGATCTACCTGACCTGAGATATAGCCATATTTAAAACCGGACTGCCTGAACACACCGAGATATTTTTCGGCACCGCGTTTGACTATCTCCTTGTATGTTGCCCACCATATTTCGTGATCCGCGGCTTTTGGATGTTTTCGTTTCTGTTCAATGACCCATTCACTCCAGAATCCAGGATCGTCCTTGACCACCGCACCGGAGAGAGGAGGGTTAGTGGTCACGCCCTTGAACAGCTGCTCCATCGGTTTGTCGGAAATATAGTATGTGTCGAGAAGATCTTCTTCATCCTGTCTCTCTGAAAGCGGTTTCGACTTTATTCTCGCCTTTTTCCATGACTCAAATACGAGAGGTGAAGAATCCCACCATATCTCGAGCGTCTCATTTGTTGCAGCCATTCTTTGCATCGGGCTTTTGTTGTTTTGTGCATTCTTTGCGTTCATTGTATTCCTCCAGTTTTATTGTTTTTCATACAATTCCATTGTAACGTTATCGGGGCCCTTGAAATAACAGATCTTCGGGCCGTCGGGTCGTGTGACCATGGGCTTTGAATAAAAATCATATCCGAGGGATCGTATCTTCTCATACATGTCATCTACGTTCTCAACAGCGAATGATATATGTACGAGGCCCGGTTCGTTCTGCTTTTTGTGACCCTTTGCTTCAACCTTGTTATTGTACTCTATCAACTCGATACTGCAATTCCCCTTTCGTACCACGCAGATATCGAGGGTCGCATTATCGACGCCGACAACATCACTGATTGCCTCTCCTTCATGGTACGTCCTGTAATCAATCTCCATCCCCATGACTCCAGTGTAAAATTTCACCGACTCTTCAAGGTTTTCGACACTCAAACCAACATGATTCATCGATTTCACCATGTATACGCTCCTCAGCCGATAGTTCTCACCATTGTGTATTTTCTTTGTCGAGCCGTGCATCATACCAGAGAAGCTTTTCAGAGCTCTCATCCCCTCTCAGAACAACAATTCCATTCGGATCAACGATCATACTGTTTCCGTAGCTGATCTTTCCCTGAATAGTCCCAACAGCATTCGACTTAAACAAATATACATTGTTCTCGTATGCACGAGCCACTGGTAATGCGATGTTTTTTTCCAGTTTCAACCTTGATTCTATGAGATTGTAGTAATGAGCACTGCAGATAAACAGTGCAACCGCCCCCATTCTTTTGAGTTTTCCCGCATGCTCTGGACTGTTTTGGTCCCTGCACACGAGTATACCGAACGTTGTATTCAGGTGTTCAAACGTGATTTCTTTCTCACCGTGCTCGAAATACTCCTGCTCATAATCCGTCAGGAACTTCTTGTGATAAACTGCCCGTTTGCCGTCTGGAAAGAGCACGACAGCGCTGTTGAAGACGTGACCGTCGACCTTCATCGGCGTGCCCACAATGACACACAAGGTGCTCCCCCTCAGTGAGGTTTGAATGTTCGCGAGCGAATACTCGATCTCACTGTAATCCACATCATGGAAACCTTTATAGATGTAGCCTGTGAGGGCGGTCTCCGGAAAAGCCAGAACCTCAATTTCTTTGTCGAGCGCTTCATTCACAAATTCATGTATCTTCTTGAGATTTTTCTGCAGTACCTCAGAGAGGTCCATCTGTGCAACACCAATCTTCATCTTTACCCCCAGTGTTTTTTCTGGAACGAGGCAAGCTTTTCATATACTCCATTGTTCAGGAGAGCATGGAATGCATCTCTGAATATTTCAAACTGCTCTTCATAGAGTTCATTATTCTTTTCATCGGGATCAATCTTGTCGCGGGGATGCACCATTTCTGCAACGCCCTCTTCCACCGACGGAAATATCCCGCACCCTGCTGCACCGAGGATGGTTGCCCCAAGAGTTGTGCACTCCGAAACTCCCAAACGCTCAACCGATCTTCCGTAAATATCAGCCTGAATGCGATTCCAGAGATCAGATTTTGAACCTCCCCCGGAAAGCCTCAGCACGTCGAACGGCTTTCCTAAAACCTCTTCCATCGCGCTGATAACCATCTTCGTCTCGAATGCCACTCCCTCGAGAATGGCTCGTGCCATGTCTTTTCTGTCGTGGATAAACGAGAGCCCGAGCGTTCCACCTCTTGCCTGATCATGATATGTCGGCGTCTGCTGGCCCTGGAAGCACGGAAAGAAAAGAAAACCCTTGCTTCCCACAGGACTTTTCGATGCCTCAAGGGTGATAATGTCGTATACATCAAGATCGAGCTCTGTTGCTGCATTTCGTTCACTCTGTGCATAGACGTCCCGCCACCACTTGAGAGCCGCTCCTGCTGTGAAAGTGAGGCCTTCCATGTCCCATTTGTGGGGAATTCCTGATCCGCCCATAAGCACCTGGCGCTTCTCGTCTTTTTTTCTCGAGTCTATGTGCGCAACCATAACCATCGCGGTCCCTATAGTGATCTCCACCATTCCCTCTTTCACAATGCCCGCTCCGACTGCGGCACACTGCTGATCCCCTGCCCCTATGGCAATGGGCATTCCCGTAGCAAACCCAGTTTCTTCAGACGCCTTCTTTGAAACCGTACCCACCTGTCGGGAAGGTGTTCCCATTGCCGGAAGTTTTTCCATAGGAAGCCCGATCCGCTCGCAAAGACTCCGGGACCAGTCCAGATTGTCGATATCGAGCATGCCGTTCAGGGTGATCGAGGCAGGATCCGTGCTCAAATCTTCTGCGCCGAGCTTGTACAGAAAGTACTCCTGTCCGTTCAAAAATTTAAAGGTTTTTTGCCAGAGATCCTTGGCGTTGTCTATGTACCACTTCATCTTGGAATATGACCACATACTGGAAAGAGGCACGCCTGATATCTGGTGATAGGTTTCTTCGCCGATCTCCCTCTTGATCCACTGGAGTGCCTGATCGGCACGTGCGTCCGACCAGACGATGGATGCCATGAGAGGTTCGATGTGTTTGTCGACAGGGACGAAAGTGCCCCTCTGGCTCGATATCCCCAGAGACTTGATGCTCCTGGCTGGTACTCCTGTTTTCGAAATAACCTCTTTTGTGGCTTCACAAATCTTTTCCCACATGAGGGAAACATCCTGCTCTACCCAACCCGGGTAGGGAAACACGCACGGATACTCCCGGTAGGCCATTCCCAAAATCTTTCCATTCGTGGTGGTAATCAGGGCTTTTACCCCTGTGGTGCCGATGTCAAGACCAGCAAGGTATATTTCCTCAGCCATACGCATCTCCTTTCCACTGTTTTACCGCCATGCAGCTTTCCATTAATCCGTTACCTGAATTGTGTGAAGCTCCTGGATCATGTCGAATATCTCATACAGGGGGCCGTTGAGGATCTTCTCCCGCATTCTGTATATTTTCATGTACATTTCATTGTTCTTTTTGATCGGCGAGAAAGTGTTTTTCACCTTTACCCACTGAGAGATTGTTTTCTTCAGGTCTTTGATGTCTCCAACACCATACGCCGCGAGGAGCGCGTTTCCGAGAACCGCTCCTTCAGTCCTCTGGAGTGTCACATAAGGAGCATTGAGTATATCCGACTTGATCTGGTTCCAGAACGCACCCTTGCTTCCTCCCCCTGTACCGACAACCCGTTTGAGCTGAATGCCCACACTGCGCAGGATTTCAACGTAGGAAAGGTACTCGAATGCAATCGACTCAAGTATCGATCGCCAGAGCGTCGCAGAATTGTTGGATCCGTAGAGGCCGACCCATGCTGCACTAGCGTTCGGCCACGCAGGTGAGCTTCTCCCCTGAAGAAACGGGAAGAAGAGCGAGTACTCCGCTCCGATTGGTGTCTTTTCCGCACGCTTGTTCATACGCTCGTAAAACTCCTCGTCCCCTTTCTGCATGAGAACCTCATCCCTGAACCATCGGAGACTCAACCCTCCTGCTGGGATAAAGCTCCAGTACATGTAATGGTCCTCAAATGTCGCCATGGCATTGATGATTACCTTCTTCTCCGTTACCTCCCGTCTGAAATCCGGGACGGCAAAGGTAAATATCGATGCTGTTCCCGCAACATCGGAGCACATACCAGTATCGATGACTCCAGATCCTAAATTGGACTGCATGATGTCCCCTGCACCCGCAACAAGTGGGATCCCTTCTCGAAGACCGGTTTTTTCCGCCTCCTCACGTGTAAGGGTTCCGACCACATCCCAGGGTTTCTTTGACTTTGGAAGTATTTCATAGGGAATTTCCAGGAGCTCCATCTGTTTTTCCGACCAGTCCCTTTTGCGTGCATCAAACCCTATAACCCATCCGGACATATGGGCGTAGTCGATAAACGCGTCTTTCGCCTTGAGACCGCCCAGTTTCCCCATCACGTAATGAGCCCCTGTCACCAGTTTCTTTGTTTTCTTTCGAAAATCACTGTTATTATTCAGAAGCCATTTGCAGAACATGGGCGGCATATAACTGCCGATATCGGCATTGCCGCTTTCTTCCGCCCACAGAGGGTCGAGATTTTCAGAAACGTGCTTTGCCTCCCTTTTTGCCCTTCCGTCGAGATATGGAATATAGGGGCCCACCGGTTTCCAGTTGTCGTCGATAGGTAAAAACCCGCAGATGATACCGCTGCAGGAAATACCTCGTACACCTTTGGGATCTATCTTGCTCGTGTGCATACACTCCCGTATACACTCAGTCACCACATGATAGAACTGTTCAGGTTCCATTTCCGCCCAGCCCGGTTTCGGGTATTTTATCTCGTGCGGGCGGTAGGCTTCTGCTACCAGCGTCGAGTCATCAGCGTAGATCGCAACCTTTGTACCCATTGTACCGCAGTCGTACCCGATGTAATATCGTGCCATTTTCTCCCCCTTCTAAAATACTACTTTGTACGTTAACGCACAATATATTTTTATATCTTCTCTATTGTCATTTCACTTCCGCAAAATCAGGGAAGCGATACCGACGTTTCGTTTCAGGATTTCAATCCAAAAGACTCTGGCCTGTTTCACCGTCAAAGATATGAATGTGCTCGAACTTGATTTTCAGCCAGACCGGCGAATCAATCTCATATTTCGACCCGACAACGGTCTTGGCCTTCACCATATCGTCACCAATCGTAATATCGATGATCACGTCCTCACCGAGCGGTTCTGTTATATAAATCTTACCGGAAATGTCGTATTTATCGGGCTCTTTCTGGAAGAGGACGAAAGATTCAGGGCGTATGCCGAGTTCGACAATTTTCTCGTCTCCAATTTCCTTTTTTGAGAACTGGGAAGACACGCTTTCGGGCAACTTGAAGTGAAACTGATCATGTACGATGTTATAGGAGCCGTTCTCCTTATTCAGTTTGCACTGGAGGAAATTCATCGGCGGATCCCCGAGAAACCCACCCACAAACTTGTTGGCCGGATGGTTGAACACCTCGTCTGGAGTGCCAATCTGCTGCAGAACGCCGAAATTCAAAACCGCGATTCTGTCAGCCATTGACATCGCCTCGAGCTGGTCGTGGGTGACATAGATCATCGTCGCCTCGAGGTCTCGATGAAGACGCTTCATCTCGCCTCTCATGTGCGTTCTCAGCTTCGCGTCCAGGTGTGAGATCGGCTCATCGAGAAGAAACACCTTAGGATTTCGAACGATTGCCCTTCCGATTGCCACCCGTTGCTTCTGGCCGCCGCTGAGCTGTCGCGGCCACCGGTCGAGCAACGACTCAATATCAAGTATCTTTGCCGCGTGATGAACTTTCTGCTTCAATGTGTTTTCCGCCATCCTCTGAACCCGAAGCGGATATGCCATGTTGTCGAATACTTTCTTGTGGGGGTAGAGGGCGTAGCTTTCAAAAACCATGGCGATATCACGCTTGTGAGGATCAACCTCATTGACCACCACATCGTCGATAATGATCTTTCCTTCGGTAATGTGCTCTAGGCCGGCAATCATCCGCAGGGTCGAGGATTTTCCGCACCCAGAAGGGCCGAGCAAGCAGAGAAACTCCCTGTCCATGCAGTCGATACTGAGGTCTTTTACCGCCTCTACCTTTCCGTATTTTTTCCAAACGTTCTGTAGTTTTACATGAGCCATTTGAATAGTATCTCCTTACTTACGTATAATGTGTTGCGTGCCGCGTGATGAGTCTCATCAGCATTACTCCCGCACCGCTCCCATGGTCAGGCCCTGCACAAGGTATTTCCTGATAAGGATCCCGAGAAATATCATCGGCACGACGAGGATGACCGTTGCAGCGGTGATGGGCCCCCAGCGAATGTAAGCCGTTGTCTGCAGCTCAGGAATAGCGACGGGAACGGTCTTTGCAGGTGCCCCCCCGATGACAGCGGCGAAGAGAAAGTCGTTCCATGAAAAGAGCACACAGAGGACGAATGACGCGACGATTCCCGGTGCGGCGAGCGGAAGTGCGATTTTTCTGAATACTCTCCAGTGTGTGTCTCCGTCGACAAAGGCCGCCTCCTCTATCTCCACAGGGATATCATCAAAAAATCCCTTTATAAGCCACAGCGCAAAGGGGAGGTTAAAGGTAGTGTATGCAGTGATCAACCCCGGAATGGTCTGCAAAAGCCCTGTTTTTCTGAATATGTAGTACAGCGGTACGATGACGACCACAATGGGCGCCATCCTCGTTGATATGATCCAGAAGGAGATATTGTTCTCCTGTTTGAATTTCCCCCGTGAAAGACCGTAGGCACCGAGCGTTCCAAGCACGATAGCGATTACTGCAGAGCTCAGAGATGCCGTGAGCCCGTGCCATACGTATGTTCCGAATTTTTCCTCGATCAGCAGGGCCCTGTAGTGTTGTCCGGTAGGTTTGAACCTGAATACATTCAAAACCCCTTTCCAGTCGCCGATCTCAGGAGTGGCGAAAGCCTCCCGCTCGGTCTTGATCGAGGAAAGTACCATAATACCGAGTGGGGTCACCGTCCACACAAACCAGACGGCGAGTACGATGACGATTATGATCTTTGTCACAATCTTTCTTTCGTGTACGATTGTTTCTACTGATTCTGGCATTACCTCTGCACTCCTTTCCTCTTCAATAGATTGACGAATGCGATCGCAAGTCCGATGGTTAAAAGCATGAGCACGAATCCCATCGCAGCGCCTCGTCCGAGCTCGAAGAAGTGAAACGCGACGTCGAATAGGTAGAATGCAACGGTCTTCGTTGCACCCGCTGGACCTCCAGTAGTCATCACGAATATCTTGTCTATATACCGCATGATGTCCATGAACCTGATGAGTACTGCGATCACGATAACGGGCACCATATTGGGAAATGTCACGTCTATAAAACGCCTTACAGGACCTGCGCCGTCAACTTTTGCCGCCTCCATCTGGTCGAGAGGAACTTTTTTCAAACCCGCAAGGAGAACGAGCGCCATAAACGGAGTCCACTCCCATATATCCGCGATGATGATTCCCGCAAGCGCCCATTGGAGATCTCCGAGTATTGATCCCTTTTTGAGTATGCCGATCGTTCGCAGAAACCAGAAATACCAGCCAAACGACGCATTGAAGATATACAGGTACAAAAACCCTACTGCAACGGGTGCAACCATCATCGGAAAAAGAAATACAGTCGTGAGCGTATTCGCACCACGCCTGATATTGTTGAGCAGTAGTGCGATGGTAAATCCCAGCAGAAACTCAATCGTGAGGGATATTCCGACGTATTTCGCCTGTATACTCCATCCCTTGACCCATAGATGATCCTGAAAGAGCTGTATGTAGTTCCGGAATCCAACAAATTCGTTTTTCGCACCCGGCCTTACCGCAACCTTGAACACGCTCATTACGATCATCCAGAAAAAGGGGTACACCGTGATGGCAAGCAGTAAAATGACGGCCGGGATCACCATCCATCCGTAAAAACTGAGTCCGTATCTTTTCTTGTGGAGGACACTGAGCTGTCTTCCTGATGTTTCCAATACTTCCGAATTGGCCACTTGCTTCTCCTTACCACGTATAAGTCTTTATATATCAATAGAGCGGCGCAAGGATTAAAATCCATGCGCCGCCCTGTTGTAATCTTATACACCGTGCATCTGGTCGAGTCTTTTTTTCAGTATACTCGCTGTCTGTTCGGGGCTCTGTTTTCCTGCGACACACTTCGAGCACTCCACACACTGGAGCACCGAGTACTCATTCCACTTCGGAATCTTCGGGCCTGGAACCACATGCGGCGGTTCGACGCCCACAAGACTTGGTGGATAGGTCAGCGCGTTGGGCATGGTTGTGGGCCGTTTCATGGCCTTCACCACTTCCGGGTCCGTGAGAACGCTCATCCTCGTCGGGGTTCCGCCGAGGCCTTTGAGCACGCTTTTCTGGATCTCAGCCGAGGTTGCATAAACGGCGAAGATGTAGGCAGCCCGCTGCATGTCCTCGGAAAGGTTCCCGTTGATTGCGATCCCGCCGATACCGTAGTTGGTGCCGTTGACGGCCTGGCCGCCGTTGACAATCCATGAGGGTTCACCCTTGGGATCCAATCCGTATGCAGTCCGTCCGCCTGCAGCCTGGGACTGTTCGGGATCTTCAACCGTTGCCGCGAACTCACCGTAGTTCACGCACATCGCGACCTTGCTGGTTTGATATGCCGTGTTCACGCCCGCCCAGTTCCAGCTCAAACTTTCGGGATGGGCGTACTTGTAGAGCTCGCGCAGGGTATAGAGGTTCTTGATCGACTGATCGTCACCCCAGTGGCAGGGTCCTGGGTCTCTTGCGCCAATGAACGGATCATCAAAGCTCCACTCCTCCCACTGTCCGTGAGCAAAGAATACCCGCTGGAAGTCGAGCTGGCCGGCCCAGCCTTCGAGTCCCTGGAAACCAAAACCGTATTCGATCTCAGGAACATCCTTCCCGTTGAAAAACTTCATGAAGTCCAAAACCTGCTTCCATGTGGTGTCGTCGGTGTACTCGAGCGGATAACCAAACTTGGCCTCGAACTTGCCGGCATACTTCTCGAACAGGTCCTGGCGATAGAACATGATCGCTATCGCGTTGTCATAGGGGAAGGCCACGAGTCGGTCCTTGTTGTAGAAGAAACCCGTGACATCGAGCCAGCGGTAGCCCCACTTGTCGACGTCATACCCCTCGGGTTCCTGGGGCAGAGTGTCATCGTCGATGAACTTGAACAGGTCTGCCTGATAATCAGCGAACATCGTGGTCATCGGCTTGTCCTGCGCATAGTTCAACTGATAACCGCCGGTACCGCCCTTGAGGTCAATACCGACCTTCTCCTGTACCGTGGAGAGCACATCCTGCCTGATCTCGATCTCCATACCCGTCAGTTCCTTGAACTCGTTCGCCCTCTCCTTGATTGCGTAGGACGGCGGCGTGTTTTCCGACATAAAGATCAGCTTTGTGCCTGCGTACTGTTTCCACAGGTCACCCTCCACTCCGGGCATCTTTTTTTCTGCTTCTTTCTTGTCTTTCGAACCCAGAACGCTTCTGGGCTTGATAACAGTCCCTCCCACAGCATAGAGAAGACCCCCGCCAAGGGCTGCCTTCCCGGCATGTGAAAGAAACCTTCTTCTTGACATCTTTTCATTAAACATGTGAGTGAATCCCCCTTTCGTAACTTTTTAAGTTACAAAAATTTTTTGATACTGCATACGTAAGCCTGTATCACCTCCCTCTCATGACATGATCCGCCCATAACAGCCATATGCCCCTTGTGTCGATACATTGCATATTCCCGAAAGGTATACGGAGAACCTTTACGTACAAATTACGTCAGAAACCGACTTCAATAAAGAATTCATACTCATCGCCTCTGTACAGCGATTCTTCGTATTCCATCGGCACCATATCGTTTGAATATGTGACGCCCGTGACGAGATATGCGGGTGTGGATAACCCGCAGTGAAGAAGCCCCGCCTCCTCTTTGTTGAGAAACATAAGCCGTAAATGCTGCTTCGCGCCGAGAAGCTTGATGCCGTACCGCTCTTCATATATTTCATAGAGGGAGCCTGAAAGGTCTTCATCGTAAACTCCCGGGCAGTATTTCACATTAATGTACCGAACCTCGAGCATCATCGGGGTACCACTCCCGAAGCGGAGACGTCTGAGCTTCAGGATGGAATCACCCGGCTGAAGTGCGAGCCTTTCCATATACTTACCCGACGCTTTGATAATTGACTTTTCAAGTACATCAGTACTGGGAACGAGGCCGACCTGCTCCATGTTCTTCGTAAAACTGAGCACTTTTTTCAAGCTTCGCTCAACGTGCCTCGACCTGATAAATGTGCCTATTCCCTGCATTCTCGTAATCAAACCTTCGTTTTTCAGAATATCGATGCACTTCCTGACAGTGGTGGATGACACACTGTACTTTTCCTTGAGCTCATTTTCACTCATCAGCTTGTCACCTTCCTGAAGTCTCCCGGAAGTGATGTCACGATGAATGATGTCAACAAGCTGCAGGTATTTTGGTTTGAAATTGTCGAGCAAATCAGCCATAGGCTCTATGGAGAAATTAGCAGTAATTTTACAGTAACATACTAATTTGTAAATAAAAAATATTACTCTTGAAAAAGAGATTTTAAATTGTACAATAACGCACTAATTTGTCAACAGAAATCTGACAATTCAGGCAATTTCACTCCGCCGGGAGAGCGTGTTTTTCCTTTTTATGAATACTATTGTCGTGCAATTCTTCTTTTTTTCCTGTTATTGTATATATATACTGTACGGAGAGATAAAAAATGAAAGCAGTGATTATGAGAAAACCCGGGCCACCTGATGTACTCGAGGTATCGGATTTTCCTGATCCCGAGATCCGCGAAGAACGCCATGTCATCGTGCAACTCGAATCATCTGGGCTAAATCCGGTAGACGCGAAACAGCGTAAACGGGGCACCGTATACCCGGCACCTCCTCCACACATACTCGGAATCGACGGTGCAGGAACGGTGATAGAAAGGGGGAAGAAGGTAACGCGATTGCAGAAGGGAAGCCGTGTGTATTTCATGAACGGAGGAATCGGAAAAAAGCCCGGAACCTATGCACAGTACTGCGTCATCGATGAAGCATTTGCGGCCATTATTCCGGAAGGGCTTTCATTTGTTCAGGCCGCGGCAGTGCCTCTTGGTTTTCTTACCGCCTGGGAGACGCTTTTCGACAGGATAGGGCTGAAAAAAGATGAAAGAATACTCATACATGCCGGAGCCGGGGGGGTCGGACACTTTGCCGTCCAGCTCGCCCGTATCGCAGGAGCACACGTGTGTACCACAGTCTCATCACCGGAGAAAAAAACATTTGTCGAAAAACTCGGTGCAGAAAAGGTTATTCTCTACCGTGAAAAAGACTTTGTTGAAGAAGTCCTTGACTGGACACAGGGAAAAGGAGTCGACTGCGCAGTTGAAACCGTGGGAGGTGAAAATATCTCCCGTACGGTGTCTGCGGTCAAAATCTACGGGCGTATCGGCATGCTGCTCGACCCCGGGGCCGCACACTGGAAGGAGGCCCGATTGAAGAATATTGTGTGTGGCCTTGAGATGGTGCTCACCCCCCAGTACTATGACATACGGGAAAGACGAATCCGCCACCGGCAGATACTCGAGGAGCAGGCACCGTATTTCGAAAACGGCGAACTTCAGGTGAATGTTGGCAGGACTTTTCCGATTGATGCGGCACGGGAGGCTCACCGCATTCTCGAAGAGGGCCACGCACTGGGTAAATATGCGCTCACTGTTGAATGATTGAGAGAAAATGAAAAATTACGGCAGCCCCCAGATGCACACAGCAGAGCACATTCTCAATCAAACGATGGTGCGGATGTTCGACTGCGGCCGAAGCTTCAGCTCACACATAGAAAAGAAAAAGTCAAAATGCGATTACCATTTTCACAGAGATCTCACCGAAGATGAAAAAATAGAAATCGAAAAACGGGTGAACGAGATCATTAAAAAAGACCTGCCTGTATCGGAAGGCTTCCTCCCCTTTGAGAAAGCTTCCCACATCTATAATCTCAAGCGTCTTCCCGGTGGTAAAAAAGACACTGTAAGAATCGTCAAAATCGGCGACTATGACTCCTGCCCGTGTATCGGGGAACACGTGCCGTCAACCGGCACTATAGGTACGTTTAAAATCACGACCTCAAGCTACAACGATGGTGTGCTGAGAGTTCGCTTCAAAGTGT
This sequence comes from uncultured Spirochaetota bacterium, assembly GCA_964583615.1. Taxonomy (GTDB): domain Bacteria; phylum Spirochaetota; class B62-G9; order B62-G9; family DRHN01; genus CAZOWM01. The sequence continues at coordinate 7,523 of CAZOWM010000046.1, read as the reverse complement.
TTTCCGAGCATAACAAAAAGGACTGATACAGTGCTGCCGTTAACCCTCAGTCCGGTTGTTTTACGCTTTTTACACTTTTTCTGCAGATAAGCATTCCTCCCACAAGCACTTTTTCAGCAGGCATTTTTGACATCTCCTCAATCCTGATGATTGCGTGCTTCATCGCGATCTTGCCTATACGTGTTTTTGACACTTTCAGCGTACTGAGAGGCGGTTCCATTACCGCACTCAAGGGAAGGTCGTCAAACCCGATGATCGATATATCTTCAGGTACGGAAAAGCCCCTCTCTTTCAATGCCTTTATGCATCCATACGCGATTATGTCATTTGTCGAAAAAAGAGCTCGCGGAGGTTTCACACCCTTTTTCAGTATTTGCAGCATGTCTGAATACGCACCATCGATTGTTGAATCAACGGAGAACACATATTTTTCATTATATGGAATTTGAAAATGCCTGAGCGCATTTTTATACCCAATCTCCCGTAATCGAAAATTTCTCACCTTAACCGGAGATCGCAAAAAACCAATCTCTTGATGTCCGTTTTCCACAAAATGCTGAATAATTTTCAACACCGCATCGATATTGTTCATATCGATAAAATCATAATTGAAGAAATCAAAATAGGTATCGATGAATACAACGGGGATTTTAAGCCTTTCGAAGTGCTCTATATCCTTAAAATCCAGCTCTGTCCCGAGGGCAATTATTGCCTTTTGCCCAAGATGCTTAACCGTATCGACCAGTTCTGCGATATTGCTGGTTTTAAATGTATTTATTTCCAGTCCATAGCCATTTATCGTCGCCTCCCTGCTTAATCCATCTGTGTAATCCGCAATAAACACTTCATGATCGCGGTTCACGGTATGGGCGTGTTTGGCGATCTTCAGAAATCTAATCGTCCCATTTCCCATCTTCTCGCGGTATAATGAATCCGGTATCCTGTAATTGAGCTCTTTTGCGATTCTCAGTACTTTTTCTCTTGTTTTTTCACCTATACCCGGTTTTCCGTTTATTACAAGAGAAACCGTTGCCATTGATACATTGGCTTTTTCGGCTATGTCTTTTATTCTTACAACCATGCGATATGCACCTTAAACACTTTTTCCAGACCGATCACAGAGCTAAAGGAGCTTTACCCCGGGTATCTCACCTTTCTTTAAAACAGCAACAATCGTCACTGAAATGATTAAAACTGAACCGAGCACGATCTCTTTCATAAAAAACGGCATATTCACCATTATGAATCCATTTTCTAAAACCGCCAGCAATAACGCCCCCACAATCGTTCCCCAAATATTCGGCATTCCATCCCTTAAGAACACTGCTCCCAAAAACATTGCACTTATGCCTGGAATTAAGTTCCCTTCTCCCATTCCGGGTGTTCCTGAGCCCAACAATGAACCGATCATTATTCCACCCAAGCCCGCAGTGGCTCCGGATATCACCAGGGCAAGAAATTTAACCCTCCGCACCTCGATTCCTACATGAATCGATGCGGTGGGGTTCCCTCCGGCTGCATGCAGATAGCGGCCTTTCTTCGTGTGCTCCAGAAAGATCACAAAAACCAGTATCACCAGCAAGAATACTATGACAGGGGTTGGGACTATTTTGAATACGAACGCGCGTCCGAGAATTGGAAATAGATCCGGAAAAGTGGCAAAGTAAAGTGTCGCCCCCTTGGTGATGAACTTTGTGAGCCCTGCAAGTACAGTCATCATCCCTATTGTTTCAATAATGGAAGGGACGCCCAAATACACAATAATGATTCCATTAATGGCGCCGATTCCGATTCCAATTGCCCAGGATATCAACCACGCCGGTATTGCAGGCATATAAAAATGTCCCATCAGGAACACGCTCATCACACCGGTGATACTCGCGATTGCCGCAAAAGACATGTCAAACTCACCAGCAATAATCACAGTGGTAAGCCCAATCGCCAGTATTCCCACGATGCTTGCCTGCCTGACAATTGTTAATACATTCTCTACAGAGTAATACGCTGGCTCGATTGCAGAAAAGATACCAAACATGACCAGGAGGGCGATCAAAACCCCATACTTCCTTATGTATGCGCGAAAATCCATCCGAAATACATGCGTCTCTCCTTCATGTGCACACATCACAAAATCCTCCGCATAAAATATTTTCTTACAGGGCTAAGTGCAGTATTTTTTCACCATCGAACTCTTCACGGGAGAGCTCTCCTGCGATGGTGCCGTCTTTGAATACGTACATTCTGTCACACACTCCGATGAGCTCGGGCAGCTCGGAAGATATAAAAAGCACTCCCGCTTCTCTTTCTTCAGCATGATGCCGTATAATCGTATATACTTCGTACTTCGCTCCCACATCTATGCCCTGTGTCGGTTCATCCATAATCAGCACCTTCACGTCTTCATGGGATATCCACCGACCGATAACAATCTTCTGTTTGTTTCCACCGCTCAGTTCATCTATGTTCTGGTTGATATTGGAATATTTCAATTTCAAGTGTTCTGAATTGGCAATCTTTTTCGCCAGATCAATTGCTTCCCTCTCATTTACGATGCCGAAAAACCGAACGAGTTTGTTGAGAAAAGATATATTCAGGTTTGTTCTGAGGTTGAGGTTGAAAAATAAGCCCTTCTCCCTCCTGTCTTCTGGAACAAGGAACACATTTCTTTCAAGCATTCTTTTCGTGTTTGGGATAATATCTTTACCGTTGAATAATACCTTCCCTCCTTTCATGGGCCTGATCCCGTAAATCAGCTCCGCAACTTCGGTACGTCCCGAGCCTACGAGCCCGTACAATCCGACGACTTCCCCCTTCCTCAGATAGAGGTTGATATCATGAAGAAACCCGGAATCACTTACATTTTCAAGCTCGAGTAGCTTTTCCGTGCCGGATGGGTGTAGTTCAGGAAAAAGGCTTGCAATGTCGCGGTCTACCATATGTCTGATACATTCCTTGCGATCCATCTCACCATTTTTCTTGGTGATGATCTTCTTCCCATTTCGAAATATCGAAATGACATCAGCAATGGAAAACACCTCCTCCATCTTGTGGGAGATGAATATTATGGCGATACCTTCATCCTTTATCTGCCTCACGGTTTTAAACAGTATCTCTACATCCGATTCCGGAAGGCTTGACGTGGGTTCGTCCAGAATGAGCAGCAAAGGCTTGTAGAGAAGGGCTCGTAATATTTCGATCATCTGCCTCTGCGCTGCGCTCATCGCAGAAACTTGAAGGTGGAGCGGAATGTCTACTCCAATTCGTTTTCTCAAGTTGTCGGCATTTTGAAAAAGCATTTTTTCATCTACGATTCCGCCCAACTTTACAGGCTCCTCTCCCAAACAGATATTTTGTGCACCGGTTAAAAAGTGGATGAGGTTTCTTTCCTGGTATACCATTCGAATCCCGGATTGAAGGGCCTGAGCCGGATGAGTAAATTGTCTCATCTCCCCGGATATGAAAATTTCACCCTCATCGGGAGTCATAATTCCGGTCACGAGGTTGCAAAACGTGCTTTTTCCCGCACCGTTTTCCCCGACAATCGCGTGAACTTCACCTCTTTTTACTGTAAGGTCGACTTTGTCGAGCGCGGTAACTCCTGGGAAATGCTTTGTGATCCCTCTTACTTCCAACACAGGAGTGTGATTATCCAGCTTTGATTGCTGCCGGTTTTGTTTCACTTCTGGTTCTTTCATTTTTCTCCCTCTAATAGAAAAACAGGCTTCTTGAAAGATCGCTAGAACATCATCCGAAGGATGACTAATAAAGAATCCAAGGGAGCGAATCATCGCTCCCTTGGATCGATAGAGTTGAACGCTTCCCTATTTCTGTATCATGTAGGGGCCGCCCTTCTCTTTCCAGTTATACCACGCATTCATGTCGTTTGGATCCTGTCCGTAGTAGTCGAACACCGCATGAATGGATAGGCCTGGTTCGGGGACATTCGTTTCGTCAGTAAGCACCGGTGTATGGTAAATGTGCCCGCTTGAAGGAACCATTGAACCCCTGGCCCCCGGTTTGATTCCCTTTACCTGAACTTCATTAATGGCCTCGAAAATCGTATGAGCATAGAGCTCAAACGGCTGGCTTATACAGGCAACAAAAGGTGTTCCCTTTCTGATCATGGAATATGCCTGTGAACCACCGTCTATTCCGGTAATGAATATATCATCCCGGGTAAATCCCGCCTGTTCGACAGCACGAGCAGCATATATTCCCGGAATGTCCCAAGCTGCGAATATCCAGTCGAGTTCATTTCCGTATTTGGTCATCCAATTCGCCGCAGTATTGTACGCTCTTTCAGGATATCCCTCCAGAATGAGAAATTCCTCAGCAAGCAGGTTTACAGCCGGAAAATCACGCTCGAACAGGGTGGCCGCAACATATGCCCGACGCCTCAGTATATGCCATTTTGCACTCAAAATCGCAACATTCCCTTTGAGGCTCATTCTGTGCAGACCCCAGTAGGTTATTATCGATCCTGCAACAGCATTATTCTGGGTGACGTTCAGGATCACTCCTGGCCTTACCTCTGTATCGAGGTTGTACACTCCGATTCCCTTTTTCCGTGCCTTGATCACGAGATCGGCAACGGCTTCCATATCGAAGTAGGTGATTACAATGGCATCCACGTTCTTCTGGATAAGTGTTTCTAGTGCACTGCGCTGCTCCGCACCGGTAAACCCTGCGGTCATGGCGTCTATCATTTTCCAGCCTCTGTGGGCGCATTCAATTTTGTACTGCTGGAAGTCTCTCTGACAGGATTCCGCTTCGAGCCCATGGCAGCACACTGCAACCGTCAATTTCCCATCCCTTTTTACCCTTGGATTAGGCAAAGACTGTGCGCTTGCCACTACCGTCCCAAACACGAACAGCACCATCGTTACTACAACGAGCAATCCAACAAATGTTCTTCTTCTCATTTACATTCTCCTTTAAAAAAATTATAAAATTGTACACAAAATTAATCAATTCTGTAGTTGTCTGTTTGTTTTCACCCCCTTTCTTTTCTCTATTACATTTGCTGCAGTAAGAAAGGTGAGTGTGAGTGCGCATCAAGTAATTTTTTCAGCTCAGTGTCGAGTTTGAACAGAGAAATTGATGCGCCCTTCATTTCCATAGAAGTTGCATACTCACCCACAAAAGGTTTGTAAATCTTTATCTTATGATCCTCGAGGATCATACTCACCTTCCGGAACAGTATGAACAGCTCCTGGGGCGCTGTTGCCCCAAGACCGTTTATAAGGACTGAAACCTCATCACCACTCTTGAACGGGAGGTCCTCGATCACCCGGGTGGTCATGATTTCAGCAATTTCATCTGCAGTTTTCAGCTTTCCTCTCTCCACCCCCTTTTCACCGTGGATACCCATACCGATCTCCATCTCATCATCGCCTATGGTAAAAGTGGGCACACCTGCTGCAGGTATTGTACACGGACTGAGCGCCACCCCCATTGTTCTGGTGTTTTCAATCGCCCTTTCCGTCCAGTCCTTTACTTCTTGAAGCGATGCTCCGGATGCCGCTTTTGCTCCTGCAATTTTATAGGCATAGAGTATCCCTGCAATCCCTCTCCGCTTCTGTTTTTCCTCAGGCGGGGCGGAAGCCACGTCGTCCGTACCTATTGAGGTGGCGGTTTCAATGCCCTCTTCGTCTGCCATGTCAGCAGCCATATCAAAGTTCATGATGTCCCCACCGTAGTTCCCGTAGAGGTAGAGCACGCCCTGCCCACCGTGAACTGCTTTTGTCAGTTTAAAAATTTCGTTCGAAGACGGTGAAGAGAAAACATCGCCCACTGCAGTACCGTCAAGGAGCCCCTGCCCTGTGTATCCCAGGAAAAGCGGCAGATGGCCGGAACCTCCGCCCGTTATGATCGCCACCTTCCCTTTAATGGGCGCTTCTGAAAGCATTACAGTTCTCTTTGTACCGTCCGCCCTTTTCAGATGCCCGGGATATGCCCTGAGCATACCTTCGAGCATCTCATCCACAACTCTTTCAGTCGTATTTATTATTTTCTTCATTTATGTAATTTCCTCTATGTAATTTCCTCTATGTAATTTCCTCATATTGATATTGAATCATTTACACGGGACTTACTTACCGGCCAACCATTTCACAACATTCGTCCAGAATTTGCCGTAGTCTTTCCATTCAACCATTCCGCGCCCCCAGTGCGGCGCAGGGTCCGATGCCAGTACCATGGTCCGTCCCTTTCCGTATTTTCCTGCAACGATGATCGGATCGCCACGGTATTCAGCAAGGAGTGTCGCTTCAGGCTTCATCTTCACCTCGTTATACCCTGAAAACATTACCGGTGCTTTTGACCAATCAATACCCTGAAAAAACGGGTGGCTTTCATCAACGAGTGTGGGCGTCATCCCTTCAGACAGCTCAACCCTGTCGTCATAGGGGTAACAGGTTACAGGAAGCACTTCCTCAAGCGGGGTATTGTGCCACTTTGCCATACCGAACATCCCTCCAAAAGACATCCAGCCGCCGACACCGGCCAGGCCGCCTCCGTTTTCGACAAATTTTTTCAATCCAGTAAGGCGGTCCTTTCCCATCGGGCAGTGGAGGAACCTGTCCTCGTACATGATTACCGTATCCGTACCCACGTCACTGTAAATCACCACATCATACTGCATTATGTCTTCAGGCATCGGAAATTCCCGCTGCACCCGATGTGTAGGGATATAGGTCAATTCTATCTCAGGATCACTTTTCAGTGCTTCCCGTAAATGAAAGGATTCATCATGGACAACCCCGTCTGTCCATGCGTTCATTCCTTTTACATAGGTTGTAATAAGCATAACCTCATCACCGCAATAAAATACCTTTATCATTGCCCTCCCCCTCAACTAAATTTTTTATTAAAATTATTCGATTTCTTCAGAGATTTTAACATATGATATTTTTATGTCAAGGTATTTTATTAAAATGATTAAAAATAATTAAGTATTTACTTTATATTTTTCTCTATATGTAAATTTTATTTATATTCTTATTTTTATAATTTTCATAACGAAATAATGCAATATAATTTTATATATTTTCTAAATTGCAAAGCGGTTATTTTTTTATATTTTTTATTGAAAAAAACATAAAATATTATAAAATATGATTTAAATTTTAATTTAAAAAACGGGATCATATTAATATATCATTTTTTTTAATTAAACATTTTAACTATTCGTGTTCACTGTCAGCATAAATAGGAGGCACATATGAAATATGAGAAACCGTTCGTCTTAGGAATAGATGCGGGAACCGGGAGCGTTCGGGTCGGTATCTTCGATGCAAAGGGGAGGCCTGTTTCCTTTTCGATCAAAGAATATGTTACTCGATATCCTGAACCCGGATGGGCGGAACAGGAACCGGATGAATGGTGGGAGGCATTGGTAAACGCGACACATCAAACCATGCAGAAAAGCGGCGTTTCAGCCGACGAAGTCGTCGCCGTCGGTGTTGACGGGACTTCGAGCACCACAGTGTTCCTGGACAAGAACGCTCATATACTCTGCCCTG
>CAZOWM010000045.1:21586-29755 GCA_964583615.1 uncultured Spirochaetota bacterium | reverse complement strand
ATGGTAAGATTTTTTACAATAAAGGTATCCATGTGTGAAAGTTACTCAATATATAGGTATTGACTCAACCGCGACTACGAATAATCGTGAGAATAAAATAATTTCTAAAAGGAGATCGGATGGAGTCAGTAACAACATGGGTAAAAAACCATCAACTGGTGGTGAACAACGGAAGGAACTACGGGATAGTAATCGATCTCCCTGATAAAAAGGGAGGCGACAACGAGGGAGCAAACGCACTCGAGCTCATGGTGATGGCGCTTTCTGGTTGTATCAGAATAATTTACACCACCATTGCAAAGAAAATGAGAATCGTCAAGGAAGAGGGGTACTTAACCATCCGATAAAAAAAGGATTTCAGCGTTATTTTTGGAAAAGATCTCTTTTCAGCACGAGGTATTGATTGAATGCAATGTTCAGGCTCAGAAGGACATTGACCACAATGGATATCATGATCGCAGTAAAGATGGCGATCATAACCGCAATCTGATATTTTATTGCGACAATCGGCGAGGAACCTCCAAGAATCTGTCCCGTCATCATGCCGGGCAGAGACACGAGCCCCAGGGTTGTCATCGTGGCGATCGAAGGAGCGAGCGCGGGTTTTAAGGCCTCTCTGAGATAGGGAAGGGTTGCTTCCCGTAACGACGCGCCCATGAGCAGGTAGGTGAGAAATTCCCTCTCATTCTTTTTTATTGATGAGTAGAAACGTTCGAGAGATATTACATTTGCCCGCATGCAGTTCCCAACGACCATTCCGCCGATGGGGATGAGATAGCGTGCGTCGTAAAACGGTTCCGGACGAATGGCAAGAAATATAAAGGCGATCAATACGAAAAAGGAGCCGATAACAAGCCCGCAGAATACGATGGGGAAAAACTTTTTCGTCTTGAGCCCAGCATTTCTGTTCACGGAAAAATTTGCAACAGCGATCATGAAAATGAGCCAGCCGAAGTTGATCCACGGGTTGTGAAGGCGGAAGATGACGTCGAGGTAGAGGCCCACGACTGCGAGCTGTACCGTCATTCGCAATGCTGCGATGAGTATGGGCTTCACGGTTTGCAGTTTTAGCAGGAGGCTCAGGCCGATGGGAACTGCAAGAATTCCGTACAGGATGAGCATACTCGGGTAGCTGATGTCAAGTGTTTCCATTCAGTGTGTTCCCTTTCAGGAGCTGATGTTTATTGGTTTCTGGGGCGCCCTTACATTGTGATCGAAGCAGGGTCACTCGATATATGTACAATCCTCCCTTTCTCGACTTTCAGAAATTTTGTGCAAATCGAATACCAGTCCGCATCGTGGGATACGGAAATCACTGTATATTCACTTGAAGTGAAGAGGTCTATGACCGCTTTTTTACTTTCGATATCGAGAGCGGAAGTCAATTCATCAACGAGAAATATTTTTTTGTTCTGAAGAAGCTCTCTGGCAATTGCAACCCGCTGTTTTTCCCCTCCTGAAACAACCGATGCATCCTTTTCGAGGATACTGCTTTCAAGCTGGAGCTTATGAAGGGTTTCAACGATTTTTTTTTCACTCGGCGCGCTGCCCCTGTTGATCTTGAAGGTATAGGGGAGAAGAATCGCATCTCTGATTGTTTCGGCACCAAGGATGGGCTCCTGTCCGATAAAGGAAACGGAACGACGCACCTTCAGGATATTTTTGCTGCTCACAGGGAATCGGGCGAAATAGACGGTTCCAGACTCAGGAATGTGGGCTCCCAGAATTGTCGTGAGGATTGTTGATTTCCCTGAGCCGGATTTTCCATAAAATACTGCCCGTTCATTCTCCATAATATGAAATGATACATCGTCGATGATTTTCTGGCTGTCATAGGAAACAGTGACTCGATCGAATCGTATCATTGAGGTGAGTCTTCTGTGCGCTTTTATCCTCTCCCGAACTCGGTGTTATTCAGCATTATTGTATCTGGTTTTCAGCGAAAATCAAATAGAATGTGTCTCATAACTGTTTTGTGTGAAAATAATCGATGACTGGCGGGCTTGCGAATTTAATTCCCCCCAAGGCCGGAAGCTTAATGCTACAGATCCTTTCTGTAAACCCTGTGCCGCTTATACACCTCTCCACCCATTCTTTCCATCTCCGCACGCATTTTGGTATTTGATTCGAGCTCATGGTGGCTGTCTACGTACTCCATGTTGCTGTCGCGAGCGCTCCTGACCATTGTAAGTGCCATGAGCGTGTCGAGTCCTTTGCCCCGAAAGTCCTCTCTGATGCCGCCGAGAAGAAGGTCGAGCCGTTTGGATTTTTTCTGCGTGCAGACAATTTGAAAATACCCAAAGGGTAACAAACGGCCTCCCGCCTTTTTAAACCCTATAGTCACGTCCTTTATCCCGAAGATGAAACCGACTATTTCATCTTTCTCATTGACAATAACCTTGAGAAAGTGTGGATCAAGTATCTGATTGTACGTATTCGCAGTCTTGCGGATCACCTCTTCTGAGAGGGGAATGAAACCGTATATACCGAAGTAGGCTTCGTTCATGAACTCGAGTACTTTGGGGATGTAACGTTTTGCATCCTTCTTTTTTGTGAACTCAAGGATTCTGACCGTGGCTCGTTTCAGAAGACGTTCAGCGATCTTTTCATACACCTCCGGCACCTTGTCCGGTATCACGACTTTATACGTAACATAATCCACTTCCTTTTTATATCCGCATTTCACGAGAAGATCGGGAATATATTCGAAATTGTAAATCGTACCTATGGATGGCCTTGCGTCGAATCCTTCGATGAGGAATCCCTGGGAGTCCTGATTTGAAAAACCGAGCGGACCGACCATCTCTTCCATACCGTTTTTCCGTGCCCATGTTTCGACTGTATTGAACAGAGATGCGGCTACATCATTGTCATTGATCGACTCGAATTTGCAGAAACGAGCCTGCTTCTGAGACCACGTTTCGTTCAGTTTGTTGTTGATGATTCCCATTATCCTTCCAGCAAGATTTCCGTCCTTGAACGCGAGATAGCAACAGATTTTTGAATGGTCAATGTGATGGTTTTTTTTTGGATCAAGATAATTTTTTTCAAAAATTTTGAGAGGCGGAACCCAGAAGGAATGGTTTCTGTGCATTTCATAGGGAAGATTTATAAAGAGATCCTGAGTTTCTTTATTTGAGACCTTCTCCACAGTAATAGACATAGTATCCTCCCTTAAATTGGCTCCTCCCTTTAAAGAGTTTTTAACATGGTATGAAAACGATACTTTGTCAAGACTGTTTTTTTCTCATCTCGTAATTTTACAGATTTCCCGATATATGCATTGATACCTGTGCATGGTGCGCTTTCCCCGAAAAGTATCTTTTTACCCGTCTGCAGGAAACTGGATCGTAAACAGTGTTCCACCTTTGTCCGGAAGGTTTGAAACCTGTATTGTTCCCCTGTGGTTTTCAACGATTCTGTACGCTATGGAGAGGCCGAGACCGATTTCCATGTTTTTCTTGGTAGTAAAAAAGGGATCGAATATATGATCGATATCTCCCGGAGCGATACCGGGCCCGCTGTCTGATACTTTGACGTTGACAAACCCTTTACTGAAATTCGTTCGAATGGAAATTTCCTTTTTACGGAAATCAGCATTGGGTTTTTCTCTTTGATTCTCGTGTGCACCTGCGAGGACCTCGAGTGAATTTCTTATCAAATGCATAAACACCTGCTGAAGCTGCAGGGGAGAGGCCGAAATAACGGGTATTTTTTTTGAAAGTTCAAGGGTTATTCCGATATCGTTTTCCTGGAGCGGAGTGTGAAACAGCGATATGGTCGATTCTATGATACGATTGATCTGAGTTGGGATTTTCTCTTTTATTCCGTGGCTGTTCAGATCGAGGAGGTTTTTCAACGTCGTCTTAATTCTTTTAAAGTCCTCCTGTACGGAATTCAGCTTTACGGACATTTCTCGATCGTCCTTACGATCTGATTTTATTGTATTGATCAACAGTGTGATGGATTCGAGCGGTGACTCCAGCTCGTGGGCGATTGATGCTGCGAGCATCCCTGTTGCGGCCAGCCGTTCTGACTGGATGAGATGTTCCTGCATAAGCTTTGCTTTCGTAATGTCAGTAAGCATACCGCAAAGACCAACAACTTTTTTTTCGAGGTAAATGGGTTGTATGGAGGAGAGTACCCACCGCGCAGTGCCTGTTTTTGTAACGATTCTAAACTCCCTGTTTTCGTTCTGCCCGAACAGCGTCATACGAATCGATTCAGCGGCGATTTCCTTGTCGTCCGGGTACACAAGCTCCATGAAATGTTTCCCCAAAATCTTGGAAGGGGTTTTTCCGGCAAGTGATTCTATTGCAGGGTTTACGTAAGTGATGACTCCATTTTTATCTGTGTTGAAGAACACGTCTTTGATGTTTTCAACGAGGGCACGGTACTTGTCCTCGCTTTTTTGCAGCGCACGCTCCGTTTTTTTACGTTCCTCTATCTCCTCTTTCAGTGCATCATTGATACGTGTGAGGTCGGATGTACGTTCCGCGATCTTTTTCTCGAGCTCGCCATGAGCTCTGCGAAGATCCTCTACTGCCTGTTTTCTTTCCGCGATGTTTACGAGGATTTCACCCATCCCCTCTCTCAGCTCTTTATAGAGCCGCGCATTTTCAATGGCCATTGCAGCCTGCTGGGCAAATATACTCAGCAGAATACTGTCCTGTCGGGTAAATGAAGAGCCGTCGGTTTTATTTACAACCTCGAGCACCCCGATGAGCTTTGTTTTTGATTTAATGGGAACGCAGAGGATCGACTTTGTTTCAAATCCGCTTATCTTGTCGATCGCCTTGTAGAAACGCGGATCCTTGCTCACATCTGGAACAAGGACAGGTTCTTCGTGTTCTGCCACCCACCCTGCGATCCCTTCTCCGCATGGAATGCGGATATCCATCAGCTGATTGGCTTTCGGGCCTGTAGGCACACTGAATACAAGTTCCTTTTTTTCCTCGTCAAGCAGCATCAAAGTACTGGCAACGGAGTTCGTGACCTGGTTTGCGTGACGCATTATAGCGGTGAGTACCTCGGCGAGGTTGAGGGTCGAGTTGACGATGGAACCGATCTCAATGGCAGTACCCAGCTTGTTGCTGTCAAGGCCTCTGTACTCCTCCACCATTCTCTGCTGGGTATCCAGGGCGGTTTCGAGCTGTTTGTTAGTAATGAGACCCATATCAATGAGAATCTTTCCGAGCATGGGTTCATTGTGGAACTTCGCTGCACGCCTTGCCTCCGAAACAATACTGACACGACGAAGTTTTTCGGGAATAGAATATGTATCGAATATTTTCCTCTGTTGTTTGAGAGCATTTTCCAGCTGCTCATCAGTGACCAGCCCCTGCTCCATGAAGATTTTTCCCAGAAGTTTTCTCAATATCATGAAAGCGGGCTCCCCGACAATTTAAAAAGAAATTTATATCAATAACGAATGCGTGCGGAGATGAATGTCTACCGGTTAAATTGTTGTTGGTTACTGCCGTCCGTATTCGAAAACAATAAAAATTACGATATATCATTTTCGATTTTTGTCAAGTAGGGGAAATGCCATATTTCTCTCTTGCTCAAAAAGACATTTGTTAGTATAGTGAAACATTGAATTTCCATAGACAAGGAGCGCGAAGTGAAACTCATTCTCATGGGAGCACCGGGAGCTGGTAAGGGTACACACGCGAAGGAAATCTCAAAGAAGTACAACATCCCTCATATTTCGACTGGCGATATACTGCGGGAAGAAGTGAATAAAGACTCAGAGCTGGGAAAAAAAGCAAAATCTTACATGGACAGCGGTAAACTTCTTCCCGATGACGTCATCATTGAAATAATAGGAAAAAGGCTGCAGGAGGACGACTGCAGGAACGGATACCTGTTTGATGGCTTTCCGCGTACAATTCACCAGGCAGAGCTCCTCGATGAAGTCTCTGTTCCGGATGCAGTAATTTATCTGAAGTGCCCTGATGATCTCATTATCAAACGACTTACAGGAAGACGTATTAGCAAGGATGGACGAATCTACAATGTCTACTTCGATCCCCCTCCTGAAGGGATGGAAGTTTATCAGCGAGACGATGACAATGAGGAGACGATCAGAAAGCGCCTGCAGGTGTTTTACGATACCTTTTTTCCAATAATGAATTTCTACAAGGAAAAAGGTATTTTCCATGAACTGCGAGGAGATGAGGAGAAAGAGATAGTAATAAAAAAAATTTTCACGCTTCTTGATGAATTGGGGCAATAACCTTCTTTATCGGACATTGCTGTCTGACTAACAAGACGATGTGTACATTGACCCTCCGCTCTTCGTTATCTGCAATTCCATGGGAATTACTATCCAACCATATCAAAGGAATTATTGAACAGTTCCTCATCAAAGAGATCAACCGCGGAGTCAACTCTATCGAACAGGTCTATGTAAATTATAGTGCATCTGCATTTGACATTTCAAACGTTGGTGATCCAGTTTCGATGTATTTTTTTTCTCCTTGAGATTATACTGGGTGGAAGAAGGGAGGCACTGATGCTTTTGGACAATAAGGTTGCAGTGGTAACCGGTGCTGCACAGGGAATCGGAGAGGGAATTGCACTCCTGTTTTCGCATGAAGGTGCGACAGTGGCAATTTGTGACATAAACGGGGAGGGGGCGAAGCAAACTGCCTTCAGGATCAAAACGCAGACAGGACTCACGGTAGAGGCATGGGAGCTTGATGTGCGGGACGGAGAAGCAGTTCGCTCAGTTGTGGAGTCGATTGACAGCGCGTTCGGAAGGATAGACATCCTTGTGAATTGTGCGGGGATTCTCAAACCTGTTCCGTTTTTTGAGATGACTGAAGAGGTGTGGGACAGTCATTTTGAAGTCAACGTGAGAGGTGCGTTTCTCATGTCACAGGCGGTCTCGAGGATCATGTGCACGAAGGGAGGCTGCAAGATTGTCAATATATCCTCGGATTCCGGTGTTGCCCCCTTTGCAGACGAAGCAGCATATGCAGCTTCGAAGTCCGCTCTCATCGCGCTTACGCGGTCAATTGCCAAGGATCTCGGAAAGTATGGGATCTATTGTAACGCTGTCTGTCCCGGAGCCGTTATGACGCCCATGCTCAGAGAGACATACCTGCACGGTCCTGAGAAGGAAAAGGAATACATCGAGGCGAACGCTCTCAAGAGGATGGCACAGCCGGAGGACATCGCGCGCATCGTGCTGTTCTTTGCAAGCCAATTATCTGATCACGTCACAGGGGAGCATCTTCTCGCAAATGCGGGAGATATCATGAGCCAGTGAAAAACAGTAAACTTTAGTTATTCACATTCGTGTCGATAATGAGAGCAAATACGATAGCCCTATCACTTTGAGCAAAATATTTTCCCTATCATTTCGAGATCTGGAATGTCGATTGAATCCAGTACCGATAAATCGAAAAGCCTGACGGTTTTCACCGGAAAAGGCGAAGTCACCTATGAAGAGGTGAAAGCCGCGATAGGATCCTTTTACGACGGCAAACGTACCGAAAACGTGCTTTGGGATCTGCAAAACGCATCAATTGACATGATTGCCCCAACGCAGGTGAGACAGCTTGCAACGCTTCTCAAACAGTATGGAGGAGCTCGAAAGGGAGTGAGAACGGCGATCGTGTCATCACTGGACATTACATTCGGGCTTGCGCGGATGCTCGTTGCCATGCTTGAAATAAAAGAACGGGATGTTTCCGTGTACATGAATGTATTCCGGACGATCGATGAGGCGCATCGCTGGCTTTTCGACGGCGAGTGAGTGAGTTTCGAGGAAAATTTCACTTCGGTGTGCTCATTTTTCCTTCCCTTTTTGCTTCATGCTAAGATAGAGGGGCATGCTCAGAATGAATGGGACAATATAATGGGTGGTGCGGTATATGAGCAGCGCACTCAGGCCGATCTCGAAGGGTATTCCGAAAAGATATGTACATGACGGCAAGTCAGAAACCCCAGATTACCACCGTGATCATCAAGAGAAGTAAAAAAAGCACCGGCTTCTCCGTGAGATGGCCGGTGCCCTCCTGAAATTCATCAAATGTGTCGAATATCCACTGCGGGCTGAGCTTCACCTTTCTTGAAAAGAACCCAACAAACCGGTTGATGAGATGAAAAAGCCCGTTGAACAAAAAAAGGTGCAGAACCCGCGATACAAGCGCTGTTTTT
>CAZOWM010000045.1:0-21486 GCA_964583615.1 uncultured Spirochaetota bacterium | reverse complement strand
AAAAAGGGAAGTGTCCAACTCGGCAGAAAAAACACAGGCGCTCATGACATACGACATATTTTTTATTCTTCTGATAGTCGCGCTCTTCATTGCAATCGCGTCGTCGAGATCCACGATGGGTTTTTTGTTGCTGATGATGCAGTCGACGAAGTGGTTTACCTCTCCACACCTTTCCTATAGCCCCGTTTTTAAACTTTGCCACAAAGGTAATGGTTGTGTCCTGTTCGAAATCGGGTCTGTGACTCATGGAGAGCGCGACAACTTCCGTTGCTTCATCTACAGAAGGTAACGACGAGTGGAGGTATGTTCATATAGTGAACGAGCACACCGTTGAACATGCCGAATGTAAGGCCACAGAGCACGCAGAGCAGCACGGCGAAAAGGATCACGTGAGGCTCATCCGCCTCGACGAACGCCTCGATTGCCCCCCTGAGTCATTGCACCGCCGGAAGCCCACACTCCGTCGATGTCAGGAAACGCTGCGAGAAAATTCTCTGAGGCTGCCTTTCCTTTTGCATAGTCCCAGTCGGCAAAGGTCTTCCCCAGGATCTCGATTCCAGGGTACTTGTCGAACACGGATTTCGCCCCTTCCTACCTGTTGATGGCAACGGTGATTCCGTCCATTCCATCAAGAGCAATGATCTTCCCTTTTCCGTTCAATGTGTCTGCCAGGAACTGCGCTCCGGTCTGGCCGAACTCCCTGTCGTCTGACATAAGGCTTGCCGTGTACTTGTCCGTTACGAGTGGAGAAACACAGGGGATCACGATGGTCCCGTTTTCGTGAAACTCTTCGATACAATTCAAATTCGGTCTTGAATCTCTTGACGCTGCACCGGTTTCCCAGTATCGTGAATGATAGTTATATGTTTCAAATGTTTTGCCTGTCATACGGGATCTCGGAAAATGAATCAGGAAACTCTTTTTCAGCTGCTCGATATCGAGAAAGAAACCTGCTCAGACCTTCATATCATTCGACTTTTTTCAGCATTCGTGGCCGTATCCGGGGGGAAAGTGATGAACATGACCGAACCTGTGATGACGTACTGCCCGCTCGCACACCATCTCTACCGGCATCTCGATGTTTCTTCACGCCCCGGCATGGATGAGGTGAAGGCGCTAATCGCACGGGGAGTCGAAGAGAAGATCGAAAAGTTCGGGTTCTTTACGGAAAAAAGAGTGATCACAAAAAGAAGTATCGCCATACCGTACGGTGCGTCCGAAATACTCATGTATGCGCTGAGAAAAAAAATTATCGACGCAGCGGTTGTGGTGTGTGACGGGGCCGGAACCGTGATCGTCCGAAATCCGGACGTGGTGCAGGGGATAGGTGCACGGATGAACGGCTTATTTTACACCACGCCCATTTCGAAGCTCATACAGAGGCTCGAAGACCTGGAGTGCCATGTCCCTTTTCCTGATGGAGCCATCGATCAGGTTGGCGCTTCCGAGCAGGCTGCGCGACTTGGGTACAAGAACATTGCGGTGACGGTCAACAGTTGTACAGAGGAGCCCATTGCTTCATTTGCGGACATCGAGAAAAAATACAACGTGTCTGTAACCACGTTCATGGTGTGCGCCACGGGTGTTGATGAGCCGCGGATTGAGGAGATGGCCCGATGGTCTGATGTGGTATGGAGCTGTGCGTCAAGGGAAGTACGCGAAACTATCGGCAAGACTGCAGTTCTTCAGATCACGAGAAAAATTCCCGTATTCGTCCTAACACAAAAGGGCCTTTCAGTGGTGAGCGGCTACTGCGGAAATGAGCTGCTCCTGCGGAACCTCGATACAGAAAGGCAGTATTTTATCGCAGGTGATTGTGGAGGGGAAAAGATCACAATGGGCAGGTTCAAGACCTATCTCAGAGAACAGAAGCTTCCAGTGAGGTCTCCTGACGAACCGAAAATCAGCTGACACGATTGAAGACCCCCTGAAGGTGTTCTAAAAAGAGAGAGGAAATACGGTATATGGCACAGCTGTATAAAAAAGCATTGCAGGTGGAGTTCTTTAATGTCGGCTACAACATGGGAGAAGCAGTGGTGGCACTCTTGGCTGGGAAAGCAGCCAAAAGCATTGCGCTCATCGGTTTTGGATTTGACAGCATTGTTGAATCACTCTCAGGGTTTATACTGATCTGGAGACTCACCCGGCACGGAAAAATGTCGGGAAAGGATGAGGAAAAAATCGAACGGATGGCCACAAAATTTGTCGGCATAACGTTTTTAGTGTCAGTGTTTGGTGAAGCATGAAAAAGTGTGAAAATCTTTGATGTATTTGGCCTGAAGATTGTGGTATATTAAAGAATATGAACAACTTCTTCTACGGAATAGTTATCGGGTTCATATTGTGTGTCCCGGTGGGTCCGGTCGGGCTGATCTGCGTGCAGAGAACGCTTTCTCAGGGAAGGCATGCGGGATTCGTTTCCGGACTCGGTGCAGCGACCGCAGACTCGATTTACTGTGCTATTGCAGAACTCGGGCTCACATTTGTATCGAACCTGATAATGAGACAGAGCGACATCATCCGTTTCGGTGGAGGCCTAATTATCTGCATTCTCGGGATGAATTTGCTGCTTGGAAAAAACTCTCAACCGGGATCTGCGATGATGAAAGCTGTTGATCTCCCGTTCGGCTATGCGTCTACGTTTATGCTGGCACTCGCCAATCCTGTCACGATTCTTTCCTACACCTGGTTGTTTGCGGGCCTGGGTATGAGAAATGCGGAAAAAGCGCTCGGGGGCGTAGTGTGCACGGTGACAGGTGTTTTCACCGGTTCTGCCCTGTGGTGGTTTTTATTGAGTCTCACAGTCGATACCTTTCGAAGAAAACTTCTTTTCAACGGCCTCGAGAAGGTGAACAAGGTTTCAGGCATTATTCTTACCGTAATCGGAATCTGTATCTTGACCAGCCTTATTGATTAAGAAACGGGATCAAATCTCTTTACAAAAAAGAGTATTTGGAATGGTTTTTCCGAACATAACTGCAGTCTATCTTGTGAGTGCCTGTCTGGCAGGAGAAAACTGCAGGTACGACGGCAAAAATTGCAGAGATCCGATCGTTGAGGAGTTGGTGCGTCGAGGGGAGGCGATTGCAGTGTGTCCCGAAATGCTCGGGGGATTGGGCGTACCCCGCGAGATCTGTGAAATCACCAGAGATGAAAACGGAAATGTGGCAGTGTTTTCTCTGTCTGGCAAGGACTGCACGAAGAACTTTCTGAAAGGGGCGGGAGAGGTAATGAGAATTGCACGGGAAAACAAAATCACAAAAGCAATACTGAAGTCACTCAGCCCTTCCTGCGGATTTGGAAAGGTATACGATGGTACATTTTCCGGTTCACTGAAAGATGGAAACGGGGTGACAGCAGAACTTCTTCACAAAAATGGTATACAGGTGTGCAGTGGATGTGAATTTGACCATCCTGCGCAGACCTGAGCGGAGTATTTTTCCGGAAAGTGATAGTTTCACGGTTTCCGCAGACATGACAGGAGCGCGCAATGATAGTGAGTGCGAGTCGAAGGACCGATATTCCCGCGTTTTATTCGCAGTGGTTTCTCAACAGGCTGAAAGCGGGAGAGGTAATGATCCGAAATCCGTTCAACGAGCACCAGGTGAGCAGGGTCAGGATCAGCCGACAGAATGTTGATTTCATCGTTTTCTGGACAAAGGACCCAGCATCAATGATGGAGAGGAGTGCAGAGCTAGATTCATACGAAATTCCCTACTATTATCAGTTCACGGTGAACCCCTATGGAAAGGACCTTGAGCCGAATCTTCCGGCACTGAAGACCCGCGTGGAGATTTTTCGCGCATTATCCGGCATGTTGGGAAAACAGCGGGTTATCTGGAGGTACGATCCCATCATTATCACCGATAAAATGGACATCGTGTACCACAAAACACAGTTTTCCCGTCTGGCCGAAAGCTTTGAAGGGTACACCAGGAGGTGTGTGATCAGCTTTTTACACCTCTATGCAAAGTGCAGGAAGAATCTAAAGAATTTTTCACTGATCGAAGTTATCGGCGAGAACATGAGAGAGCTCGGTTCCGCCCTCAGGGAGACTGCAGCCAGCCGAAGGATCGAACTTGTTTCCTGTGCTTTGGAGCATGATCTGACGTCTGTGGGAATCAAAAACGGTAAATGTATCGATGATGAGCTGATATCGAACATCATCGGGAAAAAATTTTCCGTCAGGAAAGATAGACACCAGCGTGCAGAGTGTAATTGCGCTGAAAGTATCGATGTCGGTATGTATAATACGTGCGCACACCTATGCGTCTACTGCTATGCAAACACCAACGCGAGCAGCGTGGAAGAAAATGTGAAAAGGCACGATCCAAAAAGTCCGCTTCTGATCGGAGGACTGACCGAAAAGGATACGGTGATCGAGCGCGAAGTAAGAAGCTTTTTCGTGCCGGAGTGCGAACCGGCACAGTTATGAGTCCGTTTAGAGAAGCACACAGGGGATTCTCCTTGAAAGGGTATGGGGCATAGGAACTTGATGCACAGGAATTGATTCCTCTTGGAATACCTGAGTATATTCGGAAAAAGAGGAAACGTGTGAAAACGCTTTTCAGGCCCTCACATTACATTACCACAGACACACCTTTAGAAAACATACTCGTGATTTACCGATAAGAGAGCACTCCTACTGATATCTGTTTTCTCATGGAGATATGTGCAGTATTATAGTAGATTCCTGGTGTGCGCTCAATAGGAGAGAGGATCGTGATAGCGGGGCTCGATGTGGGAGGGACCAAAGTTGACGCTGCACTTTTCGACCATGGGCGGCTGATCTCCAAAGCGAAGGTTCCTACAGACACTTCATCACTCTTCGATTCGGTCTGGAGTGCACTCGAACAGCTGCTCGGAGGTGTGGAGCCCACACGCGTTGAGAGAATCAATCTCAGCACCACATTGTCTACCAATGCGATTGTGGAGGGGACCACGGATCCGGTCTGCATGTTCATAGAGAGCGGTCCGGGGATCGATCCCGCGCTCTTTTCGTGCGGCGATGCTGTGGTATATTTGGAAGGGTCAATAGACCACAGAGGAAGAGAGATACAATCCTTCGATCCTGAAGCGGTGAAACAGGGCGGGAAAACCTTTTCCGCAGAGGGGATGGAACACGCAGGTGTCGTAACAAAGTTTTGCACCAGAAACCCGGAGCACGAACGGCAGATCAAGACTCTTCTAAAACCATTTTTCAGCCACATAACCATGGGGCACACCGTTTCAGGGAATCTCAATTTTCCACGTCGCATAGCAACTGCGTATTTAAACTCTGCCGTGTACAAGAGGTTTTCCACGTTTGCAAAAGCGCTTTCAGATGCGTGCAGCAAAAAAGGCATGACTCCGGCTCTTCATATACTCAAAGCAGACGGAGGAACGCTCCCCTTGCACAGCGCGGTGAACACTCCGGTGTTCACGATTCATTCAGGACCAACTGCGAGTGTGGCAGGGGCATGCGTTTTATCCTCCATTGAGGGCGATGCTATCCTCCTCGACATAGGGGGAACGACCACAGACATCGCTTTTCTCGCGGACGGCGACACTCTTTTTGAGCCTTATGGTATTTCTGTCGGCAGCTCCCCCACGCTCGTGCGCGCCGTGTATTCGCAATCCATTGCGCTCGGAGGGGACAGCGCGGTCTCGGCTGAAAATGGCGAGATCAGGATCGGCCCCAGGCGTGTGGGAAGCCCGAGGGCGCTTGGAGGCCCGCTGCCCACTCCGACCGATGCATTTCTTTCTCTCGGCCTCATGGAAATGGGAGATAGAACTAAGGCGCTGGAGGCGATGAAGGTGCTGGGGCAGCAGCTTGGGCTTTCGTCTCTTGAAACCGCACAGAAAATCGCAAGACAGTTCGTCAAAACCATCAGAGGCCGTGTGCACGAGCTGCTCGAAGAGATCAACGCCCGTCCCGTGTACACTATTCGGGAGCTTCTTTTCGGAAAGAAAGTCCGCCCACGGGTGCTCTCCGTGATCGGGGGCCCTGCAAAGGCGGTATGTCCTCTGCTCGAGGAAATATTCGGGTTGAACTGCGTGGTGCCTGAGTTTCATGAGATCGCAAACGCAGTCGGCGCCGCGCTCAGCAGGACGACAATTGAGATTACGCTCATCGCCGACACGGCCGAGGGATATGTGAATGTTCCAGAAATCGACTATACCGCAACGGTAGGGGAAGGCTATACACTTGAGGAAGCTGAAAGGGACGCAGTGGAAATTGCCTCGCGTGTGGCAAGGGAAATGGAAACCGGTGAGGAAATGCCGGAGGCTGAAATCACGGAGAAGAGCAGTTTCAACATGGTGAGAGGGTTTTCAAGAGTAGGGAGGCGCATCAGGGTAAAGGCGCAGATAAAACCCGGCATTCTCTTCATTCCCAGGGGAGGGCACGGATGCTGAAGACTGGCAAGACGCTTGGGATGGTTTTTTTCCCCGCCTACGACTGGGCAATTAGTCCATCCCATCCGGAACGCGAGGAACGGCTTCTCTACACGCAGGATCAGGTAATGGAAGAGGGGGTGTTTGACATCGAGGGCATTCACATATACAATCCTTCCGTTGCCTCCCGGGATGACATAACTCGGGTTCACTTTTGTGTGCCCGATGTGGAAGCGCGGGTGCCGGACCCCCACCTGATATCAGCAGGCGGCGCGATCACTGCGGGAGAAAAGCTCCTGAGCGGTGAAGTGGAGAAAGCCTTCGCCATCGTGCGCCCTCCGGGCCACCACGCTCAGCGTGTGGTGTACGGCGACAGGGGGTTTTGTATCATCAACATAGAAGCGGTGATGATCGAGCACCTGAGGCAGAAGTTCGGAAGGAAAAAAATCGCGGTTGTGGATACGGACTGTCATCACGGTGACGGAACCCAGGACATTTACTGGAATGATCCCGACACCCTGTACATATCCATTCATCAGGACGGGAGGACCCTCTATCCGGGAAGCGGGTTCATTGACGAGCTCGGAGGCCCCTCAGCATACGGGTACACGATCAACATCCCTCTTCCGCCGCAGACAGGTGAGGAAGGGTTCCTTTATGTGCTCGACAACCTCGTGCTTCCCATACTCGATGAGTACGAACCGGACCTTGTGATAAACTCCGCAGGGCAGGACAACCACTACACCGATCCGATCACGAACATGAAATTCACGGCACAGGGGTACGCGGAGCTGAACAGAAGGCTCTCACCGGATATTGCGGTCCTGGAAGGAGGGTATTCGATCGAAGGAGCGCTCCCCTATGTGAACCTCGGAATTATTCTCGCGATGGCGGGCATGGATTACTCGCATGTTCAGGAGCCGGACTATGACGAATTTCAACTCAGGCAGGACCCTGCAATCGGCGACTACATCGAAAAGCTCTGTCCGGCTCTCTGGGAAAGGTGGAACAGCAGGGACACACGTTCGGAGGGTGTACGGAAGAAAAAAGAGATGATAACGGAATCGCGACGAGTGTACTACGATACGGATGGGATCACGGAGCAGCAGACACGCAGCTATTATCTGTGTGAAATATGTGCGGGCATCGATGTCATAGAGTCACGGAGCGACAGGGGAGACCACATATATGCAGTCACGGTTCCCCGCGGCGCGTGTCCTTCATGCAGAGAGAAAGGTGCTTTTCTTTTCGAATCGTCAAAAAAGCAGAGGTTCACGAACAGATATCTTCAAGACCGTGATCAGGACGAATTTTTTACCAGTTGATGTTTTTTCGATAATTTTGGAGGAAAGAGGTATGAAACAGTCTTCACGAGACACGAAAAAAGATTTCAATGATCACGCATTCGCACTGCAATACATCAAGCATCACCGGAAAATGGCTGAGAACTTCGGGAAAAAAGCCGCACGGAGATTGTCCGAGCACGGAGTCACAAAAGGAACTGTCCTCGATATGGGCTGTGGATTCGGGCTGACAGACATTGTTCTCGCACAGAACATTCCTGACATAAATATAGTCGGCATCGATCTGTCCGATCACCTTCTGCGGCACGCCGCCCAGTGCCTCGAAGAATCCGGGTTGCAGCAGAAAATCAGATTCGAAAAGGCGGATGTTGAAAAACTCCCTTTTGATGACGACACCTTCGACGCGGTGCTGAACATCAACATGGTGCACCTCGTCGATTCTCCTGTGAAAATGCTCGATGAAATCGAGCGAGTGCTGGTTCCCGAAGGATACCTCTTCATCGTCGATATCAGGCGCTCGCTCATCGGGCTTTTCGAACGTGAGTTTCGATCAGCCCTGAGTATCGATGAAGCCGAAGCGCTTTTTGCAAAAACGCGCATTCGGGACGGTCACTTCTCAAAGAATCTCCTGTACTGGGAGTTTGCCTCAGGCAGTGTCACCTCAGAAAGCTCTGAAAGAGTGGACCTGTTAGATGAAAACTGCGTTCACTGAAAACATGAAGGGAAGGGTGTATCTGATAAGCGGTGCCACGTCCGGTGTTGGAAGGGAAATCGCAGAAGGGCTTTTGCGCAGAAAAGCACCTGTCGTACTGCTGAGTCGCGACAGACAGCGGGCAAAAAAGGTGGCCCGCAGGCTTTCAGCAAGGGCCCCACACGCGCGAACAGAGGTGATGGAATGGGCAGATGAATCAACACTCGGAAGGCTTTGGCGGTTGAGCAGCACACTCACCGGTATGAGCGAATAGTGAGCTTTTTTCACAGATACTTCTACAGAGGGCAGTTAAGGGGGTATTATATCGAACATGGACCCGGACACTATCAGTATGATGTGAATTCTCTTTTTCTCGGAAGGGGTGAACAAATAATCACGAACAGCAAGGAATCATACGAAGTCAGGTGTTTTTCACTTGAAGCAATCGGGAGATACACAAGTGAGGAGTCGATAATGAAAATGCTCGATACGTTGGCCGGATTTGTAAAAAATGGAGAATGATTAGTTCGATGGGAGCGGTAAAAAACTACACTGCAGTGCTCTTTGATGCTGACGGGACTCTTCTTGATTATAAGAGATCGGAGTCTTATGCATTGGAAAATGCGCTCGAATCTCTCGGCCTCGACTCACAAAGCACCGACTATGTGTCGTGCTACAGAGCGATCAATAAAACGCTCTGGGGTGAACTCGAAAAGGGGAGGCTGAGTTCCGGTGAATTGCGTGTTCTACGTTTTGAAATACTTTTTTCAGAGACTGGAGTACGCGCCGATGCCTCGATATTCAGCAGAATGTATCTCGATTTTCTTTCACAGACCGGCTTTCTTCTGCCCTGCGCAGCGGAGGTTCTTGAATATTTGCACAAGAAGTATGTTCTCATTTTGATCACCAACGGTTTTCAAGAGGTTCAGTATTCGAGGTTGAAAAAAGCAGGGATCTTCGAGTACTTCGATCCGATCATCATTTCCGAAGAGGTAGGCGCGAAAAAACCGGACGAGGATTTTTTTTCCGAGACATTCAGGCGTGTAAAGGATGTCGAAAAATCGGAAGCGCTCCTGGTGGGGGACAGCTTGTCGTCGGACATCCTGGGCGGAGAGCGATTCGGCATCGACACATGCTGGTACAATCCAGACGGGTATGAAAACAGAACAGACGTATCGCCGACTTTTGAAATACGCGGCCTCTCGGAACTGTACTCCATTCTGTAAATGTAGGAGGATCGGTTTTCTCTTGAAATATGATTATTCTGCGTGAGGAAGGCCATCCAATTCCAGGACTGACGGACCTCATGAAGGGTCTCGCGTATGGTGGGGTTGGTCTCATCATCACCGGGCACACATTCGTTCAGAAACAGGGGAGAGCAACACCGTTTCAGCTCGCTCTTGACAGTGACGAGAGCCTTTCGGGTGTATCGCGCAGGGAGATAGAATCCGAGGAACAGGAGGCGTATTTTTCCAGAGAGCCTGATCTGGTAAACCGCTGGAAAAACGGAGACTGCAGGAAATCGGCATGTATTTCGGATAATCTGTGCTTCAAGCCGACTCTCACAGGAAAAGGGCTCTCCTGCGTGAGCGAAAGGAGAAAGGGATGATTATTTATCAGGTGGATGCATTCAGGCAAAAGCCGTTCGGAGGGAATCCCGCTGGTGTGTATTTACGAGGTCCGTGAATGGGAAAAAGAGAATGGTACGAGCTCATCTCTCTCTGCGAACCCAAGCTCGCTCCTCCGGCGACGTACAAAAAGAAGCTCATGGGAGAGGATTGCCCGCTCTCGGAGACATTTTCAGAGGAGCAGATCAGGAGGAGGGTTGCGTTTTACCGCGAACTCAACGAACAGAGAGACACATTCCCAAGAACGGCAGGAGAGGTTGAAAGAGAGTTTGCGTTGTACGGATGGGATCACACGACAACGGTTCGGGTGTATATGCGCGAAACTGTTACACGGATCGCAGCAGAGCTTTTTTACTCGGATTATGATCTTGTAGTGGAAAACGTGAACTTCAGAAAGAAAAACGGTGAAAGGGACAAGGACCACGGGTGCGTACTGTTCCACGTACGCGCTCAAGAAAGTGAGATCAGAGCCCTCTGTGAGTACATACGTCCCGGTTCATCATATTATGTGTATGACGGGGAAGAAAAAAAATATCTCCCTGGGAACACTGCGCTGTCGGAGTTTATCATTACAAAGCCCGAAGACCCTTTGCAGCCGAAGCGATTCTGGAGGCGGAGTCAGTCTTTTATTTCCGAAGTTGTGGAGCTCTGAGATACGTTTCCGATGGGGATGGAACCGTACTGCATGATAGAAAGAACACGAAGCTTTTATCCCTCTGCGCGCTACTCGACGTTTCCATTTTCGTCACAGGAGCATGCATCGCTCTGAAACTTCTTCCACTCCTCGAGAAAACCGCTAAGCTCGTTAATATATCCCAAAAAGTGATTCTCCTGGGTTTCGGATCGACTTCAGTTCTCATCCATACAGGTATCAGCTCTTCCAATTTTCTGAATAGGGCGTAAAACTTAATACAGCGTGAGATATTTCCCGGAGTTCATGTTAATTTGAGATTATCACCCGGATGCCTTTTTGCTCGAGCTCACGCGTGAAATGCTCGTCTGCGTTTTTATCCGTGACAAGAGTTGAAATGTCCTCGAAGGAGCAGAAGGTAAAAAGAGCGGTCTTGTTTATCTTGGAGGAATCGGCGATAACTATTACGTCGTTTGCGATCTTGATAAGCTCCTTTTTTATGTCCGCCTGCATTCTGTTCGGAGTCATCAGTCCTTTTCCGATGGTCATTGCGTTGGCTGCTAAGAACAGCTTATCCGCATGATAGTGCCTGATCATGTTTACAGCGTCCGGCCCCAATGCGGCCATGCTTTGATTGCTGACGATACCGCCGAAAATTATTGTGGAGATATTGTCGTGCTGAGACAATTCATAGGCGCAGTTGAGCCCGTAGGTAAGTACGGTCAAATTGCGGAACACACCAAGGAGTTTTGCCATTTCATACGCGGTGGTTCCACCATCGAGGATAATCGTATCTCCTTCATTAATGAGTTGGATCGCTTCTTGCACGATGGACACCTTTTTTTCACGATTGTTCAGAACACGGTCGTTCGCCCTGGCTGCGTATTCGTATATCGCATTTTTTTTTGAGATTATTCCCCCGTGTGTTCTCTGCACGAGACCCCTATTTGCCAGCCGGATGAAATCCCGCCTGCTCGTATCGTTTGATACGTTGAGGACCGTACACGCCTCCTTCGCAGTTATACTTCCTCTATTGTTGACGATTTTCAGAATCTCTTCGAGCCTTTCCTCTATCAGCACTATGTGCTCCTTATGAGAAGAGAGTGTTTATGTAATTCCTTCTCGAGGAAGAAATTTCTACACCTATACTATACGGTATTTCCTTATAAAATCAAGATATTTATTGAATATTTCAGGAATATGCTTGACATAATCGTAGACTCAGGCTAATATCTGCATAAATTTGCACTTCTACTTATTGCGATCACGATACAGAGAGGTACTCACATTAAAAAGAGGAGGTTTCAAATGTCAAAGGCAAAGAAATGGTGCGTGTTAACGGTCGTTTTTCTCTTTGTTGCCGCTGCACTTTTTGCAGGCGGAAAAGAACAAGAAGCAGATGGAGGGGGAATGGCAGTCGAAAAGAAGGAACCATCACACTACTACCTGGTTGGTGCGGTTCTTGCGCATCCCTACATACTCGACCAGAAACTCGGCATGCGGCATGCTGCGAAGTATTTCGGCTGTACGGTTGACATTGTTGGCCCGCAGGACTGGGACATGACGGCACAGGCAGAAGCGCTCGAACAGGTGATTCCCAAGAAACCCGACGGAATAATCATTCCACTCTGGGATGCGACTGCGGTGCCAGGAGTAAAAAAGGCGATGTCTATGGGAATCCCTGTTGTAACCATAGAAGCGGCGGTGCCGGACCACGGTTGTTTAACCTACATTGGACTCGACAATTATCAGGCGGGATACGATACAGGGCTTGAACTCATCGAGAGGGGTGGCAACTCGGGAAAACTGGGAATTGTGATGAACGCCGGTGCATCGAACACCGAACTGAAAAAACAGGGTGTTCTGGATGCAATAAAAGACAGCGGATGGGAGGTCGTGGTACAGGCTGAAGACAAAGCAAACACAGAGGATGCCATTGAAGCGGTAAAAGCGATGTTCAATGCTCACCCAGAGCTCACAGGAGTCGTGGGGCTTGATTCAAGTGCGGGCACCGGGATCGGTGTTGCAATCGAAGAGCTTGGTCTCCAGAATAAAGATATGGCTATTGTTGTCCACGACCGTGAGGATACGGTCCTTGAATATGTGGAAAAAGGAATCATCGATGCAACGGTAGTTGCCAAAACCGCCCTGATGTCTTATCTCGCAGTTGCGCTTCTCGAAGACTACAATGCCAGAAAGGACACGGACTTCGACGTTCCCATCAGCAAGGACAATATGGCTGCAGGCGTACGATCGGTTCCTGAAAACATCTATGTAGGTGCGGAAATTGTGGACAAGAACAACGTGCAGTACTTTCTGCGAAAGAACATGCCGAAATACTAGGGCGCACACCTCTTTTCTTATTGTTTGTTTCATGGCGTGCAGGAGTCTTTGCACGCCATGAATAAATTCGTATCTTATAGTGAAGAAGACAGGCATGTTGAGAGACAAATGGAAGAAAAGACTTTTTCTGGATATTCAAACTATCACAAAGAACTTCGGTGCTGTCGAGGCGTTGAAGAGCGTCAGCTTTTCCGTGAAAAGGGGTGAAGTCCACACCATTCTCGGGGAAAATGGTGCGGGGAAAAGTACGCTCGTCAAGATCATCAATGGAGAAGTAAAACCAGACAACGGAAACCTTTACTTCGACGGACAGCAGGTGCACGTGAGAGATCCGAAACATGCCCACAGTCTGGGAATCTCCATGGTCCACCAGGAACTGAGTATTTTTGAGAATCTTTCTGTTGCAGAAAATATCTTTCCAAATTCCACATACAGAACTCCTCTCGGTTTTATCGCTAAAAAAGAACTCCTGCATAAAGCGAAAGAGAAAATTGCACTTTTCGGACTTGATATTGACCCGAAGGAAAAGCTCATCGATCTCTCCCTTGCAGAACAGCAGATTGTAGAAATACTACGTTCGATCAGTCTTGATCCAAAGCTCATCATTCTCGACGAACCGACCTCAGGGTTGAAACGTACGGAAGTAAGAAATCTCTTCGCCATATTGCGAAAACTCAAAGAACAGGGAATCACGGTTCTCTATATATCACACCGGATTCCCGAGATACTCGAGATAAGCGACAGGGTTACGGTGTTGAAAGACGGTTTTTATGTTGATACAGTTGAAAAGGAGGGGATAACCGAGAAAAAGCTGATCACCCTCATGGTCGGCAGGGAGATCGATACGCTCTATGCAAAGAAAACCTCTGATTCAAAGGCGGAAACGGGTGCATTTCTTGAACTGGAAAACATTGGAAAGAGAAACTCGATTCATGACGTGCACCTGAAGGTCCGCTACAATGAGATCATCGGTGTGTTTGGTCTCGAGGGCTCGGGCACAAACGAGCTTTCGAGAATCATGTTCGGGCTCGAAAGCTTTGATGAGGGTATTTTTCGTCTGGAGGGAAAACAGATGGAAAAAGTGACTCCTGCCGAACTGTTGAGAAATGGAGTCGTGTACCTGAGCAGAAACAGAAAAGAGGCAGGGCTCTTTTTCGATATGACCGCAAGCGAAAACATGGGCTGTCCCGTGCTCGACAGGTATGCACGCTTCAAATTTCTCGATTACGGCAAACTGCAGGAGTTTACAGAGTCCTTTATTCGCACGTTCGGTATCGTTATCCCCTCAGTACGTACAAAGCCGAAAAATCTCAGCGGAGGAAACCAACAGAAACTGATGCTTTCCATATGTCTGGGAACCGATCCAAAATGCATCATTATCAACGAACCGACGCGGGGTATCGATGTCGGGGCAAAGGCGGAGATTCACAGGGTAATACGGGGACTTGTTGAAAGTGCAAGGAGTGTAGTGATGATAAGTTCAGAGCTGCCCGAACTGATGAGCCTCTGTGACAGGGTAGCGGTGATGAGAAATATGACTGTTGTTCGCGAATTGTCCGGTGAGAGGATAAATGAAGAAACGATCATGACCTACGCGGCAGGAGGGAAGAAGTAGACAGAGAAAAGCAAATGTAATTGGTGAGAAAAAGACCGGGGAAATTGTATGACACATGCACAGAAAAGGCATATTGATGTCAACTTCGGGCAATATTCGATCTTTATCTTCACCTCCGCAATCGTGCTCTTTCTTTCGCTCACCAGCGAGAACTTTTTCACCTATAAGAATATTTATTCTATTGTTTTTGGTGTTTCGATTGAGTTCTTTACGATCATCGGTTTCACCCTTCTCCTTATTATGGGGGAGATAGATCTTTCTGTGGGATCTGTTTTCGGCTTCATCGGTGTATTCTCGGGATTTCTTATGCTCGTTGCAGGGTTCCCGGTCGTGCTCGCTCTGTTTTGCGGAATATGCTGTGCAGTGATCATCGGGTTTATCAATGGATTTCTGGTCGTCAAATTCAGGATAAACCCGCTTATGCTGACTCTCGGAATGATGATCATGATACGGGGTGTTCTGAATGCGTTCATCGGAGCACTCGGTGGTTCTACCTACCCGGCAGGATACCGTGCAATTGCACGGTTTAAAATATCGGAAATCCATTTTGCAATTATTCTCATGGCCATTACGATAATCATTCTCGAGGTATTGCTTAGAAAGTATGTGGGGTTCAAAAAACTGTACTATGTGGGTGAAAATGCAGAGTCTGCACGAATCTACGGACTCAACGCCGACAGGATAAAGCTGCTTGCCTACATTACCTGCAGTGTAACGGCCGGGATCGCCGGGATCCTTGCGGCGTCGCGAAGCGGCCAGACAGTCTTCAACACGGGGCTTGGGCTCGAGTTCAAGATGGTCACCGCAGCTGTGCTCGGAGGTGCAAGCCTTTTTGGCGGGAAGGGGTCTGTGCTCAATTCATTTCTCGGGCTCTTTTTTCTTGCGGTCATTCTGAACGGCATGGTGATGTACAATGTGGATCCCGAGTGGCAGGGTGTCGTTGTGGGAATTTTCCTCATAGCTGCGGTTGTTATTGACACAAGAATAAATAAAGAGAAGTTCGAGTATTGATCGATGGAATTGCCGAAACAAAAGAGCGAGAAAGGGGTGTGGGCGAAGGTTATCGCCTCGCTCAGTGCGCTTGTACGGTCAAAGGAAATCATCGTTGTTCTTCTTGTAATCGTGATAAGTCTGATTCTGGCGATTTCGAGCGACACGTTCCTGACTACAAGCAACATTGAATCCCTTCAGACGAGCATTGCTCCCAACGCGATAATCGCCACAGGAATGATGATCCTGTTGATCAGCGGAGTATTTGATCTTTCGGTCGGCTCGATAATGGGGCTTGCGGGTGTCGTGACCTCACACGCTCTGGTTGCGGGCTTTTCAGTTCCCGTTTCGATTTTTATCGGGTTGATGATTGGTCTTGGCGCAGGCATACTAAACGGGACTCTTATTGCACTGGTCGGCGTAAACCCCCTTATCGTGACCATCGGGATGATGCAGGTGGGGCGTGGTCTCGTTTTTGTTCTTCTCGCAGGAACAGCACGACACGGTGTACGCGGATTCAGCGAAAGCTTCATCTCGATCGGGGCTGGAAAGTGTCTGGGCATTTACAATATGTTCTGGATGATGCTTGCGATTGTGGTTATTTCGCAAATTCTGATTCTCAAGGTGCAAAAGGGCAGACATATCTACTATATCGGCGGAAACTATGAGGCTGCACGTTCAGTAGGTGTTCGAGTAAAAAATATCCGGATTTTCACGTATGCACTGAGCGGTTTTTTTGCAGCGCTCGCAGGAATTCTCGTGACAGCACGGCTGGAAATGGCTTCGCGTTATATGGGGTCTGGGCTTGAGCTGAAAATAATCATCAGCTGTTTGATAGGTGGTGGAAGCATTTCTGGAGGGCAGGGTTCGATAATCGGTGCGTTCCTGGGCGTCGTGTTCATGTCTCTGCTTGTCAACTCCTTCACCATACTCCAAATAGGAGACTACTGGCAAAACATCATTGTTGGGATGGTCCTCATCATCGTCGTGAGTATGGATGCATATATGTACATTAGAAACCTTAAGGAACACGGGAAACTGTGATCGAAATGTCTGAAAAGTGTGTGCTGAGTATAGATATCGGAACAACCGGCCTGAAGTTCGGCATATACGATGCAGAGGGCCGGTGCCTGTATTTTTCTCGAAAGGGCACTCCTCTAAAAAAGTGTTTTTCCGGAACCGTAGACGTGGAAGCGATTTACGATGCCGTGCTCGAAGGGACAGGCGATGTCGTCAGGCAGAGCGGGATGGGTGGCTGTATAGAAGTTGTGGGGATCGACGGACAGATGGGAGGGATATGCGGGATAGACGAGCAAATGAGGCCTCTCATTGAGTTCGATCCCCCGATCAACAACAACTTCAAACCTCACATGAGAGATGCGTTGAGCCAATACGGTGATGTCATCGTGGAGGAGACAGGGTCGATCCCGATAAATGGCGCAAAGATCGTCTACTGGATGAAGGAGCACCCCACGCTCTTCAAGAAAGTGAGAAAGATTCTCTCTCTTTCCGGGTATATCGTTGCAAAGCTCATCGGTACTCCGTGGGAAGATGCGTTTATCGACCGCACCACCCTTTACCTTTTCGGGCTCGCAAAGGGAGGAAGGTGGTCGGAGAGGGTGTGTGAACTTTTGGGAATTCCGAAAGGCATTCTTCCGGAAATCAAGGAGTCTTCACAGATCGTCGGCGGTATAGGAAGGGATGCGAGCAGAGTGTCGGGACTGAGGGAGGGAACGCCTCTTATCGCAGGAACAGGGGATACCGCTTCGAGCATTCTCGGTGCAGGGGTTGTCTCTGAAGGGGATGCAGTCGACATCGCTGGCACCTGCTCTGTGTTCGGCATTTGTACCGCAAAGGACGTGGTCGACAGAGAACACAAAGCCCTCCTCCGTATGGAGGCGCCCATCCCAGATACCTATTACCTCGTTGGAATCGGATTTGGAGGGGAGGTGTACAGGTGGTTCCTGCGCAATGTGTGCCGGTGCACGGAACAAGGCGCTGTACACGAGGATCTCACCAAGGGGGCGCAGCGGCTGCCGCCCGGATCGGATAATCTGCTCTTTTTTCCCTTTCTCGGCGGAACATTTACCCCTCCAAACGAGAGGGTAAGAGGAACATGGGTCGGTCTCGACTGGAACCATACGGTGCATCACATGTATCGATCGGTTCTGGAGTCTTTTGCCTACGAGTACTATTACTACCGCGGCATATACGCAAACCTGTCTCACGCAGGACACCACGGATCTGTACGGGTGACCGGCAGTGGAAAGAAAAACCACCTGCTGAACCGGATCAAGTCAGATGTGCTGGGTGTTGATTATGTGCTTCTGAAAAGAGATGATCATGAAAATTTCGGAACGGCGCTCGTGGCGCTGTACGCAGCTGGGCTGGTGGGCAATCTTCGCACATACCTCGAGCACTATTTTGAGATAGACAAACGCTTTAGAGCTGATGAAGAAAATCGGCAAAAGTACAAACTTTTCGCAGATATGTACGTTGCGTGCAAGACGGAGTGTGTGGAACATATATACCGGCGCTTTAGCGAACTTCTGCGGGTGTAAAAGATTCTCGAAAAAGGAAATGTAGCTATGAGCAACCAAATACGGCTGGATTTGAACGGAAAGGCGGGAATTGTCACCGGTGGAGGAGCAGGAATAGGAAAAGAAATCGTAACCAGGCTGTCCTCGGACGGTGCCTCACTCATTGTTGCAGACTGTGACATCGATGCAGCCCGCACAGTGCAGAACGAAATACTCAAAATAGGGAAAAACGCCCTTGCAGTAAAAGCCGACGTGCGTGTTGACGAGGACGTGAGAGAGATGGTCGGCACCTGCATACGGAACTTTTCCAGGGTCGATTTTGTCGTGAGCAACGCAGGCACCGTGGGGCCGTATCATTTTGAAGAGACCACTGCACAGGATTGGGACAACGTGTTTGCCGTGAACACAAGGGGGGGGTTTTTATGCGCGAAATACGCGCTCCCGCACATGAAAAAGCAGAAAAGCGGCAGAATCATTTTCAACGCGTCGACAAACGGTGGAAAACCGGGCGGATACGTGATCGCCTACAGGGCGAGCAAGGCGGCACTGATCATGCTTGCACGATCTCTCGCGCTCCACACGGCAGAATACGGGATCACCATAAATGCCGTGTGCCCGGGAGTGACGATGACACCAATGCAGAGAAAGCTCACGGAGAGTCTTTTAGAGCAGAAGGATATGACGTTCGAGGAATATGTGAAGGAAAGAGAGAAGAGAGTTCCTATGAGAAGGTTTACCGATGTGGGGGATATCGCAGACATTACGGAGTTTCTCATATCGGATAATGCAGGATTCATCACCGGTCAGGCCATCTACGTGAACGGCGGTGAATGGTGAAAGGAGAACCATTGAACACATCGATCATAAGCGATCAGCTGAGCATGGATTTTGAGAAGGCGCTCGCAGAGGCGAAGAACCACTTCGAGTATGTCGAGATTCATTCTCTGTGGAATAAAACAGTTGAGGACCTCGACGACGCCGAAGCGAGAGAGGTGGAGAGACTCTTGAAGAAGTACTCGATGAAGGTTTCCTGTCTTTCCACGACCCTCTTTCTCATGTGCCCGCTCTATACCGATGCAGACAGCCTCGAAAAGTTCAGTGAGAAGTTTGCGGTCTTCACCGGGGAACTCCGCGACCACCTCGAGATGCTGGGAAAGTGTATTGACCTGGCAAACCGTTTCGGCACGGACCTCATTCGAATTTTCCCCTTCAGGCTTGAGAAACAGGCTGACCCGGATTACGGCATGGTGATGAAAGACATGGCTGCAAAGCTCGAAGGCGCGGTGTCGGTTGCAGAGAGCAGTGAGAAATACCTCATCATTGAAAATTGCCCGCACTCGTACCTTCCGAGGGGAAATATGACATACGAGCTGGTGAAGATAATGGGAAGAGACAGCCTGATGCTCCTCTACGACGTGGGAAACAGCTTCCGCTCGGGGTATCTTTGCTTTCCTGAAAAGTACAAACGTGCGGGAATCGAGCAGGAATACACGATGATAAAGGATCGTGTGCGCTACTTTCACTTCAAGGACTATAGAAAAACCGCAGGTGGGTACGAACATACCCCGCTTTGTGACGGCGATGTCGACTACTTCCGGCTCTACTCGCTTATCAAAAAAGATGCGAGGGAAAAATGCATCTCACTGGAGCCTGAAGTGGACGAGGAGGGGGTTACACAAAGCATCGAAAACTTCTTCTTAATGCAGACGCGCATCGAATGACCCCGGATATACTCTGAGCCGTGCCGTCCGAAAAAAAATCGGGTTTGCTTTCAACAGTGTTGACTGAAAAATCAACTCTTGTTATTTTCAGAATTATGTCCAATCTTCGCTACAGAGCAATTATCCTGGATCACGATGACACAGCAGTGAACAGCACCGCAACAATCCATTACCCGGCCCACCTCAAGGTGATGAGCGTGCTACGCCCTCACGTCACTCCCGTCACCCTCGAGGAGTGGTTTTTAAAAAACTTTCACCCCGGCATCGTACCCTACCTCACCGAGGAGCTCGGTATGACTGCAGAGGAGATGGCGGTTGAGTACAGAATCTGGAGGGAATTCACCTCCAGGACGATTCCACAGTTCTACCCGGGGTTTGTAGAGGCTCTCCACGAATACAGGGCCTGCGGAGGTATTGTGGCTGTGATTTCTCACTCGGAAAAGGATATTATCGAACGCGACTACCGTTCCCGCACTCCCGAACACCCGTTTCTGCCGGACATCGTGTTCGGATGGGATTACCGTGAAGAAAAGCGGAAGCCCAGTGCCTTTCCGGTTCGAGAGGTTCTGAAAACATTCGATCTCAGGGCAGAGCACATGCTTATTATCGACGACCTCAAGCCCGGTGTGATAATGGGAAAGGTTACCGGAGTTCCGGTCGCCACGGCGGGCTGGGGCCATTCGATTCCGCAGATAGAACAGTATATGCGCGCGCACAGCCTCGCATACTTTGAAACCGTGCGCGAGTTCAGGGAGTATATTCTCGCGGCTCCTTGACAGAGTTGTTGAATATTCTTAGGTTTTCCTGCACAATGTGCGCTATGTTAGCCGTGGTAAACCGTTTGGAATAAGCCAGAATCGGTTGGCTTTGGATATTCGCGTTCCTGCTCGCAGGATCAATGAGATTGTCTTGGGCAAACGAGGAGTAACACCCGATACCGCATTACGGCTTGCAAAATATTTCTATATGTCCTCCCAATTCTGGCCTGGATTACAGATGGATTATGTACTTGATGTTGCAGAAGATGAAATAGCAGAAAAGATTAATCGAGAAGTTCAGGAATTTGAAACAACTGCTGCGCCATAACGAATCGGCTTCGCACCAGGCCCCTCCCCCTCATTACTACTACTAATTCTTCTATCTCTTCTCTTTTATCTTACAGGTGTATGAAGTCTATCCTCTAGTATGTCCAAAATGTTCTCATAAGAAGAAATATCCCGATGTGAGGTATGCCCGCAACTATTTTCAAAAATACCCTCAAAAATTCACATTTTTCTTATCTTGACAGAATGTTTTATTCGTGGTAGCATACTTAAAATAAGGCTTATGTTTTTCGGTGGGAAGAGCATTCGTGAATATTTCATAGGCAAATCGGGAGCTTTTCGCGGCTCTTTTTGCGTATATTGGCGAATTTCGAATTATAAAAACTCTATCAATTAAGAGAAAAATGACATGGGCTGGGTACAGACATCTTCCCATATTTCAAAGAGCTGCGGAACCATAGCAGCGTCCCTACCTTGCGGTCGGATGTGGATAGCAATCCGTTTGAGCCATTTGAGTTGGGACGGCCCAAACCTGGCTCATTTTACATAAGGAAGGGTTTTTAGTAAAAACAAAACAGGAGAATATTATGATTAAAAACGAGAAG
>CAZOWM010000044.1:0-30179 GCA_964583615.1 uncultured Spirochaetota bacterium | reverse complement strand
AACCATTATAGGGTTTAGTTGGGCTTTTTCAATTCTTAATTTAGACACACATGATCGGAAATAATAAAATAAATGCAAGTATTGATAGTATTAAAAGAACTCTCAATTGCTTTGCCATCTTATTTATATCCATCTAAATGAAATTACAGTATCACCTATAATAAAGTATCGATATAATTCTTTCCCAAATCAAATGTTACTGCCCTATGTATAATTCTATCACTATTTTGAGAGAAATCATTCATCTGTAGAATGTTCATACACAGTGTTATTTTGCATTCTTTAAGGAAGGAAAAGTTCGAGACATCTATGAGTTGTCTGCGGAGTAGACAACCAATAAAGAGAATATATCCATCATGACTTTGAAGCTCTCAATTTTGCAGAGCCTTTATCGGCATTTACCCAGAAAATGACATATTTCAGTAACTGATCTTCCTGAGCGATATCGATCGACGTTTGCTGAAACCTGTCACGTTGTAATTACATCCGCTGAATTACCGCACTGGCAAACTCAGAGCACTTCACTTCGTGTGCACCCTCCATCAAGCGCGCGAAGTCGTACGTGACGATCTTTTCTTCGATTGTTCTTTCGAGGCCCCTGATAACTCGGTCCGCAGCTTCTTCCCAGCCAATGTAACGAAACATCATTTCCCCGGAAAGCACAAGAGAGCCGGGATTTACTTTATCGAGATTCGCGTATTTTGGCGCTGTACCGTGCGTTGCCTCGAAAATCGAATGCCCGCTTTCGTAATTGATGTTTCCTCCGGGTGCGATTCCTATTCCTCCGACCTGTGCTGCAAGGGCATCCGAGATGTAGTCCCCGTTGAGATTCGTGGTCGCAATAACATCGAATTCAGCTGCCCGTGTGATCGATTGCTGGAAAAATATGTCCGCGATCGTATCCTTTATGATGATTTTCCCGGCCGCCTGCTTCTTGTTGTCAAGTTCCCAGTAATCATCAATCGAAATCGCCTTGTCTGCGTATTTCTCTCTGGCAAGCTCGTATCCCCACTTTAGAAACGCACCCTCGGTAAACTTCTGAATATTTCCCTTGTGAACGAGGGTTATGCTCTTGCGGCCATATTTGAGCGCATACTGAATTGCAGCGTCTACGAGCCTTTTACTCCGCCGGACACTCACCGGCTTTATTCCCACTCCTGAATCCCGAGGAATGCTCCAGGCGAATTCCGAATTCATGTACTCTATCAAACGCGACGTCTCTTTTTTCCCCTCCTCAAGCTCGTAGCCTGCGTAAACGTCTTCGGTGTTTTCCCTGAAAACCACCATATCGACAAGCTCGGGACGCTTCACCGGAGAAGGAACCCCTTTGAAGTACCGAACAGGCCGCAAACAGACATACAGGTCGAGCTTCTGACGAAGTGCCACGTTGAGGCTTCTTATTCCTCCTCCCACAGGGGTGGTCAAAGGCCCCTTTATCCCCACCAGATACTCCTCGAATGTACGCACCGTATTCTCCGGGAGCCACTCCCCTGTCTCCCTGTACGCCTTTTCACCTGCAAGAATCTCGAGCCACTCGATATGTCTCTGGCCCCCATATGCCTTTTCAACCGCGCTGTCGAATATCCTTACCGATGCACGCCATATGTCCGGGCCGGTCCCGTCACCCATGATAAAGGGTATGGTTATCTGTTCGGGAACGACCAGCTTACCGTCGACCATCTGAATCCGGTTCGCCTTTTCTTGCACGACTTCCTCCAATTACTCTCGGTGAATGATTCACTTTACTCTATATTGGCTGTTCCACTGTTAAAGCTTTCCGGAGCGGATGATTGCGAACAGCAGCCATATTCCCATCACCGCGGCGATAAAAAAACCGGCAAGGCCAAGCACCGGGTACCCCTTGATAAAGGGCCCGACCTTGGCCTGAACGATGATCGCGGAAGAGAGCAGAAGCGCGGCGATGATGACCGAAAAGGACAGACGGTTGCCGATGCGGTCGATGTCGCTTACCGCCTTCTCGAGGTTTTCGTGGACAAGCGGGAGCTTCCACTTCCCGTATCGGAATCGTTTTATGATGGACCCCATTTCAGTGGGAAGATACCTCAAAAAATAATTGAGATCATCCAGCAACACGACCAGGTCCTTTATATACCTCTTCGGACTGTACTGGTCCATGAACCATCGCCGCATGTAGGGTTTTATCGACTCTGCGATGTTGTATTCAGGCTGAAGCCTGCGCGTGACGCCGTCGACTTCGAGCAGCGTTTTGAAAATGAGGAAGTATTCTCCTGGAAATTGAATGCGATACCTTCTGGTGAGCGTGAAAATCTCCCGAATCGATCGTGAGACGTCGATCTGTGAAAGAGTCACATTCCATGTGGAATCCATTAAATCGATGAGATCGATCTTGAGTCGCCTTTCGTCGGTTTCGTCGGTAATGAAGTTGTAGCGCTTGAGATAACGGATGATTTTATCCACATCACGCTCCATGAGACCGAGCAGAATGTTGCCGATTATCTGCACGCCCTCATCATCTACATATCCCGTGATGCCAAAATCAATCGGGGCCACGGTGTTGTCACGAAGAATGAATATATTTCCGGGATGGGGATCCGCATGGAAAAACCCGAACTCGAATATCTCCCGTAAAAAGATCTCAGTAGCGTTTTGTGCGACCTTTTTCCTGTCTACTCCTGAACTGTCGAGTGCCTCGATATCAGAAATCTTTATTCCCTCGATGTACTCCATCACCAGTACTCTGTTCGTGGAATACTGTTTATAAATCTTTGGTATATGGATGTAGTCCTTTTTTGAAAAAAAACGAGAAAATCGCTCGATCGTGTTCGCCTCTTTGTGAAAGTTGAGCTCTCCAAGCAAAATTTCCGAAAATTCGGAAACCATTCTGAGAGGATTGTATGCACGCAGCTCCGGAATATAATTCACCGCAATCCGTAGGAGATGGGTGACGACACTGAGGTCTTTCTCAACGATCGCCCTCGTTCCAGGTTTGAGCACCTTTATTGCAACAACCTCACCGGTGTGCTTGAGCACCGCCCTGTGAACCTGCGCAACTGAAGCCGAGGCCACCGGCGTTTCCTCCACCTGTGCAAACATTTCGCGAACGTCTTCGGTGAACTCGTCCTGGATCACCTCCATTATCTTTTTAAACTGCACCGGCGGAGTCCTGTCCTGCAGTTTCTCGAGCTCCTGAGCATATGATGGGGGGATGATGTCGGGACGAAGGCTCAGTATCTGCCCGAGCTTTGTAAAGGCAGGCCCGAGCTCCTCCAGGGCGAGACGCACTCTCTGCTGCGGAGTATAGGTGAGGAGGGTTTTTTCCTGCCGTGCACCCAGGATTTTGTCAGGAATAATCCCGAGACCTTTGTGCATCCTGCTCAGAAGTTCCGAAAACCCATACTTCCCGATCACCGAAACGATCTTTATAAGCCGTGTGAGGTTTTTGTAATTTTTATTTAATTGGAGAATTTGCATACACCCAATATATACACTCACGGAAAAATGCAAAAGTGATATTTTTACGATTTTGACTCGGGGCCATCCCGTTTGTTGAAAAATCCCGGGAGAAACACCGCCCTTGTCACTTTTGCGCCATACTTCTGTTTCAGATCATCGAGAAGTTTGTCGGTATCGACCCTTGGGTTCTCCTGAACGGTCTTCTCTCCTCTCCTGAAAAGCTCAAGCTGCCGTGTATACTGTGATGCCTTCATCTCGAGGTTCGAAACTGCGATCCCCACAAGCCGTACTTTCTTGTCGCACCTTTCAAACTGCCTGAACAGGGCAATTGCCTGCTCTCTGATACGCTGCGTATCATTCAGTGCTTCTGGAAACGATCGGCTCCTCGTAAAGGTCAGAAAACCCTCGAGTCTGATCTTCAGGGTAACCGTTCTGCCTGCGATGTGAAGGCCTCGCATTTTTCGCGAGAGACTGTCTGCGATTTTAAAGAGTACGTTCTCTATGTACTGACCCGAGGACACGTCTCTTTCAAAGGTGACTTCCTTACTGATCGATTTACGAGTTTCCCACGGCTCGACAGGACGTTCGTCGATTCCGTTTGCAAGGTTCCAGAGATGGATACCGTTCTTCCCAAGCGTTTCCACGAGGAGGTGAGGCGGCGCATTTGCAACATCACCGATATTTCTGTACCCGAAACTCTCGAGAAGCCCGACCGTTTTCTTCCCCGCACCCCACAGGAAGCTCAGCGGAAGTTCTGAAAGAAACTCCTTTTCTTTCCCAGGCCGGCATATCACGAGCCCGTTGGGCTTTCCGATTTCAGAAGCGATCTTCGCAATCGATTTATTGGAAGCCACCCCCACGGACGCGCTGAGAGAGGTTTTCTCCGCAATTCTCTCCTTTATGCAGCTCGCAAGTGTTTGTGGAGGGCCGAAAAGCGTTTCTGTTCCCGTGCAGTCCAGAAACGCTTCGTCGATACTTATCTGCTCCATCACAGGAGAAAACTCCCCGAGTATCTCCATCACCTGTTGCGACACCTCTGCATACCGCCGCATTCGCGGTCTGACGAACACCGCGTGAGGGCACCGCCTGAATGCATGGGAGATCGGCATGGCCGAGTGAATTCCGAAAACCCTCGCCTCATAGCTCGCCGCAGACACCACGCCCCGGCCCCTTCCCTGTCGAGGGTCTGCCCCTACAACAAGCGGCCTGTCTCTGTATTCAGGATGATCGAGCTGCTCGATGGAGGCATAGAATGCATCCATGTCAACATGGACAATGGTGCGCGGTTTACTGTACCCTTTTTTTGATTCAGCCATCTCTTTCCAAACCGTGTGGAGATCAATTACGGGTACTCGTCTAAAAAGAAATCAGCACGAGGTACGGGGCGCGTTCTTGAGGTGAGAAAAAACTGCATGCATACACTGAATGGACATATGCCGGAGGCCGGACTTGAACCGGCACGGAGTTTACGCCCCGAGGGATTTTAAGTCCCTTGTGTCTGCCAATTCCACCACTCCGGCGTCAAATTACGAAAAAAATGAGGCGGCAGTCGGATTCGAACCGACGTATAACGGTTTTGCAGACCGTCGCCTTACCACTTGGCTATGCCGCCTTACCCTGTTTAGAATAGTGGTGATTCGGCATTTTGTCAACTGAAAACGGGCTTCCGATTTCGGCATCTTTTGAACATTCCAAGGGCGCATTGTGAAGCTCAAATTCAGCGCCTTAGTTCCCGATAATAAACAGAGAACCATATAAGGACACGTGTCTATTGAACCCAATTGATAATCTGCTCACGAAAACGATTGATATCGGCGAGATCCCCGCCCTTCCCGAAGCGGCACGAATTTCGATGTACAAAACCCTTACCCTCGAGAAATCCGCTGAAGAACTATCGTCCATCATAAAGGAGGACCCGTCTCTCACCCTGAAAATTCTCAAAGTGGCAAACTCACCCCTGTATCTGCGGAGCGGTTCTGTGACAAGTATCAAAGATGCAATCATCCTCCTGGGGTACAAAACCGTAAAGGCGATCATTCTGAGCGTGACCATAAAGGACATATTTACCGGTGCGGATTCCGACTGGTTCAGCTACAGAAACTACTGGCTTCATTCGATCGCAACCGCATTTGTTTCTGAAGAAATCACCCGGATTCTGAATCTTCCAAACGAAGACATCTCATACGCTGCAGGCCTGCTGCACGACATCGGAAAAATCATTCTTCTTCTCTCCGCAGGAGAAAAATATCGTACAGTAGTGGAACTCGTGGAGAAAGAGAAGCTTACCTTCAGCAGCGCGGAAATAAAGGTCTTCGGGTTCGACCATACCGATGCGTCGCAATTTCTTTTTGACTACTGGGAGCTCCCAAAAAGACTGACAGGCCCGATCCACGGGCATCACCTGAAAGCCGTACCCGCCATCGAGAGCAATGACAGGGCGGGCCTCACCCTGCGTATCGCAAACGAGATTGCGCATCTTGCCGGCTTTGCCATCTCCCCGGCAGAACCGCCCTATCAGGCGAGCGAGGACATTGTGGAACGGCTGGGACTTTTAGATGAAGATTTTGACGCTATTCTCCTGAATCTTGAAAAATACATCAAAACGATTGTCGACGTCCTCAATATTCCAAAGACTGACATAAAAGGGTTCTTTCATATACTCTCATCGGCAAACAAAGAGCTCGGGAAGATGTATATGGAGAACATTCAAATGGTGCACGAGGTGAAGACAAAAAAGGGCATGCTCTCGGAGATGAACAATATGTCCATTGTTTTTTTAAAGGAGCGTGCTCTCGAGGCTGCACTTCCGCAGATTTTGCGAAGCCTCCTCAGATGTTTCCACTTTGAAGCAGCGTCTATCGAATTTTTTCTCAATGGAGAGCGGTCTATTTTCTGCAGGGCATTCTATCCGAAACTCTAT
This sequence comes from uncultured Spirochaetota bacterium, assembly GCA_964583615.1. Taxonomy (GTDB): domain Bacteria; phylum Spirochaetota; class B62-G9; order B62-G9; family DRHN01; genus CAZOWM01. The sequence goes on along the minus strand of CAZOWM010000044.1, from coordinate 23,824 downwards.
TCCGAAAACCAAACACAAATAAAGGCCACAGACATCGAGGAGAGCAGATGCATCATCAAACGCGGGGAAACAACGCCTTTTGAAGAGAGACCTTCCACACGGACAGTGAGATACACACTGAAATCAGGCGACGGAACCGAGCTGGGATGCCTTTTCATACACACGGCCGAACCTACGGAACCGAAAGAAATCCAGACGTTCTTAGACCAAATTACCCTGGGACTGAATAACCTTCGGCTTCATCTCACAAATAAAATTAAAACTGAAAAGCTCAACATCGCTGTAAAACAGCTGAAGGACGAAAACGAGCGAAAACAGAAACTCTTCCAGCTGAATACGCTGATTCTCAACAATTCCCCCTACGGAATCCTCAGTATCAATGACACGGGAATCATAGAGACCTTCAACAGAGAAGCGGAGAATCTCTTTATGCAAAAATTGGATGGCAAAAACTTCTTTACACTTCGATTCTTCCTTGTGAACAACCTTGAAAAATCGATAAAGGAGATTGTCCAATTCGGAAATTCAGGAGACCTGAGCGCTGAATGGAAAGGAAAACGGCGTACCGTACATGTAGATGCCATTCCAATGGAGGGAACCCGATCGACACTCGTTCTCGTGAACGACGTTACTGAACAGATAGAAGATGAACTCATGGTAATACAGAAGGAAAAGATGTCAACCCTCGGTGAGCTCGCAGCGGGAATCGCGCACAACCTCAGAAGCCCGCTTGCGGTTATCAAGGGGATACCGGAGCTTATCATCTCAGAACTGGAGCAAAAACGGCTGCAGAAGCCCTTCAAAGCGAAGACCGGAGGTGAAGAAGAAATCGATATCAGGGAAAATATGGAGCTCATTACTAAAAGCATGGAAAAAGCGTTCGCAATTATTGACAGTATCATGGATTTCGCAAAGAAAGAGGTTGATCAGGTTGAGACTGTAGACCTGGGCCAGACGGTCGAGGAAGCGTTTCTTCTTATCGAGCACAAGATCAAAGGGAAAAATATTCGTTTTGTCAACAATATAAAGACAGAAAAGCTCATCGGGAATAAAAATATGCTCATACAGATATTCGTCAATTTGATCACCAATTCCAGTGAGGCAATCACTGAAAAAGGAGTCATCGAAGTTTCGTGTAAAAAAGAAAACGGAAAGTCAATCATACAGGTTACCGACACCGGGAAGGGAATTGACAAGGAAGATCTCGAAAGAATATTCGAGCCATTTTACACCACGTCCGGAAGAGCGGACGGAACGGGTATCGGCCTCAGCATCACACGGAAAATGGTCACACTCCTCGGTGGCACGATTCGAGCCCTGCAAAAAAAAGATGGAGGCACGATTATAGAAATCGTGCTGCCGGAAAAAGGAAAAATCAATGAAGGTATTGATAATAGAGGATGAGGAACACTACGGAGAGTTTCTAAAAAAAATTCTTCAGAAAAAGTACTCCTGCAACCGGGCAAAAGACGGCAACGAAGCAAAGCTCCTCCTCTACAGAAATATATATGACATCATTATCTACGATCTCCGACTGCCGGGCATGTTCGGAAGGGACCTGATCAAATACGTCCGCACCAGAGTGGACCCCGATATAATAAATATTGTGGTTACAGGATACGAACAGGACTGGCCTGCGATTGAAGCAACGGAAGAGGACGTATTCTTCTACCTTCAGAAGGGGGGGTTCCGGCCAGAAGAGCTGCTCAAGGTCGTAGACAATGCCGCGCAGATCAGGCAGTTGAAACAGAAGGAGAGCACATATATAAAAAACCTCATCGCGTCCGAAAAGCTTGCCGCCACAGGGAAGCTCGCTGTGGGCATCGCGCACGAAATAAACAATCCTCTGCAGAGTATGCTTTCGATCACGGAACTCATGAAGAAAAAACTCAAAGCAGTCGATGGAGGACAGACTCTCACACCCGACCTCACGATATTGGAAAAGGGAATTTCCAGAATCAAAGGCATTGTAAAACAGCTCATAGACCTTCACCGCATCGACTACACGATCAAAGGGACTAATCAGTTAAGTACGATCATTGACCGAGTGGTTTCCTTTCTCCGGCCGATTGCCAAGGAGAAAAACACGACGATCAGCGCACACAACACGCTGCAAAACACGAACATCTACGTGTCGGAGAGCCAGTTTTTTCACGTGCTTCTCAACATATGCATGAACCTTCTCGATTACAAAAACGAGACAATGACGATTGAAACCGAAAGGGAGCCCAACTATGTCGTTATTCAGGTCCGAACGAAGAAAAAAAAATCCTCACGGGAGAGCAGGGCAGATGAGCAGAGAGAAGGTTCTCGATATACGGAATCTCTCGGGCTTGAGATATCGAAAAGTATCGTTCAGCATCTCGGAGGTGCCATCGGAATAGGCGACAGTGAAAACGGTGAACTTGTGACAATACGGTTCCCCTTTACAACGGAAAAAAGCCGTGACAATGCAAGGGTTTTTACCTGAACCCTATGCCTTACATGTCTCAGAGAGAAAGGGTTTCAGGTACTGTCCCGTGTAGGAGTGCTGGATGTCGACGATCTGTTCTGGAGTTCCCTCGGCGATGATTTTCCCCCCGTCGTTTCCCCCCTCTGGTCCGAGGTCGATGATGTAGTCGGCGTTTTTCACAATGTCCATGTTGTGCTCGATCACGAGCACTGTGTTTCCGTGACTGACGAATCTTTGGAGCACAGAAAGGAGCTTTTTCACATCGTCGAAATGGAGTCCTGATGTGGGTTCATCGAGTATATAGAATATCTTTCCGGTGCTTCTCTTTGCGAGCTCAGAGGAGAGCTTGACCCGCTGTGCCTCCCCTCCGGAGAGTGTTGTCGCAGGCTGGCCGAGTCTGATATACCCAAGCCCGACCTCCTGCAAGGTTTTGAGTTTTCTTCGTATCTGTGGGATATTCTGAAAAAACAAAAGCGCTTCATCAACCATCATATCAAGAACATCGGTGATGTTATTTCCCTTGTATGTCACTTCCAGAGTTTCGCGGTTATACCGCCTCCCTTTGCATACATCACAGGTCACATAGATATCGGGAAGGAAGTTCATTTCAATCCGGATGGTCCCCGCGCCTCTGCAGTTCTCACACCTGCCGCCTTCCACGTTGAATGAAAACCTTCCCGGATGATACCCGCGCATCTTCGCCTCCGGAAGAGCGGCAAAAAGCTCCCGGATAGGGGTAAACACTCCGGTGTACGTCGCAGGGTTCGATCGCGGTGTTCTCCCTATGGGTGACTGATCGATATTGATCACCTTGTCAAGGTGTTCCGTTCCCGCGATATAGTCGTATTCTCCTTCGTTCATGCGGGCGTTGTTCAGCCGGTTTGCGAGCGCATGATACAGCACATCGTTGACAAGGCTCGATTTCCCCGATCCTGATACTCCGGTCACGGAAATAAAACATCCAAGAGGAAAACTCACGTCGATGTTCTTGAGGTTGTGCTCACGAACTCCCTTGAGCGTAATGTAGGCTCCGCTACCGTTTCTCCGCTTGTTCGGATATTTGATGAAGATTTCCCTTTTGAGATATTTTCCTGTGAGGGAACGCTCGTTCGCTTTTATTTCATCCGGTGCGCCCTGTGCGACAACTTCTCCGCCGTGCTCCCCCGCGCCCGGACCGAGATCCACTATATAATCAGCACTCTCCATCGTCTGCTCATCATGCTCCACGATGATAAGCGTATTACCCAGGTCTCGCAGATGAAACAGTGTGTCGAGCAGTCTCCGGTTATCTTTCTGATGAAGACCGATTGTGGGTTCGTCGAGGATATAAAGCACGCCGACAAGTCCGGATCCAATCTGAGTTGCGAGCCTGATCCTCTGCGCCTCTCCTCCCGAGAGTGTTTCCGCTTTCCTGTCGAGCGTGAGATACCCGATTCCCACGTTTCTCAGAAAGATAAGCCGCTCTTTGATCTCCTTGATGATCTGCCGTGCAATGATCGTCTTTCTTTCCGAAAGCCGGAGGTGTTCGAAGTAGTCTATTTCCTGTCCGACGCTCAATTCCGTCACATCGATAATGGACTTACCTTCGATCTTCACCGAAAGACTCTCTTTCCTCAACCGTTTCCCGTTGCAGGAGGGGCACGTAATCTCCTTCATGAACTCCTCCATCCATTCTCTCACCCCCTCCGACTTCGTCTCCCTGTAACGCCGTTCGAGATTCCGTATAACTCCTTCGAATCGTGCAGAGTACTCATAGCGTCCTTTTCTCTCCTCGTTTGTGTGCACAAACCGCAGTTCCTCATCCGTTCCATAGAGAAGCTGCCTGTACACACCCTCAGGAAGTGTGTCAAGGGGTGTATCCGGACCGATGCCGAAGTGCCGCGCAAAGGACTCGAATTGTGACCGTGCCCAGGCAGAGCGGGGCTGCATCGTGGCGATTGCCCCCTGATTGAACGAGAGTGACCTGTCGAGTATCACTGCGTCCGGGTCAAACTCCAGCTTCAAACCCAGCCCCATGCACTCCTGGCATGCGCCGTAGGGGCTGTTGAAAGAGAACATCCTTGGCTGAATCTCCGGATAGCTTATGCCGCAGTAAACGCACGCAAGCATTTTCGAAAAAAGCTCTTCTGAACCGTTTTCCCGTAGAATTCCCACGAGCCCATCCGTCATTGCACTCGCGGTTTCTATGGATTCCGCGATTCTCCCTCTGTGGTCCTTTTTCAGCACCACCCTGTCAACAATGATATCTATGGTGTGCTTTTTTTGCTTTTCCAGGCTGAGAGCCTGCGCTTCCTCCACTCGCATAATTCTGCCGTCCACCCTCAGCCTGACAAATCCGGAGTGCACCGCATCTGCGAACACTTTTTTGAACTCGCCCTTTTTCCCCCTGACAACCGGTGCATAGATGACGAGCCGTTCTCCATCTTCGAAATCGAAGATTCTGTCTACGATTTGATCAACCGACTGGCTTTTGATTTCTCGCCCGCAGTTGTAGCAGAATGGAGTGCCGATCCGGGCGTACAGAAGCCTGAGGTAGTCGTAAATCTCGGTGATTGTCCCGACCGTTGAACGGGGGTTTTTCCCGGTTGTTCTCTGCTCGATGCTGATGGCCGGTGAAAGCCCCTCGATGTAGTCGAGATCCGGTTTTTCCATCAAACCGAGAAACTGCCGTGCGTACGCCGAGAGGGACTCCACGTATCTTCGCTGTCCTTCCGCATATATCGTGTCAAATGCAAGAGACGATTTCCCTGATCCGGAGGGTCCGGTGAGGACGATGATCTTGTCACGCGGGAGTTCGAGGTCGATCGACTTGAGATTGTGCGCACGCGCACCGCGTATCACGATTGCATTTTTTGCCATTTCGGAAATTATACCTTCTTCCGCCTCAGGAGATACACGCAGAGAGGAACAAACGCGATGTTCCCGAGCCATCCACCCATAATGGGAGGTATCTTTCCTGTTCTGCCAAAGGTATACCCTATCTCGATGAAAAAAAGAAAACAGAGCACGATGAGTATGGTCATACTGAAACTGATAACGAGTGCATTTTGAAACGGCATGCTTCCCAGGGCAACACCAATGATAATGATGATGAGAATTGTCAGGGGATTGGAAAGATTTCTGTGAAATTTTACCAGAGGTTTTTTGTAGTCGAATCCCATTTTACGCATCATCTCAATGGTCCTGTACTGCTCCTTCAACATCATGTTTTCAAACTTTCTCGTACTTTTTCCAAAATAGAGTGGATCGTCTGTAATATTCGAGCGAAATTCGGAAAATTCCTGCTGATTCTCGATCTCTCCATTCTCTTTGAAGCTGCGGTAAATTCCGCTGTAGAAAACCCACCTCCTTCCGTCCCACCGTGCCCTCTCAGCATCTATTCGCATGCTCACCTTTCCCCCCCTATCCTTTGCAATGATCAATATACCGACCATTTCCATGGATTTGTAGCGATAGGTATCTATTTTGTATATGATGCCGTGCTCTCCGAACACAATCAAATTGTGCCGATCGCTGTACAATTCCTTGGGCCTGTTTCCTTTGATGACTGCGCTGTAACGGTCTTTCATGATGATGCTCGGGACCACGACATAATCTTCGAAAAGAAGTGAACCAACCGCGATTATGAATCCGAGAAAAATAATCGGAGAGACGATACGGTACACGCTCACACCGCAGCTCCGCAGTGCGAGCACCTCATTGTTCTTTGTAAGAGAGCTCATCGTATATACGGATGCAAACATGCTCGATGCAAGCAGCGCCTCACGTGAGATGATGAACGGCGCCTCAAGCGCACGCATCACTATTATCTGCACCAGGGTGAATCCCTTGTCCGAGCTGATACCCTCCAGGGTTCTCACGATAAACGAGAGCCCCAGGATAAAAAGGATGGCGATGAAAAATACCTTGAGAAACTCCTTCATGAGGAAAAAGGAGAAGGTCTTACCGGGGAAAAGTTTCATATCCTGCCTTTTCTCACGAGGTTGGCGGTCCCGACCACGGCAAAAACAATATTCGGCATCCAAATCGCAAGCTGAGGGGAAATTAGTCCAGTTTTACCGACGCGTTCCATCAAGAGAAGAAAAAGGTAGTAGAAGAAGATAATGAGAATCCCGATGCCGAGCCCGAGCCCCCTGCCGCTCCTTCCCTGTGTGATGGCAAAGGGAGTCCCCAGAAACACGAATATAACACACGCGAACGGTATTGCGATCCTTTTGTGGTATTCGACCAGGTACGTATTGTAGGTACGTGATCCTTCTTCCTCATCTTGGAGGTGGTGCTCTATTTGGTGAAGGTTCATGTCATGTGGGGTTTTCACAACGTTTTTCATCTCGTTTTTTTCAACCGGAATATTCAGATCGAGCGTGTGAAAAAAAGTCGCGTTGAACTCGTTTCGCGTCTTGTCTCTGGGGTTGAGAATCGATCCGTTCAACAGCCGCAGCTGAATGTAAGGAGCGTCCGTGTCTTTTGTCAGAAACCGCCCCTTTCCCGCGGTAATGGTTTTCTCATACGCTCCTTTTTCGCCTTCGAATAGTGTTACATCGATCAGGTCTCCTGTTTTCTCATCAACCTCGTTCACCATGAGCATTACATCACCGGTGAGCCTGCTGACGCTGTGCTCGTCGACCTGCACTGACGGCCGTGCAATCGTGATCTTCTGGTAAAGAGTTCTGAACTTCAAATTCCCCAGCGGAACAAGACGGTCGGTAAGATAAAAACTCGCTCCTCCGATCAGCGCGCCTGCAACGTAGAGAGAGACAAAAATCGAGCTTATGCGTATGCCGCTCGCACGCATAGCCGTAATCTCGCTGTCATGGGACAATCTGCTCACAGAAACCAGAGCGCCCATAATGGTCGACATCGGCATGGTCAATGCAAAAGTGGGAGGAAAGGAAAAAAAAATCAGGATGAGGAGGTCGATAATCGATGCGTATCCGCTCGCAACAAGCCGTATAAAACTCAATACCCGTTCCAACAGAAGCAGCATGGAAAAAAACGCCATGCTCCCGAAGTATGGCGGGATAAACTCTCTGAGTACATACCATTTCAGTATCCTCATTCACCAGCCTCTGCGCGTCGAAAAAAAGATGGAAAGATTTTCGTGAAAAGTCAATAGCTCAAATCCCTTTGTCATTTATATTTCTCATATTATATTGCAGCCAAGAGTCTTTTTTCCAAGGAAATACATTGATTCAGAACGCGATTATTCTTGCTGCTGGTACTGGATCGAGGCTGAAACCGCTCACCGACCACGCTCCAAAATGCCTCACAGAGATCAATGGAGTTCCGATCCTGATAAACACCCTCAGAAACCTCGAGCAGACCGGTGTGAGCCGGTGCACCATTGTCGTCGGTTATCTCGAAGATGTAATACACAGCACCATTGGGAATGAATTCGGTAAAATAAAAATTTCCTACATACTGAATACACGCTATTCCTCTACAAACGACATGTACTCCCTCTGGCTTACACGCCATGTTCTCGAAAGCGGGTGCATTCTTCTGGAGGGGGACATCTTTTTCAATGTGCCAACCCTTTTGCGTGCTCTTGCGAATAGCGGTGACAGATCGTGCTACCTTGCCGGGCGATACAACGGAAAAATGGATGAAATCCTCATCTCTGTAGACAGACACAATCTGATACGCTCCATCGAAGTTCTCAGAGGAAAAGCAGGGGAGCAGGCCGCTTATCACTACATGTCAACAGGCATTCTGATCATCCAGTCAGCATACGGAAAGCTGTTTTCCCGGTGGCTGACCGATTCTGTACACAGAAATAACGTGCACGTCCTCTTCGATGATGTACTGAGCGAACATGTACATTCCGAGGCGCTGTACATAACCGAGGTGGAGCAAAAAGAGTGGGTAGAAATAGACAGGATTGAAGATGTTGCCGAGGCGGAGCTCACTTTCGGGAACGCCCGCCTGTGACACTTTCCTTCAGCAGGTCTTTGATGGACTCGCACACCCTTCCCGGGAGATAGGGATATCTGTGTATGTCGGGCTTTTTTGTGACCCCTGTGAGCACGAGGACCGTTTCCATTCCAGTCTCGATTCCCGAAACGATATCCGTATCCATCCTGTCGCCGATGATCACCGTGCTTTCCGAATGGGATTTGAGCCGGCGTAACGCGGACCGCATCATCAGCGGATTCGGTTTTCCGATATAGTACGGTTTCACTCCGGTTGCTCTTTCAATCGGTGCCGTAAGGGCGCCGACCGCAGGAACAATGCCGAAATCCGTTGGACCGGTGAGATCTGGATGAGTACCGATGAAGCGCGCTCCCTCGGATATAAACTTACATGCCTTTTCGATCATCTCAAATGAATAGGACCTCGTTTCACCAACCACAACATAGTCGGGGTTGAATTCGGTTATATGGTATCCAACGCTGTGAAGTGCCTCGTAGAGTCCGGGGTCACCTATGACGTACGCGCTCCCGTTTTTGATCTGGCGATTCAGGAAGGCAGCTGTGGCGATTGCGGCGGTGAATATTTTCTCAGAAGGCACTTCAATCCCGAATCCTTTCAGCTTTGTGCTCAGCTCTCGTGGGGTCTGGCTCGAGTTATTGGTGAGAAAGAGATAGTTATTTCCGTGTGTATCGAGGAATTCGATGAACTCTTTCGCGCCATCGATGAGTTTCCTCCCGAAATATATGACACCGTCCATGTCCATGATGAATGATTTGTCTAAAATATTCATAGAAAAATCTTCTTTCTCAGTTATAGATTTTCTCTATAAAAGTAATATGGAAAGAGAAAAACGCCTACGATTATTACAGGGCCTGCGGGTGTTCGATTCCCGCAGATGTGGGTATTCCCCTGACGATGTAGATGTTCTCATGATCTATCAGATTCAGTACAGCCCTGTCCTCGAGCTCAACATACGAACCGATGGGGTATATTCCAATGGTTCGCTGGAAGAGACCGACCAGATCCGTATTGAAGTATTTTCCCGTTTCAGACACGATGATTTTCATCTTCACCAATACCTCCACGAACATTACTTTTAAAATATCACCGATTGACCCATATAAAGTCTATTATATGAAGAAGCCGATTTCAGTTCTATTGATTAATCCCTGGATAACCGACTTTGCCGCCTACAATCTGTGGGCAGAACCCCTTGGCCTCTACTACATCGCATCGATTTTACGGAACGCAGGGGCGGAAGTGCGGCTCATAAACTGCCTGCACAGCCTCACAAAAAAGGAGCCGGAACCGAAAAATAACGGAAGCGGAAAATACCTCCGGAGACTTATCCAAAAACCCGCTCCTCTCCGATTTGTTCGCAGGAACTATGCCTGCTACGGAATTGGCGAAGATGAGTTTGAAGACCGCTTGAAAGTCATTCGGGCTCCTGATGCAGTGCTTTTCACCTCCCACATGACCTACTGGTATCCCGGTGTTTTCAAAGCAATCGACATCGTGAAAAGGGTATACGGACAGCGGGTGCCTGTAGTGCTTGGTGGAATCTATACAAAGCTCTGCAGGAGCCATGCCTTCCGATTTTCAGGTGCGGACTTTATCTTTACGGAAAATGATCTCTCAAAACTTATCCCGCTTCTTGCACGGATCACCGGAAAAACTCTTTTTGCACACCAGAGGCTTGAGGCATTCGCCGATTACCCGGAGCCTGACCACAGGATGCATGAGGGATACAATTATATTGCCGTTCTCACCGGCAGGGGCTGTCCGTTCAGGTGCAGCTATTGTGCCGCACACCTGCTCAGCAGCGGTATCTCGCGGAAAAACATCCAATCTGTTGTTCAGGAAATACGTACGCATACCCGAATACTCGGCGTACAAAACGTCGCATTTTACGACGACGCCCTTCTCGCGGACGCAGAGCATCACATTATTCCCATCATCGAAAGAATCGCGGAGACCGTACCCGGAGTCAGTTATCACCTGCCAAACGGCGTGCACGCAGGGTTCGTAACCGCTCGAATCTCACGGCTCTTTCATACCGTGGGATTTCAAACGATCCGCATCGGATTCGAAACTGCGAACCGGGAACTGCAAAAAAAAACAGGGCAAAAGACGACGAATACAGAATTCAGATCAGCAGTGGCAGCGCTGCGGGAGGCGGGATTCTCAAAAAAGGCAATCGGCACATACATCATGGCAGGCCTGCCCGGGCAGACTGCGAAAGACGTGGAGAATTCCATCGATTACGTGTACCGCGCGGGTGCAAGCCCCTACCTCTCGTATTTCTCTCCGATCCCCGGAACAGCGATATGGAAGGATGCTGCAGCGCACAGCCCTTTTCCAATTGAACATGAACCTCTTCTGCAAAACAATTCCGTGTTCATTCTGGGAAACGGGCAGTTTTCCGAGGCAACGATCCAGCATCTCAAGGACAGTGCTGCCGCATTGAGGAACACTCCATCATAGACCTTACAACCCCTCGAGAAGAAGGGTTTTTCGGTCAGCAACCGGTTTCTCACTCACGAAGTTTGTCACTTCGAGAAACTCCTCCAGCGCGATGTACTTTACCACTGCGGGTTTCTCCACTTTAATTTCACTTCCTCCGGTTTTCCATTTCCGCCATGTGGGCGTGAGCTCTGTGTACGGACCGTATTTTTCCTCGAGGGTTCGGGCGAGCGTAAGAAAATCGACTGCACGTTCGTCGAATACAACGGTAATTGCATAGAGTGTATCGTTGTAGAACTGAAGATACATGTGGGGGACTTCAGGTTCTATCGAAAGGACGAGAATCTTTCGGTTTTCCACGGGAAAAAATTCAACGTCCCTGTTCTTTGGAACCTTGATGAGCTCTTTTTCGTCAGCAAATTCCAGCACCTCATCCCGTGTCATGCCGAGTGTGATTTCCATAAACCCGATGTCCTGCGCATAAATGCAGACTGATGAGAACACCAGAATGAAGACCAACACTCCTTTGTTCATGGAGGAACACACCTTTTTTATCCCTTCTTTTACATTATCGGTATATTTGCATTCCCGTGTACTTAATAAATCCTTGAAATATACCGTTAGTTATTTTAGAATTCATATTCAATGGGGAGGCCATGGATAAGGACTATTACAGTATCCTTGGAATCTCACGCTCAGCTAAGAAGGAAGAAATCGTGCGGGCCTACAGAAAGCTCGCCGCAAAGTACCACCCCGACAAGCATCACGGGAATCCTCTCGCGGATCTCGCTGAGGAGAAGTTCAAGGAAATAAACGAAGCCTATCACATGCTCGTCGGAGATGACCCCCTTTACACCGCGCCCCCGGATACGGCGAAAAAGGTCCACAGGAAAAAACAGGAAGACATATCAGCCGATGCAAAAGACCTTCTCTATAAGGGGATAACCAATTTCAACGAAGGGAACTATCAAGAGGCTATTCAGAACTTCCTCGGGGCGCTGAAGCACTCAAAGAATTCAAACCTTTACAACCTGCTCGGCCTTGCGTACTGTGAAATCCAGGACTACAGAAAGGCAATCGAACCCCTAGTACGGGCAACAGAGCTCGATAGAGCGAACGGGAAATACTTCTATGATACAGGGTACGCATATTACCAACTCAAACTCTGGGATCCTGCGGTACAGTACTTTCTCGAAGCTTATAGTCTTCTTGAGGATGAAAAACGGCTTGCCGCCACGTGTGTGTACATCGCCATCTGTAATTACAACATCGGAAAAAGCGCACGCGCGGAGTTCTTTCTCGAGGAGGCAGTTACCTATGACCCCGAGAATGCGAGTTACAAAATCCTGCTTGACGAGTTCAGGCTCTCCCAGGAGGGAGAAGCGCCTCCGAAGATGAAGACACTCAATAAAATCAACCGTTTTTCATTTACCTCCCGCCTCGAGGAATCACTCGGTAATCTTTTCCACAACCTCTTCTCGAAGTAAAAAAGAACATCGATACGTGCCGAAACAAATGCTGTTCTCCACGCTTCAAAAAGACTATCGTAAGGTACAAAGATGTCTTTCAACCGGATACATGGAGAAAAAAATGAAGCGTTCTCGTCTCACTTTTGCTGTCTTGTGTGCGGTTTTTATTCTCTCTGCAGGCGCACACCTGTACAGCTCGAGCAATCAATTACGACCGGAGAAGAAAATGAGTGAAAGCAGCAATTCCCATAAAGAGCTCGCCACACTGGGCGGAGGGTGTTTTTGGTGTATCGAAGCCGTGTTCGAGACCATTGACGGGATAACAGCCGTCACATCAGGGTACGCAGGCGGAACAAAGGAAAACCCTACCTACAAGGAAGTGTGCTCAGGCAAAACCGGTCATGCGGAAGTCGTGCAGATTGAATACAATCCGGAAAAAATTTCCTATGAGGAGATCCTCGATATCTTCTGGAAGGCCCACGACCCCACGACCTTGAACCGTCAGGGAGCAGACATGGGATCCCAGTACCGCTCCATCATTCTCTTTCACAATGAAAAACAGAAAGAGATTGCTGAAAAATCAAAACAGAAGCTTGAAAACTCAGGGTATTATTCGGATCCGATCGTTACGGAAATACAGCCGCTGTCTGTGTTTTATCCTGCAGAAGATTATCACCAGGATTATTATGCAAAAAATCCTTATGCGGGATACTGTTCGATCGTCATCCGGCCGAAACTGCAGAAACTCGGCCTCAAATAGGATCTATTCGAGATCAAGTGGATAGATTCCAAAGGTTTTCCCGGCCTCGAAAAGGGCAACCACGTTTTCAGGGGGAACATCGACCTGTATGTGATTTGCCGAGGTGAGTATATACCCTCCTCCCTGGCCGAACGTCCTGATACAGCGCTTCACGTCCTCCTGAACATCATGGACAGTGCCGGTGAGCGCCCTTTTGAGATCGACTCCTCCCATGAAACAGAGCGTGTCCGCATATCGGCGCTTTATGCCTGCCCAGTCCATAACGGGAAGGGGCTCGAGGGGATTGAGAATATCGATACCCGCTTCAATCAGCCCGGGGATGATCTTAGTGATCGCTCCGTCCGAGTGAAAGACCACGGGAAGGTCCTTTTTAAAGCTCTTCACCGAATCGACGATTCGTTTTAACGAAGATTTGAACATTCGGTCAAATGATGCAGGTGAAATCAGGAGGTCCTGTGTGCCTCCGAAATCATCACCCGGAATCTCAAAGAAATCGATATCTTTCCAGATCACATCGAGATAGAGTTCCTGCGCCCGCACGATCACGTCGGTACATCGATCGACGATGAGCTGTGCGAGCTCCGGATCGGTCACCATATCCATGTAGAACGACTCTCTCCCCCTCAATTCTGCCGCCTGTTCAAAAGGCCCGTATGAGTTCACCGCTCTCGCGCCGATGGCATGATGCGGATACTCACGTTTTACATAGGACATGCGTCTCTTCATCAAATCGAAATCGAGATATTTTTCCGGTTCCGGCCAGTCATAGTCCGTAACCTGATCGATCGAAGCGCTCTTCAACGGCGCACCGACGCTTGTGATGGTAGGCCCCATCCTCTGCCACTCAACACCCCACGCATCGCGTCTGTCTCCATCCATACGCGCTCCCCCGATGTCCGTAAATCCAGACCAGACGTATCGCACGTCTGTTTCGAGCCTGTCGAGTATTCTGTCATCATAGTAATTCGAATTCCTCGGCATTTTACGCCTGAAAGGCGGAAGCGGCTCACCGATCTTCAGATAGTCCAGGGCCTTGAAATAGAGACCATCGTTCAGGGTGTAGTAGCTTCCCCACAAAGCAGCGGGAACACGATCAGGAATTTCCCTGTGGATTGCGGTAAGAACCCGCTCTTTCGAATTCATCACCATTTTTCGCTCCTTGTGTGTTCTCAGAAAGAAAATACTACAATCAGATGAAAACGACAGAAATTTATCAACTCCGAACGGTACATTATCCGCACAACACGCCGATATTTACGTAAGAGGGGAGACTGGTATGTAGTGAGAATGCACTTTTCTCCCCAATTCTCAGAACAAGGGGAGTACAGAACAATGAGATGCCCAAAACTCATCCCTCTCATCCTGATTACGATCTTCGCTGGAGGTCTTATGGCTGTCTCCGGGCACAAGGGAGAGTGTGCAAACGCATTGGTTCCAGCCATGGATCTCACGTCGAGAATCGACATCGACGGAAGAATACAAACCCGGGGTGAATTCGACCTCTCCTTCGACGGGGGGTACAAATATCGGGCAAAACTTCTCTTCTCCTACTACAACCTCGACATCGAAGGATCAGCTCCTCAGGCGCTCGTTTTCAAGGGGGCGCAGGCATCCATCCGCGAAATTTTCAATCTCATCGATTTCACCTACTGGACCGGGCACTACGGGATATTTGGAGAAGGCAGACACTACAGCGGGCATCTCTATCATCTTTCTCCCGGGTTCGAGTATAATGGTTTCTATCCGGTGTATGGGACAGGACTGGGTTTGGGAATCGGCACTCCGCAAACCTACAGGGGCCAGCTTCTCGTGTACCAGAGGGAAGGGAGAAACAGAATCAACTCGTTTGATCTGACATTTGGACTTGTCAGAAAAGCGGTCACTTTCGGGCTCTTCGGGGGGCTTTCCGACGATGAGTACCGTCTCGGAACCCAGGTCATCATCAGCGGGCAGGAAATCGAATTCTCATTCGTCATCGGGAACCCCTCAATCGTAGCGGGAAGGCCGATCAACTTTGACGATTTCTACCTCCTGGCCGAGGAGTGGTTCAAGCTTAAAAACTTCAATCTCATACTCTCCGCGTTTACCAGGCCCGCAAAACATTACAACTACCTCAACGGTATCTACGAAGACACGGGTGAAGAAAACGATGTCGACTTCAATCTTGACTTCAGCTTTTCGCCGGAACAAAAAAAATACGCAATCGGCGGAGAGCTCAACGTGCAGACGAACACACTCGAGACGCTCGGCGTATTTTTTTCTCCCTATATCCAGGTGAATGCATCCGGAGTTGCGTGGAAAATAAAAATCGACATCAATGCGCTCAGCGATTCGCGTGAAATCGTGACCGCACTTATAAACATACAGTCGGCATTTTAGCGTACAGCGAGCTTTTTTGGAAACAGTGCATGAAATGGACAGGCTTTATCCTCATGGGCTTTCTCACCATCGTTCCTTCTCTCCCCGGATCAGCTCTGAGCATCGAATCCGGGATCGAGTACGGCGACCGGGGATTCGTCAACAACAGAACAGCATATGATACAGGCATCGACAGGATCAATATCAGACACGTCTCCATCACTCTTTCCACTTCCCTGCTCCCGCACACGCAGCTGTCTGCGGGATACCGCTACAGCTCCATTGTCGAGTCACAGATGCATCTTGAGCTTTTCTACGAGAGAGAAAAACTCACCCTGGCAGGCGGAGTATCTCTTGGGTTTCTCAACGAAGACCCGTTTAACATTACTCCCGGGATCAGTGCGAGAGCGCGTGTGGGGTTTGGAGAATGGGCGGTAATCGATTTTTTTGGAAATACCTCTCTATTCATCCATCCACTGGTTTCTCTTTCTGCACCGGATTTCCGGATCGATCAGAACCTTCTCAGTCTTTCCGGTTCACTTTTCATTCGGGACGCGGCACTCGTTCTGTCCTACGAAAGCGAGAACCTCAAAGCAGAAAACAGCGCGGGAGACGCTAAGAAGAACAGCAGAGATATCTACGAGCTCGCGATCAGGACCGGGCCGGAAAACTTCCGGATACGCTCATACACAGCGATCGGAGCGGAGATCGAGAAGTTCGAAATAAACACCGTGCTTCAAAAACTCATTGGAGGATATCTGAAAGAGACAGTAACGCTTGGAATTCAGAACATAGACCTTTCAATAGGACTGAAGGCAATGGTACTGAACAGCACGTTGGAGGCCCTCAAGTCCTCGTCTGCACCGCAGACACCCTGGTTGAGCCTCTCTGCCGGATTGCGCTGGACGAAGTGAATTCGCTTTTCCGAGATGGAACAGCTGTTCATGCGCACATTCAGTGTTCATTTTTTACGTATTCGAAGCCGATGTCGAGCGCCCTGTAGTTTATATCCAGATATTTGATATTTCGTTTCGAAATAACCTCGGAAAGAGACTCCCTCACAACTTCCTTGGAAGCAAGCTCTGTAACTGCCAGAAGCGCTCCAATCATCGCAATATTGCTCGCCCTCCCGCTTCCCGCTTTTTCCGCAATGCTGTTTGCGGGTATGTAATACACATGCACGTCACTGCGCTCCACTTTTCTTTCGATAAGTGAGCTGTTTATGAATACATTCCCCCCCTCGACGACCATCGGTTCGAACTTGTCGAGCGAAGGCTGGTTCATCGCGATGAGGGTTGTCGGATGAGGTATCAACGGTGAGGCAACCTCTGTTGAGGAAATGATGACCGAGCAGTTTGCGGTACCTCCACGCATTTCAGCTCCGTAGGATGGAATATGGGACACATATTTTCCCTCGACCATTCCCGCATAGGCAATGAGCTTTCCGGCCATGATCACACCCTGGCCGCCGAACCCCGCAATGATGATCTTCTCGTTCATTTTGTCTCCTCCGACGATCCTCTATCCCTGTATACCCCAAGGGAATAATATTCGGTCATGTGCTTCCCCACCCATTCGGCCGCCTCCAGAGGAGTGACCCCCCAGTTCGTCGGACACATGGAGAGCACTTCAACAAAGCTGTACCCAAGCCCATCCATCTGATACTGCAGCGATTTTTTAATTGCTTTTTTCGTCCTTATTGCGTGCTTCACGTCGTGCACTGAGACGCGTTCGATGTAGAACGGTGCTTCGAGCTGGCTGAGAAGCTCACAGATCTTCAGTGGATATCCCGCGGTTCTAGCGTCACGCCCATAAGGGGACGTTTTCGTTCGCTGACCGATCAGTGTTGTCGGAGCAAGCTGTCCCCCGGTCATTCCGTATATCGCATTGTTCACGAATATGACCGTGAAATTTTCTCCTCGATTCGCCGCGTGGATCGTTTCCGCAGTTCCGATTGCGGCAAGGTCCCCGTCCCCCTGGTAGCTGATGACCACACGGTCCGGGAGAGAGCGTTTCAATCCGGTTGCGACTGCCTGCGCACGCCCGTGCGCAGCCTCTGAACCATCCATGTCCAAATAGTTATAGATGAGAACGGAGCATCCGACGGGGCCGACGATGATAGTCTTCTCTCTGATCCCGAGCTCGTCGACGCAGGAGGCAAGGAGTTTGTGTATGATGCTGTGCCCGCACCCGGGGCAGTAGTGCATCCTCGTTTCTTTCATTGCTTCCGGCCGACTGTATATCGCCTTCATTTGCCCACCTCCATAATCTTTGCAAGGAGTTCGTCTTCATCAGGGAGCATCCCCGCCGTTCTCCCATAGAAGTACACGTTCTTTTTCCCTTGTACCGCAAGCCTGACATCTTCGATCATCTGCCCGAGATTCATCTCCACGACCAGAAATGCCCTCACGCGGTCTTTCCGCGCCAGCTCGGCGATACACTCGGAGGGATATGGCCAGAGCGTAACCGGACGAACCATGCCGACCTTTATCCCCTTTTTTCTCGCATTCTGTATCGATGACTTGCACACTCTGGAAGATGTACCGAAAGAAACAATGACGAGTTCTGCATCATCGAGCATGTATGAGTCGTAACGGACTTCTTTTTCTCGAATGAGATCGAACTTTTCTTTCAGGTGCAACACATGCTCTTCAAGTGCCTGCTGGGGAGTAAGCCTGAGGCTCCTGATAACCCGAGGATCACGCCCTTTGGCGCCGTCGAGAATCCAGTCCTTTTCCGGAAGCGATCTTTTCGAGGGCTCGGGTAAAACAAGCGGCTCTGTCATCTGCCCGAGCACGCCGTCTCCGAACACCACAACCGGTGTCCTGTAGAGATCCGCAAGGTCAAACGCATCGATCATAATGTGAGCGAGCTCCTGCACGGTCGAGGGGGCCAGCACAATCACGTAGTAATCGCCGTGCCCTCCACCGCGGGTAGCCTGAAAATAGTCCGCCTGTGAAGGAGCGATATTCCCGAGACCCGGGCCTCCTCTCACCATGTTCACGATCACTGCGGGAAGCTCCGCACCCGCGAGATAGGAAATCCCCTCCTGCATCAGGCTGATGCCCGGAGAAGAGGAGCTTGTCATGGCTCTTTTCCCTGCGGCAACAGCCCCCCAGATCATGTTGATCGAGGCGATTTCACTCTCCGCCTGTAAGAAGCACCCTCCAATCTGCGGAAGCCGCCGTGACATGTATGCGGGGACTTCGTTCTGCGGGGTGATGGGATATCCGAAGTAATATCGACATCCGGCGATAATCGCACCTTCACAGAGCGCTTCATTCCCTCTCATCAATACCCGATTATCCATAATTCACCTCTCTGGACGTATTACGCCCTTGTTGTCCGTTGCTTTCATTTCTCGAAAGGTTCTTGGATTTTTTCAGATAAGCAGACAAACCGGAGAATATCATATAATGAAAGCTTCGGGTTTTCAAGTAAAAAAAGCTATTTGTAGACTTCAATGCATACGTCCGGGCAAATAATTGCGCAAAACGTGCAGCTGTTGCAGTCTTCTTTATTTTTAAAAACGCTGTAATGGTAGCCCGATTTGTTGAAATCTTCAGACATCACAAGAACGGACCTGGGACACGCGTTAATGCAGAGTTCACACCCCTTACAGCATTCTTTCTCGATGACGACCCGTTCCACAAAAGCCTCCGCATTCCATACGAGATCAACCGGACGGGAAAGCCTCTTTCGCCCGGAAAAAGGAAAGGAAAACTGTTTTACAAATTCCAATCCGGTACGATAAAAATAATAGTAGGGACATTTTTTTGCAAGGGTAATTGTGCAATGAGGAATAAACGACTTTTTTACCTGGCAGTGATTGTCTGTGTTCCGGCGCTTCTTTTCTCACAACAGCTTCATGTCATACCAAACGGGGTCCTCAACAAAGACGATCGCGCCCAGGTGAGCGGAAATTATGTGCGCGTGAGAACCGGACCCACCCTCGAGCACAGAATATTGACGAAGGTCAGCAAAGAAACCGAAGTCACGATTCTCGAGCGGGGTGAAACTGTTGAACACATCTCGGATATGCAGAATTACTGGTACCGCATCAGGATCGAAGAATCGGGGCTCGAAGGCTGGATGTATGGACAGTATCTGCAAAAAATTCAGGACACAGCACAAAACCCTTCTCAAGACGCCGGCATTCAGCCGATTCCATTCCCTGCGGACACACCGGGTATCGTGCTGCGGGAGCTCGGAACCCTGGATCACGGGCCCTCGATATGCGCTACAGGAGACCTCGACCAGAACGGAAAGGAAGAGATCATCCTGGTGAGCACAGAAAAGCAGGGGAGGGCTTGTACGCTCACCGGGTATGAAGTGTCACAGAAATCGTTTAAGAAAATTTACTCTGTAAATGTGCGCACCACGTCCATAGATAAGCTACAGATATTTTCCGATCCATCATTCGCGGCACCTGTGGTTGTTGCTTCAGGCAGTGATTATTCTTACTTCTACACCTATGAGAGTACGAAAAGCATGCTTCGGCTCGTCTACAAACTCAACTCTGCCATGGTGACGATCGGGAGGCTCGATGGAAACGGTCCGTATCTCATCTGGGCGCGCGAAAACAGGGTTCCCGACAACGACGACACCGTTACCTTTCAGGTCCATTCGGAAAAGATGGAATTTTCTTCAGGGAGGATCAAGCTCGGGCAACCCCTCACCTATGAGAAGCCGCTTCCGTTGAAAAAGCTCATCAGCTTCGATCTCGATGGAGATAAAAAAGACGAAATCATTGCGGAAATCGGCGGAAAGGACGCGGGCGGTGGAATCGTGGCCCTGGCGGTGAGAGCAAATACCCTCGTCAGAGTGCTGACCACGGGGCTGAATATCAATAGCCGGAGCCAGTTCTTCTCCATGTGGGGTGTGAAAAGCGCCGGGAAACCCAAGCTCGTCATATATTCGACCGACCCGACAAAAGGGAGCGATGCAGCCACTGATTTCGGCTTCATCTGGGCCGTCATGGAAAACGGGCTGCTGCATGTGACTACGTTCCATCCCGTAAACAAGATGCTCGATGACGTCAACAATAACCGCACAGTGATTCTTTTCGGGAACGGAATAAAGGAATATCCCTTTCTCGTCCTCGATTATGAGCAGGAAACCAGCCGGTACTCCGTGAAAGAGGTTATTCTCAATTAGAGATGTACCTTCAACGCTCGGTGAATTGCTCTGTTCTTTTCTGAGGTAAAAACGCTTCACCCTTCATCTCTTGGTTTCATCTCCTCATCTATGCGCATCTAGGGTTATTTTCTTGACAAAAAAGAAGCTGTGTGCTGTAATTTGAGAGAATAACACAAAGAGCGACTCCACGATCGGGCAGGCTTACTTAAGTGCCCGTGAAAAGCCACGAAGAGAGCTGTGATAAATTTTTTTTGCCGTCACAAGGGTGTATTCCTTCCTGTAAAGGAGGTGACCATACACACATTTCTGTTACATTTCACAAAAGGGGGTTGGTGTCATGAAAAAGAAGATTTTTATTTTATTCCTCATCTGCGCATTTTTGATGAGCGTCGCATCCTTTGCGATTGCTGATCCAAAGCAGCACTTTGAGGGAATCAGGATCGTGTTCTTCCCCGGAGGGCCTCCCGGATGCCCGTTTGCGTCTGTTGTGTACAGGGGTGCACGGGCTGCGGAACAGGACCTGGGGTGCAAGGTCGACTATGTGTGGTCGGACTGGATCCCCGATAAAATGATCGCGCAGTTCAAGGATGCTGTTGCAAGGCGACCCGACGGTATCTGCATAATGGGACATCCAGGGCCGGATGCGTTCGGGCCGCTGGTTGACGAAGCAATTGCAAAAGGAATCATCGTCACGAGCCAGAACACCTCGCTTCCTCCGATAGAGGAAAAATATCAAGACCGTGGATTCGGGTATGTCGGACAGGAGCTCTACGCATCCGGGGTGATGCTTGCAAAAGGAGCGATCAAGCGAGCGGGGCTGAGACGAGGCGACCGGTGCATGGTGTGGGGTCTGATTGCGCAGGAGACTCGTGGACTTCGTTCAAGGGGATGCGTCGATGCACTCAAAGAGGCAGGCATGAAGGTTGACTACATCGAAATCTCGGATGCAATCAACACCGAAGCCGCGCTCGGTACACCGGTTTTCACCGGGTATGTGTCCAAAAACCCTGATGTGAAGCTCATCGTCACGGACCACGGCGGCCTCACCGCAACCGCTGAAACCTACATGAAGGCGACAAGAAAGAAGCCCGGCGACATCTACATTGCGGGCTTCGACCTGAGCGCTGCAACTGCGGATGCAATAAAGAAAGGCTACACCGGAGTCGTTCTCGATCAGCAGCCCTATCTTCAGGGGTACCTGCCGATTCTTCAGGTCTGTCTGACAAAGAAGTACGGGTTTGCGGGGCTTCACATCGATACCGGTGCTGCGCTCATCGATATCACAAATATCGATTTTGTCGCTCCCCTTGCAGAGAAGGGAATTCGATAATCCCTGAAGGGGAAAGGAAAACGCAAAGATGGCGAATACCAGCAATCCGAAAAGACTCGTTTCCATGATCAATATCCGCAAATCCTTCGGAAAAGTAGTTGTGCTGAAGGGCGTGAACTTCGATGTAAAATACAACGAAATTGTCGGTCTCGTCGGAGACAACGGAGCAGGAAAATCCACACTCATCAAGATACTCACCGGTGTACACCAGCCGGACAGAGGGGAGATCTACTTTAAGGGGGAAAAGATTACGATACACTCGGTTGACATGTCTCGGGATATGGGAATTGAAACAGTGTATCAGGAACGCGCGCTGAGCGAGCAGCAGACGATGTGGAGAAACATATTCATGGGAAGAGAGATCACCGACCGTTTCGGGTTCCTGAGGATCGACGAGGAGAAGAAAGAGACGGAAAAAATCCTGAGGGAACAGATGGGGTTCACCTCAAAGGCCATCACCACCGATTCGATTGTGAAATCACTCTCCGGCGGTGAAAAGCAGGGGATCGCAATCGGCAGGGCTCTGTACTTCAACGCCGAACTCATCATTCTCGATGAGCCGACCATGGGCCTTTCCCTCGCAGAAACCCGAAGGGTTCTGGACTTCGTCGGAAACATAAAAGAAATCGGAAAATCCGCCGTCTTTATCAGCCACAATATTTACTACGTTTATCCTATTGCCGATAGATTCGTCATTCTGGACAGGGGTTCGATTGCAGGTGAATTCATCAAGGCCGAGATCAGCCAAGATCAGCTTGTGGATAAAATGGTAAAGCTCGCGAAAACCGGAAAGATCGATTAATCCTGCTGTTCGTGGGGGATATCCCGCACGGACAGCGGGTTACAAATAACGGGAGAAGAAGATGATAGCGAAAACCGCCCGGGCACGAGAGCTGCGGTTGGAACTGAGTATTCTGGGTGTGTTTGGAGGAATCTTTCTGCTTTTCCTCATCGGAAACCCGAGCACATTCACACGATTTGATATGTATTACTCCTTCATGTCAACCATTCCCTTTTCCGGGATCATGGCTCTTGCAATCACTCTGGTCATCGTTGCAGGCGAGATGGATCTCTCATTTCCGTCTATAATGGGGTTTTCTGCGTGGGTGTTTGCAAAACTGTCGAATGTGCTCATCGACAGAGGAATGGATCCGAATCTCACGATCATTCTCACCACACTCTGCTGCTTCGCCACCGGGCTCGCGGGAGGCGCGTTGAATGGTCTACTCGTCGTACACGTACGCATCCCTTCTCTTGTTGCAACAATCGGGACTATGTTCCTCTGGAGAGGCCTTGTAAACGTGTGCGGCCAGGGGTACGGGGAAACCCTTGTTCCGGTCAACGAGACATTTCTGTTCAAACTGTATGTCGGCAGAATCGCAAACACGATTCCCGCTCAGGCGATCTGGTTTCTTGCCCTCGCTGTGATATTCTGGATTATTCTCAAACGGCACAGGTTCGGTTCCCATGTGCTCATTGTGGGCGACAATGTGGAAAGCGCCCGCATGATGGGAATTCGGGTGAACAGGACAAAAATGCTCGTGTTCATGCAGATGGGTTTCTTTGCATCATTATCCGGAATTCTCGCAAGCCTCGAGGTGACGTATCTCTGGCCCTCGCTCGGTGAGGGGTACCTTCTGAGGACCCTTGCTGCGGTGTTTATCGGCGGGACTTCGGTGTTCGGCGGAGTGGGAACGATCTTCGGGACCTTCATCGGGGCCATCATCATCGGGTCACTTGAAGGCGGCATCGTGGCAATAGGGCTCACAGGGTTCTGGACCCAGCTGATCTACGGGCTCATCATTGTTGTGTCGCTTTCCATCTACTCCTATTTTAGAAGGCGGGAATAGCGGTTTGATCCTACTCCCGGGATCCCACACAAGCTGACGTCAAAATTGATTCCCACTCATGTCATTTTCTTCTATCTGTTTCTCTGTCGG
>CAZOWM010000043.1:0-30591 GCA_964583615.1 uncultured Spirochaetota bacterium | reverse complement strand
TTACTTACCTCATCCCTGATCGACATCCGTCCCGATGACTTTACCGGTTTCTCATGGGAGATCATTTCTCCCGCAGTCTCAACTTCCTCGATACCCCACTTTTTTAAACGAGTGATATCTTCCTCTTTGACCGGAACCATGGGCGCTACAAGCATGTTGTTCATATCGATATACACAGCTTTATCAAAAACCATGCCTGGCTTCAATTCTTCAACTCTTAACTTTCTCATCGCCATGCTTGATTCATCCTCACTTCGATTCGTACAGATTGAGTACTGTCCGAACACTCACCTTTTGCGTACGACTCTGTATACATACGCAAGGATCTGAGCAACAATTTCGTACATTTCCTCCGGGATATATTCACCAACATCGAACTGTATAAGCGCTTCACTGAGGAGCCTGTTTTCCTGGATCTCCACGTCATTTTCCAGTGCAATTTTCACGATCATTTCTGCAAGCCTGTTCTTTCCTTTTGCAATGATCTTCGGCGCGTGGTCTCCCTCTGTATATTTAATGGCAACCGCTTTTTTTTTCATAGCTACATTCTAATATCTATTTTTTTTATTTTCTTGATATTTTCATAATCTCTTTCCCTATAAGGGGCAAAATGAATTTCAACATTTCTCTGAAAATCCCGGCTTTTGAGATGCTGAGCGAGGATTTGCGCCTCATTTCTCAATCTTTCTTCCAGATCTGCATTATCAGTGGAGATAGTGCATACGATTACATCAAAATTCGAGAAAACAAAAAAGTGTATCTTGTCACCACTTTCAAGAGAAATGATGAGAAAAAGAGACAACTCTGATGCATCCTTTCCCCGCAGGATTTTTCCGTCGCAGAGATGCCAGCGTTCATCGATCATAAAGGGAAACAAGAACGCAGATACGTCTTCACTGAGATAGTTGTACAGGTTTTGCAGAATAAAATATTCTCTGACCTCTTTTGAAACATCCGCACTCTTTTGCAAAATAGTATTTATATTTTGATTTTTTATAACATTTATAATATTTTCTTTTAGGCGTTTCTTATTCTTGTACATGGAAACCAATAGTTTCCCAAAAAAATTATCGGTGGTAAACAAATTCTGAATAAATTGTTTTTTCCTGTACAGGAGCGAGTCGATACTGTTCTGTGTGTGTGCGTTTTCTCTGTTTTTCAGGCTCCGAATAAATTTGAGTTCGATCTGAGGAGCGGTCTTCATTACTTTGGCAATAAACAGCGAGCTTGGAATGTTGCCGCTCAGCCGTGCCGAGACGATCCGCCCTCTGAGTTCAACCTGGGAATACCCGCGAGCCAGTGCTTTTATGACTCTCACCCGGAGGAGCTGGCCGGTCCGCAGACGGCCGCTCTCCTTTACGTCCGTATTCAAGGATCGCGCTATTTCAGGTTTTTCGATCTCCATAGAGTACACACTTCTGAAACAGGTTTGTATGAGTATCTATGCACTTTGGAGGGACCATATTCAAGGAGGTACTTTTTGTGCATGGCGGTGCCGTACCCCTTGTGTGAAGAAAAACCGTAATAAGGGTATGTATTCGAAAGTTCGACCATAATTCTGTCCCTATGTACCTTCGCAATGATGCTTGCTGCTGCAATTGAAACACTCTTTTGCTCTCCCTTGACAGGTGAAAGGGAGTTAATTGATATATCGAGAAGTTTGACTGCGTCGATTAACAAAAAATCAGGGTTGATGCACATTGCGGTGACTGATTGCTTCATAGCCAACCTCGTTGCGCGGAGAATGTTTATCCGATCTATCATACTCGGATCAACGGTTCCGATTCCCACACACAGCGCGGTTTTACAGATCCTTTCATAAAGGAACTCCCTCTTCGTTCCGCTCAGGCTTTTCGAATCTGCTATCCCCGGAGGAATGTTTTGTCTGTCGAGGATAACGCATGCAGCGACCACTGGGCCTGCGAGCGCCCCCCTCCCCGCCTCATCAATGCCCCCGATGTATCTGTACCCTTTGGAGACAGCACAATTTTCAAGCTCGCACATACGTTCGTTTTCGAAATAATACGGTGCCTCCATTTTCTTCATCATAAACATTCCCCACCGGAAGATACTGAAAAACATACGCACAACGGTATGGGAAGCCCAGAGGAGCCCTATTTTAACCGCTGCTTTACCTGAGCCGCTTTTCCAACTCTTTGCCGCAGATAGTACAGTTTTGCCCTTCGTACCTTGCCTCTTCGTAACACCTCGATCTTATCGATCCTCGGTGAATGGAGCGGAAACACACGTTCAACTCCGATTCCATACGACTCCCTTCTTACACGAAAGGTCCTCCGGTTTCCGCTGTTTTTTATCGCAATAACATACCCTTCGTATACCTGTATTCTCTCTCTTTTTCCTTCCACAATTTTCACATGCACGCGCACGAGATCTCCAACCTGGAAGGGCGTCTCTTCATATTTCACGTACTCTTTTTCAATCTCATCAACCACGTTCATTTTTCTTCTCCTCCGAGACTTCGTTGAATAATTCTTTATACTCATCTGTCAGAACAGCTGACTTCAGTAAATCGGGCCTCCGCTCTAAGGTGTTAACGAGCCTTCTCTTCATCCGCCATTTTCTGACCTCTTCGTGGTTCCCCGAAAGAAGTACTTCCGGAACGTCATACTCCCTGTACCGAGAAGGTCTCGTGTACTGTTCATATTCCAGCAGCCCTGTCGCATCAAAACTCTCTTCGAGCCGCGAGGTATTGTTTCCGAGTGCTCCTTCAAGTTCCCGGGTAACAGCATCTACCAATGCCGCAGCAGCTATTTCACCGCATGTCATGATGTAATCACCGATTGAATACTCCTCGTCAACGAGCTGCTCTACCACTCTGTGATCAATCCCCTCGTAGTGACCGCAGATGAGGGTCAGGCAGTCTTCTCGAGCCAGACTGCGCACTGCAGTCTGCTTCAGGAGCTTTCCCATTGGACTCAGGTAGATCACTTTCCCTCTTGTTTCAAGCCCTTCCACGGCTCGAAAAAGAGGATCCGGAGTCATGAGCATTCCACGACCACCGCCAAATGGATAATCGTCCACCTTCTGGTGCCTATCCCTGCTGAAATCCCGTATATTGAATACACGCGGCAGAATCAGCCCGCTATCGACAGCCCTCTTTACAATACTTTCGTAAAAAAAACAGCTGACAGTATCTGGAAACAATGTAAGAATGTTGAAAACGAGCATTTTAGAACACGGGGTATATAAAAATTAAAAAAGCCCCTCGATCTCTTCGATGATTATCTCCTTATTCTTGATGTCGATCTTTTTTACTACGTCCTTTACCGCAGGGATGTAAAAAATGTCGTCTTCCTCATTGTCGCCGCGGATAACGTAGACGTCACAGCTGCCCGCATTTTGTATGTCACACACCGACCCAAGTTTATCTCCGGCAGTCGTCAGAACCCTACATTCGTAAAGGTCATAATAATAATACCCTTCATCGTCAAGGGGGGCTGCGTGTGCTCTGTCAATATACAAATACTCATTTGAGAGTTGTTCAGCAGCATTTCGTGTGTCGTATCCTTTCAGCTTTAACAAGACCATATCACCCTTGTACCGCACGCCTTCGAGTTCGCATTTCTTCAATTCGTTGCTGTCGCGAATAAAAACAAATGAAAGATATCTAAATCTTTCGTGTGTATCGGTAACAGGTAATACTTTCATCTCTCCATGGATACCGAAGGGTTTTAAAAACCTGCCGATAATCAGATAGTCCATCCCGTGTTTCGTGTCCTCTGATAATTCACCGCACTGCTTTGACGTGAAAATACAGGGAAAATCGGTGAAGAAAATTCGGAAGTTGTTAACCGAGTATGTCCAGACTGATGCGTTTTCCCGATTTTGCGATTGCCGCATTGAGAATAGTTCTGATTGCTTTCGCTATTCTCCCGTTTTTGCCGATTACCTTTCCGATATCTGAAGGTGCCACCTTGAGCTCAAAAATGGTTGATTTTTCGCCTTCAACGACATTTATTTCAACTGCGTCAGGTTCGTCAACTAAAGCTTTGATAATATACAGAAGGAATTCTTTTTCTTTCATACACTCGTCTCCTTCCCAATTCCTGAGTATTGGTCAATTCGTTCGCTATTTTAACGAAATCCCCTTTTTGTTCAACAGAGTCTTGACCGTATGGCTCGGTTTTGCTCCCATGTCGAGCCAGTGCCGTACCCGATCTTCCCTTATTTCGATTTCCTTCTCCTCAGTTTCCAGTGGATAATAACTACCCAATTTCTCGAGGTATTCGCCGTCTCTCTTTTTCTTGGAATCAACAGCAATGATTCTATAATAGGGCTTCTTATTTGTGCCCATTCTCGTCATTCGTATCCGTACTGCCACTCCCCTTTCCTCCTAATTTTTTTCTTAATATAATTTTAATAACTTCTCAAGTAAAGTTTTATAATCAGCTTCCGGCGGAAACCCGGGGAGATTTAGAAACGCCCTAAGAGCGAAGAAAGCTCGCCTCCGCGAAATTTCCCCCCCTTGCCTATTTTTTTCATCATTTTTTTTATCTGAGAAAAATTATTGAGCAGCCGATTTACCTCAAACACATTTGTCCCGCTTCCGAGAGCTATTCTCTTTCGTCTGCTTCCATTGATTATCTTGTAATTCTCGCGTTCCTTTCCCGTCATACTCTGGATGATTGCCTCAGTACGTTTCATGTTTCTGTTGTCGATTTGAAACGACGCCTTCTTCGGCATCCCGGGTATCATATCAATAAGATTCTCGAGTGGGCCCATTTTCTTCAGCTGTTTTATCTGATGAAGAAAATCGTTCAGATCAAACGTGTCCTTCTTGATTTTTTTCTCCAGTTTCTGTACCTGCTCGAGATCCACCTCATTCTGAACCTTCTCAACAAGAGAAACAACGTCGCCCATATTGAGCATTCTGTTCGCAATCCGCTCGGGGAAAAAACGCTCAAAATCATCAATCTTTTCCCCGGTACCGATGAATTTGATATGTTTCCCCGTTATGTACGTCATTGAAAGTGCCGCCCCGCCCCGCGCATCAGAGTCCATTCTCGAGAGAACCAGACCGGTAATTCCAAGCTTCTCCTCGAACCCTTTCGCAACAGAGACCGCGGCCTGCCCTGTTGCGGCATCCGCCACGAGAAGCACCTCATGAGGATGTACTTTTTTCTTTATTTCCACGAGTTCGTCCATCATCATTTCATCAAGTTCGAGCCTGCCGGCAGTATCGATAATGGCCGCACCGCAGCTGTTTTCCGCAGCATATTTCAAACCCGATGTGCATATGGTAACAGGATCCGCCCCCTCTTCTTTGTAAAGCAATAGCCCGTTTTTCTCACAAAGGATCTCCAGCTGTCTCACGGCAGCCGGTCTGTAAATGTCCGCTGCAATTAAAACCGGTTTCTTGTTGAAATTCTTTTGCACAAAACGTGCGATCTTACCTGCGGTCGTGGTCTTTCCTGAACCCTGTAAACCGACGAGCATGATGACTGAAAGACCGCCACTTCGTATATCAAGACCTTCTTCCTTTTCACCCAGTATTTTCACCAGATAGTCGTGCACAACCTTTGTGAACTGCTGTACGGGGGTCAGGCTTTTTAAAACCTGTTCACCGAGTGCACTCTCTGTTGCACCATCTATAAACTCTTTCACGACCTTGTAATTCACGTCCGCTTCGAGAAGAGCGAGTTTTATTTCCCGCAGCCCGTCCCTGATATTTTTTTCATTCAGGCTTCCCCAGCCTTTTACCTTTTTCATGATCTGTGACAGTCTGTCCGTCAAACTGCTCAGCATTATTTCACCTCACGGCGTTTTGAATACATCAACGGATCAAAGATCCGCAGAGATTTTATTTATACTTGTAAAAATTAGTTTCAAAAAACACCACCCTCTTTTGAGCATAGGTATAATGCTCCGATTCACCAAACCTGTCAACGATTATTTTGTAATTGGTGTACGCCTTTTCCAGGTCCTTCAAGGCACCGGGGCTTTCCAATATGACTGCAACCCTGTAGTACACCTCATCATCGTCGACTCCGTGCGCAATACTCTTTTGATATGCGTCAAGAGCAGCTCCCAGGTTCTGTAACTCGAAATGTATGTCACCGATCCTTTTTAAAATCTTTCCGTTTTCCGGTTCAAAATCAAGCACAGCACGGTATCCACTGAGTGCTTCATTGAGTCTCCCGCTCCTGTAATCAATGTGTGCCTTCACTGAAAAGGCGTTCTTCTTCTGATCCTCACTACCACGTTCGATGAGAACCTGAAGATGTTTCAGTGCTTCTTTTTCATTTTCCATTTCAATATGGATGTCCGAAAGATATTTGTGTGCTTTGAGCATATGGGAACATCGTGTGCATTCCGACAGGTATTTTTCAAATTGTTTCACCGCGTTTTCCGTAGCATGCTTCTTGTACAGCCGGATTCCATGAAAATATGCATCATCCTCACTCGAAAAAGGAACATCGATCTTGCGATCCTCTGTATCGATGTAATATATATCCTTTTGCACGCTCTCATTTTTCTGCTTTTTAATCCCGGAAGGAGTCTGAACCTTTTCCTGCATTTTTTTTTCAACCGCACTGTTTTCAGACGTTTCTTCGGGATTTTCAGTATCGATTTCTCCAGGGTCCCGAGCAGGCACGTGCAGGGATCGGGGTTCTGGGAGTATATCAAAGATACTGACGCGGACGTACACATCCTCTTCGAGATAACTGAAGAAAAGATACGCTTCCCCGGTTTGCAGCGGCCGTATAATGAACTCTGTGTGAATTGTGTCTGTGTACCGACGCTCAAATGATAATTTTTTCTCATCATACCTGTTGAGGTACCATCCGCCACCCTGCAGGTTCACGTGAAAATCAGCTCCCACCGCCATCTCGATTTCTGCATACCGTTTTCCGCGCTCGATAATAAAAGGTGCGCTGTAAGAGATGAAATAAATGAAAAAAACGAAAAACACACAGAAGGAAATAATGATTCGGAGAGTTTTCATTGTTCCTTTACAAAAGACCGTCTAGGGTTCAGCCAGTTCGTATTTTCCGGTAACGATATCCAACTCTTCATTGTTGAATTGGAAAGGCTTGATATCAACAGGCTCACCAGGGTTCCTGAACTGTAAAATGTCTGAGAGTTTGAAGGGGATGAGTTCTATTCTTTCAAGGTCGTCTTTGTGGCGTTCAATGTAAGAAGTGTATTCAAGGAACGTTTTTCCCAATTCGGGAGTATAGGGCTCGGGAAGAAGCAGCTGAACCCCATCTTTCTCCGTGGTGCTGAGTGAAGACAGTACCGCCTCTTTTTCCGTTACCGCCAGCATATCTTCGGCTGACTTTCGTTTCCCTACTCCGATAGCTACACCCACCGCAACAGACAGGACCAAAAGCGAGCATACACCGATAATCACTGAACGTGAATTATCTCTGATCCAGTCGATTAGCTCATTCAATAACCTGCTCCACCATATCAAGAGAGACAACCTTCGAAACCCCTGCTTCCTCCGTGGTTATCCCATAGATAATATCGGAGAATTCGATCGTTCGTCTGTTGTGGGTAATGATAATGAACTGAGTGGAATCGGTAAATTCCTTCAATAACCGTAAAAAACGGATAACATTCTCCTCGTCCAAATCGTGATCTACCTCATCAAGCATGCAGAACGGGCTTGGACGAACCATAAAAATTGCAAAAAGAAGTGCGATTGCGGTGAGTCCCTTTTCTCCCCCCGAGAGCAGTGAGCGCCTTTTCAGCGCCTTGCCTGGCGGGCACGCCATGACCTCGACACCTGTTTCAAAGATATTCGACGCATCGGTGAGAAAGAGGTCTGTCCTACCTCCATTGAACAACCTCCGGAATATTCCGTTAAAGTTGCCTTTGATTTTGTCAAAACTCTCCATAAACAGATCCTTTGAAGATCGGAGAGTTTTGTCCATAACGATGTGCAAATCATTCTTGGCTCTCTCGAGATCATCTCTCTGCTCAGTGAGATAGGCCAGCCTTTTTTTTGTTTCGTTGTATTCCTCTATGGCAATGAGATTCACCTGCCCGAGATCGCTCACGCTCTTCTTGATCTTCTCCCTCTGTTCCTGTATCAGTCGTATGTCCGGCCCGCCACTTTCGGAAAACGCCTCGTCTGCTGCCTCAGAAGCAAAAACCTCTTCTCCCACAATATCGAGAGATATGCTGTACCTCTCTCTGAAATTCTCCTTGATGGTTTCGATCTTTGTCGAAAGCTCCGCATTGTTCAGATCGATCTTTTCGATTGAACCTGAAAGCTGTTCTGTTTTGTATTTGCTGTTTTCCACGAATGACTCTGTTTGATGTATATCCTCAAGAATCTTCTCGATGAGCTCGTTCTGTTCCTTTGTTTTTTCTCTGAGCCGTACTTTCTGCTCCTCTTTACTCCTTCGCCTTTCAGAGAGCGCCTCTTTTTCTGTATTGAGCTTTTTTATTCGTTCTTCGAGCGTCTGTACATCAAAGTCCATATCCTCCAAAGACTCGTCGCTTCTCTCGAGCTCATCACCAAGACGAGCGATATTCTCTTCATGGAATTTTTCTTTTTCCCTGTTTCGTGCAATCTCCGGACGAAGGTTATTGATAGTGTTTTCAAACTCCTCTTTTTTTTGTCTGATTTTTTCGAGCTCTTTGCTAAACCCGGTGTTTTCCTGTTTGAGGTGCGCCTCCAGCTTCGTATTTCGGTCCATATCTCTTTCTATCTGTTCTTTCTGAGAATGCACTCCTTCCTTCCCGAATATCGTTCTGCTCAGTTCATCCTGAATCGATATCACCGTTTCGATGTCTGAGAACACATCCTTTATACGGTTCCTCAGAGTATCAATCTCTTCCTTCAGTTCATCCGCCCTGCTTTCTCTTTCGGCATCATTAGCGATAAAAAGAAAGTCGTGAATACGGCTTCCGTGGCGGCGAAGGGCATTATCAATGTTCTGCATTGCTTCTTTGATGTTTTCGACCAGTAGATTTTTTTCCTGATCTTTTCCCATGGACCGTGTTTTTATTGTATCGATCTCCTGGAGTAATCTGTTTGTTACATCCTTGAGTTTCGTACGGAGAATGTGCAGCTCACCCCCGATCTTCTCGAGTATGCTGTTGTTTTCGTCGATCCGAATAGACATCTTCTCTATGGACTGATCCACATATTGCAACTCCTCCACATATCTCCCGAGCTTTTCCTCCTGTGACCGTACGAGTTCCGTTAGCGCCTCCCTTTCTCTACGCTGATGGTCGATCCGCTGTTCGAGTTCCGTCTTTGCACCCTGCATTTTTATCCTGAGCTGATTCTTCTTGGCGATTTCGTTTTTCAGCTCGAACACTCTCTCTTCAATATGTGCAGATTTTGAAATAATGGATTCGATTTCCGCTTCGATCCTAAAAATCATATTCTTTAACTCGGAAATGCCTCTCTCAACATCCTTGATTTTCTCTATTTTTTTCTTGAGAGATGCATTCAGTTCCTCGAGGATTTTTTCCTGCGATTCTTTTTGTGTTTTGAGCTCCCCGAGAGTCGTGTAGTTCTTTTCAAGCTGCTGGTCGAGAGCGAGGACCCTCGTGTAGTTATAGAGCTTCTCGAATTCAAGTTCTTCTTTTTTGAGAGTTTTATACTGAAGGGCTTTCTGCGCCTGTTTTTCTAAAGAACGGTGCTCTTTTTCTACTTCGTTTATGATGAGGTTCAACCGAATAAGATTCTCCTCTGTAGACGCGAGCTTTCTGTAAGACTGCTTCATCCTCGTTTTGTATCGTGTAATACCTGCAGCTTCCTCAAAAACAACCATCCTCTCTTCCGGTTTGTTGCTCAATATCATATCGATGTTCCCCTGCTCCATTATGGAGTAGGATGCCTTTCCAATACCCGTATCTGCGAAGAGTTCATGAATATCTTTCAGACGAACGCTGTTCCTATTTATGAAGAATTCACTCTCTCCAGAACGGTACAGACGTCTCTTGATATTTACCTCTGAGTATTCGATAGGGAGAAGCTCTTCATCATTAACAACTGTTATTCCAACCTCAGCCATTCCAAGTGGTTTTCTCTCTTCAGAACCAGAAAATATCACATCGTCCATGACTTCGCCGCGCAGAGAACGTGCATTGGACTCACCGAGAACCCAGCGTATGGCATCCACGACATTACTCTTTCCGCAGCCGTTCGGCCCTACGATTGCCGTGACGCCAGGCTTGAACTGAAACTTCGTCTTTTCCGCAAAGGATTTGAAACCATATATTTCCAAGCTCTTTAAAAACAACTCAATCTCCGAAAAAGAAAGTTATGTTCCAGCCATATAATCATCTCTGTAGTTTTCCTGATCAGTGCTGAGAGTATCGATCTCAATCTTCATGGTTTTCAGCTTGAGAAGCGCAAGCTCCTCGTCCTGCTCGAAGGGAACATCGTGAACATCAACAGTGAGAGACTTCCCCTCCCTGGCGCAGCGAACAAGTGAGAGAAACTGATTTGCGAAACTCATATCCATCACCTCTGATGGATGGCCTTCTGCCCCGGCAAGATTTACCAGCCTTCCTTTTGCGAGAACAAAGATCTTTCTACCGTTTTTTAGTGAGTATTCCTCATTGTTGGGCCTTACCTCTCGCACGTTTTCCGCGATCTGCTTGAGATCCTTCAGGTTCAGCTCGCAGTCGTAATGACCTGTATTGCAGACGATCGCGCCGTCCTTCATCTTTTCAAAGTGGCGCTTCACGATCACATCCTTCATACCCGTGGCGGTAATGAAAATGTCACCGATCTCCGCCGCTTCGTCCATCGTCATGACGCTGAAACCGTCCAGGGTCGCCTTCAGAGCCTGAAGCGGCCTCACCTCTGTGACGATCACATGCGCGCCCATACCACACGCCCTGATTGCTGTTCCCTTTCCACAATGACCGTACCCTGCAACGACGAAACTCTTCCCTGCAAAGAGTATTGACGTGGATCTCAGTATCCCGTCGATTGAAGACTGCCCAGTGCCGTATATATTGTCAAAATCCCATTTCGTCTCTGCGTCGTTTACTGCAATAACCGGATAGAGAAGCGCCCCCGCCTTTGCCATTGCCCTGAGCCGATGCACGCCGGTGGTTGTCTCTTCCGTGCCTGCAATAACCTCCCTGGCCATTTTTGGGTGCTTGTGGTGAAGAGTGTTGATTAAGTCTGCACCGTCATCCAGAGTAAGTGAGGGCTTCAAATCTATCGTTCTCTCAATGGCCCAGTAAAACTCATCCACGCTCATGCCGTGCCATGCAAATATCGGAATTCCGTCTCGTGCGAGTGCTGCAGCAATATCGTCCTGAGTGGAGAGAGGATTACAGCCGGACCACGCCACCTGGGCACCGCAGCGGGCGAGTGTTTTCACGAGTACCGCTGTTTCCTTTGTTACATGCAAACATCCGGCGATCCGCTGCCCTTCGAACGGTCTCTGTTTTTCATATTTTTCCTGCAAATACATGAGCACGGGCATCCGAGATTCTGCCCACTCAATCTTCATCTCTCCTGTTTCAGCGAGGCCGAGGTCTTTTACCTTGTACTCCATTGTACACTGTCTCCTTACTCTGAGCTGTATGATCAACTGGAAGTTAATAATAATGACATTTGCATGTATCATCAACCAAATTGTGGGGAGGAACACGGACGAACTGAAGATGCACACCCTGCAGGGTACTCAGAAGAAAAACGCTCCATCTCGGGACGTTTTCACATAATTTTTCTTCTGTGTGTACGATAAGCTCCTCTCCCTTCAGTTCAATTCCGGTTCCAGAGGCCCTGCAAGCGTTTCTTCAAAATAGAGCGTACCGGGCCTGGTCGGCATGAAGCTCGAAGGTACCCACATGTCGGGACCATACCTCAGTGTTACCCAAAGGCTCATTCCCTGCCACTGCATCCCGCGGCCGAAAACGCCTTCTGCACCACCGATTGCATAGTCCGCGGCAAGGAAAAGTCCCGGACCGATCGTGTTTGCACGTGCAGAAACGAGCGTGGTCCTGCTCTTGAAGCTCGTGACCGCGTTCTGTTCGATCGTCAGCGGATGAAGCTTTGCGGCGATTCTGTGTGTCTGCTCTTTCCACTCGTCCTCAGAAGAAAACTCACCCGCAAAATGAGGCTCCCAGAATGCAATGTGAAAAACCCTGCCGACTCCGTATACCACAACCAGACTCGCACCCTTTTGCTTCAAAGAAAAGATCTGGTCTTTGAAGTGCGGTAACGCGTCTTTTGTCGCAAAATGCCTCTGTTTCTCCGGTACGGTGAGTTTTCCGAGCGGAGCATAGAGTGCGTGTTCCATTGCGTACTGGAAAGCCCCGGGATTCGTATTGGGCAGTGTGTTTCCCCGAGAATCGCTCCACTCATCCATGTTGAATCCATGCATGTGGCCGCAGTCGATGTTCCACCGGGTCAGGAAATACACGACCCATCGATACATCCCCATCGGTCCGACCGGAAGTATGAACACGATCTGCTTTCCCTCCTCTTTTGCATTTCTAATCTCCATGGCGATCTCATGCCCCATCATGGTATTGAAGTCCTCAACACTCCGGCAGGAAACGATATTGAACTCATTACTCCACCAATCCTGCCTTTGGAATATTTCATCCTTTGGCCGGCTGCAGCATGCATCGATTTTTTCGAGGCTCCACCCCTTTGGAAAAAAATCTTCAAGCAGAGATCCCTTAATGGTAGAGAGTAGATTGATGCCAGACATTGTATCCTCCTTCTTGTATCTGAGTTTCTTTCTTTGATTGCTCCCGAAGTGAATCCTCTCACGATCCGTGTATTCCGAGTTTCGATGGCTACAGTTGTTGGGAATAAGCTACAGTATTTCTTTTTCTGCCCTGTCACACGGTCATTCGGAAAAGGCCACTATTACCTTTTCCAACGCATCCGCAATCTGGTTCATATCCTCTTGTGTGAATGTGGGAAAAGGAAAACATGTAAACGTGTGGGATTCGTGCCAGACTGCGTTGGGGACCTCTACCCTGCTGTAATCAACGCTTTCCGGATCGGTGTATTCCCTTGAAGTTAAAGGAAAACCGGACTTTCCGAATGCCCTTTTCTCTGTGAATGCCTTTTCTGTGTGGCACTGAGGCCAGAACACCTTCCAGCACGGAGCCCCTTCGGCAACCACCGCCTCGACGAACCGGGTGATATCGCAGTTCATGTTTTCGATATCCAATGAAAATGCCATCGCGTACCAGCCGTTTCTCCTCTCAGGAGTATCGACGGGAAAATACTTCACCAGTGAATTATTCTTCAACCGATCGATGATGATTTTCGCGTTTCGCCTTCTCATGGGAAGATTCCACGTGTCGATTCTCTCGAGCTCGGCAAGACCGATTGCAGACTGCATCTCCGTCATTCTGTAATTCCAGCCTATCATGTTGTGAATGTAAGGAAGCTTTTGTTCCATTTCGAGGAGGTTGAGGCGCTCTCGTACATCATAGCCGTGATCCCTGAAACTGCGTGCTGTCCACGCAAGATCTTCGTCGTCTGTGGTTACCATACCTCCTTCACCGCCTGTGGTAAAAGTCTTGTTCTGACAGAAGCTTGCTCCAGCAACGTGACCGATGGTACCCGTTTTTCTTCCTTTATATTCACCACCGAAAGCTTCTGCATTGTCCTCAATAACCCACAGATTGTGTTTTTCTGCGAACGCCATGATCCGGTCCATGTCACATACGTTCCCGTACAGGTGGACCGGAATGATCGCCTTTGTCCGCTCATTGACGAGTTTCTCCGCGGATTCGACACTGATACAGTGGTCTTCGATATTCACGTCTGCAAATCTGGGGATCGCCCCAGCCTGCACCACAGAAAAACTCGTCGCAATAAATGTATAGCTTGGAACGATCACCTCGTCACCCGGGCCGATACCCAGCGCCGTCAGTGTGACATGAAGCGCTGCTGTTCCTGTTGCCGTACTGATTGCATACCCGCTCCCCTGCCACTGAGCGTATTTTTTCTCGAACTCCATCCCCCTGGGTCCTGTCCAGTAATTCACCTTCCCAGATCGCAGTACTTCCACCACTGAGCTGATGGCATTATCATCGAATTGCGGCCACCCAGCCAGTGCGTTTTTTACTGCTTTTGGTCCACCCGCAATTGCGAGTTTTTCTTTCATCCTGTGCTCCTCTTTGAAGGTCAGAATTGTTTTCTGTACAGGAAAGGCATATCTCTCTGCAGGTACTCGCCCCCCTAGGGTTGACTACGGTGTTTCAGGGAACCACTCGTCCCCGCCCTTGAGATACTCCATAAACTCATATACAGACCCATCGCTGTACTGGTAAAACCCTACGCGAACGAAGCCCCCCACTTCAAAAGGCTCCAGCAGAACCTTCATCCCCCTGGAGATCTCTTCAATACTGTCCACACGGTATGCGATATGCGGATTGTTTTTTAGTGCATCAGGAACAGGGCTGTCCGGCTCATAGCGGAGCCACTCGACATGAAAAGGATGATCCTTTGGGTTCGTTACCCATACTCGGGTTGCCTCCACCCAGTTTTCTCCTTGTTTTTTTTCCGTTGTTCTGAGCCCTATATGATCAAAAACCATTTCCGAACACTCCTTTTCTCAGTACACTTTTTCCCCCACACCGCGTCTGTTCTGTGCATAACATGATACGTGTTCAGATCTTTTATCTCAAACGTGATTACTGTGTGTGCTTATTTCAGCTAATCGTAAACTGCCGATATATCAGAGTCAAGCTTTTTTCTCCGAATACAGAATTCCAGAAATATTGTACGTATAATACTGAAAGAACCAAAAATCCATTTTTTCCATGATAGAAGTGATCGAGGCAAAAATAGAGATTCAAAAATATTTTTGTCAGAAATATGATTTTAAAGGAACCCAGTTAGTAAAAGAATTATGGCGGGAAAAGGAGATCGAAAAAGTCAAAGTGCAGAAAGCATTTTTATTTTTAAAAAGTTAATTCTCTAAATAATTGTCAGAGACAACCCCCAAAGCTCAAACCCGAATCACCTTTCTTTTTTTCTGTGACTCGTATGCCGCACATATTATCTTGAAATTTTTCAACGCTTCTTCCCCGCTGTTCATCGGTCTTCTGTTATTTTCCACCGCATCGATAAAGTCTTCGACCTCTGCGCAGTACATGTTTTTCAGTTCCGCTTTGACTTCAAACGGTTCAATCTTCGTTCTCTCCTGCTGCACGTCATACCCTCTTTCTCCCTTCTGGAGCAAAGCAGACATTTTACCACCCGCGACCTGCGAGATTGTTCCTTCCGCCATGAGGCTTCCTCTGGTTCCGTACAGCTCGAGCACCCCCTTGGCAGCCTCATCGGGGATATTGAAAAATGAGTCGCAGACACCATAGGCGCCGTTTTTGAACTTCAGCAGAATGACCCCTGAGTCTTCAACGAGGTATCCGTGGGCTTGTGTTCCGTTGAATGATGAGACTGTCTCGACTTCACCAAACATATACCGAAGAATGTCCACACTGTGTATTGCCATGTCCATCAGAGCACCCCCTCCTCCTTTTGCAGGGTCCTGGCGCCAGGCTCCTTCCATGGGAGGGTACCAGCAGGTGAGCTGGCCCCTTCCCATAACAGGTTCCCCGAGCTCTCCATTTTCGATCATCTTCTTTGCACTGATATGAAACCCGTGATACCGCATCATGAACCCAACCTGAAGGCTCACTCCTCTTTTCTCGCAATAGGAAATGACCTTTTCTGTTTTTCGCACAGTGAGACAGAGCGGCTTTTCACAAAGTATGTGTTTTCCCGCATCCGCCGCTTTCCGTATCTGGTCTTCATGCGCGTACACCGGAGTTGCAATGTACACGGCATCGATATCTCCGACCCGTAAAAGGTTGTCTGTATCCGTGAAGATTTTCCCCACTCCGTATTTTCTCGCTACTCTTTGTGTGAGCTCTTCCGAAATATCCTCAACTGCCATGATCTTCACCCTGTCCGATTCGAGCATTCCCGGAATGGTTCTTCTGTCGGCAATCCCTCCGCACCCGATAACTCCGAAATTCATACGATTTCACCTCCTGCACGTACAGATGATGCTTTTTTGCCCCAGAGAGCTGCGAGCGTTCCTGAACACATAAACTCAACATCATCGGGGTGCGCTTCCACCGCAAGCACATGCGTTTTGTCAGCTTTCATATATTCTTCCTTCATTCACCTGTTGTGAAATGCCGCGCATGGGAGTACAATTATATCAGAACAGTTGATATTTTCAATGTATATAGTGAAAGCCCCTTCTGAAACAGGAAAAAGGACACCGCCGTGCAGAGAGACGCACTCCATGAGTACATCGATTTCATGGACAAGTGGGCAAACAGAAACTATCTCGTGGGCTACAGGGGGTACAGAAAGCAGCCGTGGACATACGGGAGAGTTCGCGCAGCCATTCTCGGGCTCAGCAGGGAGCTCAGGCGGAGAAAAATCGAAAAGGGTGATAGGGTAATTCTGTTCGGGAGGAGTTCACCGGAATGGATTGTTGCGTATTTTGCCATCATTC
The DNA here is from genome assembly GCA_964583615.1 of uncultured Spirochaetota bacterium. Lineage (GTDB taxonomy): Bacteria > Spirochaetota > B62-G9 > B62-G9 > DRHN01 > CAZOWM01. The sequence goes on along the minus strand of CAZOWM010000043.1, from coordinate 14,140 downwards.
ACAGGGGGGCAATTGTCGTTCCTCTCGACCCGCAGACACGGCCTGAGTTCTTTTATCGAGTACTCGAGAAAACAGAACCGGCTGTTGTCATCTGCGACATTCTTCCCGAACATGGAGAAATAGAAACCATTCCCTTCTCTTCAATCGAAACGTACGGAAAAGAGAAGGAAGGCATTCAGTCCTCTTCCACTACAGTAGAGCCTGCATCAATCGGTCCCAAGGATACCGCCGAGATCGTGTTCACCTCAGGAACGACTTCTGATCCGAAAGGCGTTGTGCTTACCCATGGAAACATACTTTCCAACCTCAAACCCTTTGAAGAGGGAATTGCGCGTCATGAGAGGATAATCCGGTTTCTCACGCCTTTCCGAATTCTCTGTGCAGTGCCGTTCAGTCACATGTTCGGCCAGTTCACAGGCATTTTTGTGCCCCTTCTGCTGGGGAGTACGGTCTATTTTACCGGTGAAACCGGCCCCGCTGCGCTTGTACGGGCAATCCGTCGCGACAGAATACTTACTCTCATCACAGTGCCACGAGTATTGAAACTTCTCGCGGAACATGTGCGGGCTGAGCTCGTATCACGTGCAAAGCTCAGCGGGTTCGAACGCCGCTGGAACAGGTGGGTGAAACTTCCCTACCCTCTCAGGGTTTTCGTGTTCCTGGATATTCATCTGTATCTCGGCCTGCACTTCTGGTCGTTCATCGTGGGCGGGGCTCCGCTGGACCATGAAACCCATGAATTCTGGCGACGGCTCGTTTATTCAATTTTTCAGGGATACGGTCTCACAGAGACGGCACCAATCGTCACAATGTTCAATCCGTTCCGGCACAACAGAAGCTCTGTGGGAAAAATTCTTCCGGGACAGGAAGTAAAGTTCAGTGAAGAAGGCGAGCTTCTCGTCAGGGGCGAAAATGTGATGGCAGGTTACTGGGATGACCCTGAAACCACATCTTCGGTGATGGAGGATGGCTGGCTCAAAACAGGTGACTTCGGGAAAATCGACGAAAAAGGTCACATCTTCATACATGGTCGAAAGAAGGACATGATCGTCACCTCTGAAGGACACAATGTGTACGCGGAAGACATCGAAAGGCTCATTTCCGGGACAGACGGTGTGCGGGAGGGAATAGTAGTGGGTATACAGAAGGAAGACGGAGAAATCCCCCATGCCGTTCTCATCGTTGAACCCGGAACCGATCCGGAAACGGTCGTCAAAAAGGTGAATGCACACCTTCTTCCCTACCAGAGAATCAGAGGATTCAGCGTGTGGAAGGATATCGATTTCCCCAGAACTCCGACACTCAAAGTCCGCAAGGCGGAGGTCCTGAAAACTATAATGGAGTTTCAGAAGAAACCTTCAGAGAAAGACGAGTTCGATCTTTTTTTCTCTGGAACGGTCAACAGAAACACACGGCTGGGAGACGAGCTTGGCATGGGTTCTCTTGATCTTGTGGAAGTGGTAAGCAAAATAGAAAAACGATACAACGTGAGCATCGATGAATCTCTGATAAGCCCTGAAACGACGATTGAAGAGCTCAGAACAATTGCAACCAAGCCTGCGGCTTCGCGCACCCTGAGGATGCCAAGGTGGACGCGGCGCACGCCGGTAAAGCTCCTCCGGATGATCGCAGTAAATCTTCTCATCCTGCCGGCCTTCAGGTTCTTTGCCCGCCTCGAAGTGCAGGGCAGAGAACATGTTGCGGGAGCCGCAGCTCCGGCAATCATCACTGCAAACCACACCTCACACCTCGATCCTCTGGCCATTCTCAGCGCCCTTCCTTTGCGCGTGCGCTCGGGAATCTGTCCGGCCATGGGACTGAACCGGTTTCACGCAGCATTCGAAAAATATGGGCGCCTTGTTACGGGAGGGGAAGATGGGAAAGAAAAAACCCTTTCCTCCTTTCAGAAAAGGCTCAAGGGCTTTGTGTTGAAAACGGGGTACCTGGTCGTTACGCTTCTCTTTCAGAGCTTCCCCTTCCCACAGGGAACCGCCTACCGTGCAAGCCTTGAATACACGGGGGAGCTCCTCGATGCCGGATTCTGGATTCTCATTTTTCCCGAAGGAGAAGTGAGCAGAAACGGAGATCTCCAGCCTTTTCGCGGAGGAACTGTACTCCTTTCAGAGCACACCGGGGCTGACGTGTACCCTGTTTTCATTGATGGAATGCAAAAACTCCTTCCTCCGGGCAGATACGTTCCCAGAAGAAATACCGTGCGTGTCCATTTCGGTCCACCCGTTGTACGCACGGGTGAAGATAAAGAAATATACCTCAAGAGAATAGAAAACGCTGTCCGTGACCTCCAAAAAGACGTAATGTAGAAAACAATGAGAGAACAACCTGAAATGGTACCTCACATAGAGTTCGGGGGGGTTCGTGCCCGGTTTTACGACCAGTTGATCCTCATGGGAACCCTCGGACTGTACAACCCGCTCATAAACAATATTATTGCGGACATGGAGATCAAACCGGCAGATAAAATCCTCGATATGGGTGCGGGCACCGGGAAAAATGAGCTCCTCATGCACCGATATCTTTCCAATGATGGCCATATCACCGCATGTGAGATCAGCGCCGAAATGAAAAAGCAGTTCAAAAAAAAGTGCGGCAGGTATGAAAACATCACCCTCACGGCACTTCGCATCGAACGCCCTCTCCCCTTCAGGGATACATTTGACAAGGTTTTTCTCTCCTTTGTCATTCACGGATTCACGCACGATCAGAGGGTATTGATCCTGCAAAATGCCTTTAACGCGCTCAAACCGGAAGGGAGACTTTTTATCTTCGACTGGAACGAGTTCAGCCTGGAGCAATCGGGACCACTGATGCGTTTGTTCATGAACTACATTGAATGCGAGGAGGCGAAGGATTTTATCAGGAGGGATTTCACCGACGTACTCATCGATAGCGGATTTAGAAATGTAGAAAAGCGTCTCTATGCATGGAACAAGTTCCGTCTCCTATCCGCAGCCAAATAGGGCGGTATCATGAGGTTTACATACCCGTCGTATTGTCGAATACTCCTTCGTATAAGATACTCGAAAGATACCGTTCACCGGAATCAGGCAGAATGACTACAATCGTCTTTTCTGTAAACTCCTCTTTCTTTCCGAGTCGAACTGCAGCCGCCGTTGCAGCTCCGCAGGATATACCTGCAAGTATCCCCTCCTCCCTCGCCAACCGGCGCGCATACTCGATCGCTTCTTCATTACTCACCTGCTCGACACGATCAATAAGCGACAGGTCAAGGACATCGGGGATGAATCCAGCGCCGATCCCCTGGATCTTGTGAGGCCCGGGACTGAGGGTTTCCCCTCGTACTCTTTGAGAGATCACCGGACTGTGCACCGGTTCGACTGCAACGGAGATGATGCGCTTCTGCTTCGTGTGTTTGAAAAACCGGGAAATACCGGTGATTGTTCCCCCTGTGCCGACTCCTGCAACAAGTGTGTCCACGCTCCCATTTGTGTCCTCCCATATTTCCGGACCAGTGGTCGTTTCGTGTATATAGGGGTTTGCCGGATTCTTGAACTGCTGCAGGAGCACAAAGCGATCGGGATCTTTACTTACGAGCGCTTCCGCGGCTTCCACAGCACCCTTCATTCCCAGCGCACCGTCCGTAAGCAGAAGATTGGCCCCGAAGGCTTTCAGGATTTTTCTCCGCTCGATGCTCATGGTATCAGGCATGGTGAGCGTCAGCCTGTACCCTCGGGCTGCAGCAACATAAGCCAGGGCAATACCGGTGTTGCCGCTCGTTGGTTCTACGATTTCCTTTCCCGGTGTGAGCACTCCCCTTTTCTCTGCATCCCAGACCATGGATGCACCGATGCGGCACTTCACCGAATATGCAGGGTTTCGTCCCTCTATCTTCGCCAGAATCGTCGCCTTCCCTCCGTCTGGAACCCGATTGAGTTTCACGAGTGGTGTTCTACCAATGGAAAGAGAGTTGTCGCTGTATATTTTTCCCACTGTTGACCTCCGTAACAGAGCTGTTGAAAGGCTGCGACCGAGTGCACCCTCCCTGTTCTGTTTTTTATAGTTCCACTTCCCGATGGAAGCAGTGAATTGTCATACATGTCATATATAAACTATACGGTTCTTGCGGATGAGAGAATAGTGCCACCCGTGGATTCCTGGTTTCTACCCCTTGAGCGCTCCGAAAGTCAGCCCTTTCACCAGATTCTTTTGTATGATAAACGTGATGATCACTGCAGGTATGAGCATGATTACGGCAAGAGCGCACATGCCGCGCCAGTCCATGACGAATTCAAACACAAAGTCAAAGAGCCCCACAGGCATGGTCTTCGACCGAAGGGTTCTTGTAAGCACGTTTGCGATGGCGAATTCATTCCACGCTATGAGAAAGGCAAATATACCGCTCGCTCCGATTCCAGGACCCGCGAGGGGAAAATCGATCTTCCAGAAAGCTTTCCATCGCGAACAGCCGTCGATCTGGGCTGACTCGGAGAGCTCACCGGGGATCTCCCTGAAAAAGCCGTCCGTCAGCCATATGGCAAAGGGAACGTTGAGCGCCACATAGACGATGATGATCCCGATCTTTGTGTCGATCAGTTTCGTGTAGCTGTAAAAAATGAGAAGCGGCAGGCTCAGAGCAATGCCCGGAATTGTGCGGCTGAGCATGATGAACAGAAACAGAGTGTTTTTCCCCCTGAACTTGAATCTGGAGAACGCGTAGCCACCGAACATGCCGATACCAACCGCAATGATGGTGCTCGACACAGATATGATGATCGAGTTCCTGAAATACTCCCGTACGGGAACGGACATCTCCCCATGCCTCCTTCCACTGAAAAGCATACGGTAAGACGTGAAGCTCAGGTCCCGCGGCACCCAGACTGCAGGCTTTGCAAGTATGTCCTTCCTGGGGCGTAACGAGGATACGACGATCCAGAGCGCCGGCAGAATTATGACGAACAGAAGCATGATTGTCAGCACATAGAGGAGAATTTTCTTAACCTTTTTTACGGTTTTCTGTTTCATCTCACTGTACCACCCTCGACCGAATGAGTTGCCTGAAGAAGAAATAGGTAAAAAATATGGATATGATGATGGCGATATATGACATTGCTGAGGCAATGCCGAATCGGGCATCGACGATACCCCGTCGATATATATATGTCCACAAAAGCTCTGTACGTCGAGCGGGGCCCCCTCCTGTCATGATGCGCACGATATCGTAAGCCCTTGCGACATCGAGTGACCTGATGGCAAGTGCTATGTACACAAAAGGTGAGAGTAAAGGCCATGTGATGTACCTGAACATCTGAAAGTTGGTCGCACCGTCAACCCTCGCAGCCTCAAAGGGATCGTTTGGAAGCGAGAGCAGCCCCGCAAGCAGAATAATTGCCATGAGCGGCGTACTTGTCCAGATCTCGGCTGCCATGATCGACATCAGTGCCAACCGTTTGTCGATGAGCCATGGGATGACCTTCATGACACCGAAGAGCTGAAGAAAGTTGTTGACAAGCCCGATATTGTCATTGAGCAAATATTTGAACTGAAACCCGACGAGCACTGGAGCGAACATCATCGGGATCATGACGACCGTGCGTATTATCCTGCTCCCCTTCACGATTTTCTGAATGATCAGCGCAATTCCCAGGCCGACAAAGAGCTCCACATTGACCACTACAGCAAGAAAGAGTATGGTTCTGCCGAACGCCTGCCAGAAATAGACATCAGTGAAAAGATTTTTGTAATTTCTCAACCCCACAAGCTCGAACAGGGTACTCGGTTGAAGCAGATAATAGGGCGTGAAAGATGCATAGAGCGAAAAAAGAAGAGGAAATATCACGATAAACGCAATAATCACCAGTGTGGGGGCTATCATCAGAAGGGGAAACCGTATTTTCACCATCCTGGCCCTTCGAATTGAGCGCACCATGCGTACGTCCCCTTCTATAGTAGAATTATCCCGGATGCACCGTTCTTGATACTGCCTGCCCTGCTGAAGGGCAGGTAGTATTTCTTATCTCGAAACAGCGTCTCAATAATATCCTGCATCCCGCATGAGCTGATCGGCTGCCTTCGATGCGTCTTCGAGCGCTTTTTTCGGTGTCTTGTCGCCGACGATTGCCGCCTGCAGTTCTGGATACAGGATGTTGGTAAACTCCGGCCACTCAGGAATAAGCGGCGGCGTAAACGCATCCTCAGCCATTGACAACTTAAATGTTCTGAAAACATCACCCATGAATGTGTTGCCCTGGCTGTCGAAATATGCGGCGATATCGTCCCACACTTTCGCCCTCGAGGGCAAAAGGCCGCTCTTTGCCTCCAGCATCTGCGAGTCATAGTTGGTGAGGAACAGGATGAGAGACATGGCTGCCGCTTTGTTCTTCGAAGTTCTCGTTACCGAGAAGGAGTGCCATCCTGCCCAGCCGCTTCGAACTCCCGCCTTGCCTTTGGGGGCGCGTACAAAACCCACATCTCCCGCGATCTTGGAGCTTTCGGGATCGTTGAACATGGCTGACCAGCCGGCCCAGTCAATATTCAGCGCCACCGTGCCGCTGGCAAATCCCATGCCTGTATCTCCCCAGAGATAGTTCAGCACACCGGGAGGAACAGCATTGGCTTCATACAGGTCGACAAACCACTTCAGCGTCAGCTCTCCTTCGGGTGAATTGAACGCCGGTTTCCAGTTTTTATCGAAGAGTCTGCCTCCGTTGGCAACGAGTATCTCATAGAATCTGCCGCAGACTGCCTCGTCCTTTCCCACATAGATGGTCCCGTAGAAGTTCGGGGGGTCCGCAAAGAAAATCGCCTGATCTTTATACTGGGCATAGGTTTCGGGCGGTTTGAGCTCGTAGCCGTACTGTTTCTTGAACTCGCGTTTGTTTTTCTCATCCTCGTACAAAGACTTTATGTAGAACAGGTTGCTCACGTCACCGTGGCGAGGAATCTGCACGAGCTTTCCCTTCACGGTACAGTTATCGATGGCTCTCTCAAGGAAGGGAGCCAGCTGATCATCGCTGAGATAGGGTTTCATATCGATATAGGTGTCACGGTACGAGGGCGCAAAGCTCGAGTGGTTTGTTCCCACATCCCAGTCAAGGGTGTTGGCTGCTATATCCTGCTTCATCTCGCGGTCCAGGTCGAAGTGATTCTTCTTCGACAGAATGGTCACTTTTGCCCCCGTCTTCTCCTCCCATATGGGAATTCTCTCGTACAGAGGCTCATACATTGCACCGCCGATGAACTTTGTCTTGAGTTCGACACCCGAATAATCGCCGAACTCGGCAACCTCCATCTCTCCCTCTGCAGCTTCCTCCGGCTTTTTCCCGCTTGCAATGATGACGAGTAAAGAGCCAAGGATAAGCGGAATGATCAAGAGTAGGATCCATTTTCTCATATTACTACCTCCTTAATGTGAATATGTTGATATCATTGAGAACGGAGACCCCTCCGTTCTATTCCCCAAAATAACCTCCCTTGTGCAGCAACAAAAAGTGGACCGAACCAAACACCCTCCCTCACTTCGTTTACACAAAAAACACGTAGATTTCCCGTCAGAGCACATTCTTTCTATTTATAGATCGGGCCGAGTTGGGCGCAGGCTCTGTAGTCCGCCCCCTGCGCATCGCAGTCCCCGAATGAAGCCCACACCTTGGGTCTGAACACCCTCTCTGAAGGAACATTGTGCATACACACGGGGATTCTGAGCAACGAAGCAAGTGTGATCAGATCGCTGCCGATGTGCCCGTAGCTTATTGCTCCGTGATTTGCACCCCAATTGTCCATCACAGAATACACATCTTTGAACGGCCCTTTTCCGGTCAGATTCGGAACAAACCATGTAGTGGGCCAGGTAGGATTTGTCCGGTCTATCAACGTTTTTCCCACCTCTTGAGGGAGATCGACGGTATGGCCTTCTGCAATCTGCAGCACCGGTCCGAGGCCGTCCACAATGTTCAGCCTGCACATGGTGACCGGCATGTTTCCCACAGTAAGGAAATTCGTGGAAAACCCTCCACCACGAAAATACTCACGATCTGCGGGACAAAACCTCGTTGCCTGAAGACATTTCTTTACCTCTTCCGGTGTGATCTCCCAAAACGGTTTCATCACCGGCTTCCCTTCGTGGGTCTGCTGCCCGGTACCATCCATGGTAGTGGAACCGGAGTTGATAAGATGAATGACTCCGTTTTCGGCTGCTCCCGACGGTGCATACCCTGTGACCCTCTTGATCGCTTCAGGACTCCAGAAGGTTCGGACATCGGAGAAGATCTGGGCCGTGCCGGTGAGCAGATGTCCGAACAGCATGGATATTCCGTTGAGGCAGTCATTTTCCGTGGCAACCACAAAAGCTTCACGAATTCCGTTCCAGTCAAATGACGAATTGAGAACCGTCTCGAGGAAATCACCATTAGGAAAGTGATCCGTCCACTGGCGCTGGCCCTGAAATCCGGCAGCAATCGCGTTGTGCCCGAGTGCCTCCTCGCCGAACCCAAGTTCATCGAGTCTCGGGTTTCCCACCATCAGGTCGCGTGCAATCAGCGTCATTTTCACAACAGCCTGCCAGTCTTTTTCCCGTTTGTTGTCTGTGTACTTGAGATTGGGCTTGTTCATGTCGGGCCCTTCGATGCAGTTCTCTTTTACCCACTTCAACGCTTCTTCGAACTCTTTTTTGCCGTAAATCCCCTCATCCATGCGCCGAATAAGCTCGGAGCTGTCCACCATCTCGTACCGCACCCCCAGATATTTTTCGAGAAAATAGGGATCAACGATCGATCCCGCGATCCCCATTGACACCCCCCCTATCGCGAGATAGGATTTTCCACGCATCGTGGCGACGGCAAGACCCGCCTTTGCAAACTGGAGGATTTTTTTCTGTACGTCCTCAGGTATTGATGTATCATCTGCATCCTGCACGTCCCTCCCGTATACCGCAAATGCAGGAATGCCCTTCTGCGCGTGTGCTGCCGCCACTGCTGCAAGATAGACCGCACCGGGACGCTCGGTACCGTTGAACCCCAATACGGCCTTTGGAACGAGCGGATCCATGTCCATTGTTTCTGCCCCATAGGCCCAGCAGGGCGTCACGGTGATCGAAACACCAACTCCTTCCTTCTCGAACTTTTTCTTCGCCATGGCAGCCTCTGCAAATCCGCCGATACAGGTGTCTGCTATGATACATTCAACAGGAAGCCCGTTTGTATGATGCAGATTTTTCTCTAAAAAAGTTGAGAGTGATTTCGCCATTCCCATTGTTTGTTCTTCGAGTGATTCTCTTACGCCTTTGCGTCTACCGTCAATCGCAGGCCGGATTCCGATTTTCGGCATTCTCCCAATCAGTCTGTTCAGCGGTTCCTTTGCATTCATTTGGATTCCTCCTCACATTGGTTCTTGCATAGAATATTATTGTAATCGATTTCTTTTTATCTAAAAATAAAACCTTCAATAGATTTTAAGGCGTTTTTGCTTCCGCAAAAGTCATCGCACGCATAATTGAAAACATGTCTCACGCCAAAATGAATGAAATCAAGAATGCTGCGTCAATGCCTGCAACACCATAAAAACGATCACTCTCGCACGTGTCTGCCGCTGTTATCAACCATCCATAAAAGCAGCTTCTTTACGCTCTATATATATATATATTGTAATGGATTACATTCCATCATGTACCGTATAAAATGTCAAGCAAAAGTTTATTCTGTGTCATTTCAGAGTGAAAAGAGGGCTCCCTGGTCTTCATGGTGAGCAAACTATCGGAATGCCTGTATAGAAACAATGCCTCGCCCTTCGAAATGTAGTTACAAAAAACTCTATCAATAAACGTGATCGGTACGAAAGTATTCCATCCACAGTGGATGGATGATTTCAAACACAGCCGGTTGCCGATGCATCCGAGACAGCCGCCCTGTCTTTTTTTATCCCGCCTGAATGTCGAACTTCTGGATCTTGTCGTCAAGTGTTTTTCTCGTGATGGAAAGGTCCCGGGCGGTCTTTGATTTGTTGTAGTGATTTTTTTTGAGAAAGTGCTCGATGATCCTGGGTTCGTAGAGCTGTTGGATGTCACGCATTGCCTTTTTGAGCGATTTTATACGATGAAAATCGATCCGCTGAGCCGGGATTCCCTTTCCGAAGAAGAGCCCCTTTCCCAGGTCTGCTGCATCCACCCAGTCCCCTTCACCCAGCAGAACTACCTGATTTACCACATTTTCGAGCTCACGCACGTTACCCGGCCATGCGTAAGAAATCATGAGCTCAACGGCCTCCGGGCTGAATCCCTGCACCGCCTTGTTGTATTTCCCGTGATATTTCTGAACGAAATGATCGATCAGCAGCGGAATATCTTCCGGTCGCTCTCTCAGCGGTGTCAAATGAAAGCTCACCACCTTGATTCTATAGTAGAGATCATCCCTGAAACGTCCTGCCTGCATGAGGAGTGTGAGATCTTTATTGGTGGCAGCGATGATTCTTACATCCACGTGAATCCTGCGTGTCCCCCCCCACCCGTTCGAAGCTGTTCTCCTCTATGACACGGAGCAGCTTCGCCTGTACATCCGGAGACATGTCTCCGATCTCATCGAGAAAGAGCGTTCCTCTGTCAGCCATTTCGAACTTGCCTACATGACGCTCGATCGCTCCGGTAAATGCACCCTTTTCGTGCCCGAAGAGCTCGCTCAAAAGGAGATTTTCTGAAAGAGATGCGCAGTTGATGGAGACGAACTTCCCCTGTCTTCTGTTGCTGGTGTAATGAATGTAACGTGCGAGCACCTCTTTTCCCGTCCCGCTCGCACCGGTGATCAAGACCGTAACGGGATTATCCTTTATTTTATCAACCTTTTGAATCATCCGTTTCAGGCCCTGGTTCGCAGTGACAAAGGCGTGGGGAACCGAGCGGTCCATCAACTCTTTTTTTAAGAATCGGTTTTCGTTTTTGAGTTCCCGGATCTCCAGGTTCTTTCTTACAGCATCGAGAAGCTTCTTGTTGTCTATGGGTTTCAGGATGTAGTCCGCTGCGCCCTCCTTCATGGAGGTAACCGCGGTGTCGATGCTCCCATATCCGGTGATGATGATTTCGATGAGATCGTGCTCGATTCTTTTGAGCTCTCTCAGCAGGTCTATGCCGTCCTTTCCATTTTTGAGACGGATGTCTATGACCGCAATATCGATTGGATGACTCTTCACAGCGGTGAGCGCGGAGTGGAAATCAAAAGCTTCATATGCAACAAAGCCTTTCTTATGGAAGAAATTTCTCAACCCGTGCCTGATTCCTTCCTCATTGTCAACAATGAGGATCGCGCGCGTGCGTTCAAAAGACTGCTCCATAGTATCCTGTCCATTCCCTAAAGCGCCGGAAACTCCAATGTTATTCTTGTCCCCTTCCCGGATGCACTCTCGACATCGATGTGACCACCCTGCTTCCGCACGATCCCGTACACCACGGAAAGCCCAAGCCCGGTTCCCTGCCCGTTGCGCTTTGTGGTGAAGAAGGGATCGAATATGTGAGGAATGTGCTCTTTGCGTATCCCCCTGCCGTTGTCCTGCACCACGATGTTGATCCTGTGATCGGATCTTCTGGCAGATGTATTGAGCGATACGACCCCGTTGTCTTCAACAGCCTGGATCGAATTGTGTACCAGGTTTATGATGACCTGCTGAAGCTCGTCTTCGTTGATTACCGCTTTTGGAAGGTCATCCTCCAGGTCAGTCTCTATGGCGATGTCCGTGTCCCTGGATATGGAGTACTTGATGATGCCGATGACCTGAACGATCACTTCATTCACATCCGATCCCTGCCTTCCCCTTGCATCGGAGGAGGAGAAGTTTAAAAGCGCCCGCACAGTCCTGGCAATTCGCCGGGTCTCCTGCTCTATCCACCCCAGAGAAACCTTCCTTTCTTCGTCCCATTCCTCTTCCATGAGATTCTGCACGTTGCTCATGATGGAGCTGAGAGGATTGTTTATCTCATGAGCTACCCCCGCAGAAAGCACACTGAGTGAGGAGAGCTTCTCCGCCTGAAATATCTTTTCTTCAAGCTCAAGCTTCTCACTTATATCATCGACAGTGAACACGCATCCGGCAGTTCCATCGCCCTGAGGGCGTACTCCCGCAAGGGGATAAAGCTTGATTTCATACACCCTGTGTTCCTTCGACCTCTTGACCTTTGAATAGAACTCTTTTCTGCCCTGCAGGAGAAGCCCCACTTGTTCGAGAGTGTCTTCATCGATGAGGCTTTTGGGAGCATCCTGAATGCGCGCGCCGATCACCTGCCGCTCGTCGAGTCCAAAATACTGCAAGAATGAGCTGTTCGCCTTTTCGATTCGAAACTGCGGATTGATGATGGCAATACCGGCCCGGATCGAGTGGAGAATTTTTTCATTGTAATCCTTCAGCATGATGATCTCACGGATGTAGTCCTCCATCTGCGCCTTGTCCTGACTCAGCTTGAACGCCATCTCGTTGAACCCTCGCAGGAGCTCACCCATTTCACTCCCATACTTCATTCCGATCGCGGTGTCATAATTCCCGTTTTTCACCCGGTACATTCCGCTCAGGAGTTTTTTTACCGGTCTTGAAATGTTCCGCGAGAGAAAGAGGCTCAGCACCGCGGTGAGCAGCGCGCCGAGCAGTGAAACGAAGAGGACGATTCTTTTAACGGCAATCACCCTCTTCTGGTATGGCGCGTTGGTGAGAGAAGTCACAAGAAAGAGCGGGCGTACGCCGGAGGTTGTTTTCAGCTCTCCGAGCTTGTGAAGGGCAATGTTGTATCTTCTGTCTTCGATTTCTACGTCATACAGCTCTTCGTATACCGACTGCATCCTAAATTCTTCAACCTGTTCGAAAAAGGATAATCCTTTCAGATCACCAACGAGTGCCTGATCGCCGATGATAAAGGAAGCAGCAGACCTCCTCTCTGCGGTGAGGTGTTGACAGAAACTCTGTCCTATATGCTTTATAAGAAAAATATCCACTGTGAAATCAGGGCGCAGGAGCACACTGCAGGTTTCTACCAGGTTCAGCCCTGTACCGAGGAAAGCGGTCTGGAGATAAGGGTGGGACTTCGTATTACTCAGGGACTGAAGGTCTGAGATGGTAAATATGCTGTATTCATAGGGGATCAGCTCAACATGCGGGTACACAGTGCTCTTGATTACCATGCAGTCTATCCCACCCGAGAGCACAGTTTCCCGTATGTAGGAGAAGAGCTGTTTATTCTTGGAGATGCCGTCGAGGTCAAGAAGCATGCGCTTGAGCCGTACGTCTTCCCTTAGTCTGATGAGGTCGATCCAGAGGTTCCGCTTCCAGGCATTGAAGCTCTCATACACGAAAGAGGCTTCTTCTGTGAGCTCCTTCTTCGCATCCTCCTGATTGTTCTTCCTTATGATGTTCGTGATGATAAAGAAGGTAAGGTTCGATTGAATGATGATGATGCTTATGAAAAAGAGAAAGGTTTTGGTAAAAAAGCTTCATACCGCTTACCTTTTTACCGTTTCAGCACCGACGATGAGACCCACCACTTCATTGGGATCAGTGTCCTTCGTGATTCTCTCAGCAACCTTCTCTCCCCGGCGCATAATCACGAGCCGATCTGCGACCGAAAACACATCGTGGAGCTGGTGGCTGATGATGATGATTCCGAGTCCCTGAGACTTTAAAAGCCCCACAAGATCGAGCACCTTTTTCTGCTCCGTGATTCCCAGGGCTGCTGTGGGCTCATCTATGATGAGAAACTTCGCGTCCCAGTACATGGACCGGGAAATCGCGACCGCCTGCCGCTGCCCGCCTGAGAGCATGCTGATCTTGTTCTTCAGCGAGGGAACTTCTATTTCGAGCTTTTTCAGTACCTTCCTGGATTCGACGAGCATGTAGTCATGGTCCAGGACCCTTATGATTCCGAGAATCTTCTTGAGCTTCTCTCGCCCGAGAAATATGTTGGAGTACACATTGAGATTTTCTGCGAGCGCCAGGTCCTGATAGATCGTTTCTATTCCGAGAGCCAGCGCATCCATCGGGGTAACGATTTTTATCTCCTGCCCCATGAAAAATATTTTGCCTCCGTCAGGGTGGTACACGCCAGAGACCATCTTTATCAGGGTCGACTTTCCCGCTCCGTTGTCTCCCAGAAGGCCCACGACCTCACCTGCATGCACTCCCATGCTCACATTGTCCACCG
>CAZOWM010000042.1:10838-32124 GCA_964583615.1 uncultured Spirochaetota bacterium | reverse complement strand
GCCCCCAGCTCACCCCATCCCCGTTCGTGTCACCCCCAAACTCATCATCACGAAACGAGGTGAACACTACCTTCTCACTCTCGGTTCCTGCCGCCTCCAGTATGCCCTGGTTTATGCTGAGGCTTGTACCTGAATTGAACTTTACGATCGTTCCCGGCTCTATGGTTAATGTGATTCCTGACCCCACAGTGACATTTGAGGTGACCAGATGAATATCGTCATCGGTCCACACCGTGTCACTACCGATGGTTCCGCCTTCGTTGATCGTTGCCTGAATCTCCAACGCACCGATCAGTATGAGAAAGGGGATAAAAACAGTTACCAGGGCTATTTTGCTGCGCATTGAAACCTCCCGCTAAGACAAAAGCCTATGTCAAGCCGCGTTCTGCATGCATAAAGACTGCGATCCCAACTCTGCACTGGTACTTCAGTGGTGCGATGACGCCGTTTTGAATTGCAGAACGAAAGACTGTAACTTCAATACTTCATCGATGCGTATCATTTTCTGCCCGGTCTTACCACTCAGCCTCTCCTGTGGCAAGAATCCAGTACGCTTTTCCGGGCACAATCCATTCGAGGTCGTCGAGAAACGAAGGGCCTGCGGGCGAGTAGCGAAGCCAGGTATCGGAAGCGGTTTCGTACCCCCAGATTGAATCCAATACGGATTCAACACTCTCCACGGCTCCGGGAATGCCCCACGATTCTATGGAGCGGTACCCGAGCAGGTTCCACCCCGTATACACGGGCACCGCTTCGTTTATGAAAGCCCCCTGAATTTTGAAAGAAGCGCTGCTGTCCATGATGATCCAGTACCCTCTTCCCGCATGAAGCTCAGCAAGGGTATTGAGAAAAGAAGGTCCGGTCCGGTCGTATCTGAGCCACTTGTCGAGCTGTGTATCGTACTCCCATATGGACACCAATTTGTCCCACAGCGGCGCGAGGGCTTCTTCGATGCCGGAATCATCAGGCTCGAGCTGCAGGGAAAGCATGTTCCAGCCGGTCAACAGCGCTGGTTCCGGGACCTTTATTTCGCACAAACCTGAATTCCCGGGCACACGGTGGGTTACGAGCACATTTCCAAATCTCCCTCTGAAGTTCACCAGGGTGAGATTTCTGTTCTGCGTGACGTTCAGGCTTTCATTGCTGTCCCGCCCGAATATGTTGTTCAAATCGATGAGTGCAAAAGGAGGGTCGATCCCATCACCGACAAAGGCGCTCACAGGATAGTTTCCCCCTTCCACAGTCGAGATGAGGAGGGTGCCCTCAGCCGGGGTGACGCCGTCATCAAAATAACATTCCGCGTATACGAGATCGTTGGTAAAGGGGACGACATCCTCTCCCGACTCCATGCTTCTCGAGCTTCTCTTCTCTGTGGTAACGGCCGGAAACGGGGGAACCTCGGGATAGAGGGTGGTCTCGCCGCTCATTTTGGAAGTGGTAGTGGTTTGAAAATAATAGGTTGTGTCAGGCTCGAGGCCTTTCACCCTTACCTTCATGACCCCGTTTTCTTCGGCAAACGCTGGAATAACAGTGCTCCTGTTTTCAACCGGGTGGGGCGTCACCTCGGCATCAACTACCGGGACGAGCCCGTCGGGGTCGATGTACACGGAGAGAAAGGGAAAATCAATACGGCTTTCTTCATCCGATGCCCAGATAACAGAAAATGACCGGGGGGTTACATCCGTGACAAAAAGGTCTTTTACTGTCGGGCCGGCCAATACCGTGACAGGCAGGGAAAAAAATAGAACAGCAGCCGCCGCACGCGAAGCCAGCCCTCTCAGATGTACGCTCACCATTACACGGCCCTCCTTTCTGTATCCCGTCCGGGGGGTTCGCTCCCCTGGTCACACGCCGGTGAAAAGAGTAATTGACACAAACTTTTCAGTAAATACCGGCACCAAAAATGGGAACTTTTATCCCGGATATTTCCTCTTCGTCGGTCACTATTGCCAGAATCCCTCTGTCCTCACCCTCCTCCAAAGGGTAGTAGCTCAACTCAACACAGGCTGCATCGCCCGGAATGAGAGTCATGTATGCCGGAAGGGAAGTGATAAGAAAATCTCCGCTGCAATCCTCTCCAAGCTCGATACTCGTGATATAAAGATCAGCGTTCCCCGTATTTGAAATACGCAAAGACAGAGATGAAAAAGACCCGATAAAAACTTCTCCGAAATCAAGCTCAGCGGGAGATACGTCAAGCCCGGGCTCGTGCATGAGAAAGGTCGCATGAAGGTCCTGCTGCACTGTTTTCCCGTATCCGCCAAGCAAAACCGGCGTTTCATCGACCGCGCTGTCATTGATAAAGATGCGAGCGATATCACCGGCATGTCCTTTGTGCGTGCATGAAGGATCATCGTCCATGGGTATTTTGAGAACGTAATGGTCACCGTAGGATGGAACGCTCCCCATGGCGTACCGAACCAGCTCAGTCCCGTCGACTTCAACCCTGATGACATTTCCGGTGTGTTTCTGAGTGAGAGAAACTCCATTTACATAGGCCTTCCCCCAAAGTGTATAGTCAGGCTGCGGTCTGGCAATAACGGAGACAGATACTGCGACAAACAGCAGACACAGGACACACACTTTGGCCCTTCGATTCCCATGACCCATATTTACAACCTTTCTTATTCTTATGATGGGAACTTTTCAACGTATTATAGTACGGGGTGAAATTCGTTGCTGTTCCCACGTTTCATAAACCCTGAATAATTTCACGCAAAAGGATCTATAAAAAAATCAGGCCGGGGTTATTGCTGGTGTTGGATAATCACTCGTCAACTCGCGTATGGCCTTGTCACAAGATAGTATCTTCGAGTTTTGTTATAATATAGTTTAACTTTTTCCGTTGAATTTAAATACGAATTCTATCATTCTACTGTTTTCTGTCAAGTATTTTTTAACAAATGTGGTAAAAAAAGTCGTACAAACAATTCTTCAGACTTCGGCGGGCTGTTTTGTACTGAATGCTCACTGCGCGGTGTTAATATTCCCCATCTCCTTTTTCAGCTCCTCGAGCCTCTTTTGCACCTCCCTGTTTGCCTCCAGCTTCAAATACTCCTCGAGGTACCGCGCCGCTTCAGGGATATCCTGCAATCGGTACTGATACAGGTCGCCCAGCGCGAGGTACACGTATGGACCTTTGAAACCGGTGTGCAATATGCCAAGCAGGATTTCCACCGCTTTCTCAGTTTCTCCTTTTTCTTTCAGAAGAATGGCGTGTAAATACCGCGCGAGAGGATTATTCTGTTTAATCTGTTCCGCGCGCTTTAAAAGCTCTTCTCCCTCTTCCCACCGATGATATTCGATCGCATCTTCCACCTTTTCCAGAAGCTGTTCGAAGGAGATCATCCTGACATACAGAACCTGATTTATGTTCAAAAACTGAAAAATAAGGGATTCTGTCTCATACCCCTCTTTCGTAAAGACGATATGATGCTCACCCCGTGAAAGCGACTGGACAATGAACCTTCCGTTTATATCGCTTACCGGGCCGTCAGTCCCGTCTATCCTTGTTCGCACATTCGCGCAGGGCGTGTTGTCGTGATCGTAGATCATCCCGAACAACGGCGCTGCTTGAAAATCGGAGACAGTTGTTTTATCTCTTGTTGCGCAGGAGCACAAAAGAAGCGGGAGCAGCATGAGCAGAGCCGCTTTTTGCGTGATCATTCGAAAAAACATCCTTCCGCCTTTACCTGGACAAAACGATGTATTTTTTGCCTTCATGTTCAAGGAGAAACTCCTCGTTTTTCGCTTCGAGCAATCTCCACCCATTGTCCGAGTTATCGTCTGAAAGCTGTAACACGATGTTCGATTTCTCATCCTTGAAAAAGTAATACTTTTTACTATCCTGCCCGATTGCATATCCAAGCGGCTTCAGCCACGAGGCAGGGATGATTTTTTCTTCCACCTTCTCCACGACTGCAGGCGTATCTGCAGGTATGGTCACAGGCTCTCTCTTTTTCCACCCGAAAAGCTGTGCGACGTTGTCGGGCGGAACCGGGGGTTTCCTCTCATCGCGTGCCTGAAGCAGGACATCGGCTGATTCCTCGCGATGGACCGCTTCCTGGAGATCGATTTCTCTGTTTTTCCAGGGCATTACCCATATAAAGAGTAACACGAGAATGCATAAAACGAAAACTATTTCAATAATCTTTCTCATCTATCGTCTCGTAATTGATACGGAATACCGCGTCGACCGTTCCATCGCCTTTGCGTGCGTTTATCGACAAAAAGGGGATGCTCCAGTACTTTTCGGAGTCTGAAACAACTCTCAAGAATGCGGCGAGCTGGAGCGCGTCTCCTGAAACAGAGTATTCCAGGTAGGTGCGCTCTTTCACTTCGATCGTCTGATATTTCTTGATATACAGGCCTGTTTCGGAAAGGATTTTTTTAAGAATGATGCTGAATTGATAGGGATCGATCTCGTCCGTGTAATAGTACTTTTCCTTTTCCGTCCCTATGCTTTGCATCAGACGGTCTTTTTCC
Organism: uncultured Spirochaetota bacterium; assembly: GCA_964583615.1. Classification (GTDB taxonomy): domain Bacteria; phylum Spirochaetota; class B62-G9; order B62-G9; family DRHN01; genus CAZOWM01. Next base: position 27,639 of record CAZOWM010000042.1, on the reverse strand, counting down.
CCTATCAGATCGTCACTGTTCGGCGCTTTCAGAGTTAATTTCTGCACCTGTTTTTCAAGCATGTCTGTCTTTTGCCCCAGAGCGGTCATCTCCTCAATTTTGAAATAAGAAACGATGCCCGCGGCAAAAGCCGCCAGGACCCACAGGAGCACAAACAGCAGCGCTCTTTCCCGTTTACTGATTTTTAACAACTCCGATAACCTTGAACCTTTCTTTATTTGTACCCGGAACCGGAATACTCTGCAGCAATTTGATGCTCTGAAAATTTTCGTTCATCTTGAACGTGTCCATCAGATCCAGGGGGTTTTGCCCGATCGCCTCAAATTGAAAACTGTCTTTCTCGATGACGAAATAGGTAATCACCGCTCTGCCTTCAATGATTGAAGAGAGTTCGGAAAAAATGTGGTAAATGTTTACCGGAGCGCGGCTGCGCAATTCCATCCAACGGTTCTCGAGCTCCTTCAGTTCATTTTCCAGAGACTTCACGCTCAATGTCCGGTTTTCGTATCTCCTCATCCGATTCTCGAGCTGCTCAAAATAGGCCTCCCTCTGCTGAATGTCCTTGTCGAGGATGAGAAGCGAGAGCGTCAAAACAATTGCAGTGAAAAGGAAAATCACGAGTGTATGCGGAACCGCTCTTTTTTTATGTCTTTCGGAAAAAAGAAAACCGCTTTTTTTGTTTAAAGATCCAACAAGCTCCTCGATGCTCACCATGCTGTACGAACTTCCTGGGCCGAGGGAGCCTCGGATGTCCTGGTTCAGCGCATCCGTCTCCTCTTTTGCGCAGATAAACACCAGGGAGCAGTCCGCAGAGTTTTCCGGGAGCAGGGTCAGAATCTTCTGAAAATTGATCTCAAAGGACTCATCACGGTTTATCACGGAAGAAAAGGCCAGCATTCCGCTGTGTATCATCAGGATTTCGATCCAGCGTGTGTGGAAAAATATGAAGGCACAGCTTCCGTCGCTGTACTTTCTGATCAACGGTTTTACAAGCGTAAAGGGGAGGAACAGCGGCATCCCGCGCGACAGGTTCCGGTAGGCTTCGATCGTTTTTTTCTCGGTAATGAACAGTACCGCGTACTTTTTGTTCTTCCTGCTCAGAAGTGTATAATCGAAGACGGTATCGTCCGGCTTTCCCGGGTACAGGCTTCTCAATTTGAACTTCAGCAGGTTCTGAATGTCCTGCTCGGACACAGGGGGAAGCTCTACTGATTTGATGTCGAATTCAGGCCGGGCCATCATCAGTGCGGAGAAACGCCCGGAAGGCCCCAGAGGGAGGTTTTTTTCGAAAAGAAAAAGCTCGTAGGAACCATCAGCAATTTCAGCATACGCGCAGTCTATCAATGAGAAAACTCCTCTTCGATCAGCCGGTATTCCCTCTGGTCCGAATTTTTCGGCCCTGAAGGGATTCTCGCAACGATCCATTTCAACGAAACGTGACCGTATTCGCCGCTATGTGTTTCGATTTCAATCTGCCAGAACCAGGTGGTGACACCGACATAGTGATGCAGAAACGTGCTTTTGTACCTTTCCCCAATTATACTCTCCAATTCATCTTCGTTCCACTCCTGAGTCCCCCTGTTGTAAAGCAAAAACTCAGCGGTGCTTTGCGGGACATTGTGATACTGATAGCTCAACAGCTGATACAGGATGTCTTCTGGAGCGAAATGGACGTTAATAGCCGGTGACGCGTTCAGAAGGGGAAACAGAACCTCGAAATCGGAACCCAGAAAGCCTTCGAGCTCCCCAGGCTCAACCATACGCGGTTTTCCCGGCGTGCTCCCTTTCCAGTACTCCTGTATCTTCAGACGGAAGAGCCGCGCCTTCTCTTTGTCTCCCGTTCTGAGGAAATAGAGGTTTTCAACAGCAAACTCGTCACAGATGTTGATATTGAAGTAACTATAGGGCGTGAAGAAGCTGTGCAGGACCCCCGCGGAGAAAAACTCCTGGAAATCGGGCATCAAATGGAGATGAAGGCCAGTGTCCCACCTGTACTGCTGCAGCTCAGCAGAGGATTTTCCGAACTTCATCAGGCTGCTGTGATCGAGGATTTCTTTGCGTACCCAGTTGATTCCGTAACAACTGGATACGTCCGTAAGGGTGACTCGCATTTTCTGCCCTTCACTCTCTGAAATATATTCCCACACTGCATCAAGCCTCGAGTCCGCGTACGGCGTCGTGTCTTGCACGAGCATGTCCACCAGTTTCTCCGCCTCAGCGGTGAGCGCTTCCCTGCCGTGCTCCTTCGTCTCGTATTTGCGGATTTCTTGTATAGAATACTGCAGGAACAGGTACGTGCCGAGCGTTACTATCGAGAGAAATCCCAGCACACCGAGTATCAGTACAGTAGTAGAACCGTTTTCTCTCACGTTACTATAAATCTTTTGCCCACAAAGGATTGCTTCCGAACCGGGCCGTTATGTGCACACCATCCGAGGGGCGTTTTTCCGTATACAGCACGACTGTGATACCGAACAGTTCCCCCTCCTCGCCCCTCGCAACCTCGATTTCCGCGTTCGAAAAGGGACCGAAGGAGTTCACGCCTTCAATCTGTTCCCCGTCTGTTCCCCTGGTACCGATGATGAGGGAGCTGTCCTCATATTTTATGACCAGTAGATTGTCACTGCGCCCTTCATAGAAGGGAATTGCAATTTCGCCCTCTTCTTCCTCCAATTCCATCGTGCTCATCCAGAAGGGAATCTTTATTCTGCCGACGAGCTCCCGCACTGTTTCTTCCGTCTGCATGAGCCGCATCGTCTCGGACGAGCGCGCTGATATTTTATCAAGCAGTTTCCCAGCAGTGGATATCCCCTGCCAGACAAGAACGCCCGCAAGAGATAAAATGATCAGCGCGACCATCATCTCGATGTAGGTAAACCCCTTATCACTCTTCGAAAAACCGCACCTGGGTGTTTTGCGCACGTTCGTTCCTCTCTGCGATCAGCCGCCCCAGCCTCTCACTCACAAGCCCGGCGTTTCTTGACGCAAGGGCAATGTTCCCGAAAATGATAAGAAGCGAGACACTCACGAGTAAAAGGCCCACGAGCACATCCAGCAGGACGAACCCGCCCTTGTTTCCGCACCTGATTTTCACTTTTCCCATGACATGATATCCCGGTCAGCCCCTTCCCCTCCTTCCAGGCCGTCTGCCCCGAAGGACCGAATGCCGAAGGGCAGCCCGTGAGGCCCCGGGGATGTGTACTCATAGGGGTGATCCCAGGGGTCATCCGGGACGAACTTGTCCAGGTACGGCCCATCCCACCCTTCGGGCACCGGCTCAAGCACGGGCTTCTCCCAGAGGGCCGTCAATCCCTGCTCTGCGGAGGGATACTGCCCGCCGTCGAGAAAGTAGGAGTTGAGCGCCATTGAAAAGATCTGTATCTGGTTTTTCGCGCTGATCACTTTCGCCTTCCCGATGTTCCGCGTCACCACGAACCCTGCGACGCTGATAAGGATGAGAAGGATCATCGCAGCGACCATGATTTCGATCAGCGTGAACCCGGCGTCCTGTTTATCCCGGGCCTTTTTTCCGGTTTTGATGAAGCGCGCGGCCGTCTTTCCGGTGCCGGGCTTCGTTTTCTTTTTCGTTCGCTTTATGTTCGCGGGCATATCCTCGATCCCTGTAAAGAAAATGTATTTACAAGCTCCCGTAAATCGTAAATATGGGCATCACAAAGAAAATTATGAAAAGAAAAATGATCACTCCAACCGAGAGTATGAGCACCGGCTCTATGAGGTTCATAAACCTGGTAGACCAGCGTTCCACTTCGCCCTGATAATAGCCTCGCAGCTGCGCAAAGGCCTTTTCGATATTCCCCGATTTTTCCCCGATGTGGATCCATCTGCTCAGGCGCTCCGGGAAGACCGTGTTTTCCATGAACGCGGCTGAAAGCGCCTCGCCTCTCAGTATCTTTTCACGAACCGTAAAGATCCCGCTTCGGAGCGCCCGGTTTTCCACCACATTCCCTGCCTCGAGCAGGGCGTCTTCGACCGCAAACCCCGCTCCTGTAAGGGTCTCCATTGCGAACAGAAAGTTAAGGCTCTCCCTGAGAGATTTGATGTGCCCGAGTACCGGCACCCTGAGAATGAGCCGGTCCAGCTTCTCTGCCATACCCCCTCTGGTTTTCCGGATCAGATACACGGCAACGAACAGCACGCACAGAAATACCGCGCACGCGACACCGGCGATGATGAGAAAGTTCAGCACATGGGTAATCGATTCGATCCGCTGGGGCAGCTGTGACCCGAGCTGGGTAAAAATGCCTTTTATCCGCGGCAGAATGAACAAAATCAGAATAAAGATACCCACGAAGGCGACACTCAGGACCATCGCGGGGTACATCATGGAGCTGATGAGCTTTTCTTTCAGCTTTTTCTCTTCCGTGAGGTACAGCGACAGCCCCCTGAACGCCTGCTCCAGAGAGCCCACTTTCTCTCCTACCCTCACCATCCCCCTGTAGATCGGGGGAAAGCTTGTGCCGAAGTCCTCGAGCGCGTCGTGAAAGGAGATTCCCTTTTTTATTTTATCCAGAAGGGTCGCGGCAAGATGGTTGATTTTCCCTTTTTGGAAAATGGCCTGCGCGACCTCGAGCGCTTCCTTGAAGATGAGGCCTGAAGACAGCAGGTGCGCGAGCGTGTCGGTGAACTCGATGATGAGATTCTTCGGGTACCGCTTCTTTCTCCCGGCTCTTGCCTGATGGGTACCCGCCCGCTCTATGACGATCGGGAAGAGCCTGTCCGCGGACAGCTCCCGTATCAGTATTTCCTCTGAGGACGTCTCCCGAATAAACTCGGCAGTCTTTCCTTTTTCGTCAACAACTTTGCAGTAAAATACCGGCATTATTCCGCAAGCACCCTTTCGATCTCGGCAACGGTGGTCTCACCCTGGAGTGTCTTCTCGAGGCCGTTAATGATGAGCGGCTTCATTCCCTTTTTCACTATGTATGACTTTATCTCCGAGTCCTTTTTCCCCTGCAGGATCATTTCCTCGATTCTCTCATCCGTGGCAAACAGCTCAAAAATCCCGGTTCTGCCGCGATACCCCGTTTGCCCGCAGGCCTTGCACCCTTTCCCGCGAAAAAGCCTCTCCACGTCCAAGCTGTATCTGGCAAACAGCTCCTTCTCTCTGCGTGTCGGAGAAACCTCTTCCATGCAGCTCCTGCAGATTTTTCTCACGAGCCGCTGCGCGATCGACCCCTTCAGCACCGCTGCGATGAGGTAGGGCTCTATTCCCATGTTTTTCAACCGGGTGATGACCGATACGGAATCCTTTGTGTGAAGGGTCGAAAACACGAGGTGCCCTGTCAGGGCTGCCCTCATGGCGAGCTCTGCGGTTGTCGAGTCGCGTATCTCCCCCACCATGACCACGTCCGGATCCTGCCGCAGCACCCTTCGCAGGATGGAATCGAAGGTCAATCCGATTCTATCGTTTGTCTGGATCTGGTCGATCCCGTCGGTCACGTATTCCACCGGATCTTCTATAGTAATGATCTTCAGGGCGTCGGACCGTATCTCCCTGAGCAGTGCGTTGAGCGATGTGGTCTTCCCGCTTCCTGTCGGGCCTGTCGAGAGGACGATCCCGTGGGTTATGTGGTACATTGACCGAAGCAGGGAAAGCTCCCTCTCGTTCATCCCCAGTTTGTCCAGGTCCAACGGCTTTTTCTTCTTGTTGAACAGCCTGAGCACGATCGATTCGCCGTCGACAATTGGAACGATGGACACCCGCAGATCGATCATGTCGTCCCCTATGTGCACAGTGATTCGCCCATCCTGGGGCAAACGCCGCTCCATGATGTTCAGGTTCGCCATTATCTTCAGGCGGGACGCGATTGCCGCAAACCGATCCTTTTCCAGGCGGTGCACCGTCTGCAGGTAGCCGTCGATGCGGTACCGCACCGCGATGTCGTTTGCAGTAGCCTCGAAGTGGATATCCGATGCCTCTTTGCGTATCGCATCGATCATGATGCTGTTCACCAGGTTCACGATCGGGGCGTCGTTGGCGAGCCTGTCGAGGAGAATCCTCTCATCTTTCCGCACCTCGATCCCGTTGTCGCTCGAAACGCTCCGTGAGAGCCTCTCCCCAAGGTACCCGGCGAGCTCGCTCTTCTCTATTTCGTAGAACACCACCTTCTTTCTGTGGAAGTTTATCAGGTTTTCAATGAGCGCGTAGTTTTTGATGTCTGTAAGCCCTACATGCACCGCGTCGTCCGTTTCCTTTAGCTTTATCACCGAGTAATTCTCGATGAATTCAAGCGGGTACTGCTCATCCCCCTCCATGAGCGGTTTGAAATCATCGATTGACACCTTTACGATCGGTGCATCGTAGAGATACGGTTCTTTGTTCATAGGCAAATCCCCTCGTGCAGCACGCACACGGCTCAGAAGAACTTGTTGTACAGCAGCTCCATCCTGTTGTTCAGGCTTACCTCTTCCCGCTTGAGGTACTCGGCGTGAGGCACGATGTAGATGACGAACTCCGAGCGGTCGACCGTCTCCTTTTTCGTCTGAAACAGATATCCCAACAGTGGAATGTCCGCGAGAAACGGGATCTTCTGAATCGTCGTAGCATTCTCTTCTGTGATGAGCCCTCCAATTGCAATTGGTTCCCCAGACGGCGATCGTACATGGGTCTTCAGAACCTTCTCAAAGGTCGTGGGCTCTCTGGTCGTGTCACCAGAGGTTCCGCTCCCAAGCCGCGACACCGTGGCCTCCACGTCCATCGTGATCATCCCGTCTCCGGACACCCACCCATTTATATCTATGATCAGACCTGACACGATTTCCCTGACCACACCGGTCTGCCTGAGGTTCCCGGTGTTGGGGTCTGTCTCGTACTCCCGGAAACGGAAGGTACTCGTGTTCTGGAACTTGATCTCTTCGCCTGATATCCCATTCAGTGTGGTGTCCGCGAGTATCTTGGCCCTGTCCTCGCTCAAATCATAGTTCAGTTGCAGGGCAAACTGCAAACCGAAGTTCGAGACCACATCGAAGTTCAAAGAAAAAAGCTTTCCGATCGACCCAAGGAACGACCCATCGTCCTCATCTGACGTTGCCTTCACCGTGAATACGTTTTCCGAGAGGTTCTGGTTCCAGTTAACCGTTTCTCCCTCCTGAAACTGAATGACCAGCAGATCGTAGCGTATCTGGGTCACGGGCTTATCGAGCAGCGCAAGCTCCCTGTAGAAGTCGTCGAGCTTGCTTGAGGACCCCTTCACAAAAACGACCGAAGGATCCCCGGTTTCCACGATGTCCTCCTGCGCGATCGATGGGGGAAGGTTTTTTTTCAGACTTTCCGCCTTTATGTACTTGAGTTTCACATGGGCAACATCGCCGCTTTTATCGATCAGTTTCAGGTATTCATCCAGAAGCTCTTTTTTTTCCGGGGAGAGGAACATGGCAAAGGAGTTGGTGTTCGGGATCGTGATCAGTAGATCGTACTTGTACGTGGCCGGAATGATCGATTTGATGTCCTTCACATTGAGATAATTCAGATCGAAGCGGTAGAACTGCTGGTTTCCGATTGGTTTGTCCAGCTGGGCGATGAATTCCTGGATCGGACCGATCTCTTCCAGGCTGCCGCTCAGTATGATTGAGTTGGTGGTGGTGTCAATTTTGTAGAACTTGCTCGAGGCGAGCTCGGGCGGAAAAAGCTTGATCACATCCTCAGCGGAGTTGTAGGCGAGGGGGATTCTCACTGTTGACTTGAATTTCTTGAGCACGTCGTTCTGAGATATTTCAAATATGTAGTAGATGCTCCCGACCTTCTTGAAATCCGCGTTCGCCTGTTCGCATAAAAGCCGCAGCATCTCATCGAATCCCTTTTTGGTGAAGCGGATATTCGATATGAGCTGATCCCGTCTCATCAGCAGGGAGTACTCGTAAAAGGCCTCGGAAAACAGGCCGTCAACGATTTCATTGAAGGATGCCCGCTCCACTGAGATGGAGAACGTGTCCCCCTCCTTCGTGATGTTGATCTTCTCGGTAACGCGCTCCCTCTCCCCCGGCCTCGGTGGCCGCTCAACGACCTTCTTTATATAGAAATAGTCCTTATCCATCTCCACGGTGTAGTTGGGAAACCGCTTCATGATGATCTCGAGAATTTTTTCCGGCGACACTCTCTTCGCGTGGACCGTGACCGTCTGCGATGGTATCGAATCGTACAGGATCGTCTTCCCGATGCTCCGGGAGACCGATCGAATGAGATAGCTGACGTCGACGTCCTCCGCATCGAGGGTTACGAGCTTCATGTCAGTGTCATACTCGGCGTGAATCTTGGAAACGTAGTAGACGTCATCGTCCTTTCTATAGTAGAGCTTGTAGGTCTCAAGGAACACGGTGAGGGCGGTCTCGAAATCCTTTTCTGAGAAGAAGTAGGACGCCCTCCCGTCCACCGTCTCATCGGGGATGATCGACTTTCCGGTCATCTCCGCAAGTGCGAGCAGGATATCGGTGATCAGCTGGTTCTTGAACTCCATCTCTTTTATCTGCTGCGGACAAAGCGGAAGCGGAGCAAGCAACAGGATACACAGGCTGATGAGAAGAGCTTTGATCTTCATGTGTTACACTTCGATTATGGATTTTCTCAGTAATTGTACCACAGAATCGGTCAGAATTGAAAATACTTTTTTATTTACAGAGTTCTCGTTTTCAGACTGCTGAGGCGGAAAGCTTTCACTTATAAAAGATTGAACCAACTGAGAAAAGAAAGGTCTTTGAAAAAGAATGGCACCAGACTTCCAAGGGCCAGAAAGGGAGCAAAGGGCAATCTCGTTTTCCAGGTCATCTCACGAAGAGCAATCATGACCAGCGCGAACACGACCCCGGTAAAGGAGGCGATGAAAATCGCAGCCATCCAGCCTTTCAAACCCAGCGCGAGGGCGACGAGCGCGGAGAGCTTCGCGTCTCCCACCCCGATCTTTCCCTTTGACAGGATAAAGAGCAAAAAGATAAACCCAAAGCCGGCAGCTGCGGTGATGAAGATCATGTAGATCAGCAATTGTTTTTCGGCAATTCTCTTTATGAGGAAAATGCCGATACCGGGTAAGACAAAAAGATCCGGAACTCTTTTTTCCCTGAGGTCAAAGATCACAACGGGAATGAAAATCAGGGCGAGAATTGAAAAATCTATCCAGTCGAAGCGTTGCAAAACAGTATAAAACCTCTCTGTGCGCTCGAGTATCAGTCAATTTTATCTCATCCTCAGTCCCTCATGCTGATCACGATCTTCAGTGAATCCTCAGCCTTCAGGGCTAAATCCATGGCCTGGTTCATCTCCTCGAGCGGAAACTGATGGGTGACCAGCTCCCGTACTCTTAGTTGTCCGGTGCTTATCATGCTGAGCGCGGCTCTGGTGTCGAAGTGAGTAGAAGAGTAGGTCGCCACCAGCAGGGTTTCCTCGAAGAAGAACCGATGCAGTTCTACAGGTATCATCTGGCCGGGCTTGTAAGGCGCAAACAGGTATACCGAGGCCCCTTTACCGGCGATCTCAAAGGCCTGCCTTAGTGCCTGCAGGGAGCTGTTTGCGAGCACCACAATGTCCGCGCCCCGACCTCCGTTGTTTTCTTCGATGCTGCGCTTTACATCCTTCCTGGTGTAATCCACGGCATAATCAGCCCCCAGCTCCATGGCCTTCTTGAGCCGGTATTCCACGCTGTCGACCGCAAACACCTTGCCCGCGCCGTAGACCCGTGCGAGCTGCACATGCACTGCGCCCGCAAAGCCCGCGCCCAACACTGCCACCGTGTCTCCTTGATGCATGTCCAGTCGATTCATGCCCTTGATACAGCAGGCGATCGGTTCGATCATGGTGGCTTCTTCGTAACTCACATTGTCCGGCAGCTTCAAAGTGTCCCGCTGAACGTTCAGGGCTGGCACTCTGATATATTCAGAAAATGCCCCGGGAAAGATTTCGGTCCGTTTGTACAGGTCACACATGGTGTAGTGGCCCCGGATGCAGTGGTGGCATACCATACAGGGGACATGATGATGGGCGAATACCCGGTCCCCGACCTCGAAACCTTCTACATTTTTCCCTTTCTGAACAATGTCGCCCGCTGGTTCGTGGCCGAAGAAGGTGGGTGCTCGGGGTTCCATGTACCAGTCAGCCAGATCGCTGCCGCAAATCCCCGCCCTTTTCACTTTCACCAGTACCTCATCATCCCCGATATCGGGGACAGGCACTTCCTCGACTCTGATGTCTGTTGGGCCGTAGTATCTGGCTGCTCGCATCATTCGCATATCCTTTGTCTGTATTGATTTGAAATTGTGACAGACAAAAGGCGGCCGGCCACAGCGGGGTGGCGGGCCGCCACGTATACCACAGAATTTCTATCTGTCCCCATCATATCCGGATGTACCGGCTATTACCGAGCTTCGTGCCTGACGCTCCCGGTGTATCAACTGCAACCTGATCAGGAAACGATCTCCTCGCTTTCATAGTCGTAGATGAGGATCTTTTCCAAGGGAATATCCACCCACACGTCCATGCCGGACTTGACGCCCGCAAACCTACCCACCGCTTTGAGCTCGTTCTTCTGTCCCCTTGATCTCAGGTACAGAACCCGAACCCCCTCGCCTTTCTCTTCAACGTCCTCGCAGTGAAATAGGATGTACCCCTTCTGTTCTTGAATGCTTATCCGGATTACCTCCGGGCGGAGACCAACCTTAAACCTGGGGTTTCTCTGTACGTAGTCTTTGTAATTTTTGGGAACGGGCAACTCGAAGTCCTGAAATCCCATATTCCCGTTTTGCCTTTTTGCTTCCAGCACGTTCATACCCGGAGAGCCCATAAAGTATCCCACAAAGGTGTGCGCAGGCCGAGCGTATATGTCCTCCTTGGAGTCGAACTGGAGCACCCTTCCGTCCCGCATCACTGCAATCTGGTCAGACAGGGTGAGCGCCTCTGACTGGTCGTGAGTGACATATATGAAGATCTTCTTCTGCTCTTCCTGTATCCGCTTTATCTTTGTGCGCAGCTCCACCCTCTTCTCGGACTCGATGCTGGTGAGCGGCTCGTCCAGCAGGATGATAGTTGCATCCTTGATCAGTGAGCGCCCAAGAGCCACTGTCTGCCGGTCTGCAGGGCCGAGCTTATGCGCGGGCATGTCTAAAACCTCTCTCAGATCCAGTATCTCAGAGATCTCCGCGACCTTCCGCCCTCTTTCATCCGCACTGATATTCTCACGAAGCGTGGGAAAAGCGAGGTTCTCGCGCACGGTCATTGGATACACCACCGGTGATTGAAACACCATTGCGATGCTCCGCTCCTCGATGGGAACGTCCCGCATGTTCTGTCCGTCGAAATACAGCTCTCCTTCATAATCCTCCAGCACGCCGGCAATGATCTTGAGCAGTGTGGTTTTTCCGCACCCAGAGGGCCCCAGCAGGGAATACCTTCCTTCCTTATCCATAGATATGTTCACGTCCCTCAGAGCATAAAATTTCTTGTCATAGGAGTAACTGACACTCTCAAAATCTATACGTGCCATCTCAATCACCTCGATATGTCATTATGAACCTGCCACTCTTCTTGTCGAAGATGTGAAAATCTTCAGGCGATACGTAGAGTTCTATATCCCCGCGCTTGAAATCCTGGGGAAACGGAAAGTATACATTGATCTTCTTGCCGTTGAACTCCATATGAAGTACGGTTCCTGCTGGAGTCACATCCGCCAGCGTGAGGAAGAAGGTTACAGGCATCATGTTTTTTCCCTTTTCCAGGTTGAACGCGTGGGTGTGCAAGCCCAGTATATATTCCTGCCCGCTAAACTTCCCCTTGAGGTGATCCACTGGAAGATTGATCTGATCCGAGGCGTACAGATAGAGCTTTCCGTTCACCTTCTTTAGGGCGCTGTCGAACAGGTTCATGGAAGGCGAGTAGAAGTAGCGTGCAAACTCCACATTTGGAGGCATGCGATACCCCTCGAGGGTTTTTCCGTACCAAAGCACCCTTCCATCCACCATCAGGATGGTCTTCTCGCTCATGGCGAGCACCTCCTGGTAGTTCGGGGTGGCGTACAGAAGGTTGATCCTGTTCAAGTGCTCGTAGCTCAGGATCTCCTTGAGCTCGTGAGTCATGCCCTCCTGTAGCTTGTAATCCAGCCCGGTGAGCGGCTCGTCCAGCAGGTAGATGTCCGCGTCCCGCACCAGCGCCCGTCCCAGCGCCGTACGCTGTGCCTCACCTCCACTCAGCTCGTAGGGGTGTTTCTCCAGCAGGTGATCGATCTTCAATATCTCGGCCTGCTTCGTTACCCGCTGCTTCACTTCTTCATCCGGCCTTCGCTCAGCCCGGAGCGGGGAGGCGATATTCTCGAACACGGTCAGGTTCGGATAGAGGTTGTATCCCTGCGAAATCATGGCAATCCGCCGGTTTCTGGGCGGAACATTGCTCAGGTCTTTGTCTCCAAGGTACACCTTTCCTTTATCCGGCCTGAGTGTTCCCGAGATAATTTTCATGAGGGTGGTCTTCCCCGAACCGGCCCTCCCCAGTATCGCGGTGAACACGTCTTCCTGGATCTCCAGGTTCACATCGTTCAGCACCTTCTTGCCAGCAAAGGATTTCTCAATTCCTTCGATTCGCAATGTCGCCATAAGGCTATCCCCATATCATAATCACGAACAGCAGAATAATCGACACAACAAAGGGAATGACAATCGGCTGCCCCGGAACAACAAGCAGCCAGCCGATGTGTATGAAGATAAACGCCATCATCCCGATAAAAAAGCGAACCCCAGGTGTAGATTCCAGACCTAAAAACCCCTTGCGGGGGACCGGTTTTCGCACTAAATCATAGACTGCAATAGCAGGCAACCAGGCAAGCAAGACACCTAGCCCTGCGAACACTTGCCATTGTGCATGGATCCACGTCCACATATATCCGACCTCCTCGGTGGTTTACAGTCTTCTCAGCGGCACGAATCCGCGCGTGAGATATTTCTTGGTGAAGATGACGAGCACAATTCCGGGTATGATGGATATGGTTCCTCCGGCCGCAGCCATTCCCCAGTCGACACCGTACCCCAGACGCATAACCGTAACAGTGAGCTGTGCGGGCAGCGTCTTTGCCGCTACCGCAGTCAGGTTCACCGCAAACATCATTTCCGTCCACGAAAACATCCAGATGAACACAGCCACTGTGATCAGGCCCGGCTTCATTACGGGCAGGAATACCCTGCCGAAATAACGCCACACCGTGAAACCGTCCAGAAATGCCGCATCGTCTATCTCCTTGGGAACCGCCTCCATGAAACTCATCCAGATCCATATGGACAGCGGAAGGTTGAAAAGGGTATAGGAGAAGAGCAGCCCCAGCTTGGTGTCGAATAACCCAATGTTGCTGTATATCGCAAAAAACGGTAATATAAAACACGCGGGCGGCGCCATCCTGTTGGTGATGAGCCAGAAGTACAGATGGATGTCCCCCAGGAATGGCCTCCTTGAGAACGCGTAGGCGGCAAAAAACGAGATGGGCAGGCACAGCGCCGCGCTCCCGATACACACGACAAGTGAATTGATTATAGCCCTCGCCCAGGGACCCCTGGTCATCTCTAGAAAATTTTTAAATATTACTTCCCGCGGGAAGAAAGTCGTTTGAGTCTCGATCTCCGACCGTGTCTTGAGCGCAGTTATGGTCATGAAGTAGATCGGAAAGAGGAAAACGAATATGACCAGCAGGTAGAAAATGGTCTTCCCGATCTGTTTTGCCAGGTTTTTCTTCGATTTGGTAATCATGTCTCTCGTCCACTCCTCTAAAAAGGTGTAATCGCTAAAACTATCGTTCGAGCAGCCCCTTCCCCTTGGTCATGAAGGTGATCAGGAGGTAGCAAAGCAGGACGACAATGACCAGATAGATCATTGAGGCCGCAGCCGAGAAACCTCCCAGCCACTCCCGAATACCCTTTTTTATTATAAAAAAACTAAGCAGCTCGGTGGCCCTCCCAGGACCGCCACCTGTAAGGATAAAGTTCTCGTCGAATATCTTGAACGAATCGATGATCCGTAACAGCAGCACGGTAATCAGCGACAGTTTGATTCCGGGCATTGTGATGTACCGAAAGGTCTGCCACTTTGTGGAGCCGTCAATCCTGGCCGCAGTGTAATACACGTCCGGTATGGTGACCAGGCTGGCTGACAGCAGAAGGAATACCAGAGAGATCCAATGCCACGCGTCCATCACGATAAGAGTCCAGAAGGCCGATCGAGGTTCCATCAGGATATAATCAACCCCGAGCGTTTTCATGAACAGAGGGATAGGGCCGCCCGTCATGGTCATCAGCCGCCACAACACCCCGATCGAAACCCATGGGATCAGGCTGGGGAGGATAACCACAGTGGATACCACGCCGACCAGCTTTCCTTTGCCCCGGATAACAAGCGCCAGTATCAGACCAATTGGGACCTCTATGGCAAGTATCACCCCCGTGAAAATCGAGTTTCTTCGGAATGCGGCCCACCACTCCTCTGAGTGGAGCACGTCGATGAAATTCGTCAGCTGCACGAAAGTGGGATTTTGCGAAAAGGGCTTTGTAAATGAGTAGTTCAGGACCACTAGCAGCGGAAAGACCGAATTGAAAAGCAGAATAATTATTGCCGGAAAAATCAGTAAATGTCTCTTGTCTGTCATGAAACCCGCTCCCTCTTCTCTGTTGCCGCCGCGGTAGGATCGCCAAACCCATTCTCAACTGCCGTCACCCCGGTTCGTGAAACTGCTGAATACCGGATTTGACGATACGGGCGGATGAAAAAAGAAGGCGGGCCGGCTTTTTTCCGGAACCCGGCCTCGCCTTTCGAATAGCTTTACTTGATCCACCCCTTCTCCAGGAGGAAGTTATCCAGTCGTTTGGCGACCAGATCTGCCATCTCCTTTGGGCTCATACCCTTACCAAGGGCCTCGGCAACTGCCGTAGAGACCGGCTCGTTGGTGTCGGGAAACCCGGGCCACAGCTCGTCGGTGCCCGCGTTGTAATCCACGAATTCTGGTTTCTGGAGCAGCGAAATGAACCCGCCCCACTCCTTGTCGTGGGCCATCATCTGTTTTGAATTGATGGTGGAATAGCGGATCGGCATGATACCCTCCAGGTTCTTGTACACCGAAACCGACTTGGAGGTCATGAACTGAGCGAACAGCCAGGTGGCTTCTTTGTGCTTGCTGCCTTCGGTGATCGCCCAACCTTCGGCGTCCCAGTAGCCGCGGACCATACCGTACTCAAAGTACCGCTCGTCCACTGGAACGGGGGCGACCTCGTACTTGCCTTTTATCTTGGAGTCAGCCCCATTGTAGGTGGGGAAAAAGCACATATGCTGCAGGTTGAAGGCGTAGTTGCCGTCTATGCCGAAGGCCACATACGCCTCTACAGAGTCCTTTTCCCGGGCTTTCTGGATTGGAGCATACTTCGGCAGGTCGTAGTGGAGGTATTTGAAGGAATCGATACCTCTCTGGCTGTTGAGCCGTCCGCCCCTGCTCACAGAAGCGCCAAGAATGGTCTTGCCGTCTTCCGCATACTTCACTCCGTACACCTGGCTCCAGGGACGGCAGTGAGGAGGAAGAGTTTTGAGAGGCGGCCCTGTTGCTTTTGAGCCAATGCCCGCGCATTGATCCAGCACGTCGTTATAAAACCAGGCCAGATGCCATCCAGGCTTCATACCCACGATGGTGCCGTACATGTTCTTGTCGGACCTGGTGAAAAACTCCGCCACATCCAGGCTCTTCTGAAACGTCCAGTCTTTCTTGACGTTTCCGGAATTCACACCTTCCTCGAACCACTGCATGGGGGTCTTCAGCTCGTAGCCGTACTTCTGCTTGAAGGCCTGCTTCTCTTTGGGATCGGTAAACCAGTCCTTTCTATATACCGTTCCAACAGGCTTCTCGTAGTCACACAGAATGAACAAATGCCCGTTCAGCGCGTTCCTGCAGATTTTGTCGGAGGTGTAGTCATCCAGGTCGAGGTAGGGGCTGCTGAGCTCCGGGTGTTCCTCCATAAGTTCCGTCAGGTCCGCTGCACCTCCAACATAGGTGAAAAAACCCACCATGTCCTGGTCTATGTTGATGGTGTCGTAGGAGCCCTGCTTGGTCTCCGCCTCCATCCTCATCTTCCGCATGGTCTCGTCGCCTGCGATCCCCTCGATTGCAGCCTTGATGCCGGTGAGCTTCTCGAACATGGGCCCAATATTCTCTGCTTCCCACATGGTGAGGGGCACCGACTCGTAGGCAGCCCTGACCTGCTGGCCCCGGTAGGGCGCGGCAGCCTTGGCGAACCATTCCAGCTCCTCGATCAGCTGATCCTGCGTGAGAACAGTATCGGTGCCGATCGTTGCTGCTATCTCCTGTGCCGCCTGCAGATACTGCTCCTCCTTTTCTTCTTCTTTGCTCGCCATTGCCAGGCCACCGACTAAAAGGCACCCGGTAACGAACAAGCCGACAACGACGAAACGAACTTTTCTTTTCATTGATTCCTCCCTCTGTGAAAGTTTAAATTCCATTCTTTTTGTATAAAAAATTTTTCTATCAATGCATCACCGCCTTTCTCGTTGTTTTTCTTTCTCCTTTACAGATATTTTTCGCTATTTTTTTTTATTTATACTCTTTTATCACAGTAAAAATAATTTTGCAATCATTTTTTAAAATCAGGAATAGGTTCTTCCCCCATCAACGAGAATCAGCTGTCCGGTAAGATAGGTGGACAGATCGGAGCAGAGAAACAAAACCACGTTTGCGATTTCCTCTGGAGTGGAAAGCCTTTTCAGCGGCGTCTGATTGGCCAGGAGCTCCAGGTGCTCGTTGCTGTAAATGTCTTCCAGCAGCTC
>CAZOWM010000042.1:0-10738 GCA_964583615.1 uncultured Spirochaetota bacterium | reverse complement strand
AAGCTGGGGAAAGGGCTGCTTCGACGTTATGGCGGCGCTGTTTACGAAGAAGTCGATTCTTCCGTACTCGCTGAGCGTTTTTTCGACTCCGGCATTCACTTCAGCTTCACTCGAAATGTCAACGCGGTAGAAAGACGCCTTTTTACCAGTAGACTCAATCTGTTGCACTGCGTCCCGGGACTCATCCTCCCTCAGGTCGAAAATGACCGCATCGGCTCCGGCTTCCGCGCACCGCAACGCCGTGCTGCGGCCGATGCCCCGCCCGCCGCCGGTGATCAAAACGACTTTTCCGCTGAAATCAATCGGTATCAATGAGGTATCCTCTTCGGTAAATACGTATTAAATTTTCGATTTCATTTTATCCACCCGGTTATTTTTCAAGCACTTTGTGCCTCTCCCATACGCTTTAAGAGCACAGGCTTCAACCGGTACCAAAAATGATCCAAAATATTTACAAATTTTTAACACTATGCTATACTGTCTGAACAGTTTGTCAAGACCTATCAGCTAAAAAGGCTACTTTTCGTATCAATTGACTGAATAATGTGCTGGAGCTGCAGTGATCCCGACAGACGAGTTCACGCAGCCGAAAAGAGTGTATTCCTAAATACATGTGCGTGTACGGCACGTGAATCTTCACCTGTTGCCGGGGAGGTGTGAATGGCGAAGCCCGTCCTTATTATGAGTATTGACAGCGGGACCCAGTCGTGCAGGGCCTTTGTGTGGGACCAAAGCGGCAATTGTCTATCGGAGGGCCGTGCCGAACACGGCATCGACACACCCAGGCTGGGGTGGTTTGAGCAGGACGCAAATGAGTGGTGGCCGGCAGCCAGCTCGGCAATCAGTCAAGCTCTCGAGAACACGGACGTCAAACGTATCCAGTGCCTGGCTATAACCCACCAGCGCGAGACCTTCGTACCGGTAGACAAAGACGGCACTCCGCTGCGCAAAGCCCTTCTCCACATGGACATGCGTTCCGAAAAACAGGTAGAACGGGTCATTAAACGGCTTGGCGGCGACAAGGTGATGAGCATCACCGGGCGGTACCCCAGTTACGTGTGCAGTCTCTATAAAATCCTCTGGATCATGGAAAACGAACCTGAGATCGCAAAAAAGGTGTACAAGTATATTGACGTACATGGATTCCTGCTCAAACATCTCATAGGCGAGTATATCACTCCCTATGTGAGCGCTGACCCCATGTCGCTCATCGATATCCGAACCAGAACATGGTCCATGGAACTCATACACGCTCTTGGACTCAGGCGAGATCATTTTCTGGACCTTTGCGAGCCGGGGCAGGTTATCGGGAAGATTACCAGATCAGCATCGCGGGAAACGGGCCTGCCCGAGGGCTTACCGGTTGTGACCGGTGCGGGGGACGGTATCTGCGCCGCACTCGGTACCCGAACCACGGAGCCTGACCGGATATTTTACTACATTGGCACCTGGACGGTGCTGGGAGGGTTCAGCAGGGAGTACGTGGTAAACCGTGCATTCAGGACCTTGCTGGGGGTAATCCCCGGTTCCTATCACATGGAGGCCAACGTGGCAGGCGGCTACATCGTGAGCTGGTTTTTAAACAATTACAGCAAGGATACGAGCAGCAGGTCCGAGGAGTACTGGGAAAAGGCGGTGTTCGATATTCCGCCTGGCGCGGACGGCTTGATGACCGTACCCTACTGGTTCGGTGCCCTGGCACCCTACTGGGACAACGCCTCCCGCGGTATCACACTGGGTTGGTCCGGCGTCCATACCCCTGGGCACATGTACCGGTCCATTCTGGAGGGAGTGGCCTTCGAGCACCGCATGCTCCTGGAGGCAATGGCCGAGGCCCTGGATACCAAATACTCTGACGTGACCTTCGTTGGAGGCGGCGCGAAGAGCCCGCTGTGGGGCCAGATCACCTCGGACGTAATGGGACTTCCCATCATCACCACCAGCACTGTAGAATCTTCGGCCCTGGGCGCCGCCATGATTGGGTTTACTGCCTTGGGTGTGTACTCCTCGATACAGGAGGCTGCTGAAAACATGACCCGCCACGAGGTGAAGTTCAGGCCTGATGAGAAGAACATCCCGGCCTACAACCGTCTCTTCGAAGTGTACAAGGACCTGTTCCCCTCGGTCAGAAAGGAGATGCAGCGGTTGAGTGAGGCAGTACAGCAGTTCGGCGAAAGTGTACCGGGGGCAAAAACACATGATGCTGAAGAACGCACTGATTAAGAAACATGGCTGGGCTGTAGAAGCCGGGTTGAGGTCTTACCAGATGGCATGAGATCCCGCATAAAGGGGCATGGAGTACTTCACGTAATCTTTCCCTGAAAGGGGTAAAAACAGCATGAGCGACAAGGGCATGCGGGCAATGATCTTTCACGGGCCCGGAAAGCTGGTGCTCGAGGAAGTACAGATACCCGAACCGTCTGATGACGAGATTTTGGTGCGGGTCCGTACCGCCACCACCTGCGGCACCGATCTGAAAGCACTTAAGCGGGGCTACCGCCTGCTCACACCCCCCTGCAGGTTCGGGCACGAATTTAGCGGTGACGTAGTGCGAGTGGGAAAGCAGGTAAAAAGGTTTAAACCCGGAATGCGGGTGACAGCCCACAACTCAGCGCCGTGCAACCGGTGCTTCTACTGTAAACAGGGGCAGCATAATTTGTGTGAGAGTATCATCTTCAATTACGGCACCTATGCCGAATACCATATCGTACCTGGCCCTATCGTAGAGCTCAATACCTTTCCAATACCGAACCACGTATCTTATGCGCAGGCACCCCTCATCGAGCCGCTGATGTGCGTAGTCCACGGGCAGCGTGTACTTCAGATTCAGCACGGCGAACGGGTCGCGGTGATCGGTACCGGTCCCATCGGCCTCATGCATATACAGCTTTCTCGTCTGTCCGGAGCAGTGCAGATCATCGCTGTGGATCTGAGCGACAACAGATTGAATATTGCCAAGAAGCTTGGGGCGACACATACCCTCAGCGCCGGAGAGGACACCTCTGAAGAAATCCGTCGGCTCACCGGAGGGCGCGGGGTAGACGTGGCGATAGAATCAGCAGGCGATTTGAAGGCCTGGCACACTGCCATACAATCGGTGCGAAATGGGGGGAGAGTCGAATTTTTCGGCGGTCTCAAGGAAAACACCCAGGTGGAGTTCAACGCCAGCCTGATCCACTACGGAGAGCTCACTCTTCACGGCACATTCCACGGCACGCCCCTGGACGTACAGCGAGCCTACGAGCTTATTGTGTCGGGGATAGTGGACACCGAGTCACTTATCTCAGACGAGATGCCTCTGGAACAGGCCGTGGAAGCGTTGGGACGCATGGACAGGGGCGAGGTAATCAAGGTTGCACTCAGACCCGACCTTTCTGCAGATTGAGTGAGAACCCTCCAATATGCTGGTAGACCTGGTCTGGCAGCTTCTCATTTCCATCACCGCCGTGCATACTCTGCATGAGATAAAATAGAAAGTCGAACTTCGAGTTTTCCAATATATTTGGGAGAAGTATTTATTTTGGTTAAAAATACTGGATCCACCGACATCTCTTATCCGAAGTTCTCAAAATTGCCGTGCAATGTATGCGTGAATGTTACATTTTCAGACTGATATATGAAATTCGACATTCACTCTAAAAATCAGTTGCCTCAATACCGACGAGACAAAAGTGTTCTGGCAGAAGGTGATGCGCCAAAACGCGGTGAAGATTTACAAGCCTAAATAATGATTCACCGGGTACTCCACAGCTCCTGGTGCGCCTCACCCACACTGCGGGCCAGGCGCAGGTATCGCTGCATGATCGCCACGTGGTCCAGAGTTGGACGCTCCGGCTGAAAACCATCTACCCGTAACGCAAAGTTCATCCCCCTGCAGATGCTAAAGATCCCTTCGATGCTGTTTCGAGTAACCTCCTCACTACGCTCGCAGATATCTCGGGCGTGTGGCCGCACATGAAAAGGTATACTATCGTTAAGCAGACGGACCGCCTCCAGCAGGTCATCGGCCCACAATGCAAAATCGACGAACTCCACGCTGTTAAAAGCCTCTTTTATTGACGGGACCAGGGGTGTCTTGTTCCCGCAGCTGTGCCACCAGTGGATACCCCCGTAAAATTCCTCGAGCTGCTGTTCGTAGGGGAAGATGAACTCGTTGCACAAAGCCGGAGACACGATTGGAATACTTACCTCGTCGTTAGCCATGGAGTTTTCCGCACTTTCATGATAGAACTCTTTGTTGCCCATGATCCCGCGCCTCACTCCAGTGAATTCTTTTCGTGACTCCACAGTGAGGGCCAACAGTTCGTGCACGAGGGGCGGATCGTCGATCATGTCAACGAGGAGCGCCTGCATACCCCGGATTCCGCATGCTACTCCGAAGGGCCCGCGTAACCAAACCGGGAACTCGATCATTAACTCATCCGGAGCAGTCTCCCTGATGGTGTCATAAAACCGGCGTGCCAGGGGCATGAGCCCGCACTGCTGAAAATCTGGCACACGGAGCTTTCCGAGGTCTCCCCTCTCCCTGACCACAGCCCCTTCGCTGGTAAACAGCGGCTCGTGCTGGTCGGAGTAAAGGATGGGAACGCCGAAGAAGTTAGGCTCCATGGCCACGCTCAGGAAGATAGGAACCGAGCGTGTGAGTGGTGTATCGTCTGGAAAGTGTTTAAACCTGTACAGATTGATCTCCAGCGTCCAGCGCAGATAGTAAAGCGGGTCGGTGTAGTAGCGCTGGATATCGAAGCCAAGCATCCTAGACCACTGCATCCGGTCCCAATCGGCGGTCAGGGGTGGCCGCTTCTCATCCCTCCTCCACGGTGCCAGGGGCGGGATAAGCCCCGGCTCGTAAGCCGACGGTTTAAAGTTCGGGGGCCACATTCTCTCTCTTCGTCTGTTCTCAGTGCTGTCGATCAGATCTAAGGTTTCCTCGAACAGCGGGTGAACATCATCTGTAATGGGCACGCTTACCTCCTTTAACCCATTTCGGTTTGGGTTTTAATACTGTAACACAAAATAAAAGTAGAATAAAATGCTATAGGCAAATCAAATCATTCCCGTTGTGGAAAAGGAACAGGCAATGAATATAACCTATCATAGACTGCGGGAGATTTCAAAACCAAAAGCACATGAGATGCTGGTAGAGTAATGGACAACACATGATGCACTGTGACCAGGACCGCGCAGATACTGGGGTTCTGCTGAAACATCGCCACCCAATTAAAAATTGACAAATGGTGATACATAAAGGAAAATAGATCTCACAGAGTTTTTGCGATCAGAGTACTGTCACATTTAACGGCATACCACTTAAATTGACATCACAAGGAGGGTTTCATGGATTTTTCCAACTATAATCTCGACTTCACCCTGAAGGGCCGTGTTGCTCTTGTCACCGGTGCGGCGCAGGGCCTGGGAGAAGCCATATCACATTTATTCGCAATGAAGGGCGCTGACGTCATACTGGTGGACGTTAAGGATAAAGTAAAAGAGGTGGCCTCTTCACTTTCCCAGTACGGCAGAAAAGGTTTTCCGGTAGTAGCCAATCTCAGAAAAACTGCGGACATCAAGAATGCAGTCGAAGAAGGTATCGGGGAATTCGGTAAGATCGACATCCTGGTCAACAACGCAGGCATCGTCATCCTGGATAATGCCGAGGACATGTCAGAAGAAGACTGGGACGCACAGATTGAGATAAACCTGAAAGCCCCTTTCCTTTTATCCCAGCTGGTCGGCAGAAAGATGATCAAGCAAAAGAAGGGAAAGATCATCAACATCGCCTCCCAGGCCGGTGTCGTGGGGATCGATCAGCACATCGCCTACTGCTCGAGTAAAGCGGCCCTCATCGGAATGACCAAGGTGCTCTCCCTTGAGTGGGGCAAGTACAACATCAATGTTAACGCCGTATCTCCCACAGCCTTTCTGACCGAGATAGCCAAACAGGTGTGGAGCGGTGAGAAGGGAGAGGCTTTAAAGCGGCAGATACCGCTTGGGCGGCTAGGGTTCCCGGAGGAGGTGGCCATCGCTGTGCTCTACCTCGCAAGCGACGCCTCAGATCTCGTCACCGGAGAGAACTTCGTTATGGACGGCGGCACCACCACCAGCTTGATATACTGATGCAAGAATCTTCACCTTACAACGTGCGTAGCTGGGTCAAGGTCTGCCGAAGAGAGATCGACAAAGTGACGGGCTGACAGCGGACCTTCTCGTATATTTATTTCGCGTTCCCTCTCAATCTTTGACAACATGAAATGAATTGACATTTGTGTGAGTAAAAATTATTCTATTACAATTACCGAATATACTGGTAAAACATCGAAAAAAGGAGTATGGCATGAGAAAAATAGTACTGCTCATAACGGTCATGATACTCTTCGTATCCTTGAGCGCAGTTTATGCGAGCGGAGGGAAACAGGAAGTAAAAAAAGACGTGATCGGCATCTCCAAAATCGTCGCCCATCCGGCGCTTGATGCGGTGGAACAGGGAATTCAGGATGAGCTTGCAGACCTGGGCTATGACCTCGAGTACGACCTTCAGAATGCAAACGGCGAGGTGAGCACGGCAGCGTCAATCGCAAACAAATTCAAGTCCGAGGGGGTGGCTGTTGCTGTTGGAATTGCAACTCCGACAGCGCAGGCGCTAGCAAATGTGCTCGACGAAATCGTGGTTATCTATTCCGCGGTGACCGATCCGGTCGACGCGGGGCTGGTCGATTCCTTTGACAGGGGAGGAAAAAACGTCACCGGTGTTTCCGATATGACCCCTGTACGGGAGCAAATCGAGCTTCTCAACAGGGTAAAAAAGATAAGGCGGCTCGGTCATGTGTACACAAGCAGCGAAGCGAATGCGGTAAGGCTTGCAGAAATGGCACGGGAAGCCTGTGAAGACCTGGGAATCGAATTTATTGAGTCGACCATCAGCAACTCTGCAGAGGTGAAACAGGCCACGCAGTCAATCATCAACAGAGTCGACGGGCTCTATGTGAGCACCGACAACACAGTGGTGTCAGCGCTCGCCGCCCTCACTGAAGTTGCAATGGAGAACGGCGTTCCGGTTATGTCCGCTGATCCCAGCTCAGCAGAAACCTTCGATGTCCTCGCAGCGTGGGGTTTCGACTACTACAAAATGGGAAGGGCCACCGGCAGGCTCGTTGCTGAAATCCTCGAGGGCGCACAGCCTGAAGATATTCCGACCCGCTTCATGACAGATCCCTCTGATATCGATCTCTTGATCAATCTCGATGTCGCGCAGGAGCTTGGACTCGAGTTCCCGCAGGACATCATCGACAACGCGAGCAAGATTGTCGAAAACGGAGAGCTTAGAACCCGTTAAATAGCCAGCCCATCACTCCGCATCGTCCACATGCGGGGTGATGGATACGGATACAGCCGGCCATTTACTCGTGGCCGCAACACCCCGTAATGTGACCGCCTCCGTGGGGAAAGGTTCAAAATGATAGAAGGCATACTCGTCGAAGGGCTCATATACGGAATAATGGTCCTGGGAGTATTCATCACCTTCAGGATTCTCGACTTTCCCGACCTGACCGTTGACGGCTCATTTCCTCTCGGCGCTGCGATCATGGCGATTCTCATTACAAATGGGGTAAATATGTGGCTTGCCCTCTTTGTCGCCCTCGGAGGCGGGCTTCTCTCTGGGGCGGTCACCGCGCTTATCCACAACAAGCTCAAGGTTCCCAGCCTTCTTGCGGGGATCCTTACCATGACAATGCTCTACTCGATCAACATCCGGGTGCTTGGAAACAGGGCGAACCTCCCTCTTCTCAAACAGGAAACGATTCTCACAAGGATGACCTTTTTGATGGAAAGGTTTGTCCCGGATGAAATTGCGGTACTCATCTTCTTTCTCATTGTGGTCGGGATCATCCTCGGCCTGTTCATCCTGTTCTTTCATACGGATCTCGGGCTGACGCTCGGCGCGCTTGGAAACAATGAACAGATGGTCGTTACCCAGGGAGTGAACCCGGAGATCCTCAAGATCATCGGTGTGGGAATCGCAAACGGGCTCGTTGCGATCTCAGGAGCCTTCACTGCGCAGTATCAGGGATTTGCGGATGTAAGCCTCGGACAGGGGATCATCATCTCCGGGCTCGCATCGGTCATGATCGGAGAGTTTCTCATCAGAAGCAACCTCATCGGGCTGCTTGCAATCCGCGCGATACTCGGCTCAATACTCTTCAAGGGGATCATGTATGCCGGGCGCTACTACGGATACTACATAAACATGACACCGAACGACCTGAAGCTCATCACCGGTATACTTATCATCCTTTCTCTGGTCATGACCAAATTCAGAAATATCAGAATGAAGAAGCGGACAATTCAATGATACGGCTGAAAAACGTTTCAAAAATATTCAACGAAGGAACCCCGAACGAAACCCTCGCTCTGAAAAACATCAACCTTCATGTGCGGGACGGCGATTACATCACCATCATCGGAAGCAACGGTGCGGGGAAAACAACACTGTTCAACCTCATCTCAGGAACCTACCCTCCCACCGAGGGAAAGATCTTTGTGCGCAACCAGAATGTCACTCGCCATCCCGAGTTCAGGCGGGCAAAGTATATCGGACGAATTTTTCAGGACCCTCTCCTGGGCACAGCGTCAAACATGACGCTCGAAGACAACATGATGATCTGCTACAAGAAGGGGTTCAAAGGTCTCAGAATCAGCCTGAATCACAGGATGCGGGAGTACTTTCGCAGGCAGCTCCTCCAGCTCGACATGGACCTCGAGGACCGTATGAAGGAAAACGTCATGCTTCTCTCCGGCGGGCAGCGGCAGGCGCTCACCCTGCTCATGATGGTGCTATCGAAGCCGGAGCTTATTCTCCTCGACGAGCACACCGCCGCCCTTGACCCCAAAAACGCCCAGCTCGTGCTTGACCTCACCACCCGGTTCATCAAGGAGTACCACCTCACCACCGTAATGATCACCCACAACATGAGCCAGGCAATCGCGTACGGAAACAGGTTGCTCATGATGGACAAAGGGGAAATCATCTTCGATGTGGAGGGAGACGAGAAAAAAACCCTCACCGTTGACAAGCTCGTGAAGAAATTCCACGAAATCCGCCACAAGACCTTTGAAACAGACGAAGTGCTCCTCTCTGATAAAAACTAGCGCTGTCTTTTTTCTGCGGGGAATTTTTAAAAAAAAGGTGCTGGAAAAAAATTTGATATGTACATAACATCTCGTATACTCTTAAATAAGGAGACATATTTTCCACAGCGGATTGCACATGGTTGGTACAAAGGTGAAAAAAGAGTCGGCTTTTTCAGTAGAAGCACTCAAGATCCTCATTCTGAACAACACCGAGTGGCTCGTTGGACGCATTCTCGAGTACGCAAACAAATTCGAATACGTGAAGTACACCTCCACTCTGGAGGAGGCGTGGCGAAACTCAATCGCGGGCCTCTCCGAGACACTCATAAGGGCTTTGAACTTTTTTCACGATGTCCCGGAACTCAATCCGGATGAAAACTACAGAAACGACCCCATCGCACGATTCGCAATCCTCGAGGCTCAGAGACAAAGGAAACGTGGAGTTTCCCTCCCCATGTATCTCGGAATCATGAAGTACTACAAGCAGAGCTATCTCGATCTCATTGACGGGTCGAACCTCAAATCAAAGGAAAAAGAAAAGAGCAGCCTTTTCATCGAGCGGTGCTTCGACAGGATCGAGATCGGGTTCTGCACCGAGTGGACCGGGCTCAAGGACATTGAAAAACTCGTGGAGCTTCAGCAGTCGAACCAGACCATGACGCACGAAAAAAACAATTATCTCACGATCTTTGAGAGCCTCTACACCCCTGTAATCATTCTCAACAGAGAAAACAGGGCCGAGAGCCTAAACAAAGCTGCCGGACGGCTCATCGAAATCGCGTATGTCCCTGGGAGCTCATACTATGGAGACAAAACAGAGGTCATCATTCCCTGGATCAACGACGAGGTCGGAGACTTCGTGCGCTCCGACAGCACAGAACAAAGACTCGAAAAGGAGATACTCACCTCAGAGGGTGTCCGCTATTTTTCAATCGTACTGAAGAAAATGGTCGATGCGGAAAACAGGTTCAGCGGGACTGCTCTCATCTTTGAAGACCTCACAAAACAAAAGAAGATGGAAAACAAGCTGCAAATCATGGCCACAACCGACTCCCTCACCGGTATCTACAACCGCAGGTGGTACCTGGAGCTCACCGGCAAGGAAATAAACCGCGCGCGAAGGCACGGCCTCCCGCTCTCCCTCATCATGGCGGACATCGACCACCTCAAGCGCCTCAACGACACCTGGGGCCATCACACGGGCGACATAGTACTGAAGAGCTTCAGCGAGTTGTTGAAAAAACTCCTCAGGGATCACGACATCATGGGCCGCCTCGGTGGAGAGGAGTTCGGAATCACGCTCATCAAAAGCGACCTCCGAATGGCTACGCTGACTGCAGACCGCCTCCGACAAGCAGTGGCCAATTTATCCATACCCGTGAATGAGAAAAAAATACGCTTCACCATCAGCCTCGGGGTTGCGCAGTTCACGGACGGCGACCGGGACGTGCACTCGTTCATCAAACGTGCGGACAATGCGCTCCATTCGGCGAAAAACAGCGGCAGAAACTGCGTGAAGGTGGCCCGATGAAGAAAAAGATTGCGTACTTTTTTTGACTCCTCCTTTTTCTTTTCATAAAAAGGCTCCCGTACCCTCAGCACACGGGAGCCT